>CAZNTN010000013.1:0-96820 GCA_964575995.1 uncultured Melioribacter sp. | reverse complement strand
TTTGTAGCGAGGGAGGGACTTGAACCCCCGACACGTGGATTATGATTCCACTGCTCTAACCAACTGAGCTACCTCGCCATAATTTCTAAAAACGGGGAGTAAATATATATTATAGTGCTCCAAAGTTCAAGAAAAGTTTGGGGCTGAAGCCAAAACTATTAAAGCTGACTTAAAATGTATTTTTTATACTCATCTTTAAAGATTCCGGCTCCGGTTGCTTTGTAATCTTTAATCGGAATTCCGGCAGTATTTAGTCTTTGATCTGCCGAAGCAATTCTTGCTATTGGGTCTGGATGAGTTGAAAAGAAAGCGGAAACACCGCCACCTGTAGCCGAGACCTTTCCATCATCACGCATTTTTTCGAAGAAAAATTTTACAGCGCCAGGGTAATATTTTGTTGATTGTAAATACTTCATCGAAAGTTGATCGCTTTCATCTTCATCTGCTCTGCTGTTTGCCAACAGTGCCATACCGGAAAAAAGATTAGATACAATAATTGCGGTTTGAGAAGGATTTTGACCCAAAACCAACTGTGTAATCATCTGCAAACCCATTTGCTTAGTCATCCTGTTTGTAGCGTGTCTTCTTTCTGCGTGCGCAATTTCGTGCCCCAGCACACCGGCTAAAGCGGCTTCAGAATCAAGATATTTTAGCAAGCCTGTGTAAACATAAACCGGTCCGCCAGGTACTGCAAAGGCATTCAAAATTGTATCGTTCTTTATAATCTCTAAATTGTACTTAAAGATATCTTTATAAAGTACATCTGGAGAATTAAGTATAGGTCTGAAAATATTTTGAGTAATGTAATTTTTCAAAGCTGGGTTATTATAAACAGGATAGTCCTTAGTACTGTTTTGAAGCTGCAGAGCGAACTCGGAACCGAGGGCAACATCTTGTTCTACAGGAAAAATGTTAAGTGTTTGAATAGCCGAACACGCGGCAGCTATTAGCGAAAGAACTAAAATCAGCACTTTCTTTCTTTTGAACAATTTTAACATAAGTTCTCCTCTAAGTATAATTAAACTTTCTTCTCAAGAGATAAATGAAAACGGGCGCACCAATTAAAGCGGTAATTGCACCAACCGGAATTTCTACTGGTGCGGCGATGGTTCTTGCTATTGTATCGGCAAATGTAAGGTACGCTGCTCCAATAAAAAATGATGCGGGGAAAACAATACGGTTATCTGTACCGAACATCATTCTGCAAATGTGAGGAATGAGCAAACCAACAAAACCAATAATTCCGGAAACGGAAACGATAGTACCAATCATTAAGCTAACAAAAATGTATGTAAAATTATTTAGACGAGAAACATTGAGACCAAGCTGTTTCGCAGTTTCACCGCCCATGCTTAAAATGTTAAATCTATTGGAAAGTATAATTAGAATTATCACAACTAAAAAGGTTGGAGGCAGAACAAAAATTAGATAATCCTTTTGAGCAAGAGATAAATTACCGATGAGCCAAAAAACGGCGGTGCGAAAAGAATCATTTAGCAAAGTTATCATCAGCAGAATACCGGCAGAGAAAAAAGCCCCTATCATTACACCTGAAAGCAGAAGTTGATTAGGTTCAAGCTCGCCATGTCTTTTCCCAAGCATAAAAACAATTAACATAACCAAAATTGAACCGCCAAATGCAAAAGCCTGCGTGCCTATAAAACTTAAACCTAGCAGAAAAGAAAGCACCGCGCCAAAAGTTCCGCCGCTCGATATTCCTAAAATGTAGGGTTCTGCCAAAGGATTTAAAAGCATAGCCTGAAAAACGGCGCCTGAAATTGATAAACCGCCTCCCACGGCAACAGCAAACAAAATTCTTGGCAGGCGTATTTCAAAAATAATTTGAGTAACAAGAGGATTAATTTGTGAAGAAAAAAACGCCGCATATAAATCTGGTATGCTTATACTTGTTGGACCAACTACTAAAGCAGCTATGCTTACAATTAAAAGTAAAACGGATAAAAGAAAAATTATGAAGATGAATCTTTGAAAATTTAGTCGTTTAATTGATTCCATAGCTCTTCAATTAATTCTGGTATTTGAAATTTGGTGGCAGCAGAAAAAACTAAAACTTTTCCATCGTATCGGCGGATTTTTCTTTTCAAAACTTTCTTTAAAGCTGCTTCATCTATTAAATCTGCTTTTGAAAAAGCAAGAATACTTTTCTTATTGCTCAACACTTCTGAATAAGCATTGAGTTCTTTGATTAGAGTTCTGAAATCTTTCTGATAATTTTCAGAAGTAACGTCAATCATTATCAAAAGAATTTTTGTGCGTTCGATATGGCGAAGAAATTTTAAGCCAAGTCCTTTTCCTTGGTGTGCGCCTTCAATAATGCCTGGAATATCTGCTACTGTAAAACTTCTGTAATCTTTGTAGCGAACTATGCCGAGATTTGGTTCGAGAGTAGTGAAAGGATAATCTGCAATTTTCGGTTTTGCATCGGAGATAACGGAAATCAGAGTAGATTTGCCGGCGTTAGGAAATCCTACCAGTCCAATATCTGCAATTAGTTTCAGTTCAAGAATAACAGTTCTTTCTTCGCCGGGCTTACCTTGTTCTGCAAAGCGTGGAGTTTGTTTAGTAGGTGTAGCAAAATGTGCGTTACCTTTTCCACCTTTTCCACCTTTCACAGCCAAAAATTCTTTGCCATCGGCATCGAGATCGGCAATTACTTCTTCGGTTTCGGAGCTTTTAATAATTGTACCAACCGGAACTTTTATAATTATGTTCTCGCCCCTTCTGCCATCGCACAAAGATGAGGCGCCATGATCGCCGCGGCGAGCTTCGTAAATTTTTCTGTAACGGAAATCTAAAAGTGTGTTTAGGTTTCTATCAGCAAGAAAAATTACATTGCCGCCGTTTCCGCCGTTTCCGCCGGCTGGTCCTCCTTTGGGAACGTACTTTTCTCTTCTAAATGCAACGGCGCCGTTGCCTCCATTGCCGGATTTAATAGTAATTTTTGCGTAATCTATGAACATATATTTTATCTGCGGTTAAAATACTCGGAAATAATATCCCTTAGTGTATCCGCTTCCTTAGTGTTTCGGTTTATTCTTCTGGTTGCAAGTGTTTCGTTAATTATGAAGTGAGCATCTTCTACATTTTTACAGCTTGAAACTTCATCGAGCATACTGGCAAAATCTTCTATATCGTAATCGAAAACAACCTCAATAATTTTTGTGATGTTTTTATGTTCCAATAGTTCGGATAGCTCAAGTTTGGTTTGCTCTTCAAACCGCTGTTGAATCAGCTCATCGGTCTCTTGGCTGTCTTCTGAATTGGCATTATCTGTTTCTGGAGTTTTTATTTCTAAGTAATCGTCATCTATATTTTTATAGCCAGATTCATTATAGTTCTTTCCAAAAAACAACTCTTGTTCTTTGGGTTCTTCTTTTTTCATTACTTTGTCATCAACAATTTCCTGTAAAGCATTTTCTATTTCACTATCTACATCATTAGTCTTTGGCGTTAAATCCTCTTCATTCTCGAAACCCTTGATTACAGTGGAATATGTATCAAGTGCTTCTTCATCTTTAGCAGCCTTAGCTGTTTCGATAGCATCTTCTTCGGTTACATGTTCAATCTTATTACCTTCGCTTACTTTTATTCTAATTTTAGAGTTTGGTTTTATTGTTATTTCTTCTTCGCCGGATGCAATTAGTTCTGAGCGTTCTAAATCTTGTAGAGACGATGGCAATTCATTAACCTCATTTTGTTCTATTGCTGCATCGTTAAGTGCTGTAATTTCATTGCTTGTGTTTTGGTATTCTTCAATGTAGTTATCTTCATCAATGTTCTGCTCTGTGGCTGGAGTATCTGCTTGTTTTTCAAACAAAAGCAAATCTTGCTGTAATGGCTCTTCTTCTTTTCTAATTGCCATTACGCTTGTTATTACTTTCATATAATCGCCAATATAAAAATGTGCGTTTTCATCGGCACCAAGCGTGTTAGAAATTTTTTGGAGATGATGCGGCAAATCTTTTTCTTCTAAAAATAATTCGACAGCAGAAAGTGGAATGCGCGTTTTCTGCATCTGCCCAATATTAAAAAACTCCGCCATCGAAATGAGCGAGCTTGAGATAATTCCTTTAAGATTGTTTTCTATGCCAAGTTTATCTGTGCGGTTAAGAAGCTCTTCAAACTCCTCTGCATTCATAGAAAGAATTTTCTTTGTGTTGATGTAAGTAACAATAATCTTCTTTACAAACTTGTAATAGTAAACGTAATTCAGAATCTGTTTAATCTCATTTGTGGATTTATATTTGGCTTCATCGAAGATAAATCGTGTTAGAGTCCACTTGGGTCTTACAAGATAATTAACTGTAAACGAAGCTGCGTGCAGAATTAATTTAGCAATGTATTCGAGCGAAAAGCGTTTTGTTTTTTTTAGTTCTTCAGTTATTTCTGTAAAATAATAAACAATTTTTTCGCCGGAATAATCGAATACAGAATTTTTAAGAAGTTTTTGCCTGTCTTCAAAAACAAGGTAATCTATCTCTGCGGAAATGTAATTTAGAATTGCCGGATGAAGGTCTATGTTTTGAAGCTGTTCAAAAGTGAAATAAGGACCAAGTTTATTGACCTTATTTAGATTGAAGTCATATATAAATTTTATTTCTCGTTCGAACATTTGAGCTTTAACGTGCCGTATTATTTAGGACGAATAATACAAAAAAACGAATTAAAAAAATCCTGGTTGTATTCAACCAGAAACTTATGAAATGCTTGTGTTAGAAAGTAAAACCATATACCGGCAATCTTGAAATGACTTTCTATCTGTCTTTTCCGCGGTTTCTAGAATTTTTGGGTTGTACGGAACGAGTTCTCTGCTGATATCCTTTTCTTGGAGGTTTAGGCAGATTTTTCTTTTGATGAATTTCTGGAATAGGAAACAGCTGTCCTTCTTCTGGAAAGATGCAGTCAATCTTTTTGCCGAGATATTCTTCAAGCCTCAACAAATCGTGCGAATCATTTTCATCAGCAAAGCTTATCGAAATTCCGGTTGCGCCCGCTCTTCCGGTCCTGCCTATTCTATGAACATACTCTTCTACATCTTGCGGAATGTTGTAATTAATAACGTGAGAGATTCCCTCTACGTGAATTCCTCGCGAAGCTACATCTGTTGCAACTAATACACGAACCTTTCCTTCACGAAATCTTTCTAATCTTTTAATGCGCTGAGTTTGATCTACGTCGCCCGAAAGCAGCGCACAGCTAATTCCGTAATGCTCAAATGTTTCTTTAACACGTTTGGCTTCGTCTCGGCGGTTTACAAAAACCAGAACCCGCTCAAGATTTTTCTGCATAATTAAGTTGTAAAGAAGTGTTTTCTTCTCTTCAACTGTAGTTATGTAAATGATTTGCTCTACACTTTCAACGGCAAGCTCATCTGGTTTAACATTCACCTGAAACGCCTGGCGTGTCCAAGATTCGGCAAGCCTCTTTACATCTCCGCTTAAGGTTGCGCTGAAAAACATTGTCTGCCTTTTTGCCTTTGCAGGAGTAGAAGCAATAATTTTTTTTACCGAAGGAATAAATCCCATATCAAGCATTCTATCGGCTTCATCAATTATCAGCAGTTCAGTTTTGCTCAGGTCGACAAGTTTTTTCTGCATAAAATCAATTAATCTGCCGGGAGTGCAAATCAAAACATCGGCTTCTTCATACTTTAGAGATTTAATCTGCTTAGCGTAATCAATTCCTCCAAGCAGAGATAAAATTTTGCAAGGAACATACTTACCCAAAGCGCGCGCATCTTTTTCTATTTGTAAAACAAGCTCGCGTGTTGGAGCTAAAATTAAAGCGCGTGGAGTTCCATTCTTTCGCTTCTTATCTATTTTATTGGCAAGAACGTGTTTGAAAATTGTAATTAAAAATGCGGCTGTTTTTCCGGTTCCGGTTTGTGCTTGTGCCGTAACATCTTGTCCAGCTAAAGATTGTGGAAGTGTTTCTGCCTGAACATCGGTACAATAACTAAATCCCAAATCGTAAACAGCACGAAGAATTTCATTCGGAAGTTTCAAATCATGAAATCTTATTTTTCCACTCTTTTCCGGTACTTTAAAAACTGATTCATCCCAAACTTCTTGTGCAGCTTCAATCTGTAAAGGCTTTTCAATTTTCTTTTGTGGCAGTGCTTTCTTTTCGTGGCGAAGACGGTATTCTTCTTTAGTTTCCTTTTTGTATGGCCTTCGAGGTTTATGTACGGCAGATGATTTTTCGTGCGCTAAAGGTTTATTATGTCTAAGAGTTGAAGTCTTTTCGCTTTTTTGAATTTCTGGAGCACTTAATTTTTTTTTGGACTTAGAGCCAAACAAACTTTTTATTTTAGAAGCGATTTTCTTGAGCAAAATTTATTCTGGTTGTTGGTACAATAATTAATTTCAACCCAAATATACAATTTTAATTTGGTAAGATTGCGGCGTTAATACTCTCGTCTAATTGTATCTCAATTGATCAACAAAAAAATATTGGGATTATAAATTCTGCGCCCCTAAAGAATTGATTGTTATAAATGACTTGAATTACAAAAGCATAATTTTATTTTTCGTTTTTTCCTTCAAATCCTCTAACGTTTCTTCGCTTAACATTTGGTAGGCTTCCTCTCTTAACTTCCCCCATTTATCATGAACTGGACAAGGTGTTTCGTGCGAGCAGCCTGGAAAACCAAGTACACAAGTTTTGAAAATATCCAATCCATCTATTGCTTCTACAATATCTATAAGTTTAATCTCAGCAGGTCTTTTATTCAAATAAAATCCTCCCTTTTTACCTTTTCTGGAGCCAACAATGCCGCTAACTGTAAGTATTTGCAGTACTTTTGAAACAAATTCTTTTGGTACCTTTAACTCCCTCGAAACTTCGGCAGCGTTAAAAACCTCTTCTCCTTTTGTAGAAAGAAAAAGCACCGCCTGAAGGCCCAACTCACATGCTTTAGAAAAGATTACAGTCATATTTACCTGTTTTAATTATTCAAGATAAAATATTTCTTAATTCTACCGAAGTACTTTGTTAAAAATTTTTAAATCATTTCATTGGACGAAAAAATAGCTCCACCAAAATGGAGCTAAGATTTAGTTAAGTGTGCTAACCGGAATATTTTCAGAGTTAATTACAATTTGTTGAACAATGACGCGTACAACTCCTTTGTGAATAACGCCTATTTTTTTCGCTGTTCCCTTTGATATGTCAAGGTCGCGTCCTTCTATGTATGGACCTCTATCATTAATTCTCACAACAGCCGTTTTACCATTTTTGGGATTTGTAACCTGCAGTAAAGTTCCAAAAGGTAAAGATTTATGAGCAGCGGTTAAAGCCAGCTGATTATAAATTTCGCCGCTTGCTGTAGGTTTTCCATGAAATCTAGGACCATACCATGATACAGTCATAGCTCCAATATCGTTTAGTTCCACAGTCGCCAAGTTTGGCTCTGCATCTTTGCTAACATTTACTTTTGGCAAGCCGGCATTAACATTAGCGGAGGTATTACCAAAATTTATTAAGCCGGCAGAAACAACAACAAGGCTTATAATTGATACTGTTTTTATGTAGTGCAAATAAACCTCAAAATTAGTTTAACATAATGCTAAATGGAATAATAAGAGACCCGGCTTACAGGTAGTACTATATTTTTAAGCTGGTCAATAACCGTCTATTGGTTCCGAACAGATTTTCGTAACGAGCTGCAGCTGGCTCTATTTGAAAATCGAGTGAGTGAAATAATGAATGAGTACTAGAATGGTAAATTGGGCAATATGTGTTTCCGCCGGATTGGCTGGTGTTTGAGTTCTCGATAATGAATATTTCCACCCTGCAATTTTTATCAACAATATTACGCATGGTAGTTTTCTCTTCGTTAATATTAGTACCTTGAGTAATAATTACGAAGCCGGCAACTAATAAACTGAGTAAATATGTTAGACCCAAAAAATTCATTAGGCTTGCCACAAAAAGAAATGTAAAGTTTTCATAATCTCTGTAGAATTAAAAGTTTTCTATATAAACTATTTAGAACAAATGATTTAATGGAAGCCTGCCTCAAAGGCAAATCTTACTAAATGCCTGCAGCAAGCACGCGGTAAATTTGTTTTAAATATTTATTTTCACAATTGTTATAAGTATTATCGAACATCAGCTGGGTAAATTTAGGCATTTTGGGTAAGGTGGGCAAAGGCGGTTAAAAGCTATATCACATTCTTTAGATCAAAAATGCGAAAATTCTTTGTATTCGCACTTTCTGCCAAAAAAATTTTCGGCAAAACTGTAATTAATATCTACAAATTTTTTTTTGCTGCAAGTGAAGGGAAAATCCGATTAAGATTTATATCATCATAATTCTTACCAAGCTTACATCGTCTTCAAACTCGCCGGAAGTGTAATTGAACATTTCGTCCTTAATTTGCTCAAGGCTGTCGGTTGAAGAATCCAGCTTGCTAAGTAATTCAATAAAGCCTTCCTCTTTGTACATATTGCCGGCAGAATTTCTAGCTTCCGTAATTCCATCGGTAACCAAAAACAGCTCGTATCCACTTTCAAGTTGAAGTTCGTGGTCTTCATATTCGCCGGAATGGCTGAACCCGAGCAGCAAACCTTTTGATACTAAACTATGCACTCCGCTGCTGGATTTGACAAAAAGAGGCAGATCGCCGGCGCCGGAGTACTTAACAATATTATTTTTTTTATTAATTATGATTACAGAAAGTGTGATGAAGACTTCGGAGATTCTTTCATCCTTAAAAACAGATTCATTGACTTTGTGAAGAATATTGCTTGGTTTATAGACACTTGCCGATTCTAGAACAAAACGAGCGGCGCTGCGAACGTAGCCTGCATAAGCCACAGCAAAATACCAAGCGCCCCATCTTTTTCCCATTGTATCGCCAAGCACTACTACAAGGTTATCATCATCTACTTTTATATAATCTATAAAATCTCCGCCCGGAACATTTTTATGTGGAAGATGCCAATGGGAAATTTCGTAGCCATCAAATTTGGGAAACTCATCCGGCACAACTTTTACGCCCATAGAATCTGCTGCTTTTTGTACTTCATCAACAATTTTTGTTCTTTCTTTTTCGAGCGTTTTTAGAATTGCCGAAACTTTAGCAATTACTACTTTAGGGCTGGAGGTTTTTATAATATAATCTTCTATTTCCAAATCATAACCAAGAAGTATATCGTCTTCTTCACCTTTAGCAGTTAAGAACACAAAAGGAATTTTCTTAAGCTCTGGGTTAGAGAGTAATTTCTTACGAAACTCAAATCCATCAACATCGGGCATCATAATATCGCTTATAATTAAGTCGGGCAATATTTTTTCTGCAGTTTCATATCCTTCTCTGCCATTAGCTGCGTGTGTAACTTCGTAACCAGCTTTAGATAGATTATACTGAAATAATTTTGCAATGTTGAATTCGTCTTCAACAAGAAGTATTCTATTTGCTGTTTTGCTTACTGCCACTTTAATCTCCGGTATTCGAGAATAGAATCTCGAATTGTAATTCAAATTTTTATTTATGAAAACTTCTGATTGCGTCCTGTAATTCCGTATATGTTTCGAATACGCGGAATAGCCGTGTCAGCTCGAACATTGCTCTTACTGGAGGTTTGAAACCAACAAGTTTAAGGTCTCCCCCTTGCTTAACTACTTTTTTGAGAGTTCCTACAATAATACCCAAGAACGTAGAGTCGAGAAATTCTACGGCGGATAAATCCACAATAATCTTTGTGAATCCAGCATTAATCTTGGGTATGATTTTGTCTTTCAAGTCTTCTGCCTCTCTAATAGTGGCACGGTCGAGATTAATAATCTCAACTAAAACGTCATCAATAATTTCTTCAATTATTCCCATGTAGCTATCCGTTAGTTAATAATCATACTCAATTTTTGGATGAATCGATTTTATACTTTTCCATTAATCTATAAAGAGTTGCTCTTCCAATTCTAAGCTTTCTAGCGGCTTCAACAATGTTCCCGCCGGTAATTTTAAGCGAGTGTCGAATTGCTTCCTCTTTAAGTTTTTCAAAAGGGATTACCGGTGATTCATCGCTAAACAAAACTCCGCTTCCGTTAAAGTTAGCAGAGCTAATCTGATTTGTTATAGACTGAGGAAGTATATCAATATCAATCGTTTCGGCATCTGTTAAGATTATACATCTTTCCAATAAATTTTCTAGTTCGCGGATATTTCCGGGCCAATCATAATCATATAGATATTTGAGTGCTGTTTTTGTAACGCCTTTAATATTCTTGCCTAGTTTTTGGTTGAACGTTTTTACAAAGTGATTTATCAGAACAACTATATCGGCTTTGCGATCTCTTAATGGGGGTATTTGAATTGGGAAAGAACTTAGCCTGTAATACAAGTCCTCGCGGAATTGTTTTGTATCGACAGCAGCTTTTAAGTCTTTATTAGTAGCCGAAATAATTCTAACATCTGTTTTAAAAACTTCGTTTCCGCCAACTCTTTCAAATTCTTTAAGCTGAATAACTCTAAGAATTTTCGCTTGGAGCGACATTTCCATTTCGCCGATTTCATCGAGGAAAATTGAACCGCCTTTTGCCAGTTCAAACTTTCCAATTTTTCTTTGATGTGCGCCAGTGAAAGCCCCTTTTTCATGACCAAACAACTCGCTCTCAAGCAGCTCTCTTGGAATTGAAGCGCAGTTAACAACAACAAATGGAGCAGCTTTGCGCTTTCCGCTGTAATGAATTGCACGGGCAACAAGTTCTTTTCCGGTTCCGCTTTCTCCGGTAATCAAAACAGTAATATCGTTATCAAGAACCTTTGAGATCATTCTAAATGCTTCTTGCATTTTCCTATCGGCAGAAATAATATTCTCGAAGCTGTACTCTTTTTGCAGATTCTCTTTTAGTTTCTCTACTTCCCGTTCGAGATCATAATTTTTGACAGCGTTTCTTACTGCCGGTTCTAATCTGTTCTTATCAACCGGTTTAGGAAAGTAATCGAAAGCGCCTAAACGAACAGATTCTAAAGCAACTTCAACACTTCCTTGGGCAGAAAGCATTATAACCGGAAGGAGCGGAACCCTTTGTTTAATTTTTCCCAGCACTTCGTTTCCGTTTATATCGGGCAGCATAATATCCAGCAGTACTAAATCCGGGTTATCCGAAATAGAACTGAGTACATCGTTTCCGTTGGTAAATGTTTTAACATTGTATCCCCACTGGTTCTTTACCCAATGCGAAAGCATTTTGAGAATTGACTCTTCGTCATCAACAATAAAAATTAGTTTTTCCATATCTCTCGGCTGTTATTACTTTGGCAATCGAATGATAAATGTAGTTCCTTTATCTTCTTCTGAACGTACTTTTACAAAACCTTTATGAAGATCTATAATTTGTTTTGTGCTGACTAATCCGAAACCGGCGCCGGTTAATAGCGCACCTGGGCGGGTAACTTTTCCAAATTTCTGAAACAAGTTTGGCAGATCTTTTTCCGGTATCCCAATTCCGGTATCGGAAATTGCCACTTCAATTTCTTTTCCGAAATCGTGGATAAAAATCGAAATTCTACCTCCGGAGTTTGTAAACTTAATTGCGTTGGATAGTATGTTCGAGAAAACTTTCTTCAGTCGTTCGGAATCGGCATTAATTATTATTACGCGGTTTAAAAACTCTTTGGTAAGGATAAGATTCTTTTCTTTAATGTTTTTATCGAAACTCAAAATTACATTTTCTATAACATCGGTTATATCAATATTATCTTTCTGCAGTTCTTCTTCACCGGATTCTAATTTCGAGAAATCGAGCAAATCGTTAATTAACCTAGCAAGTCTTCTTCCTTCTGTAAGAATGATGCTGCTAAATTCCTTTAGAGTTTCTTTCGATAGGTCGAGATCGAAATAAATTGTTTCGGCAAAGCCAACAATAGAAGCGAGCGGAGTTCTAAGCTCGTGAGATACGTTTGAAATGAATTCACTTTTCAGTTTGTTTAATTCTTCGAGTACAGTAATCTTGTGTCTCGCCCTTTCTCTTTCAATCGAAATAATTCTGTTTGCCTCAATCAGTTTTGCATTAAGCTCTTTAATTTTCATCTCGTCACTTTTTCGGCGGGTAATGTTTCTGCCAATGCCCAACATACCGCTAACAATGCCGTCAGCTAAAACAGGGCGCGCATGAATTTCGAATAACACGCTTTTGTCAAAACGGTCCAGAATATTAATCTCAAAAATTGTAATACCGCTCGATTCTAAAATTTTGGTAAATGCTTCGGCAATTTTCTTTTCGTCGTCTTTATCAACAAACTCAAGAAAGTGTCTGCCTATCATTTCTTCGGTAGTATAGCCCAAAACAGTTGAGCCGCTTTTATTTACCATGCTAAAGTAGCCGAAGCCGTTGAGAATAAAAATTAAATCGTCTGCAGTATCAATTAACATTCTAAATCGTTCTTCGGAGTTGGTTAGCTTTAGCTGTGTGATTTTTTCTTCTGTAGTATCTTGGATGGTCCCAACAATTCTGCTTATTTCACCGTTTTTAAAAATTGGAGAGCCCGTATGTCTAACCCAATGTTCTTTTCCAAAACGGTCCCGTAATTTATATTCAACGGCTGCTTCTCTGCCTTGTTTAAGTGTATAAATAAAGTTTTTGAAATCTTTGAAGTAAGCCGGAACAATTGAGCGAAGCAGTTTCTTCTTGTTTTTATAAATATCATCTGGTGAATAACCAAAAACTGTTCGCACAGCCTCAGAAACAAAATTATAATTTGTTCCATCTGGGCTGGTAGAATAAAGCACTGTAGTTATCGAACTGATTGTCTCATTGTGGATGCTTTGAATTTCTTTTTGGGCTGTTACATCAACGAAAAAACTGTAAACAAAAAATTCTTTCTCTTTTTTTGAAAAGAACGAATTAACAAGAAACCATTTTTCTGTGCCTTGTTGAGAGATAATTTTTATTTCAAAATTTGCAATGCATGTTTTTTCTTTAGCTGCTATTATAAAAGGCAGTTCGTTGTAAGCCAGCTTTTTGTTATTAGCCGAATAAAAACTTTCTTCCTTGAAAAAATTGTAAGTGATTTTGTTTTGTTTTGTCCCCAAAATATCGGCTAAAGTTTTATTGGCTTTTATATAAGTTTGAGCAGAATCCGTAATCAAAATAGGCGCATTTGCTTCAAATATATCACCAAGGTCTATAATCTCTTTTTTAGATTTTGTGTTTCCTTTTGAGGCAATTTTAGATTTGGATGTTGCGTTTTTCTTTGTGTTTTTGGGCTTCATCTGAAAATTGGCTGATATTTTGAGACGAAGATAATAAATTCGGTTGATATTACTGCTAACGAATTCTTTTTAAAATTTCGAAACTTACTGCAAAACAAAAACAGAGCAGTGCAGAAAAAATCCAGTACCCGCTTTGTTTATCGAGTTCTATTAATCCGGCGCCTATTAATGGACCTGCTATCGTACCTATTCCATACATCATCAAGTAATGCCCGTTTGCCTGAGCGACATAAATTTTATCTACTTTTTCTATGGTGTAGTTTAATCCAACCGTATAAAATGCCGGTACAATTCCTCCTATCAAGAAAAAGACGGTTACCAAAAAATAAAAGTTTGTGTTTGCAATTGGAAAAGTGAAAAAGACTCCAAGCGTAAGTGCGATATATATCAGCAAGTTGAATTTAGAAACCTTATCAGAAAAAGTGCTGATAAGATAACCGAGAATAATTCCTCCAATTACAAAGGATGCAAGAAAAAATGAAACATCGCTGCTGCTAAAGCCGTTTCTCAATCCGTAAATTGGAAGCGCTACTATTACGGATGATTCAAAAAGTCCGTAAACCAATGATGAAACAAGCCCAATCAAAGGAATTTGTTTTATAGAAAGTCTATCCGAAGTTACTTTGTAAATTTCTGTTGTAATTGGCTCAAAATAAATATATTGAATAACAAGAACAGCCGACATAATAGAAGCGCCAATAACAAATGGAACCCAGCTTCCTAACTTAATTGTCCAAATAAGCATTGTGCCCACAGCAATTCCAATTGAAAGAAGCACTACATAAAGTCCAATATTTTTACCTCGGTTTGAATCATTACTATAATTATTGATAGTTACTTCGGTGGCAACAAAAACAAATGTCCCGCCTATTCCCATAAAAAATTTTACAGCATACAAAAGAGGATATACATACCAAAACACATGAAGAAGTGCGCCTATCATCCAAACAGATAAACCAAACAGCAATGTTGTTCTTGTGTTGTATTTATCAATCAGCCTTCCGGCCAAGCCTGAAAACAAAACAACGCTCAGGTAGCCAATCATTGCCGAAGTTCCTGTTATCCAGCTCGGTGCGTTATTTTTTTCAAGTAATACAACGGTTACGGGAGTAATTAAACCAAACCCTATTCCGCCAATACCTATACCAACTAATGCTAAAACAAAATTTTTGTTCATTTGATTGAATGAATGTTCGGCACAAAACTAATTAAACAATATTTATTATAATTGCTCCCATAAAATTAAGGATGAAATGTTACAAATAAAGAAACCAGAACTTTTAGCACCTGCCGGCAATTGGGCAATGTTGAACACAGCAATTAACAGCGGAGCAGATGCAGTATATTTTGGTGTAAAACAATTAAACATGCGCGCTTCTGCCGGAAATTTTGATGTAACTGAACTAGAAGAGATTGTTAAGCATTGTTCCGGGGAAAAAATAAAAACTCATTTAACCCTCAATACTATTGTTTACGAAAATGAACTTGAAGAACTTGATGAAATAATAAAGAAAGCAAAGCACTCAGGAATAGATTTAGTAATCTGCTGGGATATGTCTGTAATTCAAAAGTGTATAGAGCACGAGGTGCCGTTTTGCATTAGCACGCAGGCATCAATTTCAAATTCTGCTGCTGTAAAGTTTTACGAAAAGATTGGGGCATCGCGCGCAGTTCTTGCAAGAGAATGTACGTTAGATAAAATACGCGATATAAAAAGCAAATCGAAAATTGAAATAGAAACATTTGTACATGGCGCTATGTGTGTTGCCGTTAGTGGAAGGTGTTTTATGAGCCACGAGCTGTTTGGAAAAAGCGCTAACCGAGGCGAATGCCTTCAGCCTTGCCGGCGCGAATTTGAAGTGATTGATAAAGACCAAAGAGGCTCTTTAGTACTCGGCGAAGATTATGTTATGTCTCCTAAAGACCTTTGCACAATCGAAATTATTGACAGGTTAATTGAGACGGGAATAGATTCTTTTAAAATAGAAGGAAGAAAACGAGCGCCCGAATACATTGCAACGGTTGTTTCAACCTACCGCAAAGCAATTGATCTTTACTTCGAAGGAAAGCTAACCAAGGAAATCAAAAAGCACTTTGTTGAAGTACTTAAGAAAGTTTACAATAGAGGTTTTTCTACCGGATTTTATTTAGGTACTCCTTCAGCAGAAGATTTTGCAAATATTTACGGAAGCGCAGCTTCTACAAAAAAATCTTACGTTGGAAAAGTTGTTAACTATTACAAAAAGAGCAATGTTGTTTCTGTTAAAATCGAAGCCGATACAATCAGCCTTGGGGACTCTATTTACATAATTGGCAACACTACCGGTACAGTAGAGCTGAAACTTGAAGAACTGATGTTAGACGATATTAAAATTTCTATTGGAGAAAAGGGAAGGGAAGTAACTTTTGTGTGCAGTGATTTAGTTAGACCTAACGACAGGATATATAAAGTAATAACAGTAAAAGAATAACTATTTCCAGGAAAGTTTTGGCTTTCCGGCGTTAAAGCTATCTACCGCCTCTTGTAAATTTGGAAATATCTTAAAAACCTTATCCATTCTTGTAAGTACAAAAACCAACGAAGGCATTTCTTTATTGTAAACCAATCTTAAATCTCCGTTAAGAGTATTCACTTTTTTCAACAAAGCTACCATAGCGCCGAGAAATGTAGAGTCGATATACTCGCAAATAGCAAGATCAATAACCAGCTTATTAGTACCGGAAGAAATAATTTCTGAAGTAAAATCCTTAAAATTAACGGCTTTTGAAAGAGTTGCGCGTGTTAGATAAACATGAACAATTCCGATATCACCTATTTTTTCTGATTTGAATTCCATTCTCTAAGTAAAATCTGTTTTCCTAAAATTTGGTTGGAAAATATAGGCAATAATACATCAATATAAAATTGCGGTAGATAGTTTTACAGCACTTGCTGCAAGCAGGTGGTCTTGCAGATTAAACAGATTAATAATAGATGTCTGCCTATGTTATTTATTCCAGAATAATCATCTCTAATTCATACAACAGGTTTTATTATATTTGTTTTGATGGAAGACCAAAACATACATAACGAACTGTTTGGCGGTAATGTGCCAACAAACGAACCAGCTGCAATTAAAAGACTGCAGCGCTCTGCAGATAATAGAATTATTACTGGAGTATGCGGAGGTATTGCCGAGTATTTTGGTATGGAAGCCTTTACAGTTAGAATTAGTGCGGCTATTTTACTTCTTCTTGGGCATTGGATTGTAGCCGTTTACTTGTTAATTGCATACTTGCTTCCTACAGGCAAGTACAACGAAGCTCTGACCGAAAAAGAAATACATGCTGCAGCAAAAGAAAACTTCAGAACTATATTGAGTAGTTTGCTAATTGTTACCGGACTTCATTTTACTATACAAGAGCTGGGTATTATAAACTCTACAAGCATGTTTTTATTGCCAAACAGTTTTATGTTTCCTCTGCTGGCAATTGCCGCCGGTGTTTTTCTTCTGATGAATAAATTTACACATAGTAAGTTTAGCGCGAATGAGACAAAAAATTTTTACAGAACTACAAATGATAAGTTTGTTTTTGGTGTTTGCGGAGGAACGGCAAAGTATCTTGGGCTTGATTCTTCTTCTCTTAGAATAATTTTTCTTTTACTTACCGGGTTAACATTGGGGCTGTTTGCCACAGCTTATTTAATAATAGCAATTAAAACACAACCAGAACCGCCAAAGCACATTTTTGCAGATGAATAAAAATCTAACCGCAATATCGCTGATTATGTTTGGCGCTGGCTCACTTTTGATTTGGAGCGGTGTTTTTTCTTACGATCCGGAAATTTTATTAGGAATTGTTTTAACTGCTTTTGGATTGAGCAATGCAAACTATTCCTTCCGTTACAGCACGCGTAAGATGATTATATTTTCTTCAATCTTATTTTTAGCTGGAATTGCTCTGATAATAAAAAATTCATACGATATTATAGATACTCGCGGCTTGGCGCTCGTTTCTATTCTGTTTGTTTCCGGCTCTGTATTTGTGATTATGTTTATAGAGAACACTAAGCAAAAAGTGTTTCTCTTTGCTGGATTGGTTTTAACTTTGCTAAGTATTTTTTCACTGACTGTGCTAAGAGAACTTGGTTTGTTCAAGTGGCTTAAAGTTATTGGGGATACGTTTGAAGTTTTTCTTCCGGTAATACTCGTCATTTTCGGTATAAGCATTTACATCAGCAGAAAAAAATAATCAGCGGGTTCTTCTTGGTGTTCCAATTAAACTTGATGATAACAAAGGAGCAGAAGGTGTTGCTGTGCTTGTGTTTTGTTCAAGAGTAACTTTATAGCCGGTAATTTGTTCTTTTGGCAAAAATGGGAAGGAAGTAATTTTTAAGTACTCAGAACCAACAGGCTGATAAGTCCCAAGAGAATAAGATTGTCCTTTGCTCTCCATCCACAACTGAAATACCTGTCCTGCTTGTAAAAGCGGCATACTTCTAAACTGGATCAATCCCTCTTTTTCACCAAAAGAAAGAAGAACTTTTGCAGAAGATTTTACATTTGCCGCCGCACTTGTTAAACTAAACACATTAATATCTTTGTAATTAAAGAACTCAACCAAAGAAGAATAATTGCCAACAAAATTATTAGCATTTGCAAGCTGGCTGTTCACCGCAGTTAATTCACTCTGCAAGCTGTCCAAACGGTCGTTCAGCTTTTGGTAAGATGAAAAAACATAATAACCTAAAACAGTAATTAGCAACAACGAAATAATTAATCCGATTATCGGCAAAATGTTCGATGAAGATTTATTGTCAATATCGGTCCTCGCTTCTTCGGTTACAATTTTCGTGTTTATTATGGGTTCATCCACTTCTACAGATTTTATATCCGCTATTTGGTGAGCAGCAGGTTCCTTAGCTGCCGGTTTGTTAATTGTTGTTTTTCTTTTAGCAATATTTTCATCTGCAAAAGTATTTGTGAATTCATCTTCAGAAAAATGAAACGCGGTTTTTGTTGTTGTTGAATGTGTTTGAAACGTTGGCGTATTTGGCTGCGGTTTAACAGCAGGCGGTTTGGGAAGTCTAATTTCTGTAACAGGAGGCAAAGTTAAACGCGTGTTGGTATTAACCAAAGTGTTGCGTTCATTTATAATCTTAGCCTTAATTTCATCTTTAATTCCAATTAGTTTTTTTGCAACCATATCTTTAATGGCAGTATGCGGTTTTTCCAAATCTAAAATAACCGGAATCATCGAAATAATATTCTGAAGTTCTCCTAATTCTCCATCTGGAAGCTCGCCTCCTTCTTGCATATAATCTTTGAACTGTACAAAGTTTTGTTTGTCCATACATCCAACGGCAAAAGCCGCAATCATTTCGTGAATTGCTTTTTCTGCCATTACTCTCTCACTAAAAAATCACGAAGACTGTGTAGTGCATTCATCACTTTAGAGCGAACTGTTTCGATGGGAACGTTAAGCTTATCTGAAATTTCATCAACAGAATAACCTTCGTAATAAGCCAAGTGTAAAACATACTTCTGAGTATCGGTAAGTTTTGAAAGTGCTTTTTCGATTTTTGGTTTTATTGCAAAAGCCGTTCTAAAATCTAAACTATCTATATTTTTTTCAAACGTAGGAAGAATAAAGTAATCTTCATACTCATCATCATAAAGCTGAACTGTCTGTCCTGCAACACGTTCGCGGCGAAGGCTGTCAACGGCTTTATTTCTTGCAATTGTTACTAACCAAGTGTAAACATTTCCGTCTTTCATATCAAACTTGGAAATTTTACGCCAGATAATTACAAATACATCTGCCAAAATTTTTTCTGCTGTACTCTGATTTGGAGAAATTTTTTTAATAATTGTATAAAGCAGCGGCGAGTACCTATCGTACAATTCTTCAAGAGCTCGGCTTTCGAACCGTGAAATCTCTTGCATTAACTCTAAATCTGAAATATCTCTGAACCTGCTTAAACTCAAATTTTAAATTTCCTGAATTACTACTAACCAAAAGTATGCTAACTGAGTTAAATTTGCAATTAAGACCGTTGGATACTTTTTCCAAAACCAAGTTGGATAGAAGAAGAATGAAACTCCATTATTCATTAAAAGAATTATAACCAATTTACCCATGCCAATTTATTGCCATTCAGTTTTAACAGCTATAGTCGCAGTGGTAATGTCTAAAAAGTACGATTTGTAGCAAAAACCCAAGCCACAAATAATTCATTAATAATTGCTTTCCCAAAAATCAAATGCATTCGGGGAGGGGGTTATTCATCGAGAATAGTTTTAGCCCAAATCTCTATCTTTTTATAATACTTTATAAGTTTCTCAACATCTTTCTTTTGATAAATGTCTCCGGAATATGAGACTAAGTTCTTATGCTCGATTAACTTTTTTAGACTCTTAAGAAGTTATTATATTTATTTGATTCAACCATTTTGAAAGATATTTTTCTTGTCATAACAATTCTCTTATTGGTTTACCGGAAATAACAATCCCATCCTTAATAATTTCTTTAACTGGTGGCTTATTGGTCTTACTACGTTTCTTAAATTCTTGTGGGGAAATATAAAATGGAGCTAGTGTTACTCCGAATTCGTTGAAAAGATCGTCTTGTAGCGTTCTAACATTTTTTTCTAAAACCTTTATCTCTTTATCACAGACAATGCATAAATCCAGATCACTTTCTACCGATTCTTCTTTTCTAGCAACACTTCCAAATATTATTAAACTTACTGTTTGCTTTGAGAGAGCTTTCTTAATGTTAAAATAAATTTTCTCACGAAATTCTTCTTCAGCGTTGAAAACTAATCCAATAATCTGCTTGGAAAGAAATTTGTCCCGGTTTAACGTAAATAGGTGAGAAGAACCACCTATTACACGATTGATTAGATTAAGGTATTCAAGATTTGCTAGTAAATTATGAGCGGCTTGATGAGTTACTCCGGCAAGGTTTGCTATTTGCCTTCCCGTAAGCCCAACAACGCTATTATTTAACACCCGTAATATTTTTACAGTACCTTGAGAGCTAAATAGGTGATCTAATACTTTATGAATTATCATATGTCTACTATTATTGCCATGTGTCAACTATCGTTGACGTTAAAATATGTTTTCGTTAGCTGTTACGCAAAAAAAAAAGCCAGAGTATAATCTGGCTTTTAGGACGTCTAGAAATTATTGTTTCCAGAAGCGCGAGTAAAAATATCTAAAAGCTCCCGACGGCTAAGTTTATTGGTGTCGATTTTCTTTAAAAAAAACAGAATACGTAACACTGAAAGTTTTTGATGTTCTGGGAAATGAAATTACTACATTAGTAAATGGAGAATTAAACCCTGGCGAGCATTCTGTTGTCTTTAATGCAATCAATTTGCCGAGCAGCATTTATTTCTATCAATTAAATGCTGGTGATTTTGGGGAAACAAAAAAAAATGTATTAAAAAATAGCATAGGTATTAATTATGGGAAAAAAGGTAATTTTTTTTGATATGTACTGGATTGATATTTTATTCATTTATCGGCAGCATATCAGCTCAAACACCGATCGCACGTTGGAATTTAAATAGCGCAAAGAATGGTGTTTTGCAAGATCAATCAGTAAATATGTTACACGGTACTTTTTACGGAAGCCCGGTACTAGAAGCTGGAGTTCAGGGCAGTTCAGTATCGTTTGACGGTTTAGATGATTTTGCAGTTATACCAAACTTGACAAATTCACCCCCGAACATAATATCTTCTTTAACAAGAGGTACAATATCCTTGTGGATTAAGTATAAAGGTATAACCAATGGAACGACAAATGCGGAAATACTGCCGGCATTTCATTTTGGAGAAATGGATTTAAGCAATTCTAATGCTGGGAAAAATAATTTTGTAAGTATTTATATCAGTCACGGAGAATTATCAAATCCAAGCAAAAGGCAATTGTACTTTACAGTAAAACGGAATAGTAGAGTAACACTGTGCTTTGATACAAAAAATATAAGCCTCGTTGCAAATACTTGGTATCACTATGTTGTTACAGTCAAAGAGGATATGCACACAGCTTATCTAAATGGAGTAGAATTCGAGCGCAGTTATAATGCCGCTACAAATTCATCGAGTTATGGTTTTTTCAATTCAGTATTGAATCCAGCTACATTAAAGCTTGGCAGAGGAAGTTTTGGAGTAACTGGTAAATGGTGGAACTTTAATGGTAACATTGATGAGGTTATGATCTTCGATCAATATCTAACCTCTCAGCAAGTCTTGGATTTATATAACAACCAGATTACATCAATCGAAAATAAAGATGAAAGAATTCCAACCGGCTATGAACTAAAGCAAAATTACCCTAATCCGTTCAACCCAACAACCACCATAAAATATTCACTTCCGAGACAAAGTTATGTCCAACTTAAAGTATTCAACACACTAGGTGAACATGTATCAACTCTTATAGATAGAGAAATGGATGCTGGCGAGCATTCTGTAATTTTTGATGCGAAGGATTTACCAAGTGGAGTTTATATATTTAGTTTGAAGACTAAAGAATTTCAGAACCGCATCAAAGCATTACTAATTAAATAACCATGGATATGAAATGAATAAACATCTTTTAAGAGCACTCTTTTTAATTATCATCACAGCTTTACAATTAGTTACTACATCGCACGCCCAAACTTTACGCGGGAAAGTTTTACAGAGGAGTTTTTTAGGTACTATAACTAATAAAACAATTCCGTTTAGTATTTACTTGCCAGAAGGTTATGATAACAGTACAGAACGATATCCGGTTATATATCACCTTCACGGAATTGGTGGCAGCTACACTGGCAATCAGACAGTAACCATCCCATCAAAATATGAAGAATCTTTGGATAGCAATTATGTTGGAAAGGTAATTATTGTCTTTCCGGATGGATACTCAAATAGTATGTGGGCAGATAGTTGGAGCGGTCATAAACCAGCCGAAACTAATATTGTAAAGGAGTTAATACCATATATTGATTCCATTTACAGAACTAAAGCCGATAGAGTGAATAGAATTATTTCCGGTTATTCAATGGGCGGATTTGGAGCGGTAAAGTTTATAGTAAAATATTCACATTTATTTAGGGCTGCATTTCTGTATGATGGAGCAATTCATACTTGGGCAACTTTTAAGAATAATCATTCAAATCTTGCGTTGGAGATTTTTAATAATGATGAAAAATACTTCCACTTATTTTCCCCTTGGCATTACCTAACACAAAAAGGTGTTCGGTTAAGAGATAGTATTAAAATACAAATATCTGTCGGCGCTCTAACAAATTACAATAGTCCGTTAAAAGACACTCTGAATGCTTATAAATTATTTTTCGACTATAAAGAAACCGGCTGCGCACATAATCTCGGATGCGTTCTTGATAATAACGGTTTAAGTGCTATAAAATATATTTTCAAAGCTGTCCCAACATCAATCGAGAGTGATGAAAGATTGCCAATAAATTTTAACCTGTATCAAAATTATCCTAATCCATTCAACCCGATCACAGTTATAAGATACAATCTACAGGCAGCAAGCCACGTAACTCTAAAAGTTTACAATGTTTTAGGAAGAGAAGCTGCAACGTTAGTTGATGAATACAAGAATGCAGGTATATATAATTCTCAATTTTCAATTCTCCATTATGAATTATCCAGCGGAATTTATTTTTACCGCTTACAAGCCGGAAATTTTGTTCAAACGAAGAAGATGACTTTGCTGAAGTAATCAGCACTAAGCATCAAGTACTGAGATAAAAGCAGCCAGTTGGGGGACAATCTTCAAGAGGCGCGCCGAAAGGGGTAATCTTTCTTAATGAAATAGTAACAAGAAAGTTAATGCACAGATAGTTTGGTTTAATTATATTTCAACACGAATAATCGCCCACAAATCATACCGAACATGAAAAGAGCACAATATTTCTTCGTGACTATAGCAGCACTGTTTGTTATGCACACAAACGTATTGGGTCAAACAGGAGCTTCTCTCACTTTCACAGAGGTTATGTTTAATCCCTCCGAAAGCAATGGAGAGTTTATAGAAATCTATAACACTTCTGCTACTCAAACTGTTAACCTTACCGGGTTTAAGATTAAATACTTTACTTCATCTGCCGATAACTTAGTTTCATTTATAGGGGGGATGGATTTGGGACCCGGGAAGTATGCAGTAATTATTGAGAACGATTACGACTACAACAAGGGTGTTTACAAAAATCTAATTCCGGCAGATGCATTAGTTATAAAAATTGCAGATAATTCTTTTGGTACATCTGGAATGGCAAACACAACAAGCAGAGATGTTTCGCTGTTAAATGCTTCGGATGCAGTGCTTGAGACTTATACTTACTCTGCCGATAACAACGCCGGTATTTCTGACGAAAAATACATCATCAATAAAGATAACAGTTCTGCCAACTGGCGTAACAGCGCAACTGCTCACGGAACGCCGGGTAAAATTAATTCTGTTACTCCAATTACTTACTTGCACAATTTAACCATTCGATTTAATTCTTTAACGCCGGCTAATCCTGTTGAAAGAGATTCGGTACAGGTTAAGTTTATTGTTAAAAACAATGGTGTAAACGATGCACCTAATTTTTCTGTAGAAATCTTTCGTGATATTAATGCAGATTCCGTTGAACAGATGAGTGAAAGAATTTTCAGTCAAAGTTTTACAGATTTGTCTTCAAACGATTCGATTTTTGTTCAAGCTAAATTTTATGCTGGGCAAGCAGGGAAAAATTTAATTATCGCTAAAGTAAATTATCTGCTTGATGAAAAAACTTCGGATAATAAAACCTATGTGCTAACTACTATTGGAGAAAAGCCGGCGGCTTATTCGGATGTTGTAATTAACGAAATTATGTATGCACCTTCAAACGATGAACCTGAATGGATAGAGCTTTACAACAGAACAGACCACACAGTAAATCTTAAAAACTGGATAATTGCTGATAACTCGCTAACAGCAGTAATTACCACAACAGATTTTCTTTTGCAGCCAAACGAGTATGTAGTAGTTAGCAGCGATGCAACAATTACAAGTTATTATCAACAGACTTTTAATTTAATTGTTAAAGGACTTCCTTCGTTCAGCAATACAGGTGATAATGTTGTGCTTAAAGGAAGCACAAATATTACTGTTGATTCTGTTAAATACTCGCCGACTTGGGGAGGCAACACTGGTGGAAGATCTTTGGAAAGAATTTCCTTCAATGCTGCCTCTAATGAGCCGGGCAATTGGAAAACTTCTGTTAGCAAGTTTAAAGCAACACCATCTAAAATTAATTCTATATCCGATAAGAAAAACGATTTGAGCATTAAAAATATAAGCTCGGCAGCTAAGTATGCTGAAATTGGCAAAACAATAAAAATTATTGTTGTTGTAGAAAATCTTGGAAAGTCTTTAGAAAGCAATTACTCGGTAAAGTTATTCCGAGATTTGAATTTGAACAGTATTATGGACGATGATGAAAAAATTGGTGAGTTCAGCGGTTCTAATATTGCAAGTCTCGCAACTTCTGCTTTCACTTTTACTGTAGGAAGTTTTATTGCCGGGCAAAATAATTTTTTGGCAAGGGTTGATTTGATGACCGACGAGTTTACTGAAAACAATAGCGGCAGCTTTAAAATAAATGCAGTTCAGTTAAATGAAATAGCGGGCGATATTCTAGTTAATGAAATTATGTACAGTCCAAATTCTTATGAACCGGAATGGATTGAACTTTACAACAAGAGCAATAAACCAATTAATCTTAGAGGTTATCAAATTGCAAACTCATCATCCAAGGCTAAAGTAGTTACTAAAAATGTGTTATTAAACCCGGAAGAGTATTTTGTTGTTACGCGCGATAGTTCGATGTTCCTTACATATCCTAAGCTGTCCAAATTTTCCGTTGCAGCATTCCCAGTTCTAAATAACAGCAAAGATAAAGTTGTAATTCTAGACTCGCTTGATAGAACAATAGATTCTTTAGAGTATAAGAATACTTGGGGCGGCTCAACCGGAAAATCATTGGAAAGAATTGATTGGGTGCGAAGCTCAACCGATTCTTCCAATTGGAAAACTTCAGTAAATCAGTTTGGAGGAACTCCTGGTGTTGTTAATTCAAACTCGCAAAAAAAGTTTGATGTTGCAATATCTACAATTATTTACACTCCAACAGCTCCGCTTGTAGGGCAAAGAGTAAAAATTTCCGCAAAAGCTTTAAATATCGGGAAAAATGATGCTGCATTTAGATTTGTGCTTAACAGAATTAACACAGACGGCTCCAGGCAAAAAATAGAAGAATCTAATACCGTAACATTATTCAAGAATGCATCACTTACTTACGAATTCACTTTTGCCGTAGAGACAATTACATCCAAGCAGATTTTTGAAGCTGCCGCAGATTACTCTTTGGATGAAGATTTAACTAACAATTCTGTTACAGCGCTAATTCGACCTGGGTATAACTCCGGCACAGTTGTACTTAACGAAGTTATGTTCAATCCGGTAAACGGTGAACCCGAATGGATAGAGTTATACAATAATTCTTCCTACAACGTTGATTTGGAAGAATGGTCAATTACCGATGTTCTGACAACTCCTTCCAAGTCTAAAATTATTTACAAAGATTATACATTCCCGAGCAGAACATATTTAGTAGTTGCAAAAGACAGCACGATAAAAGATTTTCATAAAACAATTCCCGGGAAACTGATAGTTAGCAGCTTTGCAAATCTGAACAACGATGCAGATGGCGTGGTTCTAAAAGATTCACGTGGAGTTACAATTGATTCTTTGTTCTACGAGAAAAGCTGGGGCGGCGAAAGTGGTAAATCATTAGAAAGAGTTTTAATTGAAAACGGAACAAATATTAAAACTAACTGGGCTTCTTCTAAAGATATTGAGCTGAGTACACCCGGAAGAATAAACTCCATTTCGCCTAAAGATTACGATCTGGAAGCGGCTTCAATTACATCAGCTCAGAAATACGGAATTGTTGGGAGGAAAGTAAAGCTTACAATTACTGTTAACAACATTGGTAAAAACAACGCACCAATCTTTGCAGTTAAACTATTTAGAGATGCCAATAAGAATGGCATAACCGAACTGAGCGAGTTAGTGTATTTAAAAAATGAAACTATTCTTGCTGTGGGCGCACAAGCAAAATACGATGTTGACGATGGTTCATACACAACAGGCATAAACAATTACATTGCCGTAGTTGAATACAGCGCCGATCAATATTTGGAAAATAATCTAGCTGTAATTAAAATAAACTGTGTAAACGTTAATGAAGAACGAAACGATTTAGTAATTAACGAAGTTATGTATGCGCCAATTGTTGGCGAGCCAGAATGGATTGAGATTTATAACAACAGCCAGAAGCAGATTAACCTCAAAGGCTATCAAGTAGGAAACTCTACAAGCAGAGCTAAAGTTGTAAATAGAGACCTAATTCTTAAACCGGAAGAATATTTCGTAGCTGCAAAAGACAGTGCGGTGTTCACACGCTTTACAAATATTTCTAATGCAGTAGTAGCTTTATTCCCAACGCTAAATAACAGCCGCGATAGAGTTGTAATTCTCGATTCTCTCGGCAGAACAATTGATTCGCTCGAATACAAGAGCAGCTGGGGCGGAACAAACGGAAAGTCTTTAGAAAGATTAGAGTTTGCAAAACTTTCTACAGATTCAGCAAACTGGAAAACTTCTCTTCATAAGCTTGGGGCAACTCCTGGAGTTATTAATTCTATTTCCCAGAAGAAAATTGATGTTGCATTAACAGAGTTGATTTTTAATCCCGCCGCGCCTCTTGCCGGACAGCGTGTAAAAATTTCTGCCTCTGTCTCAAATCGAGGTAAAGCCGGCACATCATTTAGATTATTACTTAACAGAGTTGATAAAAATGGAAACAAGCAAAGAGTAGAAGACTCTAACACAATGCTTATTTCATCAGGCGCAAACCTTGCCTACGAGTTCTCCTTTTTGGTTGAAAGCCTTCAGACAAAATTAACTTTTGAAGCCGTTGCAGATTTAGCGGCAGATGAAGATCAAACAAACAATAGTATTACTGCTTCCGTAACTCCCGGCTATATTCCCGGCATAATTAGCATTAATGAAATAATGTACAATCCTTTGAACGGTGAACCGGAATGGATTGAGCTTTTCAACGCATCCAACATAGATGTAGATTTGGAAGACTGGTCAATTACAGATGTATTAACTACACCGCTAAAGCAGGTAATTAAGGCAAAAGATTCTTTCTTCCCCAAGAGCACTTTTTTAGTGATTGCAAAAGACTCTTCAATTAAAAATTTTCATAGAGAAATTCCATCAAAGATGATTGTAACAAGTTTTGCTAATTTGAACAACGACACAGATGGAGTTGTTATTAAAGATTCGCGTAATACAACAATAGATTCTGTGCGCTATGAAAGTAAGTTGGGCGGAGAGAGCGGTAAATCTTTGGAACGAAAACAGATTTCTGTTTCTTCTAATGAAAGAACTAATTGGGGCTCTTCTAAAGATTTGGAATTAAGCACGCCGGGCAGAATTAACAGTATAGCAATTAAAAAGTTTGACCTCGCGGCTAAAGCAATAACAGCTAAACCGCTTTACCCGGCTCTTAACGAAGAAATTAGTATTGGTGCAAGAGTAATTAATTACGGTACAAATGATGCCGATAAGTATTCAGTCAGATACTATGAAAAGATAAACAACTTATTCAAATACATTGGTGAAACAAGTGCAGCTAATCTAAAAAGCAACGATTCTGTGGTTGTATATTCCACTGCAAAAGTAAAATTGAGCGATATAAAAACTTTTATGTATAAAGTTGTATTTGCAAATGATGAAGACACGCTCAATAACTCTTACGTTGGAGAAGTAATCCCGGGTGCTAAACCAAATTCGGTTTTAATTACAGAAATAATGTACGATCCATTAACCAACGAGCCTGAATGGGTTGAGTTTATAAATGCATCTAACGAATCCGTAAGCTTAAAAAATTGGGCAATAAGCGATTTGCTTCCGTTTCCAACTAGAGTTTCGATAACAACAAAAGATGATTTTTTGAAGCCGGGAGAATTTGCAATTGCTACGCCCGATACACAAGCTTACGCATTTATTCCACCCAAGAAATTCTTCCAAACAAAATTTGGCTCACTTGGCAATACTTCTGATGGGGTAATGCTCTATGATTTTAGAGGCGCTGTAATAGACAGCTTTTTCTATAAATCAACTTGGGGAGGCAGCAAAGGAATTTCGCTGGAAAGAATTTCATTAACAAAAGCTACAAGCGACAGCACAAATTGGATTTCTTCAATCTCAACAGTTGGCGCTTCGCCCGGAATAAGAAACGCCTCGGCTAATCCTAAAAATTATAAAGCCGGTTCTCTTGTATTTAACGAAATTATGTATGAACCGGAAACTAATGGAGCTGAGTTTGTTGAATTGTTTAATACTTCTAATGATTCTATTCAAGTTGGCGGTATGGATTTAAGGGTTGGTACAAAAGAAAAAGTGAAATTATCTTCATCTACTTTTATCGTTTCGCCGCAAGAGTATTTTGTGCTAGCATCAGATTCTAACGTTTACAAAAAGTATGCTTGGCTGAACAAAAATAAATGCCGCGTTTCATCATCTTTAAATCTTTCAAACGAAGGAACTTCGCTGATAATTAAAGACCTGTTTGGAACCACTTTAGATTCGGTAGTTTATTCTCCATCTTGGCACAACAGAAATTTTCTTGAAACAAAAAACAAATCGTTAGAAAGAATTAATCCGGCTTTCAATTCAAATGATAAGTCGAATTGGAGTACAAGTGTATCAAGCGAAGGCGCAACTCCTGGAAAGCAAAACTCAATATTCACACAAAATCTTACAGGCGGTTCTAAAGTAACTATTAGCCCAAATCCATTTTCTCCTGATAACGATGGCTTTGAAGATTTTGCGATTATTAATTTCAATCTGCCTTATAAACTTTCTCAAATACAAATAAAAGTATTTGATAGGCAGGGACGCTTAGTTAGAACTTTGTTAGAGAACCGTCCTTCTTCTTCCAACACTTCTGTAATTTTTAACGGCTTGGATGATAATGGAAAGGCGCTAAGAATAGGCATCTATGTTTTACTAATAGAAATTGCCGCCGATGGAAGCAGCAATATTGAAACAATTAAGAAATCAATTGTAGTAGCCAGAAAATTGTAGGATGAAAAATGACTTATAAAGAAAAAGTTGATGATTTTCTTTCACAAAAGAAAATTGCGATTGCAGGCGTTTCAAGAAATCCGCAAACCGAAGTTGGAAACGCCATCTACAAAAAATTTAAGGAAGCCGGTTACACCTTGTTTCCAATTAATCCTAATGCAGAGTTTGTAGAAGGCAGTAAGTGCTACAAAAACCTTTTTGAAACTCCAGAAAAAGCCGATGCTGTATTTATTGCTGCAAATCCAGCCGCAGCTCCAGAAATAATAAATCAGTGCATAGAAAATGGAATTAAAAGGGTTTGGTTTCACCGCGGAATTGGGAATGGTAGTTACAACAAAGGTGCAGCTCAACTTGGTGAAAAGAACGGGATGATTGTTATTCACAATGGGTGCCCAATGATGTTTATAAAAGGTGCCGACCCGTTTCATCGCTTTGTTGGCTGCGTTAAAAAAATGCTTGGTATGCTCGAAAAATAGCCAAGTTATTTTTTAACTGGGCTGCTGTTTTTTATCTTTGGGTGTAAACTTTTGCAGGATAACAATAAAACACATCAAAGAAATAATTGATGCTTGGAAGAACGCATTTGCTGATAGCATATTTATTACAAAATTTATTGTATCGGTAATTTTGCTGGCAGTTGTGCTATTCTTTTTAGCCAACTATTTGCCTTACAACGAAACTCGCCCAGGTTCAACTTTGTATGATCCTTTACTTGATACTTTTGAGCCGATAGACCTTACTTGGATTAGCTTTATACTTATTTATGGTGCATTAATTGTCGGGCTTTCTGCATTAGCAAAATACCCGCAAAGAATATTAATCGCATTTCAATCATATACTTTGCTGGCTTCGCTTAGATTAATAACAATACATTTTCTCCCGCTAAATGCACCGCCGGCAATAATCCCAATGGAAGACCCATTTGTTGCATTCTTTGGCGGAGGAAAAACTCTGCTGCGGGATCTCTTCTTTTCAGGGCACACCTCCACAATGTTTTTACTTGCATTGACTGCTCAGAACAAATTTCTCAAATGGAGTTTTGTAGTATGTACAATGTTGATTGGCGCAGCTATTTTAGCCCAGCACGTGCATTACACAATCGATGTAATTGCCGCTCCATTTTTTGCATACACAACTTACCGGATTGCCCGTCTTATAAACAAAAAGAAAAAAATATCCGTTTGATTGGAATTATTTCAAACTCAATTTCGTTTAGCAGTAATTAATAAACTTATGATTTATGATTTCTGAAGCGACATACTTACACTATTTAAACTCTTTGCTCGATGGCGATAAAAAGCAGTGCTACCAGATTATAAATAATCTAATTGCTGATAAAGCGAGCCTGCGCGATATTTTTGTAAAATTATTTCAGCGTTCTATGTACCGTGTAGGGCAAATGTGGGAAAATGATAGATGTTCTGTTGCAGATGAACACATTGCTACAAAAATTACCGAAGGTCTTGTAGATTTTGTAGTTTTTCAATACACATCGGAAAAAGAAATAAATAAGGTTATAGTAATTACTTGTATAGATAAAGAATTTCACGAGCTTGGCGCACGAATGGTTGCTGGCTATCTTGAGGCTCTTGGTTATAAAGTGTTTTTTGTCGGTTCTAATACTCCTCAAAACGAAGTGTTAAAAATTATTAAAGAAAAACAAGCAGATATTGTTGGTATTTCTAACAACTTCTATCTAAACTTTACACGCCTCGTTGGCTTATTAAACGAAATTCAAAAAGAATTTCCGGAAAAGAAAATTATTGTTGGCGGGCAGGCTCTTACAGAAGGCACCGATGATATATTCAAAGAATACATAAATGTAAAGTACATCAGCTCTTTTGATTCTCTTGATGAATACCTTACTCTGACAAATCCGTAATAACCTCTCCGTTTTAGTTCATTATAACTAAAGGAATTATTTATTTTTCTACTGCTAATTATTACGGAGAAACTAAATGCACCGCTTTTCTATTTTTGTTTGGATTTTTCTAACCGCCGCACTGCTTAATGCGCAATCTAAAGTAACAGACATAATAAAGCCCGTTAACCTTACTGCCGGCAAACCGGACTCGATGCTTATAAGCGATATGTTCTATTTGCCAAAGTACAATGTTACTTTCGCCCCAAATCAAAATGTAACTATTGATTATGATAAAAATTCTAAAATAGTCCGATTTACTCCCAATCTAAATTTTTCGGGTCTTACTTTAGTTGATTTTAAGATTGGTAAAGAAACCTATTCAATTCCGGTCCGATCAGGTGTACAGCCAAAGTTTAAGTTTACTTATAAGCCTTCCAAAAAATATAACAAGCTCACGCTCTTCGGCAGTTTTAATGGCTGGGATAGAGGCATCCTGCCTATGAAAGATGAGAACAATGATGGAATTTATGAAGCTGAAGTTGCACTTGAACCAGGAAGATATGAATATAAATTTTTTGGCGATGGAGAAGAAATTGTTGACCCGAACAATCCCGAAAAAAAACCTAACGGAATGGGAGATTACAATTCTATTTTTACTGTTGAAGAACCCAATCTCGGAAAGTTGTTTCTTCACAAAGACAAAAAAGAAAGTAATTCTTCTGCTGCCAGGTTCCGCTTCTTTTATGAAAACGAAAAAGATGGCGGCGATATCAATTTATCGAACATCGTAGCGCTTCTAAATAACCAGCGTGTTGATACTGGAAAAATTTTAATTCAAGGAAGCGCATTTGAAATTTCAATTCCACGCAACAAGCTAAAAGGAAATAATCTTCTTCGTGCAGCAGTTAATAAAAATGGCAGAACAACAAATATTCAATCCGTTTTTATTAAAGATGGAAATACAGAAAGCGGCAGCTCAAACTGGAACAACAGCATTATTTATTCTTTATTAATAGATAGATTCAGCGACGGTGATAAATCCTTAAACAAGCCTATAGTTCAAGATTCTCTTTTTGATAAAGCAAATTACATGGGTGGAGATTTTCAGGGAATCATAAACAAATTAAACGAAGGCTACTTCGATTCTCTTGGAATAAATACAATATGGATTTCCCCGGTTTATGATAATCCGGATAAAGCCTATAAAGAAGCGCCCGCTCCACACAGATGGTACAGCGGCTATCATGGTTACTGGCCCGTAAGTTCTACTGAAGTTGAAGAGCGCTTTGGCACAGTGAATAAATTGAAAGAGCTTGTTGCAACGGCGCATAAACATGGCATAAAAATTCTGTTGGATATTGTAGCTAATCATGTTCACGAAACACATCCTCTTTATAAACAGAAGCCGGAGTGGTTTGGTGAACTAAATTTACCCGATGGAAGAAAAAATCTCCGCCTTTGGGATGAACATAGATTAACCACTTGGTTCGAGCCCTATTTGCCTAAGTTCAATTATGTTAGTTCAAAAGAAGCAATTAAATATCAAGCAGATAATGCAGTTTGGTGGTTAAAGCAAACCGGTGCCGATGGATTTAGACAAGATGCCGTAAAACATATTTCAAACGATTTTTGGCGAACGCTTACACGCAAAGTAAAAACCGAAATCGAAATTCCACGCAACGTTTCAGTTTATCAAATTGGAGAAACTTTCGGCAGCTATCAGTTGATTAATTCTTATGTAAATAACGGACAGCTATCCGCGCAGTTTAATTTTAATCTTTACGATACAGCACTTCCAACTTTTATTGATAAGAAACTGTCATTCAAGGCATTAGATGCAGAAATGAAAAAAACATTTCTCGTTTACGGAGAAAATAATTTGATGGGCAACGTTATGGATAGCCACGATAAGAACCGCTTTATGGCTTTTGCAGATGGCGATTTGGATGTAACTCAATGGAGCGCTATTGAAGAGGGATGGAACAATCCACCTAAAGTTGATAACCCAAACAGCTACAAAAAGGCAGTCTTGTACTACGCTTACATGAATGCAATTCCAGGTTTGCCAGTAATTTACTATGGAAGTGAGTTTGGTATGAGCGGCGCTTCAGACCCAGACAACAGAAGAATGATGCGCTTTAACGATGAACTAACGCCAGATGAAAAAAAAATGTTGAATGAGGTAAGGCAAATTATCAATCTCCGCAAAAAGCATTCATCATTAAACGGCGGAGACTTTTTGACTCTTCAAGCCAACGAAAAAATTTATGCTTTTATCCGCTCGGATTTCAATGAAAGAATTCTCGTTATACTAAACAAATCAGAAGAGAAATTAAAAACCAATCTTACTATTCCTGAAAACTATTTTATTACTAATGCCGAAGATTTGATTACAGGCGAACGTATTGAAGTAGAAAATAATATTTTGAATTACCATGTTAAACCGGCTGGTTATAGATTTTTAAAAATCCAATAAAATTGATAGGTCGCCTCAGAAGAGTAAACTTTATAGTAACCCCCAGCTTCTCGCCTCACGTTTGGCTATCGGCGGGTTGATGCCGATGCTAAGCCGCAAGGTGAGAGTTTGCGCCTATATTTACTTTTTTGCTAATAAGACACTTTTTTACAAGATTTTTATTCTTTGGCGGTAATCTAAAAAAACCGATCTTTAACCGGTTTCTATAATTATTTTCGAGCTGCGCTGCAATTAATCTCTGCTCATTTTCTATTAAACAACTCGATTCAATAATTAAATCAATCGAGGTATGAGTGTTAATTAAACCGGCTTCATTAGTAAACTTAACTAACCTCGAGAAATCCTCCTGCCCAATCAAAGCTTTCCAATTTTCATGATAACTGTTATAAGCTGCTTTTATCTCTTGAAATGACTTGTATGGAGTTCTCTTAACATAGCCCATTTCTTGTATTGTAGAAAGCCGGTAATGGTGAACATCAGGCTCGTGATTTAAGTAAGGTGTAATTTCCTCACTTATCAAAAACGATTTTTGAACGCCGACAAAATTTCTCTCCTAACCCGCTCGTGATATATAACGTAGTTGAGTAGTATTTCTTTTGCTTCAATCATTTGGATAACTCAAATATTAAATGGAGAGGATGGATATGTGTGTCACAGCCATAACACTTTATATCATATCCACCAACGCTCCATAGAGGGTGCCCGTTGGGCAATTTAAGAAAAAACAGATGTATGCCAATAGTAAAGGATATAAGCTAGAGCTCTAAACATTGTAATAATTAGGAGTAAACTAAATAGCTTTTTCAACTTATTATACCTCATATATAGTATTATGTGTTTAAGCCGAATTTTTACGAACAAATAAAAATATATGTTGGATGATTGCCAAATAATATTGGTTCGAGATTATAATGCTGCACTCGATAAAGATTAGGGAAATAATTTGAGGATTTGAATGCTTAGATTAAGAAGCGATACTAAGTATTTTGAATCATTTTAGTAACGTTATAAACAAGATTAAAAATCCAATTTAGCTTGGGTTATTCAGAAACAGTGTTAAAATGATTGGCAAAAGAAAGTTATGATTCCAATCTGTCTTTCATGCTCTATCCGCAATTCTCTGGTGGTGCTGAAATCATAAACTATCCTTGTTAGGATTCCCGATAAGGAATATTTGGGAAAGAGATAAAACCATGCTTGTGTAACACGAGTTTTTAATTAGAGACATCTGAAAAATAGAAGTGTTCATAATCGCTACGTTTTTAATAGAAGGCAGAAAACACGGAGTTGACAGATTTTCGCAGATTAAATCCGTGCTAATCAGTTCAATCTGCGTCATCCGCGTTCTCTTTTTAAAATATTTAGTGTTCTCTAATTAAATATAGTTCGGTTTGCCTGTTAGATAAAAACACACATCCATCTTTAGTTACTAAAACTTCTTCTTCAACGGTAGCAATTCCAAAATCTTTAACCGTTAATCTTGGCTCAAGTGTAAAAATGTTTCCCTCTTCAACATGTAGATAAGGCAAATTATTATAACGCTCCCATTTTGGACCAAGTAAACAGCCGCCATCGTGAGCAAAACGCCCAACTTGATGTCCAAGTCCGTGTGGATATTCATCATATCCCTTAATTTGAATGAACTCGCGCGCAACTTTATCAATTTCCCAGCCTTGTTTGCCGGGCTTAAGTTCTGCCGCGGCTTTTGAAATAGATTCAACAATAACATCGAACCCGCGTTGCACTTCCATTGGCGCTTTATCTTCAAAAGGATGACAGATGTACCATGTTCTTTGTAAATCGGCGCAATAGCCGTTTACTTTAACACCAAAATCCATATTAACAATGTGCCCATACTTAACGGTTCTATCGGTTGGTCCGGAGTGAGCGCCTGCTGTATCTGGTCCAGTAAAAACTGCAGGGCAGTGTTCAACATCCCACGCAGTTTCTAAACCACGCTGCTTCACTAAATCTAGCACAAACTCTGCAACTTGCTTTTCTGTTACTCCAGCTTTTAAGAACTTTCCTACTTCGGCAAAAATTTTTAATGTTTCGTTTATTGCTTCCTTCATATTAGCAAGTTCGCTGGCAGATTTTCTTCCCTTTAAAGCAGCTACAATTTCTTCGGATGAAACAAGTGCGTTTGCGTAAGGCGTGTCTTTAAGATGGACAATTAATTCCAAATACAAACCGTGCGGCAATCCATCTGCAAGTGTAGAATTGCGCGAATAATTGATTGCTATCTTTTGAGGTTTGTAAAGGTCGAGCACTTTTAGAAGATCCTCTTTTACATATTTTAGATATGGATGAATGTTTTTGTATGTTCCAATTGTTTTCATATTCTCAAGTTCGAGCGAGCCAACTACAGCGTGCGTGCTTCCGCTTTTGGTAATAATAAATGCAGACTGCCAAGTGGCACCGGTGCCAACAATCATATCAATCATTGGATCTTTCATATTGCCGGTTTCGCGCACATAGGTCATCCACATATCAATATCTTTTTCGTTAAGTATTTTTACTGCCTGTTCTATCTTTTCTAGAACCATTTGCTTTAACATAAATCCTCCGGATGATATTCTTTTTATATTATGCTGACTCAACTTCTAAACTATCGAAAATTGTATTAGTACTTTGTGTTCCTTTGTAGAAACAAGCCGTATGCACAAGGTTAAATCTATTGGCAAGCAGTTTAATTATGATTGTCATAATCGGTTGAGATAAATCATAAAAATTTTAAAACTGCATCTGCCGGAAGCAGAATGGTGTATTTCTGCTTTTTCTTTTCATTCAAACTATGGCTGCTAAATGGTTTGTTCTTACAATAACCAATAATTTAATTGGCAAAAATTACAAAGAAATTCTCATTTCTTAATTGAAAGAAATAAGATAGATTCCGTTCCATAAAATTAACTCGAGTGTACCATATGCAAAATTTGTTACTAATTATTTCGGTTTTATTCTTCAATGCTTTAACACATAGACAGGAATGCTTTTTAAACGAGCAGGCTCTTTCGCCCGAGGCATAATAATTATTGCTCTTATTAATAAACAAACGTTTGGCGATGGCGGGATGACTTCGGAAAGTTTACGCAGCTTGGATTAGGAAAGATTATTGGTACTGAAAGCTACCTCCGGCTTATCTTTATTTCGGGCAAAAGTTTGGTTGATGGCACTTTCTGCAGTATCCCTTCTTTTGGCTGCTATACTCTTGATGAAAAAGATTTGGAAATTGAAAGCGTTAAACCAGATATTTATGTGAAAACAACATTTAAGGATAGATTAGAAAACATGTCCTGCAGCTCGACCGCGCCATTGAAGAAGTTATGAAAGGGATAAAGTGAACTCGATAAAAACATTTTTGCACGAACAAAAAGAATATTTGTTAGAATCTTATTCCAAGCTTCTCCTTATAAGCGATGGCGAAGCTTCTTCCAAAATTGAAAGTAAGTGGTCTAAGAAAGAAATACTTGGGCATTTGGTCGATTCTGCTTCTAACAATCACCAGAGATTTGTTAGAGCGCGTTTTCAAAACAACCTTGTTTTTCAAGGCTACAATCAAGATGATTGGGTGAAAGTTCAGAATTATCAATTTGTTAATTGGTTCTCTGTGGTCGAATTGTGGAAAGGATTCAATTTTCTTATAGTTCACTTAATTGCAGAAATTCCAGATGAAATTTTGCTGAAGCGGACAGTTGAACACAATTTTTATGATATTGCTTATGTAGTTGTGCAGAAAGAAGAACCGGCAACATTAGAATACTTTATCAAAGATTATTACTTGCATTTGAGACATCATTTAGAGCAGATTTTTGAGTGAATAATAATCACTTCGGCTAAATTATTCGTGCTGCTTAACAGCTCTTTTCAATCTATCCATAATTGCTCTCCCTAAACCTTTTTCCTCTATCTTTTCTACAAGAATGAGATCAAGGTTTTCTTTTTCCATTTCGTGTAAAAAAGAAAAGAGATTTGCGGCTGCTTCTCTTAAATCAGCTTGTTCTGAAAGCAGTTTAATCTTTGCAAAAGTAAAATCTATTTCGTACTGTTTTAAAAATATTGCACCAATTTTCTTTTTGCCATCTAATAATTTTTCATTAAAAAATTTTAATGGAGTGTGCGGCGAATAGTGAAACGGAAGCTGCCCGGGAGAGTTTGGTTTCTTTGTGTTCAGTTTTCCAATTTTAATTTTACCAATCTCGTTTTCAATTTCTTCTTTTGATAAGCCGCCGTATCGAAGCAAATAAAAACTACCTTCATAAAACTGTAAAATAGTTGATTCCACACCTACAGAGCTTTTACCACCATCTAAAATCATTTCAACTTTATCGCCAAGATATTTAGCTACGTGCAAAGCTTCGGTAGGACTTAAATGCCCAAACTTATTTGCGCTGGGCGCTGCAATTGGTCTCTCACTTTTTTCAATTAGCTGTAAAGCAACCGGATGATTCGGCATTCTAACTGCAACTGTTGGATTGCCGGAAGTTACAATATCTGGTACAAGTTCTGACTTAGGAAGTACAAGAGTTAATGGTCCAGGCCAAAACTTATTCATAAGCAAATCAACTTTTTCACTCTTAACAAGAGTAAGTTTATTTAACCAGCTTCTATCCGATATGTGTAAAATTAGCGGATTAAAAGAAGGGCGCTTCTTTACTTCAAAAATTTTAGCAACGGCAATAGGATTCAAACCATCTGCGCCCAAACCATATACAGTTTCTGTGGGAAATGCAACTAATCCGCCGCCCTTTATTATTTCTGAGGCTTTCTTAATGTTTGCTGTATTTGCGTTAAGTAAATTCATAGACAATACGAAAATAAAATTTTTGATGAAGATTTGTTTGAATATCTTTGCATAAGAATACAATGCGGTTAATAAAAATCCGACACAGTTTGTGTGTCTGTTCGAGCGCCCGTTAAATCAGCAAAACAAGGCAGGAAGTTAGCTGGCGTCATTCCCAATGCCTTAGGTACAGCAGCGTAGAATATTCTGAGGAGCTAAAACTTATTAAATCAGGTAAATAATTGAAGTAAAATGAGAATTATATGAACGAACTAAAAAACTTTTGCAGAATTCTTGCCGAAGAAAGCGGCAGGGTTATAACTCAATATTGGCGCAAAGATTTGCAAATTGATAACAAACCTGATTTAACACCAGTAACAATAGCAGATAAAAAAGCAGAAGAACTAATGCGCGAAATAATTATGAAGCATTTTCCAGAACATGGAATAATTGGCGAAGAGTTTGGCGAGCATAATGAAAATGCTGAGTACAAATGGATTCTGGACCCTATTGATGGAACTAAAAGTTTTATTCATGGAACTGTAACTTTTGGAACTTTGATTGCTCTAACAAAAAATGATAAACCGATTTTGGGAGTAATTAATCAGCCAGTGCTTCAAGAATATTTAATTGGCGATAATGAAACTGCTTTCTTAAATGATACAAAAGTAAACGTGCGCAAATGCGAGGATTTGGCTTCGGCTTCTCTTCTATCTACAGATCATCTTCATATCGAAAAGTATCAGAACTTAGCAAAGTTTGAAGATTTAATGCGCCGAGTAAAAATTTATAGACAATGGGGAGACTGCTACGGTTACTATCTTGTTGCAACAGGTTATGCGGACATAATGATAGACCCAATAATGAGTGTGTGGGATTCGATGGCGGTTATTCCGGTTATCCGCGGCGCGGGTGGAACTATTACCGATTATCAGGGCAATAATGCAGAAAAAGGCAGCAGCATAATTGCAACCGGCGGAGCTTTGCATAGCCAAATAATTAAGATTCTCAACTAAGGGAGTTCTAAAGATCAGGTTTAATAAAGATTCAACCATAGTCCGCAAATAAATCATAAGTCCGCAAATTTTAGTTTTGCTTTTAGAACACTATTAATATACTGCTCCCAATAATCATACCTGGTTGATAATTGTTAAACTGCATTACCTCAATCATAATTATTTGGAACACTAAAGGTATTAACAAGAGGTATTTGCGTTCTGCACACATAACAGAGCTATTGCAGCGGTCTATGACGAATTTTTTATAAAATATTTTTGTTTGTGTAACGATTTTTGTTTTTAATGCGTCTAACACACATAAGAAAAACAATTCAAAAATTTAAGGCTTTCAGATGAAACAATTCGCTTATGGTTCAAAAGTTTTACTTGTAATTTTATTTTTATTTTTTACTACTATAAACGCGCAGCAAACAACACCTATACAGAAACCAACCGCAGAAGCAGAGAGAATTGATGCACCTTTTGAGCTTACCGGCAAACTCGATAATCCACTCTGGCAGAAAGCCAAACCGGTTGAACTGAATTATGAATTCCGTCCGGGCGAAAATATTCCCGCTAAACAAAATACTACTGTTAGAATTTTGTACGATAATGAATTCATTTACTTTGGTTTCGTTTGCAGCGATACTGAGCCGGAGAAAATACGTGCAAATGTTTCTGATAGAGATAGAATATTTAACGATGATTTTGTAATTGTAATATTTGATACTTACGGCGACTATCAAAAAGCGTATGAGTTTGCTGTAAACCCTTACGGAAACCAAGGCGATCTGCTTGCAACAAACAACGGCGAAGATACTTCTATGGATTATGTGTGGTATTCTGCCGCTAACATAAACGAACACGGATGGACAGCCGAACTCAAAATTCCTTTTAAGAGTTTGAATTTTCCTGAGAAAGAAGAACATACTTGGGCGCTGCACCTTTCAAGAACTATTCCTAGAGAAAGCAGATTTCAAACTTCCTGGGTTAAAATTGATAGAAACATTCCTTCTTTTATAACTCAGGCAGGTTTGTTAACCGGCTTGAAAAATATTAAAAGCGGAGGCTCTGTTGAATTACTTCCTTACGTTATTGGTCAAAGCAACGGACAGCTTACTGAACTAAATAATGCTTCTTCTAAATTTATTTTCGATCCGCTGAAAGGAAGAATAGGTGGTGGTGTTAAATATGCACCAAGTCAAGGCTTTGCTTTAGATGCTGTTGTTAATCCAGATTTTAGCCAGATAGAGGCAGACGCCGAGCAAATAGAAATTAACACAACATTTGCACTCAACTACCAAGAGAAACGCCCATTCTTTTTATCCGGAAGCCACTTGCTTCAAACACCGATGTATTACTCACGCTCTATTAATAATCCACTTGCTGCTGGCAGAGTTATTGGTAAAGAAGGAAAGCTATCTTACTTGTTGCTTTCGGCTTACGATAGAAATACAGTTATTGAAATACCCGGCGAAGAAAGAAGCAATCTTGTTTCTACTAATTTGAAATCTTTAGCTACAGTTGGAAGATTGAGATACGATTTTGGAAACGAAAACTATATTGGTGCTTTAGGTCTAGGAAGAAATTTTGACTATGCCGGCAATTATTTATTGGGATTGGATTGGAATTATAAGTTTTGGGATAACTGGTACTTTGCTGGAGAAGGCTTTTTTAGTAAAACTAAGGAATTGAACAATACAAAGATTTTCGGCAATACAAGAAAGCTTGGAAGCACAGAACACACTGCCGCTTTTGATGGAGAAAGTTTCTACGGCGATGGATTACACATGGTCCTTTCTTACAACACACGTAATTACGAATTTGACTTTGTACTCAATAACTTTTCTCCAACTTATCAAACTTATAACGGATTATTCGGGCAGGTTAATTATCGTCAGTTGCATATGCAGCACGAGTATAATTTTTATCCGCAACATTCTTTTATAGATAATTGGAGCATTGCTGTTCAAGGCAATTTGCAGTTTAATTACTCGGGCATTAAGAAAGAGCAATTCTTAATGACTCGTGCTTTCTTTACTTTAAAAGGACAAACAAACTTAAGAGTCTCTTATCTGCTGGTTAACGATGAAAACTTTAGCGGCAAACAGTTTAACGGAATTAACCGTCTTATGTTTGGGCTAAATACAAGACCAATTAATGAACTTTCATTTTATATTAGTGGACAAATAGGAAAATTTATCTATAGATCTTCCAATCCCGAAATGGGCAGCGGGCATAATTTTTACGCGGGATTTACATTAAGACCAACTTCGCAGTTCAATCTTTCGTTCGATTACTCACGCGCCAATCTTTCAAGTGATGCAAAAGGAAATTTGTTTTACGACGGCAACATCTACAGAATTGTTGGTATTTATCAATTCAGCTCCGAAATGTTTGTACGCGCAATTACTCAGTACAACACATTTGATAAATCTTTTAATTTATATCCGCTCTTTAGCTACAAACTAAATCCATTTACAATTTTTTATGCCGGCGCAACCAGCAGCTACGCCCAATACGATGAAGTAGGGTTAAAGAACACAACACAACAATACTTTATTAAACTTCAGTATTTGTTTGGAGTTTAGTTTATGCGAGACACGCCCTGCTGTTTACCCTGTGTGCAGAGAATTATAGAAAACTTTTGCATCTAATGAAAATGCACGCATATATATAGATACCTCTGAAAAATTAAAAAATAGAACACGGATAACGCAGATTGAACTGATTAACACTGTATTAAATAGCGAAAATCAGCCAAATCCGTGTTATCTGCGGTCTATTAAAAATATTGCGGTTGTGTTTACTTCTATTTTCAGATTTCTCTTTATGATATTATAAGCCCGCTACGTTATTGATTCCAAAATAGTTAGTTCGCATAAATTATTTATTTGACACAGAGATATAAATAACCTACATTTGCACAAACGTTAGCGCAAAAAAGAATAATGAGTATAACTTTAGAGGAAATAGCAAAGAAAGCTGGATTTTCCGTCTCGACTGTTTCAAGAGTGCTTAACAAAAAATCTAAGAAGTATAGAATAAGCAAAAAGACTGAGGCGGTGATCCAAAAAATTGCTCAAGAAGTTCGTTACAGACCTAACGAGCTTGCAAGAGGGCTGCGTTTGAAAAAAACTCATTTAATTGGTTTAGTAGTTCCTGATATTTCTAATCCATTCTTCGCATACATTACTCATATAATTCAAAAATTTGCTTATCAATATGGCTACAGCATAATAGTAGCTAATACAAATGAGGATATCTCTACCGAGCAGGAGCAGATAGAACTATTCAGGCGTAAGGGGGTGGATGGATTTATAATTATGCCTGTGGGAACCAAACACGAACATATTAAAGATCTCCTCTGCCATAATAAGCCACTGGTTCTGTTAGATAGAGTTATAGACGAGTTGAATGCAAACTGCGTAGTTGTAGATAATTACAGAGGCGCTTATGAGGCAACCCAATATCTAATAGATTGCACTCATACCAGAATAGCTATTATTCAAGGACTGCAAAACACATCAACAAATAACGAGCGTGTAAGAGGATATAGAGATGCGCTTGCCGATAATAGAATAAAGGTTGATGATAATCTCATGGTTGGTAACGATTTTAGAAGCGCTAACGGATATATTTCTACTAAAATGCTCATTAATATGAATGAACCGCCAACAGCAATCTTTACATTCAGCGATCTCATAACACTTGGTGCTTTACAGGCAATTTCCGAAGAGAAATTAAATATCCCAGATGATATTTCGGTTGTTGCTTTCGATGACATGGATTTTGCACCTTTTCTAATTACACCTTTAACTGCGGTTAGGCAGCCAAGGGAGTTTATGGGTGAAGCAGCCGTAAAACTTTTAATAGATGAGATTAAAACAAAAGATTCTGTAACTAAGAAAAAAATTGTGTTAGAACCCAAACTAATAATTAGAAAATCGGTTAGAAATGGGATTCCCGACAGAGTAGCAGCTAAAGAAGTGGAAGTGTTAGATAATGCTGTAATAGCCTAACAAGTTTTTTTGTTTTAGCCGCACAATCGTTTGTGCAAAACAGGAGTATTTTATGTATAAAAATATTTCGAAAGTACTAGCTTTTTTACTTTTGGTGATTGGCATTATTTCTTGCGGTGGCGGAAAAAAAGATGTTGATGGAAAAATAGAGATAGTGTTTTGGCATGGAATGATGTCCTCTTCAATACCAGCTCTCAATCAATTAATAGCTGAGTTTGAAAATATTCATCCGCATATTAAGGTTAAAGCACAGACTATACCTAACGGAGATGCAGGGATTCAGAAATTGATGACTTCACTGCAAAGCAGAACCACTCCAGATGTTTCATGGATTTATGCAGACTATTTGGAGGACCTTGTTAAGGCTGATGCCATTTATCCGATGAAACATTTTATTGAGGGCAATAATGGATTAACCCAAGAAGACATTGATGATATTTATCCTGCACTAATTACATATGCCTCGTGGAAAGGTACACTTTACAGCATGCCAATGGAAGCTACCAACTTAGCACTCATCTATAATAAAGATATGTTCAAAGCCGCTGGTTTAGACCCAGAACGACCTCCGCAGACGTGGGATGAACTGTATGATTACTCGAAAAAGCTTACAGTGGATGAGAATAGAGATGGAAACTTTGAGCAGGTGGGATTCTTTGTTCCAGTCTTTCCATCTTCAGGCTCCAGAAATGGTTGGATGGTATGGCAGTTTCGTCCATTTATTTGGCAGGCAGGTGGAGAAATAATTGAAACTGACCAATCAAAAGTAATATTTGACAGCCAGGCAGGTGTTAATGCACTTGCTCTATGGCAAAAATTATTTAAGGAACAAAAGTTAAACAGATTTACAAGCGATTTTGATATGGCTTTTGTATCTAAACAACTTGCTATGGCAATGGATGGTCCATGGAGTTTACCCCGCTATAATGAGTTAATGAAAAGTTTAAATTGGGCATTTGCTCCTTTACCGGCTGGGCCAGTTCAAAAAGCAACAATTGTAGGGGGCGAGTATCTTGCAATTTTCAAAGAAAGCAAACACCCGGATGAATCTTGGGAATTTGTTAAATGGATTATATCTCCAGAAGCTCAGGCAAAGTGGTCTATGAGTTCTGGATATTTACCAATTAGAAGGGCTGTATCAAAACTGCCCGAATTCCAGAAGTATCTCGAGGAGAATCCAAATTACAAAGTGTTTGTAGAGCAGATGGAGTACGGTATAGCAGAAAGATCAATTGATTATGGCGGAATGCAGATTACTCGATACCTTGGAGAAGCAATCGAACATGTTACAATAGGAAATAAAGAGCCATCCAGAGCTTTAAGAGAATCAGCAGAAAAATCGAACAAGTTATTAAAATCATTTTAATAGATAAGCAGTAGAAAGTTGAATAAGGTTTACAAAATATTTTCAGGCAAATCAAGAAATGACCAGAGAGAGGTTAGGTTTGCTAAAAAAGATACTGGCAGTGCAGTCGCATTTCTATCGCCAACGCTGATAATCTTTTTTACTTTTATTCTTTTTCCTGTCTTCTTCTCTTTCTACTTAAGTTTCCAGAAATGGAATTCGTTTACATGGAGTGGTTCTTTCATTGGGTTGGATAATTATGCCAGAATGTTGGATAGCGAAGAATTCTGGTTAGTTCTAAAAAACACTGCTGTTTATACTATCGGAACTGTACCTCTCAATATGATTATTTCGCTTTTGGTAGCCTATGGGTTAAACAGAAAACTTGCCGGTAAAAAAATTCTTAGAACATTGTTTTTTGCTCCAGTGGTAATTTCTCCCGTTGCTGCAGCCTTAATATGGCGTTGGTTATACGATCCAAATTTCGGGCTGGTGAATTACTCGTTAGGAATACTTGGCATAGACTCCGTTAATTGGCTTAATAATCCGTCTGCTGCAATGTTTGCTCTAATAGGAATGGGTGTTTGGAAGACTTTTGGAGTGAATATGATTCTTTTCTCTGCAGGATTAAATGCAATTCCGGATTCATACTACGAAGCTGCAACAATTGACGGAGCAGGTGCTTGGTCAAAATTTTGGCATATCACGCTACCGCTTTTAAGCCCTACTACATTCTTTATAATGGTTATGTCTATGATTGGCTCTTTCCAAGTTTTTGATATTGTATATGTATTAACTTCGGGAGGTCCTTTAGGCTCTACCAAAGTTTTAGTCTTCTACATCTATGAGTATGCGTTCAAATTTAACGGAGAGATGGGGTTTGCTTCAGCTGTATCTTACACTCTGTTTGTAATATTATTCATTTTAACAATGGTTCAGGTAAAGTATATCAAGAACAAAGTATTTAGCTGATAATTATGAATAAAAATAATTACGTGAAAAATATCTGGTACTACAGTAAAACAATTTTTGTGCATTTACTAATGTACATATTGGCAGTTATGACTGTAATGCCTTTCGTTTGGATGATTTTGACATCTGTTAAGGATATGAGTGAAATTTTTGTGTATCCACCGCAATGGCTGCCAACACAATTTCAGTTGAGAAATTATGTTGACGCATTTGAAGCCGCTCCGTTCGGCAGATTTTACATAAACAGCATAATTGTAGCTGTTACGGTAACAGCCGGTCAGTTAATTACATGCTCAATGGCTGCATATGCTTTTGCAAGACTACAATTTAAAGGACGCGACATTTTATTCTATATATTCCTCGGAACAATGATGATTCCAGCAAACGTTACTATGATTCCAACCTACATGGTTCTAAGCTGGTTCGGTCTAATAGATTCATTGAATGCACTAATAATTCCTGGATTGGCGTCTGCATTCGGAACCTTTTTGCTAAGGCAGTTCTTCATGACTATTCCGAGGGAGCTAGAAGAGGCGGCGTTTATTGATGGTGCATCTAAATGGCATGTACTCGTTAAAGTAATTATACCTTTATCTAAGCCGGCATTGGCAACTTTGGCAATCTTTACATTTATGGGCGTTTTTAATGATTTCATTTGGGCTTTAATAGTTATCAATTCTGAAGAGTTAAAAACTGTGCAGCTGGGGCTGGCTACTTTTAGAGATAAGTATTTGACCCAATGGGATTTATTGATGGCAGGATCTGTTACAGCCACACTGCCTATACTAATTGTGTTTTTCTTAGCGCAAAAATATTTTATACAGGGAATTACATTAAGCGGAATGAAAGAATAGTGAAAATTGGTTTCTACATATCGATTCTACTTCACTTATTTATGTGCGATTCGTTTTATGCTCAAAATAAGGATAGACCCGAAGTTGGTGTTGGAGAGTTGAAATTCTATTTAGACCAATCATCATTTATGGGCAAAGGAGATAGTACCTATCATGAATTTTCCTTAATGGTTTATGCCGATCAACTAAAGATTGTTAATAAAAATGATAAACAAACAGCGGTACTAAAAATAAAAACGGAAATTTCCAATTCCTCAAATGAAGTAATCAGCAGAAAAAATTGGATTACTGAGGTAGGATTCGATAAAATTGATAATATACGCACCTTGGTTGTTTACGATAATTGGGGTGAAATGCTAATACCAGGTGAATATGAATTGAAACTGACCGTATCAGATATGGAGAAGGAAGTAAATGGTAAACTGAATTCCAAATTTAGTGTTCCTGCAATAATTGTTAACAGAATAGGAGTAAGTGGAATAAAGTTTGTAAATAAAATTTATGAGAAAGGTGAAGATGAGAACTCTAATAAAGCATTAATTCCTAATCCTTCGCGAAGATACGGATTGCTTAATCCTCTTCTACAGTTCTATTTTGAAGTGTATATAGAGCTTCCTATTCAAATAAAAACATTAGTTGCCGAATACATTGTGAAGGATTCTGCAGGAAAAATAGTAAAATCTTTATCTGGTATAGACTTAAAACTTGCTGGAAGTAATTCTGGATTTACACAAGCGATAGATATTTCTAAGCTGAATACCGGGTTATATAATTTTGAGATAATCATAACCGATGCAGTTCAAAATGCAACAGTAAGCGTAAACCGCAATTTTGAAATTTTACAAGCTGATTACCTAACTAAAAACATCTTTGTTACTAAAGAAGATTCGGAAGTAATTGAGAAGATTCTGAAATACATTACTACACCCGCACAGTTAAAAACTTATCTTGAGTTAAGCAGCGGAGGCAAAGCCCATTTTCTTCTAAATTTTTTCAAGGATTTAGACCCAACTCCAGGAACAACTGAGAATGAAATCTTAAATGAGTTAATATCTCGCTATCACTATGTGAATCTAAAATTTGGATGGAGTAAGACAGAGGGCTGGAACACAGAAAGGGGCCGAATATTTATTCAGAACGGGAAGCCGGATGAGGTAGACAGACATGAGTTCGATGCAGCTGATCGCCCATATGAAATTTGGTACTATAGAAAAGAGAGAGAAATAATGTATGTCTTTGCAGATATTAGGAATAACGGCAACTATATACTTGTGCATTCCAATAAAGAGGGGGAGATTTTTAATAGTAACTGGAAATTATTGGTTAACAAATTTTAGAAACTGAAACTAAGGAACTATAAGAGATGATTAAGGACAAAAATATCTATAGACTCGCAACACAAATGACAACGATTGCGCTAATGGCAATTGCGCTTTTTTCCTGTCGTCAAGAAGATGAAACGCTTCCATCTTACTCTGGTTCCCCAAACATGTCTACAATTTATGTAGAACAAGGCACATTTAAGCCGAGTATTACTTGGGTTGGAGGTTATATCTCTGTTATAGGCGCCAACATAGGTGTTTCTGCCAAACTTGACGCTTCTCTGATCTGGCTTGTTAAATCTGGTGCAGAAGACATTCGCTATCCCGTTAAGTTCGGAGATATCCCGCCTATGTCCCAAAATTTGATTTCTCAATTTGGCGGGAGCCAATTGGATAGCCTTGTAGAAGATAATACATACACATATTGGGTGCTTAAGGGGAAGCTGTGGAATCAAATATCACAATACAAGGGAAAAGTCTTGTTAGCAGATAAGAATCTTCCTGCAGAGAGCTTCGAGATTAAAGGCGATACAGTTAAAATTTCTCAATACTCATTTGTAGCAGAAACAAAAAGTATTGACGTATTCACAAACATCAAGAATCTTCAACTTTTCGGAAGACTCGGAAAGATTAAAATAGAACAAGCGGTAAATAATAAAGGTCCTAAAATATCATGGGAAGTTACACAGAGCGGAGTTACCGATACGCGTTTATCTGCAATAGGAATTGTAATGGGACAAAGCTATTCGCAAACAAATCAGATTTGGGAAGTATGGTCGGATGAAACAGTTGCTGGTGTAAGAGTGTACGGTAAAAAAAATCTCATTTCAGCGCCGCTGTATGCCGGGTCTTTGTTTTCTGGAACAAGAGTATTTCAAAAATACCCCGAAGAGGGATTGATTAGGAACAAAGATTATTATATCTGGATCGCAAATTCATCTTGGGATGGCAAGACGCACGGCCGCACAGCGAACGGGTACGCATTTGCATATTTCAGAACTTGGTAAAAATAATAACTCAAGAAAATTGGAGAGTCTCGAATGAAACATATTGGTTGGTTTACGAAAGTATTATTGTTGGTGCTGATGTCATTGCAAGTATTGCTTGCAGGCGGTACAAACCGAACCTCTCTATTCGGAGCTAAAACGACTTCTCTAAACGGACTATACTTTGCAGGTATTGACGGAATTTCTAACGTGTTTATGAATCCGGCCGGGCTTTCTTATTATAACCAAAAAATATTGGAAGTAACGGGATTTATAAAACAGGAAGAAAATGTCTTTAATGGCGAAGCCGGAAAGCTACATAAGTCGATTCTCGATAGCGATCTGAATTTGGGTGCCGGCATAGTTTGGCCCTTAACAGAAAATTTAACTGCTGCATTTGCAACTGAGCTTCTGGAAGATTTCAAAGTGAATTGGCCTTACGTGCTGCTTTACAAACAGGGAACAAGTATGGTCTCTGCTGCTACAGATCTTTACAACAGGTATCAGTACAGATACTTCTCACCTTCTATCGGTTACAAGTGGGCAAAGTTTTCTGCAGGAATTACTTTTAATGTGCTCAATGTAAAAAACACACTAGCCTTCGCTCAATCGAATTTTGATTGGATCGGCACTCAAGGATTGCCAGCTTATCAATTTGATTATGCTCAGAAGGCGTGGACTTGGAATACTAATCTTGGATTTATGTATCAAGTTAATGAAGAACTAAGAATAGGCGTTAGCATTGTTACGCCAATCAGCGTTACTTTAAAGGGGGATGCTGCTACCAAATTATATCAACTTACCGATTCTACGGACATTTTTGTAAAAATGGAAAGCAAGTATTATGCACCTTGGAGAATTGGAATTGGTTCTGTTTTTCATTTGAATGAAGACATATCGTTCAATATAGACCTTAGATATAACGCTTATAATGAAACTGATGAGGAGATCAAATTTATTTTCAATAATTCGATATGGGAACAGAACTCCAAGATAGAGGATCAAATTTCAGGTGTATCAGCATCTTCCCTTTTTCAATACTACAATAACAGCATTGATGTTGGAGCGGGAGTGGAATATCAAGCCGATTCCGATTTAAAAATTTATGCCGGGTATAAATTCAGCCAATCACCTAATACGGAAAAATCATACAGCTTATTAAACCCTACAGTCAGCCAGAATCAATTCTCTTGCGGATTCAGCTATACTTCTGAAGAAGTTACAGTAGAGGGGGGTGTGCTTTATTATTTAGGGGTGGAAAAATCTGTAACCGGCGCTATCTACAAAGTAAACAACGGCAGATATAACGTAAGTGGTGTAATTCCGACTCTTACTCTTAAATATAAACTATAGCAGAAATAATTAAGCAAAAAATGGATTACTGATCCATAAACAATAACAAATAATAAAATGGAGGCCTGATGAAAAGAGTTAACCTACTAACAGTGTGGGTATTACTATTTGTAGTATCTTCATCAATACTTGCTCAATATAATTTTGAGCGTAAAGTGGTAAAGGTTCCAAAAGTAGCTCCAACAGCCATCAAGATAGATGGTGTAATGGACGAAGCAGCATGGGGTAAAGCAGCAAAGGCAAATATCATCACAAATACCGGTTATGAAGTTTACACGAACCAGTATTACAGGTCAGACCTTAAAGAGCCAGATTACGATGAAATCTATGCCAGAATGCTCTGGGCAAAAGATACATTGTATGTGTTCGTGCATATCGATGAAGTTGTAAACGACTCATCGAATTTGTTCTGGAAAGGGAAATGGTCTGCCGATCAATTATTTGTGAGTATATCCAACCGTCTTGGGCTTGATATTCATCCAGCCGGAAGGTGGAATGGAAACGTATTCACAGTGCCGGATGGCCCATATCATTTTCTCATTTTGGGAGATAAGATTACGCTTAACAACGGAGAGAGGGCTGGAGTGCCGTTAGAATGGCGAAAATCTCCGGCAGATTCGTTTAGAACAGGAGCGGATTTGGATGCTACCAAATTTGCCCGTATGGCAGCAAAGATTGATACAGTTAAAGGGACTTGGGATATAGAGCTTGCAATTTATAATCCAGGTATTAACGCTCAATCAAAAATTGGTTTTAATATTGGCGGAAGCCAGGGTTCACGTTATTTCTATAATAAGAATCGTGACGGATATTCGTATTGGACATGGCAGCCGAATGTGCCAGATAAACCATACGAAGAGCCTGCAATTGGTGCGGTTCTGAAAAGTATTGCAGGATATTATGACCCAGGATTGACAAACCTTGTTACTACCGCATGTCATGCAATTCTGGAATTTGTTGGTGATAATGAAGTATATGTCCGTAAAGAAGTAGAGGTTCCAAAAGTAGCTCCAACAGCCATCAAGATAGATGGTGTAATGAACGAAGCAGCATGGGGTAAAGCAGCAAAGGCAAATATCATCACAAATACCGGTTATGAAGTTTACACGAACCAGTATTACAGGTCAGACCTTAAAGAGCCAGATTACGATGAAATCTATGCCAGAATGCTCTGGGCAAAAGATACATTGTATGTGTTCGTGCATATCGATGAAGTTGTAAACGACTCATCGAATTTGTTCTGGAAAGGGAAATGGTCTGCCGATCAATTATTTGTGAGTATATCCAACCGTCTTGGGCTTGATATTCATCCAGCCGGAAGGTGGAATGGAAACGTATTCACAGTGCCGGATGGCCCATATCATTTTCTCATTTTGGGAGATAAGATTACGCTTAACAACGGAGAGAGGGCTGGAGTGCCGTTAGAATGGCGAAAATCTCCGGCAGATTCGTTTAGAACAGGAGCGGATTTGGATGCTACCAAATTTGCCCGTATGGCAGCAAAGATTGATACAGTTAAAGGGACTTGGGATATAGAGCTTGCAATTTATAATCCAGGTATTAACGCTCAATCAAAAATTGGTTTTAATATTGGCGGAAGCCAGGGTTCACGTTATTTCTATAATAAGAATCGTGACGGATATTCGTATTGGACATGGCAGCCGAATGTGCCAGATAAACCATACGAAGAGCCTGCAATTGGTGCGGTTCTGAAAAGTATTGCAGGATATTATGATCCGGGACTTACTAATTTAGTTACAACCCGGTGCCATGCGGTACTGAATTTTGTAAATGAAATAAGAACGAATATTGAAAACTCTGATATAGCTGACGGCATACCAGTAAAATTTGGAATGGATCAAAATTACCCTAATCCGTTTAACCCGTCAACAACAATACGTTTCCATGTAAATAAGGCGGCATCTGTTACTCTAAAGATATACAATACTTTAGGGCAGGAGGTTACTACTCTGGTTAACAATCAGGTATTATCCACGGGGTCACATTTGGTAACATGGAATGCTCAGTCCTTATCCAGCGGAGTTTATTTCTATCGTTTAGAGGCAGAAGGATTTGTTCAAACAAAGAAAATGGTATTGATTAAGTAATTTTTGCTGTGGCGCGGCTGAGTTTACCACCGCGCCCGGTCTTTTTAACTGTTACAGGAGAACATTGATGCGTGCTGCAATATTACATGGACCGCATGATTTTAGGATTGAAAGTCTTCCTATGCCGGAAGTAGAAAAAGATGAATGCCTCATCCAGATAAAAGCGTGTGGAGTTTGCCATTCAGAAGTTCATCAGTGGGATGTTAAAATTCCTGGTTTAGAATATCCGCGTCATATTGGGCATGAAATTTCTGGAGAGGTAGTTAAGACCGGAGGAGAGATTAAAAAATTTAAGAATGGAGACCGGGTTGCCGCTTGGGTAGAAGGGAAAGGCTACGCAACACATACAGTAGTTAAAGAGGAAAGGCTTTTTAAGATGAGCGAATCACTTCCATTTGAGTTCGCTCTTTTGGAGCCGGTTGCTTGCACAACCAATTCCGTTATGAGATCTTCTATACAACTTGGAGATGTTGTTTCAATTGCAGGTGCCGGTTTTATGGGATTGATTCTAATGCAGCAGATTAAATTAGCTGGTGCTTCCAGGGTTGTTGCTATTGATGTTAGGGATGAAATGCTTTCGCTCGCAAGAATACTTGGCGCTGATATTATTATCAATCCGCTAAAACAGAAACCGAAAGAAATAATAAACGAGATTACCGATGGAAAAGGTGTCGATGTCAGTTTCGAAGTAGGTGGAGTTCAGTCCACTTTAGACCTCGCAGTGGATTTATGCCGGATGGAAGGAAAGCTTGTCTTATTCGGATATCATCCAGGGCAGAGAGTAATTAAAGATTTAGGATACTGGAATTGGATGGCATTTGATATTATTAATGCTCATTTCAGAAAAATTGAAACCATTCTAAACGGCTCTAGAATAGGTATTCAACAATTGAACGATTATAAAATAAATATGGGACCGTTAATAACGCATAAATTCTCTCTACAAGAAATTGAGAGCGCCTTCCGTATGGCAAAAAATAAGCCGGAAGGGTTCGTTAAATCGGTTATTGTAATAGATTAACAGCTTCGAATAGATAATTGCTACAAGTAAATTTATAATAAACAACAGAGAAGAAATGAAAACAAGAATTGATGTCTCGAGAATTTATGTTCTGCTCTCCTTTCTAATTTCGTTTTTTATATATCAAGTGAACTATGCCGGTATGGCGAGCGGAAAGCTGGTGGGCAGAGTAACGAACGCAGCCACAAAAGAACCTCTAATAGGAGCAACGGTTCAAATAGTTGGCAGAGAGCAGGGTGCAGTAACAGATTTGGAAGGAGACTATCTAATACTCAATCTTTCTCCCGGGCGCTACAGCGTGAAAGTTTCTGTTGTTGGTTTTAAGTCTATGATTAAAACCGAGATCGACATAAGCATAAACCACACAACAACCGTTAATTTTCAGTTAGAAGAAACTGTTGTTCAGTTTGATCAAAGCATAGTGGTTACAGCCGAAAGACCTCTTGTTGAAAAAGACTTAACGTCAACTCGCCATTTTGTATCGGCATCTGAAATATCTGCTAGACCAACGACTCAGCTGACACATATTCTCGCATCTCTTCCGGGCATAGATGTTAACTCTGCCGGAGAACTTACCGTTAGAAGGGGTTCTTTGGATCAAGTTGCATTTATGATTGATGGCATAAGAGCTCGTAATCCATTGGATTCACAACCATATACCAACATCAATCTTTCTGCAATACAAGAATTAGAAATTATTACCGGTGGTTTTAATGCAGAGTATGGAGAAGCGCAGTCGGGAGTATTTAATATAATAACAAAAGATGGTTCCGATAACTTTGAAGGATTTGCTGAGTTTCGCTACACACCACCAGGACTGAAACATTGGGGCACAGCTTTATATGATTACGCAACACCGAGATTTTGGGAAAATTCAAATGCACGGCACTTACAATGGTGGATAGATAACCCAAATATGTGGATAGACCCAAATGGAGTACATGGCAACAATCCTTCTTGCATATGGACTCCAGAACAGGCGTATCAGGATTATATGAATACACATCAGCCGTTAACCGATTATACAGAACTAAGCACATATCAAACCGAATTTTCATTGGGCGGACCTACACCACTTACCGATTTGTTCTTTTTCTTTTCCGGTAAATATAGAACAGCTCCTCCAATTAGTGGTAACAGTTATTTAAGAAGAGGTAATTGGTCTGACGGCACACTTAAATTGACTTATAAGTTCACACCAACGATAAAATTATTAGCTTCGGGCTTTTACAGCACATCGGAAACCAGTTATGGAATGGAATCTTTTACTTTTGAAAATGGATTTGAGAACAAGTACGCCTACTATGATTATCCCGGTTTCCCCAAAAACAGGGTAGATGGTCAAACTATTAAATTCACACACGTTCTCGATCAGTTTACATTTTACGAAGTTCAGTTCAGTAGAGTTTTCAGATACAGAAGTCAATCAACTTTCCCAAATGATGAAACGGGTTGGGAAACCGGAGCTCCTATTTACAATAGGTTAAGAGCCGTTGATGCAAACGGATATCCGATACCAGGAGGTTATAGCAATATAATTGGACGGCATACAACAGGCTACTATTACAGAGGTGAAGACAGAAACACAGATTTGTCATTATCAGGAGATTTAGTCAGTCAGATACAAAAGACCTGGCAGATAAAGACTGGATTCGGGTTTACATATTATTTATTGGATAGATTTCAGGAAGCTAAAGCATACAATGTAATAGAAGATGAAGTTTACAAACCTTACGAAGGGGATATATATGTTCAGAACAAACTTGAATTTGAAGGGCTGATAATGAACCTTGGGCTTCGTTTGGATTTTTACAATGCAAATGATTATGTGTATAAAAATATATATGATCCATTTGATTTAATTAACTCGAAATTGGAAAAGAGAGCTCCTAAGCCAATAACAGAGCCAACTAAACTTCATGGGCAGCTATCTCCTAGAATCGGTATATCTCATCCAATATCTGAACAAACTGTATTGCATTTTTCATATGGTCATTTTTTCCAAAGAGCGCCATTTGGCGATTATGGCGAAGGAACAGGGAACAATGCCAGCGGGCAAAGGGTTACCGGAATTCTGAATACATATTTAATGCAAAATTCAGATGGAACCGAAACTCCTTACAACTTAGGGAATAGATTACTAAAACCTCAGAAAACCGTTCAATATGAGATTGGAGTTGAACATAACTTGGGTGGAATGGTTACCACAGTTACGGCTTTTTATAAAGATTACAGCAACACTATCAGAACCGTTAGAGTATTTATGGATGACGGCACCTCTTACCTTACAACCGGCAATTCCAATTATCAGGATGCTAAGGGAATTGAGGTTGCTATCCGAAAGCCTCTTTCAGGCTTCTGGGGCGGCTATCTCAATTTTTCGTGGAGTACTGGTATCAGCGGAAGGTCCGGAGACCCGGATGTTATTGCTTCTCCAGCATCGGGCATTCAAAACAGATTAACCGGCTACACCGGAGATGATATAATATACGATCCTTCCCGTCTTAAACTCGGTTTAACGTTCTTAATTCCGAAAGATTTTTCTTTGCTGTTCGGTATTTTTGCTAATATGCAGATAGCAATGGACTACTCGGTTTACTATCCACACGAACAAATTATTTCTGATAATTTTGGAGAAGGTGGTAAGTCATACCTTCGTTTTCCCTATAAGAATGCTCTTGTTAGGATCAGAAAAGAATTTTCTTTAGGTGGTTTTAATCTGGCAGGTTTTATAGAAATACAGAATGCCTTCAACGATAAACACCTTAATCTTCAGGTAGTCAATTCAACAACCGCCACATTGCAGCAGAAAGTGGATTATATAAATTCGGGTTTTTCTGTATATCCAGAATATACTCCAACCGGCGGAGCTTTTCCTGATGTTATGAAAAACTATAACCTGCCACGGTCAATAGTATTCGGATTTGCAGTAGGCTTTTAAAAATTGGAATAAAATGGAGAACAAAATCTAAATGAAAAAATTATGCTTAGTATATAATTGGAAGACTGGGTTGGCTGTTATACTTTCTTTCATACTGCTTAGTAATCTCCATGCGCAACAGAATATGGTAACTCATACACGAGGCAAATTATGGGAAACGCTATTCAGTTACGGGATAATAGGAAGTGCAGGCGCGTGGGATTATGCTCAAGTTACCGGTCTAGGGTTCTATCCCGGCTTTGACGGTTACTATTATCCAAACGATGAAATTAGAGCCAATAGCCCTGGCAAAGTTACGAATGCGAATTTTCACAATTTTAGGAGCGGTCCTTGGCTCATTGTAAAAAACCTCCAAACTCTGGAGCCGCCTGATTTTAGTCCTAAACCAAAAGAATTTTCGATGTACCATGCTTCCCTCACACCGTCAAATTTTGGTACAATTATGAATTATTTCCCTTTCGTAAGTACAAAAAATTTTGTAGGCTCTAAGGATTTTAATCCTCTGCTCCCTGAAGAAATGTACTATACCGAAATACCAACAGTTACAGGTATCACTATTAAACAAAGGTCAATGGCTTGGAGCTACCCTGGTTATAGTGATTTCATCATTTATGAATACATCATCAAAAACACCGGAGATATGGTAATACCTTCTTTAAACAAGACTATGAAGTATAATCAGACGCCCGAGGAGGTTTGGTTCGTATTTCACAGCGGTATTTCTGTATCTACAAAGGGAACACTGAACTTCCATTATGATCCGGTAAAATTTGAAAACTCTGCTGCACCGGCTGGCGGTTTTGGGGGTTATGCAGGAAAAGCAGGTTCAGATTTATACAGCGTTGAAAATAATTCTATTGGTGATGGAAAGGGTCCTCTTTATTACAGCCGAGACTTTAACGGAGGGCGTAATCCGGTTCCTTGGACTCAGTGGGCAATTAAGTCTAATTGGCAGGATTTGCTAAGAATACGTCCAGAGTGGGCTCCCGAACTTCAGGATCCGGCTTGTTTTGGATACGTATCGTTATACCGAACACCACCTGTTGGTTCTTTATCAACCGACCCATTAGATGCCGAGCCTGCATTTTTTAATGTATATAATAATTCGGGAGATAATTTTAAGGGTAAAGACCTAAATTTTCATGAATCGGTAGGACTTGGCAAATTTAGCGAGCAATTCTTCTATGATTTTGCCAGACATAACTATTTGAGGCCTAATGACAATAAGATGTATGCTTGGTACACTTCAAGTTATGGACCATATAAACTTGCACCTGGGGATTCTGTAAGAATTATTATTGCCGAGGTAGCGGGACAATTAGATCTAAAAGAAGTAATAAAAGGGGATCCGAACCGTCAATTTCCGGATAGTTCAATAGCAGCAATAAGAAGAAATGCGCAGGCTGCAAGAAATGCAATCAAGTGGGGAATAGGTGCTAAAGTAGGCGGGTTGGATTTAGCAGCCGATGTTCCGGAGCCGCCTCCTGCTCCAAACTGTTTTGCTTCCAATGCATCAAAAGGTTCCGATACGGCACAAATAGCAGTAAGATGGGATAAGCTTGCAGAAAAGACAATTATTAAAGATGGAAGCGGTAGTGCATTTTATGATGGCTCCAAAGACTTGAGCGGATACAGAGTTTATAGGGGAAACGATGAAAGAGGAATTTGGGACCTAATTTTAGATATACCACTAAAGGACTTGCAAAACTATTGGAACGCAGAACTGAACTTATACGAATATCTCGATAAATCAATTCAATTCGGGTTCGATTTTTACTACTATGTTGAGGCTTACAATTCTAAACCTAAACCTTGGACATCAGCCAACGGTACGCTTGTTTCAAATCTTTCTGAACTAAAGAGCGCCGATTATAATAGAACTCCACTTACATCTGCTAAGCCAGGTCCTATCGATCTCAGTGAAAAACCATTCGATGTTTTTGTAGCTCCAAACCCATACATCGAAGGGGATTTTAATTTCAGTTTCGGAGACCCGAACAGAAGGAAAATAGAATTCAGAAATCTTCCGGAAGAAGCAGTAATCAAAATTTTTAATGTGGCTGGAGAACTTGTTAAAAGTTTATCTCACGGACCCGATTCACACGGAAATCTTGCGGGCAGCATAGCTTGGGATCAAACCTCAGATTCGGGACTGCTCGTTGCTCCTGGTTTGTACATCTTTGTAGTTAAGTCGGAAGCAAAAAATTCTTCCGGCAAAATTGATAAAGGCAAATTCATGATTATTAGATAACAATGGTTATGACAGAAAATTCTAATTATAAGTTTTTGGAGGCAGCTTGAAAAGGTTACTAATACTCGTAATAATACTTGGTTCGTTCCAAACTACTGTTGCACAATTTAATAAAGTAGGAAGAACTTCTATACAGTTTCTTAAAGTGGGTACAGGTGCAAGACAAACAGCTATGGGTGAAGCATGTATAGCTGATCTACACGATGTAAACGCCGTGTACTGGAATCCAGCGGCTCTAACACGTGTGAAAAATTTTCAGAGTGCATTTCATTACAATAAATGGATAGTGGACTTAAATATTATATCTGCTGCAGCCGGGTTTAATCTTGGTAATTTTGGTGTTGTTGCACTGAGCTATAATTTTATGAATTACGGAGACCTTGAAGAAGCCACCGTAACCAGTCCAACTGGAGGAGTTGATACCAGAACAGGCAATATTTTTTCCGGAAGAGATGCGGTTTTTGGTATAGCTTACGCAAAATCTTTTACAGATAAATTATCGCTTGGCATTAATGTAAAATATATACGAGAGGATCTCTACAAGTACAACGCAAGTATATGGAGTTTCGATGTTGGCAGTCTATACAACACAGGCTGGAAAGGAATACGCTTAGCTATGGCTGCACAAAACTTTTCTTCACAAGCCCGATGGCTACATACTGGTGAAAAAAACCAACAATCGTATGAAATGCCTCTCTTGTATAGAATTGGAGCTTCAATGGATTTGCTTGGTGGCGAGGATTTACTTTTGGGCGGTAACCCAAATTCACAAAAGCTAACCTTCAACGTTGATGCTATCCATTCTAACGATTACTCGGAGAGAGTAAACATAGGCATGGAATATGTTTTTCTTAACCAATTTTATTTTAGAGGCGGATATAGAATAAATGTGGATGAGGGAGCGCTCTCTTTTGGAATTGGCATAAACACAAAAATTACCGGTATGAATATGCAAATAGATTACTCATATGTGAGTTTCGATTTTCTCGATTCACCACATCGTATTTCGATGTTGCTTTCATTATGATGACAGAATAGTTATGGAAAAAATATACAGGGAAAAATAATGGCGTTTTCAAAGAAACTTGTTGATGGAGAAACCTTAAACAAAGAAAATTTTATTTCACCGCCTAAAGAGATGGGAATTCTCCCATTTTGGTTTTGGAACGGCGAGATGGATGAAAAAGAAATGGAATGGCAGATGAGTGAATATCACGCAAAGGGAATTCCTGGCTTGTTTATTCACGGGCGCTTCGGCGAAAAGATCGGATACCTTTCCGAAATATGGATGGAAAAAACAAAATTTGCCGTGGAAAAAGCTAAAGAGATTGGAATTGACATTTGGGTTTATGATGAAATGAATTGGCCAAGCGGAACTGCATACAGAAAGGTACCGCAGGAAAATCCAGAACTCCGTCAAAAATATTTGGAAGTGTGCGCACTGCCTGTCCCAGGCCCACTCTTTACCTTTTTGGAAGCCACAGACGATAGATATGTAAACACAGGCAACTCCAAACCGATTGCTGCATTTGCTTGTTCCGAAGAAGAATTTAAGACGCAGATTAAAAGCCTTTTAGATCTTACACCCAATCTTTCTTTCAATGCTGTAATACCTTGGGAAGCCCCCGAAGGAAATTGGAGGCTGCTATATTTTCTGGAAAAGGAAATTGATTACTATATAGATGCGCTTAATCCCGCTTCAACTAAAAAATTTTTGGAAGAGACACACGAAAAATATAAAACCGCTGTCGGCAAAGATTTCGGAACAATTGTGCCAGGCTTTTACACAGATGAACCGGCTATGCATTATTATCATGTAGGAATGGCGAACCAGATAATTCCGTGGACGAAACAGATGTTCAAAATTTTTAGGGATAAAAGAGGATACGATTTAAAACCTTATTTACCGGCACTCTTCTTTGATATGGGCGAGCAGACATCCAAAATCCGTTACGATTTTTGGCGCACACTTACCGAACAATATTCAGAATCTTATTATAAACAAATTAGGGAGTGGTGCGAATCGAACGGTGTTTTATTTACCGGGCATTTACTTGGCGAAGAGTGGATGTGGATGCACGCCCGCTGCGAAGGAAATATTTTCAAACACCTTCAACATATGCACATTACAGGCGTAGACCATCTTTATCCCGTTATTGGAACTGAAGAAATGCCGGATCAGCATGTAGCCATTAAAATTGCAAGCTCTGCAGCGCATCATTTCGGAAGTACCAGGTTGTTGTGCGAATCCATGGGAGGAACATACTGGGATTGTACACTTGAAAGAATGAAATGGATTGCCAACTGGGAATATGCCCTTGGCGTAAACATTTTCAACAATCACGGCTATCATTATTCGATTGAAGGAGAGAGGAAAAGGGACTGGCCCCCTTCGCAGTTTTATCATCATACATGGTGGAAATATTATAATTACTTTACAGAGTATATGGCACGTCTCGGGCATCTGCTTTCCGGCGGTAAACACATAGCGAAAATTCTGGTACTCTATCCAATAAACAGTGCGTGGACAAATTACCAGCCTAGCGGTGCGAATGACATTTTTAACTTAATGCAGGCAGAATTCAATTTTCTTACCGATGCATTGCTGCGCCTTCATTACGATTTCGATTATGTGGATGAGGATGTGCTCAACGAAGCAGCTATTGTTAAAGATAAAATTATAATCCGAGATGAAGAATATTCTATGCTGATTCTTCCGCCGGTTACACATATTAAAGAAAGTACATTTAAAACAATTAAGAAATTTGTAAAAGGCGGCGGAAAAGTATTGGCAGATTCCCTTCTGCCAGAAGGGCTTTTGGAATATGAAAAGAAAGATGCGGTAAAACTAATTGAGAAATTTTTCGGAATAGAGCCTTCTCTCATGAAGAAAAAGTTCCAGTCCGGCTCGAAACCATGTTTGGTAAAAAACCAGCGTGAAAATATTTTTGTTGTGCATGGTGAAGGTTTACACAAGCAGAGAGATTACAAACTGCTCGGGTCCATAATTGGAAAGTGTATTACGCCGGATGTTACAATCTCTGATAAGGATGTTTTCTATCTCCATAGAGAAAAAGATGGGTTTGACATTTATTACTTCGTTAACACTACTCGTTATTCAAAGAAAGATGTAGTTATTAGTTTCGAAAAAATTGGAACCCCAGAGTTGTGGAACGCAAATACGGGCAGCATCGTGCCGCTGCATGTGTTTAAAATTGTAAATGGAAGGCTGTTTGTTAAGATTGATTTCGCTGCAGCAGATTCTGTTATCGTTCAAATTAATAATATGAAGCCGGTTAGATACATTAAAGAAAGCAACATTGTCGTAGAATCTTATGACGGGTCCATTATAACCGGTTACAGCAGGGAAGATATTAAGAAAGTTTCTCTCAAAATAGTTGATGGCAATAATGAAAGAACATTGTCTTCCACGGTTGTAAACAATTTTCCACCAATTCAGTTTAAGAAAGAATTTGATTTAGCAGTTGAAAACGATAACACGCTTCTGGTATCCGATTGGAAAATGAAAATATCTAACGATGAAGATGATTATTCATCGGCTGAGTTTGATGATGCCGAATGGCTTAAAGTAACAATTGGCGCGTGGGAGATGCAGTTGCCGCAAGAGCGGGACGAAGCCTCTTATCCGGAAACTCTCTGGTATCGTTCCAAATTCGAAATTGAAAAAATACCGGATAGACTTGTATTGCTGGTTGACGGGTTTAGCGGAAAAGAATACAAGCTCTACATAAATGGTAAAAAGATAGAAGATAAGGGAAAGAGAAGTAATCTTGATGCCGAGATAAAAGAGGTTGATATAAAAAATTATGTTAAGGAGGGAGTAAACACTGTTGCTCTTAGGCTTGTTGTAACCAGAAGAACCGATGGAATATTAGACCTTCTAAAAATTGCTGGTGATTTTTCGTTAAGAGAAAAAGGAAATGGATACAGTATTGCCGCTCGAAAAGAGAAGATTAAAGTTGGTGATTGGACAAAGCAAGGATATCCATACTTCTCTGGAACGGCAGTATTAAAGCAGACAATTAATATTCCACAAAAATATTTGTGTGGTAAATTATTCCTTGAAGCCGGATGCGGCGAGGATGTTCTTGAAGTAATTGTGAATGATTGCAAGCCGATTGTAATTCCGTGGCACCCCTACAGCATTGATATATCGAATTTAGTTGTTGAAGGAGATAATAAAATAATTCTGAAGGTTACCAATACTCTTATCAATGTTTTGGAAGCCGTAAAGAAAGAATCGGGAGTATTAGTTTCTCCCAAAATAACGCACGCTCAAAAATATCAACTGAGTTTATAAATTTCTTTTATGGAGGATAATGATGATTAAGGATGGAATATTGGTTGTTGGCAGTACGAATATGGACATGGTTGTATCAACGGAGAATTTTCCAAAACCTGGAGAGACGCTGCTAGGCAAAAAATTCCAGACATTTCCTGGTGGGAAAGGTGCTAACCAGGCTGTTGGAGTAGCAAAGCTTGGTGCGCTTACTCACTTTGTAACAAAAATGGGAAACGATGAGTTTAGAAAAAGACTTATTGATAATCTCGCTGCTAATAATGTGGATATTGAAAATGTAATAATTGATAAAAATGAGAGCACAGGTATTGCAGTTATAATGGTTGATTCGAAAGGGCAGAATGAAATTGTTGTTGTCTCCGGAAGCAATATGTGTCTAACCCCTGCAGAAATCGAAGAAAAAGTAGTACTCTTCGAAAAATCCCAAATTCTTCTTACGCAGCTTGAAATACCATTAGAAACCATAGAAAAATCTGTGGAACTTGCAAAGAAAAATAAAATGATCGTCATACTTAACCCGGCACCCGCCAGGCTGCTGCCGGATCAACTGTTGAGTATGATAGATTATCTTACTCCAAACGAAACAGAGCTTGAATCATTGACAGGGTTAAAAATTAATTGCGATGAATCCATTCACAAAGCAGCAGCTGTTTTATTAACTAAAGGTGTCAAGAATGTAATTGTAACCTTAGGCGCAAAAGGTTCCTTGTTGATCAACAAAGAAAGAACAAAAGCATTCTCTGCCCGCGATGTAAAAGTAAAAGATACCACAGCTGCCGGAGACGCATTTAACGCCGGTTTGGCTTTCTCTATTTCTCAAAATAAACCACTAGAAGAAGCCATTAAATATGCACATCTGGTTGCTTCTATTGCCGTAACCAGAATGGGCGCGCAGTCTTCAATGCCTACAAACTATGAAGTGATGAATCTAAAATAAATAACTACTCCATTACGAGGTTAAAATGAAAAAAAAGGGAATACTAAATTCAAATCTTTCGAGTGTGGTTGCTTCTATGGGGCACACGGATAAATTGGTTATTGCCGATAGCGGTCTTCCAATCCCTAGAAATGCGGATTTGATAGATTTGGCACTTAAAACAAATGTTCCAAGATTTTTAGAAACCCTCGAAACTGTCCTAGAAGAACTGGTTGTTGAAGAAGCAATAATTGCTGCAGAAATGGAGAAGAAAAATCGAGAGCTATATAAAAAAGTAATGGTGCTGCTTAAAGGAGTAAAAATAATAAAAGTGAGTCACGATAAATTCAAACAGATAAACAGTAACGGTGGAAATATATCATTTGTTAGAACTGGTGAAGCAACGCCCTATGCAAATGTAATTTTGATTTCCGGTGTGAATTTTGAATAAATATTGGAATCGAGATGAGATATAGAAATATAGGCAAATTGGACTGGCAAGTTTCTGAGATCGGGTTCGGGGCGTGGGCTATTGGTGGAGATATGTGGGGTCCACAAAACGATGCTGTATCTATTGCATCTCTTCATAAAGCAGTTGACCTCGGTGTCAATTTTATAGATACAGCGCAGGGTTATGGTAAAGGACATAGTGAAGAGATTATCGGAAAATTTTTAAAAGAGCGAAAAGAGGAAATTTTTGTTGCTACAAAAATTCCGCCTGTAGAGGGAACTAAATGGCCTGTACCAGAAAATTCCGATGCTAATTTGTTATACCCCGCAGACTATATTATTTCCCAATGCGAACAATCTCTTAAAAGACTAAAGCGAGATTACGTTGATATTTATCAGTTTCATACTTGGGCAGCACGTTTTAATGTGCAGGATGAATGGTTCGAGGCAATTCAAAAATTAAAAGAGGAAGGAAAAATTAGAGCTGCCGGGGTTTCTGTTCCAGATTCTACACCGGATAATGTGATAGGTGCGCTTGCCAAAGGAAAAATTGATTCGGTTCAGGTCATTTATAATTTATTCGAGCAATATCCCAATTGGAATCTCTTCCCCATCTGCCATAAGCTTGGAATAGGAGTAGTAGTAAGGGTTCCATTCGATGAAGGTTCTTTAACTGGTAAATTCAATGCCGAAACAAAATTTCATGAAACAGATATCCGCCGTTTCTATTTCCGCGGCAAAAATTTACAAGTTACACTGGAAAAAGTAGAAGAAATAAAGAAATATCTCAATGGTAAAAGCATTCAGGTTTGTCTGCCGGAATTTGCATTGAGGTTCTGCCTTAGTTCATCTGCTGTTAGCACGGTTATACCTGGTATTAGGAACATTGCCCAAGCCGAAATGAATACAGCAGTTAGCGATGGAATACTATTAGATAAATCGGAATTACACGATCTGGAAAAATTTGCATGGCGTAGAAATTTCTGGGTCGAAGAAATTTCATAATCATTATTAATCAACTCCACCAAAGTTAATTAAAGGAGCTAAAATGAAAATAAAAGCATCAATACTTATACTCTTTTTCGCGTCAATCCTATTTGCACAAGCTGAAAAAGTAAATTACGATAGACTTCAGCGTAAAGGTGGCGAGCTGTTTTATAACGTACCAGTAGGTTTAAGTGAAGACTACCCGGAAGAAACAACGACAATGGAAATTATCCGCAAGGATTTTGATTTACTTAAAAACAACGGTGTTGATCTGTTGAGAATTTCCTTTGGCTGGGACGCAATAGAAGCCGAAAAGGATAAATACGATTGGTTGTTCTGGGATGATTTTGTAAAAACCGCTGTAGAGGAATATGGTATTACACTTGTTCCATACATTTGTTATATGCCTCGATGGAATTCTACGGGCGAACAGGACTCTCTCTGGTTTTGGAATTATCCTCCTAAAGATTATGAAGAGTTTGGACAGTTCACTAAAGATATAGTTAATCGTTACAAGCCGTGGATAAAATCTTGGGAGCTGTGGAACGAGCCTGATATTTGGGTCTATTGGCGTGGTAATGCAGAACAGTTTGCAAAATTTACAAAGATAGGCTCCAAAGCCGTAAAGGAAGCTGACCCAAATGCAATTGTTGTACTTGGTGGTTTAGCTCACCGTGTCGAGTTTGTTCGAGAGCTTTTCCGCGATCATGGTATAAGCCCTTTCGTAGATATTGTCAATATTCATAATTACTATGAAACTTGGAGCGGATATCCAATAGAGCACATAGAAAGTTATGTTAACGAAATTCACGATATAATTCAAAGATGGGGAAACAAGCAGCCTGTATGGATGGCTGAAGTTGGCTACAGCACCTGGAGAATGGAAGGCAGTAAAGTATCTAATGATTATTACGCGTATTACAATTATGAGCATACGCCGGCATATCAAGCCGTTGCCTTATTTAAAACTCTTACTCTTGTGTTAAGCACTAATAAACTATCGGCTATTACCTGGTACGAAATTAAAGACCTTCCTATGTCTGAAAATGTTATTGGCGATAACAATAACCGAAATTTAGGTGTAGCATATTTCGACCATAAGCCAAAACCATCGCTAAAAGCGCTAACTTTTTTCAATAGTTTATTCTCACAGAAAAACAAACCGATAAATGAGTATGTAGAGATACGAAAGAAAATAGGCTCTAACGCTTATGCCCGCGTATTTGAAAATGAGGACGGAAGCATTATTGCTGTCGCATGGCTTCAAACAAATGTTTTTGGAGGCCGCTCGGGCGATAAATCCGGCATGGTAAAAGATGATCGAAGAGAAACCATACAGCTTTCAATACCTGCTAAAGCAAAGGGCAAGGTAACCATATATGATGAGCTTGGAAATGGCAAAGAATTCAAGTCTTTTGAAGCTAAAAAAGGTAAAATAATTTTAAAAGATATAACACTTGAAGGTGGAAAAATTGTGATATATAAAATAGATAAATAGCATGAGGCATGAGATGGTTGTTAAAGCAAGGAGTGCCAATAAGGAAAATTTTAACAAGTTTGGTGCAGTTGTAAGGTTGTATAGCAACGAACCTACATCGTATGACACAACTTACAAGTTTTGGTCAAACATAGCGGATTATTTTATAGACGGCAAAACCGAAATAGGAATATGTACCGTATATAAACAAAGTATAAATGAAATCAAGGGAGTGGAGAGGCATCTCGAAACTCCCGAAATATTGATTCCTATTGACGCGCCCTTTGTGCTGCCCTTATTGCTGGAAGGGGAATCAGAAAATACATTGGAAGCATTCGAAGTGAACATAGGCGAAGCGGTAATTATTAACCAAGCCGTATGGCATGGCGCATGTCTGCCAGTAGGTAAAGAGGAAGCATCTTATTTCGTAATATTCAAATTAAATACGCCTAACCAGGATGTTTATAAAAAAGATATTCTAACGCAGCAAATAGAAATTTGAAAATAGAGAGTTAAATGAATCTTACTTCTGAAAATAAAAATGTAACCGCCAATTTCGATGAAAGTAAACTAACGGTAAATATTTTTACAAAAGGCATAAATGTTTGTTTGGGCGGAGTTCAGCAATTATTGGTAAGAACAACGGACGCGGTTTTTGTACCAAACTTGTTGAACAATGTAGAGATGGGAAAATTTTTACGCGGAAAAATTAATTTTAATGCGTACGATGATGAATATCAAAATAAAGCCGGTGTTTCTGTTGAGGCTACTTCGCGCGGTTTAAAATTTACCGCTAATATAAAATCGGCAAAACCAGTTTGGCTTTTCGAATGGAAACTAAACGGGTTGGATTTTGACGAGGTAATTATTCCCGCTCTCGGCGGACAGGCAATAAGTAAAAACATAACTGATGGAACAACACTCTCATATAAATATCCTTTCTGGTGGAACGCACAATTTGTCATTGGTCGGTTTAAAAATGGGGGAATAATTTTACGAACGGAAGATAAAAGCACCAACTTAAAATTATTGAGAATTGGAAAAGAAAATGGAAAGTTTTCGTTTTCAGTTGGTTTTGAAGGCAAAGCGCCTATAAAAAACAAAACGATGAAATGCGAATGGTTTTTAGAGCATTACGAAGGAGATTGGAAAAGCGGTGTTGATATTCATCGAGTTTGGATGGAAAAGGTGTTTAACCTTGTAGCAATAAACGAACATAAACATTTTCCGAGCTGGGGTAATGAGATTAAATTTATTCTGGAAGTTTGGGGCGCGCGGAAAGATGAGGAAAAGCCGATGCACTCTTTCGCTCAAATTATTGAAAGAATGCACGAATGGAAAAAATTATTCGACCCCAAAAAAACATTATTGTATTTGCCTGGCTTTGCTGAGCATGGAATAGATTCGAACGCACCGAGCTATAACCCGAGCAAGCAATGTGGCGGCGATAAAGAATTTAAACGGCTTGTTGATGAAGCACATAAACTCGGTTTCAAAGTAATGATTCATACAAACGTGCTTGCGATGACTTTTACTCATCCACTTTACAAAAAATTCAAAAAGTATCAAGTTGTTGATGTTTTTAAGCGCCCGCAGGGCTGGGCTATGGATATGGATGGCGATTGGCTTACCGAACCATATTTCGCATATATGAACCCCGGTTTTAATGAATGGGGTAATTTGATGAGTAAAATTCTTGGACAGTTGATTAAAAAATTTGAACTTGACGCTGTGTTTCTTGATCAAACTCTTCTCGCGTTCAATGTTAGTAAGGGACCGGATTTTATAACAGGTATGAAAAAACATATTCAGAGACTTCAAAAAGATTTTCCAAATGTTTTATTTGCAGGCGAGGGTTTGCACGAGCAGAACGTTGAAGTTTTGCCAATGGCGCAGATTCACGGAATAGACAGCATAGCTGAAGTGCACGGTATGGAAGGACAAACAAATTGGAGAGCGGCTCATCCAGTTTCATCTTATCTTTTTGGTAAATACACAAAATACACAGCGCATCTTTTAACCAAACATCCTTCGCACCCGATGTTTAAACTCCAGGAAGAGGCATACAAAAAATTAAATGTTGTACCGGCTTTGTGTCTTTACAACAGCGAACAAAAAATGAATTTGCCTGAAGTAAAAGAAATGATAGCCAGAGCAAAAAAATAAGATGAAAATGAGAACAATTAAAACTGCCGTAGTAGGATCCGGATTTATGGGTGCCTCGCATATAGAAGCGCTTAGAAGAATAGGCGGTGTAGAGATTGCAGCTATTGCCTCGGATGATTTAACTGCAGCTGAATCTCTCGCCCGCAAATTCGGAATCAGGGATATTTACGAAAATTGGCAAAAAATAATTGAGGATAAAAGTATTGAAGCGGTTCATAACTGCACTCCAAATTACCTGCATTTCGAAATAAACAAATCAGCCGCCGAAGCTGGAAAACACATTCTTTCTGAAAAGCCTTTGACGATTAGTTCAAGGCAATCCAAAGTACTTGTAGAGCTGGTCAATAAAAAAGCAGTTGTTAACGCAGTCAATTTTAATTACAGGTTTTACCCTGTAATCCAGCACGCAAAAAGCCTCGTGGCTGCAGGCGATGTTGGCGAAATTTATTTTGCACACGGTAATTATTTGCAAGACTGGCTCTTTTACAACACCGATTACAATTGGCGGCTCGAAACAGAAATTAGCGGCGGATCCCGCGCCATAGCAGATATTGGTTCGCATTGGTGCGATATGATTCAGTTTATAACTGGGCTAAAAATCAAAAAAGTTTTCGCGGATATATTTACAATTCATCAAACGCGTTTTAAACCGAATCGCTCACTAGAAACTTTTAAAGGAAAGGAAACTCCCGGTTCAATAAATAATGATGAAGTAAATGTTAATACCGAAGATGGCGGGGCGGTCATTTTTCAATTTGAAAATGGAAGGCGCGGAGTTTTTTCGGTATCGCAAGTAAGTGCAGGAAGAAAAAATCATTTCGCTTTCGAAATTAATGGCAGCACAAAATCATTTGCCTGGAATCAGGAAAACCCGAACGAACTTTGGATTGGCTACCGGGATAAACCAAATGAATTATTAATTAAAGACCCTTCACTTTTGAATGCCGAAGCAAGACAGTTTGCCCATTACCCCGGCGGGCATCCCGAAGGTTACCCGGACGGACCAAAAAATTTGTTCATTCAGTTTTATGATGTGATACGAACAGGAAAGAATCCTCAAACGGTAAAACCATTGTTTGCTACGTTTGAAGATGGTTACTATGAAAACAAAATTGTAGAAGCAATTCTTGAAAGCAGTAAAAATAGATGCTGGGTAGAAATCTAAAATTTCCCGGACTTTAATACGTTTTTATAAAATACTTTACAGAGAAAATTTTACTGGAGATAAAAATGAAACTTGGTTTTTTAACTGCTTGCATGCCTCAATTATCATTGGAAGATCTTATAAAATTTGCTTCTGCAAGCGGGTTTAAAACTTTAGAACTTGCTGCATGGCCAGTTCAAAACGATAGAGACTACCAAGCAAGGCAAATTGATGCAGCTAATTTTACAAACGACGAAGCAAAAATTGTTAAAGAGCTTCTCGCACAATACAATATTGAAATTTCTGCTATGGCATATTACGACAACAATCTTCATCCCGATTTAAAGCAGCGAGAATATTTCCACAATCACCTCAAAAAAGTAATTGATACGGCTTCGTTGCTGAATGTAAAATTAGTAGGAACGTTTGTTGGCGCACATCCGGATAAAACACCGAATGAAAATATGAAAGAGATCGGGAAGGTGTTTCGAGAGCTTGTTAAATATGCTTCAGATAAAAATGTTTCTCTTATGATCGAAAATTGCCCGATGGAAAATTGGGTTAAGTTCGGGCTGCCGGGCAACTATGCATACTCTCCCGAGTTGTGGAGCGCTCTATTTAATGAAGTGCCGGCTGATAATTTTGGCTTGAACCTCGATCCTTCTCATCTATTTTGGCTCGGAATAGATTATATCGGATTGATAAAAGATTTTAAGGGGAAAATATTTCATGCTCATGCTAAAGACACCGAAATCTTAACCGAAGGTAAAAACAAATTTGGCTTCTTAGGCAGGCAGATTGATCCAATCCCATGGAACTCTGGCTGGTGGCGGTACAGAATGCCAGGGCTCGGCGAAATTAACTGGCAGCTTTTCATTTCGACCTTAATAGAGAATGGGTACAGCGGTGTCCTTTCAATTGAACATGAAGACCCGGTTTGGGAAGGCAGTGTAGAAAAAACCAAGAATGGACTTCTGCTTGGGCTGAAGCATCTATCGCAATTTATTATTTAAATGCTATAAAAGACTTTTTGAGGAACGTAATGCAAAACTTATTAAGCGATAATTATTTTCCGTTTGGCAGCCAGTATTATAGAGCACCTTCGCCGCATAAAGACGAATGGGAAAAAGATTTAAAGAATATGGCAGCGCTCGGTTTTAACACAGTAAAATTTTGGGTGCAGTGGAGGTGGAATAATCCCAAGGAACATGAATTTTATTTTGACGATATAGATGAATTGATGAACCTCGCGCATAAGTACAATTTGAAAGTTATGCTGAATACAATTTTTGATGTAGCGCCTGCGTGGATTTACAACAAATTTCCCGACGCTTCAATGATAACCCTTTCTGGAAAAAAAATTGGTCCTCAAACTCAGCCGCACCGCCAGATAGGCGGACTTGGTTACTGTTTTAATCACAACGGGGTAATGAGCCACTTTTACGAATTCCTATCGGAAACTATTAAAAGATACAAAGATCACCCGGCTCTGGAAATTTGGAATGTTGGCAGCGAGCCCGAATTAACCAGCAGCATGGCAGAAATGAGAGCTTATGCGGATAATTCCGATAAAATGGATGATATGCTTTGTTACTGCAATAACTGCAAAATAAAATTTAGGAAATGGGTAGTTGAAAAATATAACGGATTGGAAAATCTTAACACAGCTTGGAATAGAAATTATAGAAGCATAGAAGAAATTGAACTGCCAAAGACAAGAAATACATTCAACGATATAATTGACTGGCGTATGTTTTTCGTTGATACAATAGGCGAGAATGTTAAAAAGCGTTTTGAAGTAACGCGGGATATTGATGAGGGTAAACACCCGCTGATGTGCCATCACGTTTTTATTCAAGGATTTCCTGTTGTTTCAACGGCGAGCGACCCGTGGAATGTTGGGCGCTTCGGTGATTTGCACGGCTTCACTCAGATGGACGACCCAATGATGATCGATATTCTTCGATCCTGCGCTAAAGGCAAGCCGGTAATTTCTGCAGAGATGCTGATGCTGATGGGATATACTCTTGATTTGCCGAGGAATATAGATGACAACGATATTAAAAGATTAATCTTCAGCGGCATTGCTGGCAACTTAAAAGGATTTGTTTTCTGGCAATACCGTCCGGAAATATTAGGACGAGAAGCGCCAACTTGGGGATTAACCCATCTCGATGGTGGACATACCAAATGGATGAAATCATATTCTGAAGTAGGAAAGGTTTTACAAAAGCACGCGGAATTTTTGATGAACGCCAAACCGGTAAAAGCTGAAGTAGCGATGATTTACAATCCCGAAAATCAAATCTTCGCTTGGGCTTCAACAGGAAATGAAAAAACTGCAACAGATTCTTTGCTTGGTTATCACCGCGCTCTATATAATAAAAATTATGTGATGGATTTTATTCACCCGATGGAATTTACTAAAGAACTGCTTAGTAATTACAAAGTGATCCTTTATCCATTTCCATACATACTCAATGAAAAACTCGCCGGTCTTTTAATTGAATGGGTAAACAATGGAGGCGTTCTTATAGCCGAAAGTTATTTCGGCGGATGGAATCTGGATAAAGGTCATCACGAAAAAATTGTTCCCGGCTATGGGTTCGAAAAAGTTTTTGGTGTTAAGCAGGATATCGTTCACCCGGTGAAAAAAGAAAATGACTGCGAGATAATTCCAGCAGTAGAACTACCATTTCTAAGAGCAGATTCCGTAATTACCGGAGCCATTATTAAGGAAACATATAAAATATATAATGCCAAAACTCTTGCGCTGTTCAAAACTGGAGAAGCAGCAGTAACTGTTTCAAGCTATGGAAAAGGTAAAGCAATTCAGATCGGTTCATATATCGGGCTGAATTTTCAGAGGATGGGAATTGAAGCTAATGGTAATTTGATTGCATCGCTTGTAGAGCATTCCGCATTGGTCCAACGCCCTAAAATTACCAACGGCAGTCCTATTCGCGTTGACCTATTAATGAATGAAAATACTGAAGTCTTGCTGATCATTAGAAACTTAACCGAGATTGATATTGAGGATGAAATTATACTGCATGGAATCAACAAATCAAAACTGATAGAACAGTTTGGTAAAAATGAATTAAACATGGTTCTTGATGGAGAGAGCTCAAAAGCTAAAGTTAAGCTCTCTGCCAAGGAGGTTCTTGTTTATTTTGGTTAGAAAAATTATTTATACACGTATAGACGATAAAACGGTTAAAAGAAATTTTTTGTTAAATGTTTTTGACGGAGCTGTTTTTGCTTTAGCTATGGCAATAGCTGCACAAAATACTGTTATTCCCGTCTATATTAAATCTATTGGCGGCGGGTCAATTGCAATTGCTTTAATTCCGGTTGTGTGGACAATTGGTTTTAATTTTCCGCAGATATTTATCGCCAATTACGCGTCAAAAACCGGTTCTCAAAAAAATCTTTTGCTGGTTACCGGATTGTTCCAGAGAGTTTTCTGGCTTGCTCTGGCAATTGTAAGTTTTTACACCATTCCAGCTCTTCCTGTTGAAATGGGCGTGATAATTTTTTTTACATTCTTTTCTTTAGCGGCAGTTGGAGGTGGCTTTAATCTTCCGGGCTGGATTGGTCTAATTTCCAAAATAACTCCTGTTAATTTACGAGGCAGGTTATTTGCATGGCGCGTTGCACTCGGTGCCATTTTCGGAGTTCTCGGCGGGTATATTGTGAAATACATACTTGAACATCTACCTGCACCTCATAATTATTCTCTGCTATTTCTTATCTCGTTTTTAATTACCATGATTTCTTATGCGATACTGTTTTTTATAAAAGAAGAAAACACGGCCGGAAAACCAGGAGTCTCCAATTATTATGAATATTTTAAATATTTACCGGTTGTTTTAAAAGAGAATAAAAATTTCAGAAATTTTTTGATTGGTGATGTAACTATGATACTTGCTTACACTTCTTTTGCATTTTTTACTATCGATGCTATTCAAAGATTCTCGCTTAATGACAGCTCTGCCGGAGAATTTACAATGATTATTATGTTTGGTATGATTACCGGCAGCCTGCTGTTCGGTTATTTGGCAGATCATTACGGACACAGAATAAATTTATTGCTCACAAGCATGTTTACTTTGATGGCTTGTTTGCTCGCCTTACTTTCACCAACCGTTGAAGTTTATTACATGGTCTTTATTTTTATGGCATTTACTCAATCGCTTATTCAAGTTTCGCGGTTAACTATAGTAGCCGAAATGTGCTCTGAAGAAGAACTCCCGATTTATGCGGCTCTTACAAATATACTTACCGTGCCATTCATTTTAACAGGAATCTTAGCCGGCTGGCTGGCACAGTTATTTGGTTTTGCACTTGTGTTCATTATTTCATCTGCCGTTTCTTTGTTTGCTCTTGCGTGGTATTATAAAAAAGTTGAAGAACCACGCAGCATTAATTCATTTAGTCTGGTAACAAAAAATAATTAAAGAATACATTATGGATAGAAGACAATTTCTTAAAAACACTACACTGATAGGACTCGGTTCAACACTGCCTGTATTTGATTTGAACGCAGCGCCTACGGTACTTACAAAATCCAGAGTTCAAAAATCGTCTCTTATGGGTGAAATGATTTTTAAACCGCATTTTGTTCAAAAGGGACGAGGTCCGCATATTTATCCTCTTGCATGGGCAACAGACAACAATTGGGATGCATTTTATTCTAATATAGATTTTAAAGACAACCTAATTAAAATTAGCGATGCAGGCGGGCAGAATAAATTTGGGATTAATATAAGGTGGAATGTTGAGGGCTTTGGGTATACAAATTTAACAGCCGATAACGGAGGATATTTTTATGAACTGCCTGCTAAAGGAAAATCTAAAATCTTAAATCTCAATTTCGAGTTCGCTAACAGCCGTGTGGCGCGTAACAGGAAAAGATTTTCGCAATTTGTTAATAGCGGATTAATACCGAGCAGAGAATTAAAAAGTTATCAAGATCTGTCCGAAGAATTTTTGAACGACTCCGAAAAAAATATATCCAATGACGAATTGTGCGCCGCACTTTCGCAAAAATCCCTTATGTATGCTCTATGGGCAAGCGAGATGATGGAAATAGAAAAAGCAAATAACGACATAATCAATAACGGCAAACGCGAAGGATTCTTCTTTGGCTGCGACGCGAGAAGTTTTTATCAAATGTACCAAGATACATTTCTCAACCTCTTCAGCGAAGTTTTTAACTACGCCAATATAACATTTGTGGTTAAAGGTGACGGGATGATGTCCGATTATCAGCCAACACCCGGAGTAATAAACCCAGGCACGCGCGAACTGTTAATAAAAAAATTAGCGGAGCGTGGTATTAAATCGCAAGAAAGATTGTTGTTTTGGTTTCATGATTGCTGCATTCCTAATTGGCTGCGCAATATGAAATACGATGAATTATTAAAGTATGCCGAGAAGTTAACCTACGATACAATGAAGCATTTTGGAGATATGCTGTACGCGATGGAAGTAGTAAATGAACTGCACGATTGGGCAAACGAACTATCGCTTTCACACGAACAGATTACAGAGCTTACACGATTGATAAATGATGTAGCTAAATCTGTAGCCCCAAATGTTAAAAGAACCGTGAACAATTGCTGTCCATTTGCCGAGTATGTTCAGCTTAGAAAGTATTCCGGAAGCGATGCTAAATACAGTCAAAGATCACCGTATAAATTTTCGAAAGATCTAATTGAAGCCGGAATAGATTTCGATATTCTCGAACAACAAATGTATTACCCGTATCGCGATTTACAGGATTCTGTTATAATTATGGAAAATCTTGCTTCACTTGGCAAACCGATGCAGATTTCTGAAATTGGTGTAAGCGGCGGTCCTACAAACGAAACGATTAAAACAGGCAAATCGGAATTTCCTAAAGAGCCCTATTTATGGCACAGACCTTGGGATGAAGAAACACAAGCCGATTGGCTCGAGGATAATTATACCGTGTTCTATTCAAAGAAATATATACACGCCATAAACTGGTTCGATTTTATAGACCCGGGTTCGTTTATGGAAAACGGCGGAATACTAAGAACTGTAAAAGGTGAAAAGAAAGAATCGTTTAACCGCTTAAGAAAATTGCAAAACAGATTTAATAATCTGCCAGCTAAATAATATGTGATAAATCTTTTACTCTTATTAATGCATTAATCTTGATCTATACAAGAACTGAAAGAGAGTAAGAACAAGAGCAGGATAAACAGTAAGACAAGGAAAAGTTTATGAATGGAGAATTAATATTTAAACCGGTATATGTACAACGCGGCTCGGGTCCGAATTTGTTAAATTGGGCTTACGCTAGTGATGAAAATTGGGATGCATTCTATTCCAATATATCTGCATCGTACGAAGGAGTTAAAATTTCGGAAACATACGGCGTTGAAAAATTTGGTATTAACGTTCGATGGAACGTCGAAAATTTTGGTTACATTTTTATAACTGCCGATAACGGGGGCGATTTTTATGAAATTCCCAGTGGAGGTAAAACAGAATTCCTCAACCTGAATTTCGAATTAGCTAAGAGTAGAATTATTCGTAATAGAAAAAGAATCTCTTCACACAAAAAAGAAGGGTGGATCCCATCCTACGAACTAAACTCGTTTATCAATTTATCAGAGAACTATTTCGAGGACGCTGAAAATTTGAAAGGGGACGAGACTAAATGCGGGGCGTTATCTCAGAAATGTTTGCTCTATGCCATGCAGGCAAGTGAGATGATCGAATTGGAAAAAGCCGAGTACGATATTTATAAAAATGGAAGCAGGAAGGATTTCTTTATCGGCTGCGATGCACGTGGTTTCAATCAAATGGACCCGGATTTGTTTCTCGAATTATTTCCACAGCTTTTTAACTACGCTACAATTACGCATTACCTGCTCCATTCAACTTACCAGGATTTTGAGCCTGTCGAAGGAGAGAAGAATTTTTCGCTCAGAAAACTTTTGTTCGATGAATTACGTAAGAGAGATATTGTTGTTGAAGGGAGACCAATTGTTTGGTTTTACAAAACAGTTACGCCGGATTGGCTTCGCTATATGAAGTATGACAAGCTGCTAAAATATGTTGAAGACCACACTAAAAAAGTTGTTGGTTTTTACGGAGATGAAATGTATGCATGGGAAGTTGTTAACGAATCGCACGATTGGGCTAATGAACTGCAGCTTAAACCCGAACAGATTGTTGAAGTAACAAAACTAGCTTGCGATGTTGCCAAGGCGACTAACCCCAAAGTTCATAGGTTGATTAATAACTGCTGCCCGTACGCTGAGTACGTTCAATTAAAAAAATGGGGAGATCTCGATGCAATATATCCGCAGAGAACGCCTTACAAATTTATGAAGGACCTCGTTGATGCTGGAGTAGATTTTACTATTACAGGTCAGCAAATGTATTTCCCTTACCGCGATCTCTCCGATATTATTATTTACATCGAGCGCTTAAAAGATTTCAACAGACCGGTTCAATTAACCGAAGTCGGAGCCTCCTCTGGTCCTACTGAAGCATCCGTTAAAACTGGGCTGCTCGAAATTCCGAACGAGCCTTTTATTTGGCGCAGACATTGGGATGAAGAACTACAAGCCGATTGGATTGAAGGGCTCTATTCGATGGCTTTCAGCAAACCGTGGATAGAAGCAGTTAACTGGTATGATTTCGTCGATCCTTTCTCGTGGATTAAAGGAGGCGGTATTTTGAAATCGACCAAAGGGGAAAAGAAACTCGCCTTCGATAGAATTTTACAATTCAAGAAAAAATTGGATTCGTTACCAAAAAAGTGAGTTAGTTAATGACACAAAAAATAATTTTCAAACCAGTGTTTGTTCAAAAAGGCACAGGTACGCATTTACACAAATTTGTTTTAACACAGGATGATAACTACGATGTTTTCTACTCCGATGTGCGCATTGAAAAGGAAGGAATTGTTATTTCCGACTTGATGGGAAAGAAAAAATTCTTTATCAGCGTTCGTTGGAATGTTGAAGGATTTGGGTATCTGTTTATGCCGGCAGATAACGAAGGAGATTTTTATGAACTCCCTTTGAACGGTTCAACGATTTTTAACCTAAGTTATGAACTGGCTAAGACAAGGGTTTACAGGACTTCTAAAAGATTAAAATCATTTGAAAGCAGCAAATTTATTCCATCATTCGAACTTTTGAAGGTGATTGAACTTGGCACTCAATTTTTAGAGGAAGCCAAAAAAAATATTGACAACGACATTAAATGCGCAGAGCTTTCTCAAAAATCTCTCCGGTACTCTCTTGAAGCGAGCGAGTTGCTGGAATACGAAAAAGCCCAATTCGATATTCTGAAAATTGGAACCCGGTCGGATTTTCTTTTTGGCTGCGATACGCGCGGTTATTTCAAAATGGAAAAAAATCTTTTCTTCGAACGTTTTACCGAACTATTCAACTTTGCTACGATTACGCATTACTTAAAAGGTGATATTATAGATTTCGAACCGGAAGAGGGTAAGAAGCAGTTCAAAGAGCGGGATGAACTTCTCGATCTGCTTCTCGAAAGAAACATTACCGTTCTTGGGCGTCCCTTGTTCTGGAGCCACAGCTGGGTTACACCGCAATGGCTTGCTGGTAAATCTTTTTCCGATCTAAAGAAATACCTGGAGAAGCATATAAAGGAAGTGATAGGTCATTACGGAAATAAAATTAAAGTGTGGGAAGTAGTAAACGAAATGCATGACTGGGCAAACGAACTTTCACTCGACCCAGAACAGCTTGTTGAAATTTCTAAGTTTGCTTGCGATGTAGCGCGCGACGCTAATCCCGATATAAAACTTCTCGTCAATAACTGCTGCCCCTTTGCCGAGTATGTTCAATTAAGAAAGTGGGGAGCGAGCGATGCTAAATTTCCACAAAGAACCCCGCATCAGTTTACAAGGGATTTAATTGAAGCCGGCGCTGATTTCGATTTGATTGGCGCACAGGTTTATTTTGTTCACCGTACAATTGCAGAAACGGTTCAGTTCATTGAACGATATGCCGAATTCGGGAAGCAGATGCATCTCGCTGAGATTGGTTCGCCTTCAAAAGGAATTACTACAGAATTCTGGGAAGAGGAACTCGATTGGTCGGCTCAGCCGTACGAATGGCACAGGCATTGGGATGAAGAACTGCAGGCAGATTGGCTTGAAAAGATTTTTACTATCGGCTATTCTAAACCTTATATACAAGCAGCCAATTGGTACGATTTTGCCGACCCGATCGGATTTTTGAAATCGGGAGGAATTCTTCGTTCTATTAATGGTGAAAAAAAATCAGCGTGCAGCAGGATTCTTAAATTAAAAAACACGTGGAATAATTTGAAATAAAATTCCGGAGATAAAATGGATGCAATTACGAGGAGAAGTTTTTTAACAAAAGGAGGAATGACCGCCGCCGCATTAACGGCTTCTCCCTTAATTTCCAAAGCTGCAGGGTTTTTAGCCAGAACTCCGGGCGATCTAATATTCAAACCTTTTCCACACCAGTGGATGGCTCCGATGAATTTTGCTTATGTAACCGATGAATATGAAGACCCTTTCAAATCGAATATAAAAATCAGCAGCGAAGGAATTGTTGTCCCTCAAGAATTGAATGATAAAAAAATTTCCGTTAATACAAGATGGTTTGTAGAAGGTTTCGGCTTTATTACAATAGCCGCTGATAACGGAGGTGAGTTTTATTCTACAAAAGATTTTATTAGAGGCACGCAGTTAAATCTTAATTACGAGCTGGCAAAAACGCGCGTTATTCGGAACAGAAATATTAAAACACGCTATCAAAAAAGCGGCGTGCTTTTTTCTCCCGAAGTAAACCACTTGGCTGCACTTTCTGAGGAGCTATTTGAAGATGCAGGGAAAAAACATTCGAATGATGTTAACTGCGCCAAGATTTCGGATTTGTCGCTTCTTTATGCGCTGCACGCCGGAGAGAAAATGGAACTCGAAAAAGCCGAATTTGACATCAAGAAAAATAAGAGAACTGATAAAGTTTATTTCGGCTGCGAGAGCCGTCAGTATGTTTGGGCAAAATCGGAAGATTTTGTTAAAAGATTTACAGAGGTGATGGACTTTGCCACAATAACACATTACGTGTGGGATAGCTGGTACGAATTGTTCGAGCCGACAGAAGGAAAATATAATTGGGGAATAAAGGATAATATTGTTAACTGGCTCAGCGAGAACAACATCACAATTCAAGGGCGCCCGCTGTTCTGGTTTCATCCAACAGTTACTCCGGACTGGCTTAAGAATAAAAATTTTGATGAGCTGAAAAAATATATTGGGAAGCATACTTACAATTTAGTTTCTCATTACGGCGATAAAGTATTGCAATGGGAAGTGATGAATGAATACCACGATTGGGCAAACATTCATAATCACACCCCCGAACAGATTTTAGAAATTACTAAGTTCGCTTTCGATAAGACAAAGGAAGTGAATGCGAACGTCGTAAGAATTTCCAACAACTGCTGCCCTTGGGCTGAATATGCAGCAATGGGAAGAATGGCAAGAATGGATGCAACTCGCCCGCTCCGTTCACCCAGAAAATATATCGAAGATATGATTAACGGCGGCGTTGATTTCGATGTTCTAGGAATTCAAATTTATTTCCCGAGCCGAGACCTTTCGGATATAGTTCGTCTTTTGGAACGATTAGAAAAATTCAACAAGCCAATTTACTTAACCGAGATAGGCGCTTCTGCAGGCGGATTGGACCCGAACACGAGAATTCCATTCAAAGATGGTCAGCCCTACGATTGGCGGCGGCCGTGGGATGAGGATTTACAGGCGGATTGGCTTGAGCAGGTTTATACATTGTATTACAGCCGCCCGTCTATAAAGGCAATTAACTGGTACGATTTTTCCGATTTTCGCCCATATATTACAAACGGCGGATTAGTGCGCGAAGACAGTTCGCCTAAAAAATCCTTCTTCCGCTTGAAAGACACACTTGATAAATGGGGCAGGCTTCCTAAAAAATAATTCTGGATGATTAATGAAAATTTTTCTTAAATATTTTTTCTTGTTGATTTCGTTCTCTGTTCTTTATGGAAGCCAGGTTAAATTCGATAAAGTTTATGGAACTGAAGTTTGGTCCCACAGACAAACAATTACAGGTACTGTCTCTTCTGCTAATTTTACTTCAGCTTTAATTTATGTGAACAAGCAGGCAAGCCAATTAAACTTAGTCACAAATCTTAATTTTTCTGCTGACGTGCTTTTAACCAACGGCATAAATGAAATATATGTAGTAATAGACAGCAGCGGCACAAAATTCTATTCCGATACAATTCGTGTTAGGCTTGGTTATAAAATTCTTCCCGAAGTAACTGCGCATGCCACAACAGCAGGCACCTCAATAACTTTAACTGCCGAAGTAAATGATAATCCTAAAAATCTTCCGATGGCTTTTTGCTGGAGTGAAGATCCCCGAAATCCAATTACCGGTTTGGTGCTGAATCAGCTTGGAAGCAGTTTTAGTTTTTCACTTCCTGCTAATGCGGGCAAAGGGGAGTATTATTTTGATCTTTATTGCGTTACGAACGAGGGTGATACAGCTAAGAGCAGAACATTTATTACTGTTACTGAAAATTCTATAAATGCATTTGATATAAAAAAAGATCACGCGGCATGGATTGACAAAGCAATAGTTTACCAGGTTACACCATATTGCTTCGTTGAAAATGGGAGACTTGTTAATGTTACGCAGAAGATTCCTGAATTAGCCGAGTTGGGAATCAATACGATTTATCTTCAACCAATTTATCAAACCAAGCGGGGCGGACAGGGTTATGATGTGGTGGATTATTTCAAGATTCGTTCAAATTATGGCAGCGAAACCGACTTGAGAAATTTAGTTGTTGAAGCAAGAAAGTATGGCATGCATGTTATTCTGGATTTTGTTCCTAACCACGCATCGATTGAGCATTACTTTGCTAAACATTCACTTCAATTTGGTACAAAATCTCATTACTATAACTACTTTCAGAGAAGAAAAGATAATTCCCCTTATGCAGGTAATTCAACGCTCGGCAGCAATGGCTTCGTATATTATTTTGATTGGAGCTATATGCCGAACCTGAATTTCGAAAATATCGAGATGCAGAATTATATTCTGAATGCTCTTAAATATTGGGTGCAGAATTTCGATATAGATGGTTTCCGATTCGATGCTGTTTGGGCAGTAACTGCACGCTCCCCCGAGTTCACAAAAAAGATAAGATTAGCATTAAAGCGAATAAAGCCAGAAATTTTTTTATTAGCAGAAGATAAAGCAGCTCAAGCACAGGTATTCGATGAACGATTCGATGCTGCCTATGATTGGGCGGCAGAATATTCGTGGGTATCTCATTGGGTTTGGCAGACTAACTATAGTCCTTACCAAACAGTATTTATGCAGACTTCAAATCAGAGCAAAACGCTTCGGAACTCACTTACCAATAATGGGCTTGGTTATGCTGCAGATTCTAAAATTCTGCGCTTCATCGAGAACAATGATACCGATCGGTTTATAATTAAGCATGGATTGGAAAGAACGAAGATGGCTGCAGCTTTATTGTTTAGTTTAAATGGCGTGCCTATGATGTATAATGGACAGGAAGTAGGAAACGAAACTCATCCCTACAGTACATGGATGATTTACTGGGCTAATACGCAAATGAAATATTTAGATAGTAAATATCAACTGTTACCTTTTTATAAAAATCTGATTGCTCTACGCAAAAAATATAAAGCATTAACTGCGAATAATTTTGAGGAGATTGCTCTTTCACCTAATAACGCTGTATATGGCTTTAGAAGATGGCTTGATAAAGAAAACCTCTTCTCAGTAATTAATATGGGGAATGTCTCAGCAAAGGTCTCGCTGAATATTCCAACAGATAAGATGAGCTTAGATTCTGATAAAGTTTACTACCTTACCAACTTATTGAATGGTAATGTTATTTCGGGGAAAGTGGATCAACTGAAAACTGCCGCAATCTCTCTTAACAAATATGAAACAGGTATCTTTCTTTTTGCAGATACAGCCGCTGTTGTAGTTGGAGTTGACGATTACGCAAGAGATTTTTCTGTACCGGCAGAATTTGTGCTTCATCAAAATTTCCCAAATCCGTTTAACCCTCTTACAGTAATTAATTATGAAATATCCACTTCCGGTTTTGTAACAATAAAAGTTTATGATATGCTTGGAAGAGAGGTTGCGGTTCCAGTAACCGAATTTAAGATTGCAGGTAAATACGCAATTGAATTTAACGCTTCGCAGTTGGCTAGCGGAGTGTACTTGTACAGACTCGAGCATAATGGAAAATCAGTTTCAAAAAAAATGTTGTTAATGAAATGAAAATACTTGTAATTGGAGGAACCGGATTTATAAGCTCTATACTGGTTGAATTTCTTCTAGAAAGAAATCATTCCGTTTTTCTATTAACAAGGGGAAAAAGTAAAAACAAATTTGAAAACGACCACAGGGTAAAAATATTCCGCGGCGATAGAAACGATGAAAATGTTTTAAGAGAAATTACCGCCGCCCAAAATTTTGATGTCGTTTATGATATGATTGCATATGAACCGGGAGATTCAGCAATTGCTTACGAGATATTTAATGGAAGAATTGGTAGGTTTATTCACTGCAGCACAGTTTCGGTTTATATGATTTCGAATAATGTGAGCTGCCCGATTACTGAAGACCAGGCTAACAGCCAAATAATGCCTTACTTCACAAGGAATCCATTTGGGATGGACTACGGAATTAAAAAACGTGAATGCGAAAAGTATTTATGGAATGTGCACAACGAACAATTATTCCCGGTTACTATAATACGCCCGCCTTACGTATGCGGACCAGGCGACCCTGCAAAAAGAGATTTTTTTTGGATAGAAAGAATTTTAGATGGGGGACTATTGCTTGTTCCCGGCAGCGGCGATTTTGCCATGCAAACGCTTTATGTTGAGGACCTCGCACGCACATTTGCAGATTTATTAGATTATCCTGTTACAATTGGTAACTCGTACAACGCTGCCTCAGAAGAAATTATTTCGCTCAATGATTATTTGACGAAACTGGCAGCGCTTTTAAAAAAGAAAATTGAGATTGTTCATATTGACCAAAATATATTCGATCATTTACAAATCAGCCGCTCCAGTGCCGGAGACATTTTTACTTTTAACACCAGACGTACTGCAGTTTTCAGTATCGAAAAAATTAAATCAGCCATAAATTTCAAATCGACTCCGTTTGATGTTTGGATGCAGAGAACTATAGAATGGTTCTTGTATAAATATGAAGGTCACTCCGTTGGTTATGAAAATCGTTCAGCGGAATTGAAAATTGCAGCCGGCTGGAAAAACAATTATTCAAAATTTTATAAGGAATTTATCAATGAAAAATGATCTTCAAAAAAAGAATTGGCTGGCTGCAGCCTATATGGCTTTGATGCTTATACTCTTAACTGCAACAATCAGCTTCCCGCAGAACATTTCTCTTAACGGCGAATGGCAGATTGTTAAAAATCAATTAAGCACAATAGAACCCAACAACATTGATACAGTTAAAAGCTGGCGTACAGCCAAAGTGCCTTATTCATGGCATCTCTTATACGAAGATTTGATGGATTATCAGGGCGTTGTTTGGTACAGAAAATCAATCAATATCAATAATAAGGAAGATAACAAAAGATACATTTTGCATTTTGGCGCTGTTGATTATATGTCCAGACTTTATGTAAACAGAAAATTCATTGGTGAACATGAGGGCGGTTACACGCCGTTTAGTTTCGATATCACTAAAGAATTAAGAAAGGGCGATAACGAAATTCTGCTTAGGGTAATGGACCCGGCAACCGATTCGATCGGGACGGAAGGAATAAGTTACTGGAACATTCCGCATGGAAAGCAAAGCTGGTATGTTCAAAACAGCGGAATTTGGCAGAATGTTTTTATTTCCGTCGAGCCGGAAATTTTTATTTCACGCACGCAAATTAATGCAAATATCAACGGCGAATTCACTTCAAAAATATTTTTAGACGGAGTTATTTTGGAAAAGCAAAATCTCCTTGTAAAGATATATTCACCCGGAAATGAAAAAGTATTTGAACGAGTGGTTGAGAATGTTAATTCTAATATGATAACTATTAATGGTAAAGTAAATTTGCCTCAATTATGGGATACGGAGAATCCGAATCTTTATTATATCAAAATAAAATTTGGTGAAGACGAACACGAAGATCGTTTCGGATTTAGAGAATTTATAAACAAAGACGGAAAGTTTTACTTGAACGGCAAACCTTTTTATATGATTTCGGTGCTCGACCAGAATTTTTATCCGGAAACAGTTTACCAGTTTCCATCTGAAGCATACTTGCATAATGAAATGATAAAAGCCAAGCAGCTTGGCATAAATACAATGCGCTGCCATATAAAAGTGCCAGAGCCGGAATACTTGAAAATTGCCGATGAACTCGGGCTGCTTGTGTGGTATGAAATTCCGAATTGGGATGTTTTCAACGAAAGTGTAAAAGCCCGTTCAAGATACACGTTAGACAAAATGCTCGAAAGGGATTGGAATCATCCTTCGCTTGTTGTAATTAGTATAATTAACGAGAGCTGGGGCATCGATCTTAAAATAGCTGAGCAGCGACAATGGCTGATTAATGAATTTGACTACGCTAAGGCGGCAGCGCCCGGTCGTTTGATTGTTGATAACAGCGCCTGCTGGGGAAATTTTCATTTGAAAACCGATATAAATGATTATCACATTTATTACTCGATACCGGAGAATTACAAAAATTTTTCGGCTGCCGTTAAAGATATAGCTTCGCGTCCAAAATGGCTTTTCAGCAGTCACGGCGATTCTCACGAAACAGGCAAAGAAGTTTTGCTGTTGTCCGAATTCGGGAATTGGGGCTTGCCAAAGCTTCCAGAAAAACTTCCTTTCTGGTTCAACAGAAAATTTGGTAACGAAATTGAAGTTCTGCCGGATGGTGTTTATAAAAGATTTTCCGATTTCAAATACAACAGAATTTTCAAATCCTACGATAAACTCGCTGAGGTAAGTCAAAGAGCCGAATTTACAGCGCTCAAATATGAAATCGAGGAGATCCGTTTGCAGAACCCTATACAGGGATACGTTATTACTGAGTTCACTGATGTAAATTGGGAGTGCAACGGGCTACTGGATATGTGGCGTAATTTTAAAGAGAACCACAATGAATTATCAGACATACAGAAACCCGATGCAATAATATCTCGCGCCGACAAATTTAATTATTGGGATGATGAAACAGCTTCTATAAAAATATTTGTTTCCCACTACGGAGATTTTGATTTGTCAAATGCCAGAATTCTTTGGAGTTCGTCAAGCAATAAAAGTGGTGAAGTCGTAATTTCGGAAATCGAAAAAGCTTTGGTGAAAGAAATTTCCGAGATAAATCTTTCGTTTTCAAACGTTAAACAGCCGCAAAAAGTTACGGTGAATTTTAATTTGATGAAGGACGATAAACTTATCGCCAAAAATTTTACGGAAGTTTTTGTATATCCAAAAAAAATAAATGAGAACAAAATTTTGATATATGCCGATTCCGAAAACCAGGTAATGAAAAACTTAGCTGAAAAATTAGCCGTTAGAGGATTTGAATTATCGGGCGACAAAAAAAATGTTGTTATAACAAATTCTATAAATGAGAAGGTAATTGATGAATTAAAAGCCGGTGTGAATGTAGTTTGCATAGCCGATGGAGGCACGAAAAATATTTACAGATTCCCGTTTGAAATTATTTCGAGAGATTCCGCTGGTCTGGACGGCAACTGGGCTTCGAATCTAAATTGGATTGATGACGTAAGCCCGATCTTCAAAAAAATCAGTTTTGATAAAAAGCTGGGCTTTGAAGCGGTAAATACCGTTCCTCGTTTTGTGATTGGCTCCGTACCTGCTGAAAATTTTGATGATGTTCCCGCTGGAATGTTCTTGGGCTGGGTTCACGCTAATTACCCTTTTATGGCGCAAATGAAAGTAGGAAAAGGAAATTTGATTCTAACAACTTTTAGAATTGCCGAGAATTACGGCATCGATCCATACGCAACAATTTTATTGGATGAAATTCTAAAATACATCGGCAGTGAGGAATGTAATCCGAACTTGAAGTGGAATTAACATAAAGGGTTACTATGGAAGAAATTAAAAGTAACATAGAAAAAGAGATTGAGAAGAGCAGTGGGGTATTACGACTAAAACCGGCGTGGGTAGCTCGGGATTTTTTGCCTCCGGGAAAAAGATTTGGATTACCAGAAGAGCAATATAATCTTGGCGTGCGCGGTGGCATTTGCGAAAGATGGATTGGCTCCACAACAAAAGCCGATAATAAAGTTTCGGTTTCGAACGAGGGGTTGAGCATACTAAATATTGATTACAACCGCGATATTACTTTGAAAGAAGCGGTTGAGTGCGCACCGGAATTAATTATGGGCGATGAGTATTCAAAAACTCACAATGGATTGAACCGCCTGGCAAAAATTTTCGATTACGAAGAGAGGCTGCCTTACCATATTCATCAAATGCAGCATCACGCTAAATTGGTCGGCTGCAACTCAAAAGAAGAAGCGTATTATTTTCCCGAAGGTCTTCCGATGGGAAAAAGCCCAGAAACTTTCTTCGGCGTTCATCCTTACATTGTTGAGCAAAAAAAATATGATGTTCTTCTGCAGCATTTGATTGAATGGATGGATGATTCCATACTTCAGCACGCGCGTGCTTTTAAGCAATTACCGAACGACGGATTCCACGTGCCTTCGGGAACGCTTCACGCACCGGGCACAGCCTTAACAATTGAACTACAAGAAGATTCAGACGTCTTTGCAATGATGCAGGCAAAGTGTGGTGCCAAAATGATAAACAAGCAGTTATTGTTTAAAGATGTACGAAAAGAGGACCGCCAAGCTCTCGGCGAAAAAATTATTTTGGAAATGATCAACTGGGAAATTAGCGGCGACCCCTATTTCTATGAGAACAGGCACACGCCGCCCGTCTTAATTTCCGATTCTGAAATGGCGAATGAATATTGGATATTTTACAACACAACAAAATTCAGCGGCAAGAAACTTGTTATAAAGCCTGGAAGAAAAATATTAAGCGAAGAAAATGGCGTCTATAATATTTTAGTGTGGAATGGAAAAGGTGAATTTGCCGGGCATTCCATCCAAGCTGGAAACTTCTACGAGGACGAATTAATAATAACCCACAACGCGGCTATTAGAGGTGTTGAAATAGTGAATAACGGAAATGTGGATTTGATTATATATAAATTTTTTGGTCCAGATATAAATGATGACGTACCATTCTTAAAAAAATATCCAAGCAATTAAATACTAAGCAAACAGGAAAGAATATGTCAAAGGTAGAATTGAAGAATATCGAAATGAGTTACGGCGCCGTAAAAGTATTGCACAATATTAATATCGAAATGAAGGATGGCGAATTCGTTGTTCTCGTCGGTCCGTCTGGCTGCGGCAAATCAACAACGTTAAGAATTATTGCAGGTTTAGAAACTCCTCAGTCGGGCGATATTTTTATCGGCAATAAATGCGTTACGGGCATTCCGCCAAAGGAGCGCGATATAGCAATGGTATTTCAAAATTATGCCTTGTACCCGCATATGAATGTTTTTGAAAATATGTCATTCGGGCTGAAGCTTAGAAAACTTCCTAAGAAAGAAATAGAGGCAAGGGTGAATGAGGCGGCTGAAATTCTCGATATAAAAGATTATCTCAAAAGAAAACCGAAAGAACTTTCCGGCGGGCAGCGCCAGCGAGTAGCACTTGGAAGAGCAATTGTACGCAAGCCAGTTGTATTTTTATTTGATGAGCCGCTCTCAAATCTCGATGCGAAACTGCGCGTGCAAATGAGAACGGAAATAAAAAAACTTCACAACGCGCTTAAGACTACTATGGTTTACGTTACACACGACCAGGTAGAAGCTATGACGATGGGTGATAGAATAGTTGTTTTAAAGGATGGATATATAATGCAGTCCGATAAAGCGCTCCAATTATACAACAAGCCGGCAAATCAATTTGTTGCGGGTTTCATCGGCTCACCGGCAATGAACTTTTTCAAGGTGAAAGTTTCGGGTGAAAATGGAATTAATCTTTCATGTGATGATTTTACGATTAAACTACCTAAAGATGAATTGTTGAAAGGATTTATAGGAAAAGAAATAATCATTGGCATCCGCCCGGAAAATTTACACTTGTGTGGTGCCTCCCACAACACAATAAAGGGAAGAGTTGAGGTTGTCGAATTAATGGGAAATGAATCGAACATTTACGCCTCAACTCTCTCTAATAATTTCGTGGCTAAAGTGCCGGCTAACTCGGATGCTAAAGTGAACGATACGGTTTTCTTTGAACCGGATTTTGACAAGCTGCATTTTTTTGAAATTGAAAAGGGAAGCAGAATTAATTAGAAATGCCGAGAATAGAAAACATCAATCAAAATTTCCCGGAATGGTCCGAATTAAAATTCTACGAAATTATATCGCTGGAAACGAACCGGAAAATAGATATGCAGATGAGGCAGGAGAAACAATTTTTGTTTGTCTGCAGCGGAAAGTGTTCTGTATTAAACGGGAATTCTAAACGGATAATTTCCGGCGGGGATGCAGCCGAATTAAAAAAAGATTTTCCACTTTCCATTTGCAACGATTCGGCTGAAAAAAATACAATAATAATTGTAGGAGGCAATTGGGAAAATGAAATTGGCGCGCACGGAGTTTTTTCAATGAATAATGTTCAGCATCCAAAAAATTCTGGCGATTCGACTTCGTATTGGCGCAACACAGATTTCGATAATCATTTTCATGATTGCGACGAATATTGGATTTTTTATGAAGGCAGAGGAATAGCTGTGTCCGAAGAAAAAGTTTACACCATAGAACCCGGCGTCTGCATAGCAACAAAAATGGGAGATCATCACGATATTCCGGTTGTGAATGAAATTTTAAGCGGAATTTATTTCGAGACCACTTTAAAAGGGAAAAAGCGAAAAGGTCATCTGTGGAATCACTCTCACTCGATTTAGGAGTTTAAAATGAATTACAAAAGATTGGGAAATTCAGGATCGCTTGTCTCCGAAATTTGTTTAGGTGTTATCTCCTTTACCGGTTCGAAAGGATGGTCTCACATAGCAAAAACAAATCAAAAAGAAGCGAGCGAACTCACCACCGCCTCAATCTATAACGGCGTAAATTTTTTCGATACCGCCGATGTATATTCAAACGGAAGCACCATAATTATGCTGGAGTTAATGATTATGCAGCCGATGGATTCACTCTTTATTACTGCGCAGTGAATGCCGGTAAGGTGAAAAGAAAAAGAAGCAGGCGCTTGCATTTGCCTCTGCAAAAGCTCGCACAGTGGACAGTAAAGTATTTCGATAAATAAATTTGATATGAAATGAAAACTAAAATTATTCTTGATACTGATATCGGCACCGACATTGATGACGCCGTAGCATTGGCGTATTTGTTAAACAATCCTAACTGCGATTTGCTTGGAATTACAACTGTTACAGGTGAAGCGGAAAAACGGGCGATGATAGCAAGCGCAATGTGCATTGCAGCCGGAAAAGATATTCCAATCTATCCAGGTGCCGAAAAGCCATTGATAATTGAGCAGAATCAAAAAGAAGCTCAGCAGGCAAGTAAACTTGTTAATTGGGAACATAAAACAAAATTCCCAAAAGGTGAGGCGATTGAATTCTTGCGCCACACGATACGCAAATATCCGGGTGAAGTTGTTCTGCTCACAATCGCTCCGTTAACAAATATCGGTTTACTTTTTTCTGTGGACCCGGATATTCCATCCTTGCTAAAAGGTTTAGTAATGATGTCCGGATATTTTGAGAGAAAGAATAAAGACGCATACCCGATGGAATGGAACGCTTTCGGCGATTATCACGCGTCGAAAATTGTTTACGACGCAGATGTTAAAATTCATAAATCTGTAGGGCTTGATGTTACTACACAAGTTACAATGAGCTCTGAAGAGGTGCGCGAGAGATTCAAACATCCTCTGCTGATGCCTGTTCTGGATTTTGCGCAGGTTTGGTTCGATAAATTTTATCCATACATAACTTTCCACGATCCGCTCGCAGCAGTTTCAATTTTTTCTAAAAATGTTTGCGGTTTCACCGGAGGCAATGTGTCGATTGAAATGAATCAACAAAACATGCTCGGACTTACTTACTGGGAACCATCCGAATCAGGCAGGCATCAGGTAGCGCTCGAGGTTAACAAACAAGATTTCTTTGGTGAGTTCTTTGGAGTGTTTAAAGGTTAGTTCGGTATAGATATAGTGCTTTTACTTTCCGTACTTTAAAGATTTAACCGCTAGGGGCGCAGAAATTGCGCAGAGAACATGAGAATAATACGAAACAAGTTTTGAAAATATCCAAGCGTTGAATTATGAGAAAAATTTATTTATTTGTAACGGCATTACTGATTTCCTTTTTGATTTTTAGCTGCGGTCAAAAATCAAAAAATGAAACTGAAATTACAATTTCGTTTTGGCACAGTTTCGTACCGTCCACTCAACCAGCGTTAAAAGAAATGATGGCTAAATTCGAGAAGGAGAACCCGGGCATAAAAATCAACGCGCAGTACGTTCCAACCGGCGATGCTCTTGTGCAAAAATTAATTTCATCCATTCAAAGTAAAACTTTGCCGGATTTAGCGTGGATACATTCCGACTTTATTGATAAACTTGTAGCCGGCGGCGCCGTTTACGAAATGGATTATTTCATTAAAGGCGCAAACGGATTGACAGATGAAGAGATGAACGATTTTTTCCCGGAGCTATTAAAATCCGCCAAATGGAAGAACATACTTTACGCACTTCCGATGGAAGCGACTGTGCTTGCTCTTCATTACAATAAAACTATATTCAAGAAAGCCGGACTGGATCCGAACCATCCGCCGCGAAACTGGAACGAACTTTTTGATTACTCTAAAAAATTAACAATCGATAAAAACGGTGATGGTAAAATTGATCAGTATGGATTTTACATACCGGTTTTTCCGGCATCCGGGCAATTGAGCATCTGGATGGTTCTACAGTGGGAACCATTTGTTTGGCAGGCTGGAGGCATGCTTATTAACGAAGAGCAAACGGAGGTCTTGTTCAATAAAGAAGCTGGTGTGCATGCTTTGTCATTTTGGAAAAAAACTTTTGATATGATGGATTTTAGCAAATTTACCCTTTCGCACGATATAGCTTTTTCATCCGGCACACTTGCTATGGTTATGGACGGACCGTGGAATCTGCCCCTTTACAGGAAAATCAAAAATTTTGAATGGGGAATTGCTCCTCTGCCCGAAGGACCTAAATCGAAAGCTACTTATCTCGCCGGAGAACATCTCGCGGTATTCAAACAGAGTGAATATCCGGATGAAGCATGGAAGTTTATCAAATGGTTTGTTCAGCCGGATAATCAAGCTCTCTTTTCGATGAAGTCAGGCTATCTCCCGGTTAGAAAATCTGCTTTAAAATTGAAAAGTTATAAAGATTTTTTGAACGCAGACCCGAATATGAAATCTTTTGTTGATCAACTTGCGATCGGCAGAGCCAGGTCGTCTATTGATAATTACAGGGTTGAAATTAATCAATCCATAGCCGAAGCAGTTGAGAAAACTATTCTTGGCAATCAGGACCCTCAAATAGTTTTGAATGAAGCAGCAATTAAAGCAAATCAATTACTTAAAACAAAATAACGAAAGGAGGGCGCTATGAGTGCTCAACTTAAAATTACGGATTCCCAAAAGCAGCAGTATATAAATGAAGGTTTTTTCGTTTTGAACAATATGATCTCGCTACAGGAACTCGAAGAGATGAGAGCCGAGTGCGATCAATTAATCAATGAACAGAATGCCGAAATGGAAAAACTTGGAACGGACACACTTGGTTTAAGCAGAAAGAACAGCAGGTATTTTGTGTTCAACGCCTATAAGCACCGCCCGCATCTGGCAAAATTTATTTTCTCCGATTTGATGGCTGAACTTTGCAAAGGTACAATCGGCAATAACGCATATTTGTTCTGGGAACAATTTGTTGTTAAGGGCACGGACAAAAAGGGAGCCGAGTTTACCTGGCACCAGGACAGCGGCTACGTTGACGGCGAGCATAAATATTATGTGAACTGCTGGATTCCGCTCGATGATGTGAACGAAGCAAACGGAACAATTTCTATTTTACCTTATTCCGCTGCGGGCACAAAAGAAAAAGTAGAGCACAAACCAGTTGCCGGCGGCGACCGGCAAGGTTATTTCGGAGACGAAAAAGGTGAGTTGATGGATGTGAAAGCAGGTTCAATTGTTGTCTTTTCGAGCGTGGCTTTTCACCGCTCGGGTGCAAACAGCACCGATAAAATGCGCAGAGCGTGGGCTATTCAATATTCGCCGGAGGTTATTTACGAGAAAGACGGCTCGCTGAAGGGACTCGATGAATTATTTTTAAAAGAGGGCGTTAAAGTGAAATGAGTAAGCTAACTCGCTTTGTTGGTTTTTGTTCTGTCGGCTTCAGTTTGTTATCAGCATAATAGCAAAATGATAGTTCCGCAGATTCGGGAAATCAAAAGAATTTAACGGCGAGTTCCTGACAAACGGACCCGCCGCTTTTTCAAACGGCGATCTCTGTTAAACTGATTTAACTTTTACATACGAAACGATTTGGAAACCGGACGCATTTGAAAATACTCTCTTTCTACCAGCAAAAAATTTTTTAATGTTCGCCCGTGTGTAATATGTGCTTTACACACTGACCATATAAATATTTTGTACGGATGTGAAAGCGCTGATTAAGCAGGAGATAAATCACAAAACTGATTTACAAACCGGCAGGAGATTTATTACTCCGCTAAACAAAAGCGCCGGCTGGAATTAAAATGTCCTTATTCAAAAATTGTGTGGAAAGAATGCTGCTAACCGGATTTGGGAGAGCCGCTTCCAAATAAAATGAATTTGATCCACCTCCAAAATGAAAAAATACCGACTTTTGAGAAGGATGCCTAAGCGGTAGCAACTATGAAAAATAAATTCTAAAAACAATAAGCGGTTTATATGAGCACAAGAAAAATTGTATTGCTTTTTATAGCGTTGTCTTGCACAATCTATCCCCAAAATCATAAACTAACAGAATTTGTAAATCCTTTTATCGGCACATCGAACGGCGGGAATACTTTTCCCGGCGCGGTCGTTCCGTGGGGAATGGTTTCAGTCAGTCCGCACAACTCTCCGGGTTCTCCATCCGGTTATATTTTCGGCAAAAAATATTTTTATGGATTCGGACATACACATTTGAGCGGAACAGGCTGCGCGGATTTGGGCGGAGTGATATTAACCGCTGCAAATAGTAAAATCTCCTTCGATCCGGAAAAATATAAATCAACTTACTCCGGAGAATTTGCCTCGCCGGGGTTTTATAAAGTTAAAATTGACGAGCCGGATATTATTGCAGAGGTTACGGCAACTTCGCGATGCGGGATTACAAAAATTACTCCTCTAAATAATGGCGTAATAAATCTGCTGATTGATTCTGGGCGGAGTTTGGCAATTACCGGCGGCGGTAAAATTATTATTAAGTCGAATACTGAAATTGAAGGATACAACGTAAGCGGCGGCTTCTGCGGAGAATTGAATCGTCAAACTGTTTATTTCTCGGCGCAATTCTCCGAGCCGTCAATTGAAAGTGGAATTTTAATTGGCGATAAAAATATTAATTCAAAAACAGCCGAAGTAAAAGACTCATCAATTGGGTGCTGGATGAAATACAAAGCCGATAGAGGGAAATACATTTATGTGAAAGTTGGCATCTCCTATGTAAGTATCGAAAATGCACGGCTGAATTTGCTAACCGAAATCCCCGGCTGGGATTTTGAACTCGTTAAATTAAACGCCGAAAAATTATGGGAGGAAAATCTTTCGCGGATTATTGTTGAAGGCGATTCGAAAGAAGATAAAATAAAATTTTACACGGCGCTTTATCATATGCTCATTCATCCCAATATTATTAACGATGTAAACGGAGAGTACCCGTTGATGGGGCGTGGCGGAATAGGAAAATATTCAAACCAAAATAGGTACACGGTCTTTTCTTTGTGGGATACTTATAGAACTCTTCACCCGTTTTTAACGCTGGTTTACCCAGAACGGCAGTCGGAAATAATTAATACTATGATCGATATGTATTTGGAGTATGGCTTTCTTCCTAAGTGGGAATTAGCCGGACAGGAAACTTATATGATGGTAGGCGACCCGGCTGCGATTGTTTTGGCAGATTCTTATGTTAAAGGAATCAAAGATTTTAATGTGAATGCTGGTTTCGATGCTGTACTCAAACCGGCGGATTTAAAAAACAACGAAGACGCACCTCCGATTCGCGCCGGCTATCATTATCAGCTTAAACATGGATTTATTCCGTTCGACCAGGACATGACGAAGGAATGGTGGGTGTGGGGACCCGTTTCAACTTCTCTTGAATACTGCCTGAGCGATTACGCCATTTCTCAATTTGCAAAGAAATTAGGAAAGTTGAAGGAAGAAAATTTGTTTTACAAACGTTCTCTTTTTTATAAAAATTTGTTTGACCCAGAAACGAAGTTTATGCGTCCGCGTCTAGCTAATAAAGATTGGCTAATCCCTTTTGATTCGCTCGCTACCGAGGGATCGGGCGATTGGATCGGTTCGGGCGGACCAGGATATGTTGAAGGCAGTGCGTGGAATTATACTTGGTTTGTTCCGCACGACATAAAAGGATTGATAGAGCTTTTCGGAAGCGAAAAATCATTCTCACAAAAATTGAAAATGAGTTTTAGGAATGGACAGTTCACTATCAATAACGAACCGGATATCGCTTACCCGTATTTATTTAATTATGTGAAAGGCGAAGAATATCTTACAGCGGAATATGTTTCAACTATTATGAGAGATAATTTCGGAACGGACCAAAATGGTTTACCGGGCAACGACGACTGTGGTACCATTTCTGGGTGGTTTGTATTTTCAGCGTTGGGTTTTTATCCAGATTGTCCAGCTAATGAAAATTATCAGCTCGGAATCCCTCTTTTTGATAAAGCGGTTATTAAGCTAAACAATAATTATTTTACGGGGAATGAGTTTATTGTAGAAAAATTGAGGCAGAGAGATAATAAGGAAAGAGTAATAGAATTAAACGGAAATCCGAAAAGAGATTTTACGCTCAGTCATTGGGATATAGTAAAAGGAGGGAAAATAATTTTTAAATAGGCTGCCCAGAACTTCATAAGCCGGTTTCTAAATATTTTAATTTGTGTTTATAGTGAAATTAGTGTTTGTAATAAAGGTAGTACTGTAAATAAGGACTAGCCCAATCGGGGTATGTTTAGCCGCAAATAGCTAGCAGATCCGGGCATTAACAAATTTTAAAGATAAAACTGTAAGTAATTGTAGAGTAAAGAGAGAAAAGAGTATGCCGTGTAGATAAACTCGCAGCAATTATTAATACCTGAGTTTTGACAATTAGTGCGGTAAAATCAGCTTTCCTAAAAGCTAAGCGCCTACTAATCAATAAG
>CAZNTN010000012.1:0-105335 GCA_964575995.1 uncultured Melioribacter sp. | reverse complement strand
AAAAAAGAGTAAACCCTAATTCTTCAGTTCGATATCCGTTTTAGAAATTTAGGTAGAATTAATACAAACGACTGCGCTTACTTTTATGTTGATAACAAGCTTACTTTCCTAGTTACCTTCTCAGCAAAAAAGTATTTGATCGATTACACTCTCGAGGATTTGGAAGCAGAACTTGATCCCCAAAAGTATTTTAGGGTTAACCGTCAATTTATTCTTAATATAGATTCAATAGCAGATATACATTCCTACTTTAGCGGTAAGTTAAAAATCAAAACAAAACTTGCTACAGAAGAAGAGATAATTATCAGCCGCATAAAAGCTATAGAATTTAAAAGCTGGATTGATGGTTAGTGCGTAAATTGTTTGTAATTCTACAACATTAAATTCTGGTTCAACAAACTACTTTTTATTCTTACACAACAATAAAATCCATAAATTGGAAGAGAGATTGTAAACAAAATTATGAGAGCTATATCTCTTTACTTGCATACGATATATGTTTGTAATAAACGGAAGGCTGAAATGAAAAAGTTATCTTATGTGTTCTTGTTTTTTTTATCTACCAGCTTAATTATACTCGCTCAACAAGCAGATAAAAAATATGAAAGCCTTTGGGAGGGAAAATTAAAAGTAAATACCGTTGAACTTAGGCTTGTTTTTAAACTGTTCCTAAAGGATGATAAAACATACGGCGCCTATCTCGACAGCCCCGATCAAGGTGTTTCTAACATTCCGGTAACTTCTGTTTCAATTACTCCCGATTCTGTAAAAGCCGAGGTGAAAAGTATCGGTGCTTCATTTTATGGTGAGTTTGTTAATGAAAATCTTGTAAATGGTATCTTCAAACAAGGAGGCATGTCTCTTCCGCTTGAACTAACTAAGGCAGATAAAGCTGCCGAAATTAAACGTCCGCAAATGCCGAAGAAACCGTTTCCTTATAATGAAGAAGAAATCACATTTGAAAATATAGAAGCTAACATTACGCTTGCCGGTACTTTAACCTATCCAAAAGAAGAAGGAAAATATCCAGCGGTTGTAATGGTTTCCGGTTCCGGTCCGCAAGATAGAGATGAAACTCTGTTGGGTCATAAACCATTTCTCGTTATTGCCGATTACCTCACGCGCAATGGAATTGCAGTACTTCGCTATGATGACAGAGGAGTTGCTAAATCCAAAGGAGATTTTGCAGCTGCCACAAGCGTAGATTTTGCAGCAGATGCTTTAGCCGCAGTTGAATTTCTAAAAACAAGAAAAGAAATCAATTCTAAAAAAATTGGTATCGCTGGACACAGCGAAGGCGGATTAATAGCGCCAATGTGTGCTGTAAATTCAAGCGATGTTTCTTTTATTGTTTTACTAGCCGGAACTGGTGTTCCCGGTAAAGACATTATCATTCTTCAAACAGAATTAATTTTAAGAGCTAGTGGTTCAAAAGAAGAAGACATTAAAAAAACGGTAGATCAGAGCACGAGAATTTTCAATGTGGTCTCAGAAGAATCAGATAGTTTAGAAACATTTAAAAAACTTCTCGCTATGTATAACGATGATGTAAGCAAAATGAGCGATGAAGAAAAAAAGAAGCCAGAAAATTCTAAAGAGACTTTCGACAGAAATGTTAAGCAAATACTAAGCCCTTGGTTCAGATTTTTCATTAAGTATGACCCAAGACCAACACTTGAACAGGTTACAGTTCCCGTTTTTGCATTGAACGGCGAAAAAGATTTACAAGTAGATCCAAAACAAAATCTGCCAGAAATTGAAAAAGCTCTTAAAGCTGGAGGCAATAAGAATTTCAAGATAATTGAACTGCCTGGATTGAATCATCTTTTTCAACCGGCTACAACCGGAACGCCATCAGAATATTCAACGATAGAAACAACATTCAGTGAAGACGCTTTGAAGATTATGAAAGATTGGATTTTGGAAGTAAATAAATAGAAATTAGACTTTGGATGTTGGATAAGACAAAGCCTCGGTAAAGAACACCGGGGTTTTTGTTTTTATGATGATTTATTAAATCTGTACAGTGTATATGAAATGTATGCATTCTGAAATAACACATAAAAAACCGGACCAAGCGCGGCAAGCGGAGACATGAATGTAAGTGCAATCCAAATTGTGAAGGCGTTGTTCTTTTGTCCGAGTGATTGACTTGCTTCTGCACGCAAACTTTTCCCGCCGATAAGCCAGCCGAGCCCAAAATAAAACACGCACAACAGTGCCGAACAAGAAGCAATTAAAAACACGATTGTTAGATTGGATGTTAGTTCTTCGCGGATGAAAGTGGAAGCATCGGAAACGGCAATGTAAATATTTGCAACAAGTATGTAGAACGATGAGTCTTTCCATTCAACAAGCCGCCGCCAAATATTTGGAAAAGAAAGCCTCGTTAACTGCGCTAAAACAAAAGGAATAAAAATTGTTACAAGCACCGGAAAAAGAATATCGCTAACATTAACCGGGTTGCTGCTAAAGGCAACAAAGGGAATAAAAAATGGAATTAACAATGCTACTGCAATATTATTGAGGAGCAGAGAAAACATCACATACTCAACATTTCCCTTTTTTAAGCTGATAATTACAGGCGCCGCAATTGCAGTTGGCGCAATTGCAGTTACAAAAACCGCTTGAGCAAGCGAGTGATTAATAAAATTGATGAGATAAAAAAACAACAAGGGTGTAAAAAGAATAACTACAAGAATTACGAAGTGGCTTTGCTTGATGATTTCTTTGCTCGCTCTAATATCCAAAAAGGAAAAGAAAAGCAAAACCATTAAAAAGTAGCGGATGAGAAAGACGTAATCATTTCCGTATGGAAGAGCAGCGCCAAGAGCAATCGCTATTAAGAGAAGGAAGTTTTTCATCTAAAGAATTTTTTTATGCAATAACTTACATAAGTTCTAAAAATATTTTGTGCCGTTATGAAAAATATTTTCCGCAGCTCTGGCACCAAGAAACTAAACAATAACTTAAGCGAAAAAAATTAATCCTGTTTTTTGTTTATAACTCACCTTACGCTAGAAAGACTTAACGACTTAAACAGGTTTCCGCAGAACGTAACTTCAATAGTTTTGCGGCTTAGCGGCTCTTCGAGAAAAAAGAAGTTTCCCGCCAAGACGCAAGTTAAAGTTGTTAACTATCCTCGTTATTGCTTCTTTAATTAACACTGCGTAATAATTAACCCGAAATTTTATAAATAAATGCCCAGCTCTCCGTCTTAGGCATTGCTGCCATTTCGATTTGCGATTTTTTGTATGCAAATTCTGGTGGATATTTTAAAAAGATCAAGATCAAGAACTTATTAACTTACGTTACGTAAGAAAGGTTTAACGCCATCAAAACAGGTTTCTGCATAATGTGAGTGTATAAATAAAATTGGTCTAGACTAAACCTTATTTATATTTTCATTGTCAAAAACAGACAATAATTCCAGGCGATTCAACTATGAGCAAAACTTTAATAAAAGGACTTTCAATTGCAGCGTTTGTTATAGTAATTCTCGCATTAATAATAATTCCTCAACTCAAACTTAAAACTGAAGAGAATAGTTCTGCACCGATGGCACGAGGCGGAGTAATACCGGTCAGTGTTAAAATTATTCAACCGGAAGATTTTACAACGGATTTGAACGTATCGGGTTCGGTATTCGGGAACGAGGAGGTTCAGCTTCGCACGGAAGTTTCTGGTAAGGTTGTTGCAATACTTTTTAAGGAAGGAACTACGATTAACAAAGGAGATTTGCTTGTAAAAGTTAACGATGCCGATTTACAGGCGCAGCTAAAGAAAGCAGAGATAAAAAAGAAGGATGCAGAAGAAAAAGAATACCGCCAAAAAATTCTTCTATCAAAAAACGGAATAAGCAAAGAAACTTATGAAACTGCTGTTAATGATCTCGATGCTTCTATTGCAGATATAGAAAACATAAAAGCACAAATTGCAAAAACGGAAATCCGCGCTCCGTTTTCCGGAACAATTGGCTTACGCTACATAAGTGAAGGAAGCTATGTAACTCCATCAACGCAAATTGCGTCTTTGCAAAGTGCCAATCCGGTTAAAATTGATTTCGCCATTCCGCAGAGATTTGCAAACGAAATTTCTGTTGGAAATTTTGTCAACCTTAAAACTGCTTCGGGCAAATTGTTCTCTGCTAAAGTTTATGCTATCGAACCAAAGGTCGATCCTTCAACGCGCGCATTGCAAGTACGCGCTATATCCAATAACGACCGCGGTGATCTAATCCCCGGTTCCTACGTAAGCGTGGAAGTAAATTTGAACACGGTAAAAAATGCAATGGTAATTCCTTCGCAGGCGCTCGCACTCGATATTTCCGGCGAAAGAGTTTTTGTTTACAGAAACGGCATTGCAGTTCCGGCTAATGTTGAAAGCGGTATTCGCACTGAAAGCCAAGTTCAAATTACAAACGGAATTAAAATGGGCGACAGTGTAATTACATCGGGTATAATGCAGATGCGCCCTCGCGCAAAAGTTAAAGTGTTATCAATCGAAAAATAAAATTTATTTCAACTTCGGTTCCATTTGAGAAGCCGAAAGATTAAAAGAGAAAAAAATGAGTTTATCATCCTTAAGTATCCGGCGTCCGGTTTTATCTATTGTAATGTCTTTGGTAATTGTACTGCTTGGCGTAATTGGTTTTACATTTCTCGGTGTTAGAGAATATCCAAGCATCGACCCGCCAATTATTACGGTTGGCGTTTCTTACGTTGGCGCAAATGCAGATATTATAGAATCTCAAATTACCGAGCCTCTTGAAGAAAGTATTAATGGAATTGCAGGCATTCGTTCAATTACATCTGTAAGCCGCGATGGCAGAAGTTCTATTACTGTTGAGTTTAATGTTGATGTTGATCTTGAAGATGCGGCAAATGATGTTCGAGACCGCGTTTCGAGAGCCGTTGCAAACTTACCGCCAGATGCCAATCCGCCCGTTGTAACTAAAACCGATGCAGATGCAAATCCAATTATGTACATCACACTTAAGAGCGAATCAAAAAATTTATTAGAAGTATCAGACATCGCTTCGAATTTATTTAAAGAAAGACTGCAGACAATTTCTGGCGTAAGTGAAGTAAGAATTTTTGGCGAAAAAAGATTTGCAATGCGTTTGTGGCTCGATCCATACAAAATGGCTTCGTTAAAAGTTTCGCCTCAAGAAATCCGCTCAGCACTCAGCAGCGAAAACGTCGAACTTCCTTCTGGTAAAATCGAAGGGGAAAACATTGAGCTTGCTATTCGTACTAAAGGAAGAATGCTCAGCGTTTACGATTTTAACAATCTTATAATTAGAGAAGACCGCGGGCAGTTAATTCGCCTTTCGGATGTTGGCTATGCAGAACTTGGACCAGAGAACGAATATTCTGTTCTAAAAATTAACGGCGTACCAATGATTAGCGTTGTGCTTTTGCCTCAGCCTGGCTCAAACCACATCGAAATTGCCGATGAGTGTTACAGAAGATTAGAACAGTTAAAGAAAGATATTCCTGCCGATATTGTTACTGAAGTGAGGCTTGATGGAACTAAATACATACGAAGCTCAATTACCGAAGTTGAAGAAACAATATTAATAGCCTTTGTACTTGTTATTACAATTATCTTCTTGTTTCTGCGCGATTGGCGCACAACAATAATTCCTATTCTCGCTATTCCAATTTCACTTATAGGCGTGTTTTTCATAATGTACTTAGCAAACTTTACGATAAACGTCTTAACGCTGCTCGGTATTGTTCTCGCAATAGGTTTAGTTGTTGATGATGCGATTGTAGTGCTCGAAAACATTTACAAAAAAATTGAAGATGGAATGGAACCTGTTGAAGCAGGAATGAAAGGTTCCTCCGAAATTTTCTTTGCCATTATTTCTACAACCGTTTCTTTAGCTGTAGTATTTCTGCCAATTATTTTTTTACAGGGATTAACAGGCAGGCTTTTCCGCGAGTTCGGAATTGTAATTGCAGGCTCGGTTTTAATTTCTGCTTTTGTTGCTTTAACATTAACACCAATGCTAAGCACAAGAATTATTAAACGCCACGCCCAACATAACAGGTTTTACCGGCTAACGGAACCGTTTTTTGTTAAACTGATTAACGGTTATGAATCGTTACTCTCTTCATTTTTAAAAAGACGCTGGCTTGGTTTTGTTGTTATGCTTCTTTCTATTTTGTTAATTGCATCTATTATGCCGCTTCTGCAATCAGAGCTTGCGCCAATTGAAGATAGAAATGAATTAAGGCTAACTACAACAACGCCCGAAGGCTCTACTTACAATTTCACTTACAATTTTATGGAGCGGCTAAACAGTTTGATTGAGGATAATGTGCCGGAAAGCGAATCCATTATGATGGGTGTTGCAATGGGTTTTGGAGGCGGCGGTAATAACTCCGGTTTCATTAGGCTTTCCCTTGTAGAGCCTGAAAGCCGCGCGAGAAGCCAGCAGCAGATTTATGAAGATTTATCAAGGCAGGTGAATAACCTAAGCGATGGCAGAACTTTTGTGGTGCAGTCTCAAACCATTGGAACACAGCGCGGCGGAGGTCTTCCGGTGCAGTATGTAGTTCAAGCGCCTACAATAGAAAAACTTCGTGATATCATTCCACCGTTTTTAGATGAAGCGCGCAAGAATGAGACTTTTGCTCAAGCAGATGTTAACTTAAAATTCAGCAAGCCGGAACTTGTACTTGAAATTGATAGATCAAAAGCGAGAGAGCTTGGCGTTGCTGTTTTTGATATTGCACAAACTTTGCAGCTTGCTTTAAGCGGGCAGCGGTACGGCTTTTTTATTATGAACGGAAAACAATATCAGATTATTGGGCAGCTTACAAAAGAATACAGGAGCAAACCTATTGATTTACAAACGCTGTACGTAAAATCAAGAAAAGGAGAACTGCTTCAGCTTGATAATTTTATTTCGGTTAAAACACAAAGCACGCCGCCGCAGCTTTATAGATTTAACAGATATGTCTCCGCTACTTTTTCTGCAAGCTTAGCGCCGGGCAAAACTATCGGAGATGGAATTGAAGCAATGGACGCAATTGCAGATAAAGTTTTGGATGAAACTTTTTCGACCGCTTTAACAGGAAATTCAAAAGATTTTAAAGAAAGTTCTTCTTCCCTGCTCTTTACATTCTTGCTTGCGCTAACATTTTTATATTTAATTCTTGCGGCTCAGTTCGAAAGCTTCCGCGATCCACTAATTATTATGTTCACTGTTCCGCTTGCTTTAGCCGGTGCCTTCATTTCACTTTTCGTTTTCGATCAAACGATGAACATATTCAGCGAAATTGGATTGGTAATGTTGATTGGACTTGTTACCAAGAATGGGATTTTAATTGTTGAGTTTGCAAACCAGAAAAAAGCGCAGGGCTTATCTGTACTTGATGCAGTTCGTGAAGCATCTGTACTCCGCTTCCGCCCGATTCTTATGACAAGCCTCGCAACAATTTTAGGAACACTGCCAATTGCGTTAGCTTTAGGTGCCGGCGCCGAGAGTCGTGTTTCTATGGGCATTGCTGTTATTGGCGGATTATCTTTCGCAACAGTTTTAACTTTGTTTGTTATTCCGGCTGTTTATACTTACTTCACAGAAAAAACTAAGAGCGTTTCAAATGTTGATTAAAAGAAATTTTGAAATATCATTTTTATTTATAGTTCTACTTGCATCTACAAACATACTTGCCCAGCAGAAATTAACATTGAAAGAAGCGCTAAGAATTGCGCTCGAAAACAACTACGATATTAGAATAGCAAAAAGTGAGGCCGAAATCAGCGGCAATAATTACTCTATTGGCAACGCCGGGTTCCTTCCTAATCTGAATGTTTCTGCTTCACAATCAAAAACAGTAAGCAACACAAAGCAAGAGTACTCAAGCGGGCAGCTTGTTGATAAAACGAGTTCGGCATCTAACAATACTAATGCTTCGGCAACATTAAGCTGGGCTGTTTTTGACGGGCTGAAAATGTTTATTTCTTTTTCTAAGTTGAAAGAGATGAAAGAGATTGGCGGGGTTAAACTACGCTCTCAAGTTGAAGCTTCTGTTGCCGATGTTATTAGATACTATTACGATATAGTGCGACAAAAGCATAATTATAATGTTTCGCTTGAAAGTGTTGCTATTTCTGAGCAGCGCTTAAAAATTACTGAAGAAAAATTTTTTGTAGGCTCTGCTTCTAAACTAGAAGTGTTAAGCGCAAAAGTAGATTTGAACACAGACCGCTCTAACCTTCTTAATCAAGAAGTTGTTCTTAGCGGATTGAAAGTTTCCTTAAATACCCTGCTCGGAAGAAAATCTTCAGAAGCATTTGATGTTGATGATAATTTTGAAATGCTTTCCGGTTTGGAATACAATAAGCTGCTGGAATCTGCTTACCAAAACAATACTGATGTTCTTCAATCCGAAAAAAGCAAAAACCTTTCTTCTTATGATATTGGAATTTACAGAGCAGATTATATGCCTCGCTTTACTTTGAGCGGCGGTTATACATACTCAAACTCGGTTTCTGATGCCGGGTTTTTTAAATCCAACAGAACAAACGGATACAACCTAGGCTTAAACTTAACATGGAACTTGTTTAACGGTTTTGGAACAACGCTGCTTTATCAAAATGCACTTATTAATTTGGATAAGAGTGAAATTAAACTGCAGCAAACAAAAGCAGTTGTAGAATCTAACCTAATTATTGCTTTTAAGAATTACGAAAAGAATAACGAAATTCTTTCGCTCGAGGCAGAGAACGTTTCTGTTGCAAAAGAGAACTTGGATTTGGCAATTGAGCAAATCCGGCTTGGTTCAATTTCTCAAATAGAGTTTAGAGACGTTCAGAAGAATTACATTACTGCCCAAAGCCGATTATCCGCAGCGCAGTTTAATGCAAAGATGAGCGAGCGCGATTTATTAAAGCAAAGCGGAACTTTAATTAATTAGTCTCTTTATTGTAAGCAACTTTTTCTATCTCTTCCGGCGAGATTTCCTTAATACTGCTCAACCTCTTTATTTGTTTAGATGTTTCATCTATTACACTATCGTAATGCTCAACTATTTCTTCCGGAAGGCTCTGCTTTTCTTCAGCTACAAGCTTAAAAAAGAGCATCTTGTTGAGAAAGTTGTTTAGTATATGCTGAACTGCGCGCATAGTTGAAATAAATACCGCTTCTTTTTCTAACTCTCTATCTTCAATTTCACAGCACATCCTTCTAGTTAAAAAGTAAAGGATAATTGAAGTAACTGTTATAAACAGCCATCCTTTATATGTTTGAAGAGTTGTTAGCGCCTCTGCGGAGACTGCAAAAGTTTCCAAAATTCTGTCGGAGAAAAAAATCCACGCAATTCCAAAAACTAAATAAGTAAGCGTTACTCTTTGATACGGTTTTAGCATTCATTCCTCTTTTCAAAAACAAATTTGTATCTAAATTTAACCCAAAATTCATTAGAAGTGCCACGATTTATCTTATTGTAGAAGTCAGTTCCGAAAGTTGGGACGCACTTAACCCCGATGAACCGTAAGATTTTAGTAACCTTTGCAGTATTAAAAGCAAACATTACGCAGAACCCTGTTTTGATGACGTTAAACAGTTCTTACGCAGCGTTAATTAAAGATGCAATACCGGGACTAGTTAACAACTTTAACTTGCGTCTTGTCACTAACACTTCTGTACATACTTTTAGCTCACAATTCTGCAGAAGGATGTATATCATAATGCTATTTGTCAAATAAGGTAATAAGGTTAATTAACTTGTGGTTAGGTATGCTACTGGGGTAAAAAAACACAAAATAAATTTTTTGATTAGCCGGTATATTTTAATTCAATAGAATGAAGAAAACCTTATTCATTTGAGAAACCTTAGTAACTATAATAGACAGTTATGAATCTGCCTTATTACCTTATGTAAATGACAATGAAGCTCCCAGCCGCAAGCAGAGAGTAATTTAACCATTAGTGATTAAATTTATCAGATACCTTACAGCATAATGTATAGTTATTAGGGTTACAGAACACTTGCGGCTTTGCGTCTTGGCAGGAAACCTCTTTTTTCTCGCAGTGCCGCTAAGCCGCAAAGACTATTGAAGTTAAATTCCGCAGGGACCTGTTTTAAGGCGTTTAGACTTTCTTGCGTAAGGTAAGTTAAAATCTTCTTTATAACTATTTAGAATAAATGCTTTGATCCCTGCCAGACGGGCATTTATCCTATCCAGCCTGCTGCATGCAATCCTGCCTCAGACAGATGTGCGAAATATTTGTTTAAATATTTCGTTTGGCCCTTCGCTTCCAATTTCTTTAATGTTGTAAACCGGCGTTGTTAAAACACTATCCATTTCTCGGCGGAAAGCTTCTTTATCCACATAAGATTTAACATAATGATAGTTATCAATTTTGGGATAAAAGGGGTTTATTGTAATTGCCGATAGTTCCGGCTTTTGTAAATAAGTAAGCTCAACTCCAGCGAGCTGCATTCTTTCGAGTATTAATAGTATTAACGAGAACTCGCCAGAGAGTAAAAGCATTATTGGTGATTTGATTATTAGTTCGAGTTTATTATCACCAATCCGCTCTTTAATTATTTCTATGATTTCTCCAAATTCCCTAACCGATAGCAAAGCCGGAATATATAAAGCCGCTGCATCTTGAGTAATGCAAGAAGCGAGGGAATGCAAATTATTTAAATCGCAGCTTGGATATATAGTTTCAGCATCTCCATTTCCTTTTTTGAGAATTACAGAATTATCGTAATCAAATATCCGGTTTTTATGCTTAGTTAAAGGGAATGAGAATACTTTTTCAATTAAGAGCATTTCGCTTGCAAGTATTTTAACATCTACATTTCGAGAGGCGCCTGTGGTAAAAATTAATTTATCAAGATACATCATTGGAGATAAACGGTTGAGCGAGCCATCAACTAAAAGTACGTCGCATCCGGCTCTTTCCTTAATCAAATTTATTACTTCTTTTAGTGCGGCAGCTCTATTGGGTCCAGCAAGAACAATCATACCCGGCTTAGTTATTCTTACTATAATAACTTTGCCGAGCGGTGTAACAAGAGAAGTCCCGGAAATAAATTCAAAATTGGCTTCACAATTTTTTAAGCATTTTTCGGATGTTGCAACAATTGTATTTTTTTCAAAGTAGAGCCGTGGTTTCTGTAGAAGGGTGATGTTATCAATTTCTTCCCCATCGTAACCGATACTCGTTACCGCTAAACGTATTTCATTGTTTAATAAGCCCTTAATTAAAAATGAAAGTGTTGTAGTTTTGCCTGTGTTTTTTGCGGTACCAATTATACCAATTGTTCTCATTTCTCTTTTACAGTTCCTAAGCCAAAAGTGCCTGGATAAGCACCATCCTCTTTGTTACCAAGTGATCCGTTGTAAATTGATTGAGTAAAATTGTCTTGCGAATTTACTTCTTTCAATGTCTCGGTAATTTTGTTAATCAGATCTTCTGTAAAATAATCGGCTTGTTTAGTTGTTTCAAATTTCGTGTTTCCAACAAAACGGAATGCATCTGTTATTGCACGTATAGTGTCAATTCTAGATGTAATGCAGATGGGTCCTCTTGAGTAAGCTTCGTCTGTAGAAGCAACAGTTATTGCATCAACATTTAACGAAGCTGCTAAAGAAGCATGGTATGAATTGGCATTTGCAGCTTGTACACGCTCTTCGGTTTGTGTCATAAAAGCAATAGGTTCTCCCGGCCAAATAGGGGCATTAACAATCTCTTTTAATGCAAAGATTTTTGCTGCGTTATAATCAATAAAATTCTGATTCATCATTCCGTTGATAACAATATGTGGACCGTAACAGAATAAGGGTTTTAATATTGGCTTTGCGCCAAGTTTTAGGCTCAGCATAACATTAATTAGCAAGCCGGCAAGAGTTTTCCCTGCAGGTACACCGCTAAGCTCATCGTTTCCGGGAATATCGAAGGGCATATTGTATTTTGCAGCCAAACGGATTGCTTCTATACCATCAACAGCAAGCCGAGCCGGGTCTGTTCCCGCGCCAAGAGAACCATAAACAAGATTTATTTTTGCAAGATTTGCACCGGCTTCTCCGGCTAACAAAACTGTTTCCGGCGTGTTCAAACCACGGTGTGCACGAACTGTTAAGAGAGTACTCGGATCAAGGCTGTCTTTAACTAAACGGATATTATCAAGCGTAGTTATTGTTCCGTCATTTTCGTGTGTTAAAAATCCATTAAGCAATCCTTCGTATCTTGATTCCCATGAAGGATTAATAATGAGGAAGCCATCTATTCCATATCTTTCGCAAACTTTGGCGTGCATAATATCCATCAACGGGCAGCCGCTTCCGAGAAATTTGAATAATAATGGCTGCTCATCGTTAAATTGTATCTTTACCGGATTTACCGGTTTAGAACTATTAACAAAGTTATGAAGATTTCTAAGTTCACCATCTGTAACTTCTCTCACCCCTTTTGTATATACTTTTTTAGTATTTGCCCTAATAATTACATCATCACAAAGTGCATGGTACTTTTCAAGTAGTGTTTTTCTTTGCTCTTGGTTTTCGGAGTTAAGTATTTCTGCTTTAATTTTTGCTCTTTCTACACCGGGAGAAGTTTTCCACTCCGCCCATTTAATTAACTTATGCGCAATACTATCAAGCAGTTCACCAATTTCTTTATGTTTGAACTCATAATCATATTTTGAAACAAAATCTTTTTTAGTTCTATTTAGCCCGGTTGAAGCCGCGGAAACATCTTTGCCTTCAATATATGCTATAACTTCCTCAATGGTTGAATGCTCACCAAATCCTTTATCAAAGCCGAGCTCGGCTGCTAATTCCGGAGTAATTGGTTTTCCACCTATAATAACTTTCGATTTTTCTCTTACTCCGGCAGCATCGAGTAAATCTATAAAACGGGCAAGTAGTTCTGCAACACCATAACCGAGTGTACGGCTGACAAGTATAAAATCGTATTTCCCTTCTAAAGCTATTTTAACTACGGCTTCTGTTGTTAAATCGGGAGAAAGTAATTTTGTATTATAGCCGTGTTTATCTAATTCACTCTTTATTATTTTGATTCCAACATCATGTACGGGATCAAAAGGTATGCATAAAATGTTTTTAGGCATTCTTTACTCGTAAAGTTATTTATCATTTAACCAAATGTGTAATTAGAAATTCACCTCATCAATAAATACATACTTTTGAAACCGCATCAATTACTTTTTAGTTTGTTTTTCTTGCCGGGCTTTAGCTCTGGTTTCATTAGTATAATTAATCAGCTTAACTCAACTTTTTCTATTGGCTCTCCTTAGAAATTTTTGCTAATGACAAATCCCGGTTTAAGTAAGAGTAGCTGCTTCCGGGTTTGTATATATATTTTCTAAGCCGGACTCTAAGTCCATAACCATCAAACTCATGATACATAATATCAATTTCTCCGAGATTTAATTCTCTACCTAACTGCATCGCATATTTTTTCCCTTCGTTGGCATCGCTGCAAACAATATAAGTTTCTATATCAATAGCATCCATTATTTGTTCAAAGGGTGTCTTCATATTTTTCTCGGTGATAAATCAAAAAGCAGCGCAGATAAAAATCTGTGCAGCAAAATCTTCAGTTAATATTATTCGTATATGCCTGAGTGTTCACAAACTATTTCGATTAACATAACCAGCCCGCGAATAACCATTCTTGCTCTTTCTTCAATAATCTGTCCGTTACTATCTGTAGTACCCAAACCAGGCGAAATGAATATATTGGCATCATAAGCAATTGTAGGTATTATTCCCATCTGAGACATACCGTCTTGGAACAGGTTTGAGCCGGAATACATATCTTCGATTGTGAAAATCGGTATTCCGAGCTTTCCATCTTTCCAGCTGTTTTCATAATTAATTTCTACAGTACCGCAGTTGTAGCTTTTTTCAAACAAAAAATCTTTTCTTATTCTTTCGTCTATTCTAGAAAATTCATCCAGAATAATTGCGTATAAATCATCAATCGGTTTAGTTAATAATTTAGGCGTATCTCTTAAAACTCTCAAAGCAGCCAATTGACCTGTTAGCCCTTCTTTACCTGGGTCTTGAGTAACGAGAGCCGCTTTACCATAAGAAGCCGTAGTTCCGTATCTATTGCCGTGGTAACCTAAGGCTCTTCGAATAGGAACTAATACATCTTCTTTGCCTATAATTAAACCGCTTGTTGCAGAGCCGGTTGCTTTATCCATACTATAAATCATAACATCGGCTCCAATATTTTTAATACTGTTTCCAATAAAAGGAATTCCCCAAGCGTTATCTATAACATAAGGAACATCATACTTGCGGGCTAATTCTGCTAATCCTTTTTGAAGCAGTGGTGTGCCGTTTTTATCCTTTTCACCATAACCATAGCCAGTAGTATCGTAACCGAGAGAAGTAAAACCGGCTAATAAAGTTTCATGCCTCTTAGTAACTTCTTCAAATTTACTTACCGATTCTTTAGCCTTTACGTTCTTTAATAATGGCGTTGGATGGTAGTTGATTCCATGTACCTGGTAAGCTGCTCCTTCTAATGGGACCAAAACAGTATCTAAATTATTTTGTCTTTTACCGTAAAAGCCTAATTCACCGGCTGTGCATCCTCTATCGCCCAAAACATCTTTGTATTTTGGTGGGAAAGGTCTTCCGTAAGAAGCTTGGTGGTGAATATGTCTTTCCATTGGTGCGATGTATCTGGTTCTGTAGTTATCGCCTCTTCCTTGATTGGGTGGTGTCATCAAAGTATCAAAGCAGACCCATAAACCAGCTTCGCAAGTGTTTACAGGTGCCGCATCATAGTCATCTCCGTAAACTTCTTTTATAATTTCTCTTATCTGATCAACATAAACGGCAAGCGGAACTACTTTTTTAGCCTCTTGAGCCATAAAATGCTCAATATCATCTCTTAGAGGCGAAGGGCAGCCCGAAATAGCACCCGTTAAACCAAATGCACCTTTAAGCTCAGATGGTATGTTCAGTCTTTCTGCTGCTTTTTTTGCTTCTGCATAAATTTGTGGAGTTCTTTGCTGAAGTCTTTTATACAACTGAAATTTTAATTGCGGCTTTGCCATAATTTTTTACTCCATTCTTTATAAATAATTACTCTTATTGTTTTTCAATGCCGGTAATAATCAACTCGTCATTATTTTTTATACCTAAGTTTTTTCCCGAAATTCTATCGTTCATCAATACAATAGTGTTTTGATGATTCGGCATGTGGGTATCATCGTAACCAACAATTGAACCTATCACTTTATCGTTCCATAATACTTTATCGCCAGAAAGAATTACGCCGCCGTTCAATAATTCTACAAAACCTAAATAACAAATATTATCTACTTTGCTTCCGGGTGCTGCAGTTTGCTCGTCTGTTCCAATCAATTCTATAATTGTATGCTTTGTAAAGGCTCTGGATATCGGTTGGATTAGTTTTAATCCTCTATTGTCTAATCTGCCATCTAGCACAACAACAAACCTTCCTTTGATATCAATTTTACTATGGAAGAATGAGCTGTTTACTATTTTTTTTGAATATGGATCGTTCATAGTTAAACCAGGTTAGACACAAAAGTTTCTAAATCGCCATGAAGAAAATCTATAACTGGAACTTCAATCATAGTATAACAACCGGAACTCTGTTTCATTGCTGCTCTTGCAGCAGAAACCATTACCTGAGAAGTAAGCGCCGGGTTATTAATTCTCAGCTCAAACTTCATAGATTGATTATGTATTACGCCCGAAACTCCTTTTCTTTCCATAGAAACACCATGTCCTACATCTATCAGATCGTTAACATTTGGCACTTCATAGACATAAGTTCTATCTTTAATAAAGTATGGGTCGTTTTTAATTGTAATTTCAACCTCGTCAAATTTTGCATCCGGCAGAAGTTCTACATAAACCATTCTTCTATGAACGCCCATTCCGGCGGGAACGGTTACCGATAAAGCATTTTTAACACCGGGTATATCTTTTACGGCGCATGTGTGCCCCATAGACATACCTGGTCCAAAGTTTGTATGAGTTATTCCTTTTGGAGCCATAGCAAGGAACCAGCCTCTTATAACCGAATCGATGCCAGGATCCCAGCCGGCAGAAATTATAGATACCGCATTATTTTCTTTTGCAATTTTATCAAGATAATTTTTTAAGGAAGGTATTTCTGTATGAATATCGAAACTATCTACTGTATTAATGCCAAGCCTAAGGTATTCCGAAACCATGTCTTTTACTTTTCTGGATGGCGTGCATACTAAAGCAACATCTACTTTTCCTAACTCATTTATATTGGTAACAACCTTGGTTTCGCCAAACTTACAGCATTGCACCGGATTCATTGCGGATTTAATTTTATCAAGGTTCAATAATTCTACAATGCCGGCAAGTTCCATATCCGGTTCTTGGCTGACAGCATCCATTGCCATTAAACCAACATTTCCAAAACCAACAATTGCTATTTTAATTTTTTCCATATCAACCATAACTAATTATGATGAATTCGATTGTCTATTCATATAATCGCAAAGTGCGCGGCGTGCTGTTTCGCTATGGTTTTTTACAAGTTTTTCTATTTCATCTATATTTCTCTCTTTGAGGGCATTTAATATCTGGAAATGCTCTTCTACAGATTCATCGAGCCGGGATAGAATTGAAAGAAAGATAAAATTATAACGAAGGGTTTGATTTCTAAGAAGATTGATGTTTTTTATCAGTTTCTCATTTCCGGATGATTCATAGATTTTTTGATGAAAGCGTGCATTCAACTCTAAAAATGCTTTATAATCTTTTTCGGCTGATTGTGCTATTTGTCCCATTTTAAAGTTTAACTCGAACAATTCTTCTAAATCCGAATCTGCAATTTTTTCGGCTGCAAGCCTTGCTGCAATTCCTTCTAATGCCCCCTTTATTAAATAAGTTTCTTCTGCATCTTTTAATGAGGTATTTGTTACAACTGCACCTTTTCTGGGAATTACTTTAACAAAACCTTCGGATTCAAGCTGTAGAAATGCTTCTCTAAGCGGTGTGCGGCTAACACCCATCATATTAGCCACTTCAGGCTCCATTAATCTTTCGCCGGGTTTAATCTTTCCTTCAATTATGGAATCGCGAATAGAAGAGACTATCCGGTCCCTTAAAGGTTTTAATTCTTCAGCCCTAAAGCTGATATTAATTGCTGTTTTTTCTATCATATTTATAGATACTGTATATTGTGTACATAATACAATTCAAAAATGGTTTTAATTTGTTTGAAAGTCAAAAAATGTTGCATAAAAAATCAAATTGAATTTAAGCCGATTGTATAAGATAAAAGCTGGAAGCATTGTACTGCTAAAGGTAGTGCTGCTATTGCAAGCCCACTCAACTCTACGAGATAGTTTATTGAGAAGAACGGGTAGTGAATAGTTTGTCCGCCCAAATAACGCGTGAAGAATCTCCATTCTCTATACTTATTACGCTGCGTTAAGGACCATTTGTTCTACATTAGCCAAAGTGTTTACTAAACTAACATTATATGTTGGTGGTACAGATTTGGCAATTACATATCCATAAAAATTGGTTTTGTGGAAACTTCTTTTTTTCTAAAAGAAAATAAAATAATTAAGTAGTTTTGCATTAGAAAGAGCATCTTGTTATAAAGCTATTGCCTTGCAGCAGAAAGGATTTTCCAGTACACCTCCAGATTGAGCTTTTTCTTTATCACAGTAATTTTTAATAGATAGGAATTTTAATGAAAGTATTTGGACATACATTTCACATACCCGTACTAGGAGTTGGCTACTCGGCAGATGCGCCGGCAAAAGTTGCCAAATATGGAATTTCTTCTGTAATCTCGATTGTAGATGATATACTATTAGAACAGTTGAGAAAACATTATCATCAAAAAATGGATAAGCCTTTTGAACCGATACCGGCAAAAGAAGAGGATTCGCGCGCAAAAAGAGTTACAGCATATTTGAATCTTATAAATAAAATTGTTGAGGAACAATTTGAAACAGTTCGTCACTCTGTTTTTGAAAGAGGAAGCGAAATAACAAAATATTTTGAAATGCTTCCGGATGTTTCTTACTTAAAGCAAAAGTACAAAGAGATGCTGGCCGAAAAAGAAGAGAACTCAAAAGCTAAACTTCAAAATTATTTACGCGAAAACTTATACCGCGGCTCAATTGATGTAAATATTATGACGAAGTTAGATAAAGCAAGATATACCGCCCAGGGAACACAACTTTCAAGTGAGTTTAACGATGCTCATTCAGCATTACGCGGTTTTGCTATGAGCAATCTCGAAAGCTCAATTGTTTTTTCTGCAGGTATGAATCCGAAACTCTACAGCTATTTGGAATCGTTTAAGGATTTTCATCCAAGAGAAGATGGAAGTTTTAAAAAGAAAATTGTTGTAAAGGTAAGCGATTTCCGCTCGGCGCTTATTCAAGGTAAGTTTTTGGCTAAAAAAGGTTTGTGGGTATCGGAATACAGAATTGAAAGCGGATTGAATTGCGGCGGACACGCATTTGCTACAGATGGTCTTTTGCTTGGTCCAATTCTAGAAGAATTCAAAAAAAGAAAGCAAGAACTGGAAGGTTCTGTTAAAGAATTATTAAGGCATGCACTTTGCAAAAAAGAAATTACAACAGATGAAAGTAAGTTGAATGTTGATATTACTGTGCAGGGCGGTGTTGGGCTTTCAACCGAACATGAGTTTTTATTACGTAACTATAATGTAAAATCTGTTGGCTGGGGAAGTCCTTTTCTTCTCGTTCCAGAAGTAATGAATGTTGATGAGAATACTCTTGCTCGTCTTTCTGAAGCAGGTGAAGAGGATTTTTATTTAAGCAACTCTTCGCCGCTCGGCGTTCCTTTCAATAGTTTACGCAACAGCGGAAAAGATTTGGAGCGTATTGAAAGAATGGAAAACGGTAAACCGGGCAGCCCCTGCCCTAAGAAGTTTTTAGAGTTTAATACTGACTTTACAGATAAACCAATTTGTACGGCTTCAACAGCATACTTCAAGAAACTTGATACTATAAAAGATAATCCAGAACTGAATGCTAAATACAATGCTGATTTGAATAACGCGAGCGATAAAAATTGTCTTTGCGAAGGTTTATCGGCATCAACATTAATAGTTAAAGGCATTACAGATGCTAAGCAAAGTTTGGCTGTTGCAATTTGTCCAGGCCCAAACCTCGCTTACTTTTCAAAAGTTGCTACTCTTAGAGAAATGGTGGATCATATTTACGGCAGGATTAATTTGATCACGCATCCAAACAGACCAAATATGTTTGTTAAAGAACTTTCTCTTTATATAGATTTTCTGCACAAAAAAATTGATGAGCGTGTAGATTTTGTATCCGCTCAGAAGGAAGAATTTTTTAATACATTCCGCAATAACTTAATAGACGGAATAAATTATTATAAGAGTATGATTCCGGATATAGCCGAAGAAACCGAAAAAATTAGAGAGAAAATTCGGCAGGACTTAGATGCGCTGGAAATGAAATTAATGACTTACGCCGTTGCAGGAGTTTAGCCCAAATATACACGAGGCACGCGTGTGTTTATGTTGGTTAAAATTTCGTAAGGAATTGTTCCTGCCCACTCTGCAAGTTCTTCGGCGGTGATGGACATTTGTCCATCACTCCCTATTAAAATTACTTCATCGCCATTGTAAGCAGAATCTTGTTCTATGTTTACAACAATTTGATCCATCGAAATTACCCCGACAACCGGGAAGCGCTTTCCACCAATAAGTACTTGAGCTTTGTGAGACATACTTCGTAAATATCCATCGCCATAACCAAGTGGTACGGTAACGGCACGAACATCATGCTCGGCTTTCCATTTCATTCCGTAGCTAACAGTGCTTCCTTCTTTAATAATTTTGAAATAAACAACGAGCGATTTCCAACTTAAAGCCGGTTTAACTTCTATTGTTTTATTTACTTCTCGAGAAGGATAAACCCCGTAAAGTAAAATTCCCGGACGAACAAGGTCTAATTTAGTTTCCGGCATTTGTAAAATTGCGCCGCTGTTAGCAATATGCCTAATTGGTGAAACGATAGAATGCTTTTCATAAAAAGCTATTGTTTCCAAAAATCTTTCGAGCTGAATTTTTGTAAAAGATAAATCCGATGAATCTGAGTTTGCAAAGTGAGAGTATATTCCAATTACATCTACATTTTTGCAGTTCAAACTTGCTTCGAGAAGTTTTTCTGCGCTGTAGTAATGAACGCCAATTCTTTCCATACCAGTATCTATTTTAAGATGAACGCGTGCACGTTTTTTCATTTGTAAAGCTATTTCTTCTATCTGAAGTAATTTACCAACCGAGGAAGCAGTTATCGAAAGATCATACTTAATGAATTGTGGAATTTGGTTTCCCCAGATTCCGCCTAAAACTAAAATTGGAATTGTAATACCGGCTTTGCGCAATATAATACCCTCTTCTAAAACGGCAACGCCAAGATAATCGGCTTTCAGCTTCTGCATTAATACAGCTACACGAACTAACCCATGACCGTAAGCGTTAGCCTTCAGTATTGGCATAACTAAAGTATTGCATGCATTTACTTTTATCTTACAAAAATTTTCTGCAAGTATGTTAAGGTCAACTTCAACACGTGTTGGTCTTAGTACTTCTTCTTCACCAATAGTTGGTTTATATATTTCTTGGCTCATAGCTTAATCTTTATTTATTGTAAAGATAATTTTTTTGAACAATACTTTTCTCTGTTCAGAAGCATCAATTAGCCGTTTATCAAATTCATCGCTGATTTGTGTTCAGCAGAATTTACTAAGAACACAAACAGAATAAAGTTGTGTTACTAAATACATTTCTGCAGGGAGTTCATAGAAAGTTAAGGGTTCGAGTTAGTTTGTATTTTCCGTTAGTGCGTAAGCAGCGTATTTTTATAGACCTCTAAGTGAATAAATAGTAACAAGTTTGATATTAATCGTATTTTTGAGATGTAATTCTTAAAGAATGATAATGAGAGTATTATTTATAGGCGGAACCGGAGTAATCAGCTCCGAGTGTTCTAAACTATGTATTGATAAAGGAATGGATTTGTTTCTGCTTAACCGGGGAAAATCGTTTCGGCTGCCTCCGCACAATGCAAAAATTATTAATGCAGATGTACGTGATTTTAACTCTGTGCAGAATGCGCTTTATGGAAAAGATTTTGACATAGTTGTAGATTGGATTGCTTATAATGAAGAACACGTTAAAAGCGATTATGAACTTTTCAAAGAGAAAACTAAGCAATACATTTTTATAAGCACTGCGTCAGCGTATCAGAAACCAATTTCAAGACTTCCAATAACGGAAGAAACTCCTCTCGGAAATCCTTTTTGGGCTTACTCCCGCTCAAAGATAGCGTGCGAAAATTATTTGATGCAGCTTTACAAAGGAAAAGATTTCCCGGTTACTATAATCCGCCCTTCTCACACTTACGATGAAACAAAAAATCCGTTAAAAGAAAACTACCTGCCGTTTCACAGAATGAAACTTGGCAAGCCAATTATAATTCATGACGATGGAAATACCACTTGGACCTTAACACACTCAAAAGATTTTGCTGAGGGCTTTGTTGAAGTTCTTGGAAATAGTTCAACAATTGGCGAAGCATATCATATTACTTCGGATGAAACATTAACATGGAATGAAATAGCCAAACTTCTTGCACACAGCGCCGGTTTCGAATTAAGAACCGCTCACATTCCAAGTATATTTATAAAGAAGTACGATGATGAATGGGGCAGCGGACTTCTAGGAGACAAAGCGCATAGTGTTAAGTTCGATAATTCCAAAATAAAAACAATTGCCGCGCAGTTTAAACCCGCAATTAAGTTTGAAAAAGGGGCAGAAGAGATTGTTGATTTTTATGTCAACAGAAAAATGGAGAATCATATTAACGAAAAGCTCAACCAATTAATGGACCGCATTCTTTTTGATTACTCAATCACTAACAAATAGGAAACTCTTATGAAAAATGAAATATTAAAGTATTTGTCGCTCTTTTTATTTGTGCTGCTAACCGTTAATGTAAACGCACAACTTACAAGCAGCCCTCTTGAAAAATTGATTGAAGGCAACAAACGATTTGCAGCAGATATCGCGGCACATCAAAATCAGAACAGCAATCGTAGAGAAGAAACAGCGCAGCAGCAAAAACCTTTTGCTGTAATTATAACATGCTCGGATTCACGCGTACCGCCCGAAATACTATTCGATCAAGGAATTGGAGACCTGTTTGTAATTAGAACCGCCGGAAATTTAGTTGATGATATTGCTCTCGGCAGCATCGAGTATGCAGTTGAGCATCTCAAAGTTTCTCTCATTGTTGTTCTTGGTCACGAAAGATGCGGAGCAGTTGATGCCGCTGTAAAAAATGTAAAAGCGCTTGGCTATATAAAATCGTTAGTAGATAATATTGCTAAAGCAGTTGATAAAGCACGTATTATAAGCGGAGACCTGCTTGAAAACTCTATAAAACAAAATGTTGATAATGTAGTTGAGAAGATACGCAGCTCTAAGCCTGTATTGGAAGAGTTTGTGCTTCACAATAAAATTAAAGTAATAGGCGCACGTTACGATTTAGACGAGGGCATAATAACTTTTTACGAAAATTAAAAATTAAATTACAGTGATAAACAGCTGTTTGCAGCTTATTAATTTTGTGCTTGCAACTTCTTTGAGCAGCTATGAGAATGAGCTGCACCTGATGATGAATGCTGTTATTTAACAAGTATTTTTAAACCACAAAAAGAGAAAGAAAGTGACGTTTTTAGAATTTTTTGGATATGCGGCATCTGTAGTTGTTGCAATTTCTTTAATGATGAGTTCCATAGTAAAACTGAGAATTATCAATTTGATTGGTGCTGCTAGCTTTTCTGCATACGGACTTCTAATTGATGCTATGCCGGTTTTTTTGCTAAACGGTTTTATAGCGCTGATAGATATTTATTATCTTTTTCAAATATTCGGTGTAAAAGAATACTTTAGAATTTTGGAAGTGAAAACTAATTCTGAATACCTGAACTATTTTTTGACTTTTCACGAAAAAGAGATCAATAAATTTATTCCGGGGTTCAAGTTTGCGCCAAATGAAAATTATCATGTAATGTTTGTTCTTCGTGATACAGTTCCAGCAGGTATTGTAATTTCGGAATACATGGATGATGATTTGGTTTATATGAAACTCGATTATGCAATTCCCGGTTATCGGGATTTTAAAATGGGTAAATATGTATTTGCCGAAATTTTTAAGCAGAAAAAAGTTAAAAAAATTTACAGCGATCCTGGAAACCAAAAACACGAGCGCTATCTGCAGAAAATGGGTTTTGTAAAAACTCAAATTATGGATAAAGATATATATTGTTTGGAAGTGAAGTAATGAAGAAAATCTTATTTGAAACTTGCGAAGTTTGTAACAAAAGAATCTATTTGAGCCATTACAATTTAGCCAATAGAAGAAAATGATTAATGGCAGTCTCGGCAGACAGAATAAGGAAATTGATTAACAAATTATGTGGTGTTAAATGATAAACCCGGAGATACTTTACGAAGATGATAATGTTATTGTTGTAAATAAAATGGAAGGACTGGCTTCTATTCATGATAACGCCGGAGAAAGTGAAGACTTACAAGCTGTTTTGTCTAACCAGATTAATCAAAAAGTTTTGGTCGTTCATCGTCTTGATAAAGAAGTAAGCGGTGTAATTATTTATGCCAAAAGCGAATCTGTACATAAAGAACTAAACAAACAATTTGCAGAACGGAGAGTAAATAAAACTTATCTCGCACTAGTTCACGGTGTGGTAAGAAAAGACAGTGGTAAAATAAACAAGCCTATCCGCGGATTTGGTTCCGGCAGAATGGGAGTTGATGAAATTGATGGTAAACCAAGCAAAACAGTTTATTCGGTGATAAAGAGATATTCTTCTTTTTCTTTGTTGGAATTAACCCCAACTACAGGAAGACGCCACCAGCTGCGTGTACATCTATATTATATTGGTCATCCAATTGTTGGGGATCTTCGCTACGGCGAAAAATCGTTTCAAGAAAACTTTCCTCGTTTAATGCTGCACGCTAAAACTCTTACCGTAACAATTAAAGGAAAGGAATACACTTTTACATCAGAGCTTCCCGGCTCGTTTTATAAATATCTTCAAACTATAGATAAAGACTTCTAGTTAAAATCGAAACTGATCAGCCCGCTCAAGATGTGTAATTCTTCAGATGGAAATGAAGCTTGTTTTAACTAACGAAAATCTTTTGCAGGCTAATCATGCTGCTAATTTTTCCACTTCTTAACTAACTTGAAATTCTTTTTTACGCTGAACCATTACAGGAGAAATCAAAAACTTAAAGAAAGCAGTAACCAACATGCATTCACCCTTTAGCAGTTAATTCATTTAAGAATACTAAAACAAAATATTAGTAATAAAATTGTAAAATAAACTCGCCTGCTGTAAAAACGATAATACCTATAAAAAACATTATTTTTGAAATAAGAAATCACAAACTAATTCTCTAATTAACCACTGTTTCTGCGGCAAATATCTGCTATTTGAAAAGTAGTTCCGAAACATAACCGAAAGATTACAGCTATGAAAAAGCTACGTTCTAACAGCATAATTAAAAAAATTATTATAGTGCACTTATGTATTTCGCTTTTATTTTTTATTGGCAGCTATTTGATGTGGAAAAATCAAGAAAAGCAATTAATAGATTTTTCTTTAGAGGGAAGGAAAAGAATAAGTCTACAATTGAAAAACAGCTTAGCGCTGCTCAGTCAGCAATTTATCAGCTATACCTATGATTATACCTACTGGGATGATATGGTTGTCTTTGTTAATAAACCAAATGCAGAGTGGGCTGCAGTTAACATAGAGGGAACGATTTCTCATTTTAACATTTCTTTTGTTTGGGTTCTTGATCAAGAGTTTAAACCAGTTTACTTCTCTAATTCAAAAAAATTCACTAACAACAATTTTCCGATTAACAAAGAAACCATAAACAATATTTTTTCCAAAAATAAGTTTCCACACTTCTTTTTGTTTACCGGAACATATTTGCTTGAAATTGCAGGCGCACCAATTCAGTATTCTATAGATTCTAACCGCGTTGGCAAACCGCAAGGGTACTTTATAAGTGCAAGGTTGTGGGATGAAGACTATCTAAGAATAATCGAAAAGCAAAGCCAATCAAAAATATTTTTTACTTTGAACGGCAAATTTAATTCTATAGAAGAGAAGTACGAAGTTGCAGCAAGCCCTGAGATCATTTTTGCTTCGCTCCCTTTGCTTGATTACAGTGGAAACATAATCTATAATTTATATTCAGTTCATACAGATTCTGCTATAAGCGAAATTAAAGATGCATATAACAGGTATGCCCCAATATGGTTTGTTGTTGGAACGCTGATTTTAATTTTTCTTCTCGGTTTATTTAACAAATGGGTCTTTAAGCCAATAGGCATTCTATCGAAAAGTTTAGCCTCTAACGAAACGGTACAGTTGATTGGGCTTGCTCAAAAGAGAGATGTCTTTGGAGATTTTGCAAATCTTCTCTTAGAGTTTTTCAATCAAAAAAAATATTTAGAAATTGAGGTTGCTAAACGCAAGTTAGCCGAAAAGGAACTGCTTACTAAATCCAGCGCCATAGAACAAAGCCCGCTAAGCATTTTAATTTCTAACACAGCCGGAATTATTGAATACGTAAACCCTAAGCTAATAGATACTTCCGGTTACTCTGAAGCAGAAATAGTTGGCAACAAATCTTTAGAGTACATTTTTGAATTTTACAAAAATGATTTTTACAATAACATTTGGCAGACAATTCAAACAGGGTTAAGCTGGAGCGGAGAGATTTTCAGCAAAAAGAAAAATGGAAAGACCTATTGGGAAACCGTGCTGATTTCTCCAATAAAAAATGAAGAGGGAAATGTTCTTCACTTCTTAGTCCTTAAAGAAGATATAACAGAAAAGAAAAATATTTTAAACGAATTGATTCTCGCTAAAGATAAAGCGGAAGAATCCAGCAGAATTAAAGATGCTTTCTTTAACAATATGAGCCACGAGCTGCGTACACCTATGATAGGAATACTTGGTTTTGCAGAAATGATTATGGAAGAAGAAAAAAACAATGAGACTATAGAAAAAGCCAAAATAATTCATAAGAGCGGCAGACGCTTATTAGATACGCTAAATAAAGTATTGGATTTATCTAAAGCTAAGAGTGATTTTGAAAAGACAAACATAACACCGCTTAACATTTCGGAAATCGCAAGAGAATCTTTCAAATTATTTGAACAGGTGGCAAAGCAGAAAGAGATTGACTACTCAATTACTTGCGAAGATAATATGGATTACTATGTAATGGCAGATTCATATATGCTTAACAGCACATTCAATAATTTACTCAACAATGCGTTAAAGTTTACCCGAGCCGGAAACATCAGCATAACTATTTCTGGTACAAACGATGAGGTTTTTATTGGTGTTAAAGATACGGGTATAGGTATTCCTCACGAATCACTAAGTCTAATATTTGAAGAGTTCCGCCAGGTTAGCGAAGGAATTGGGAGAAATTTTGAAGGAACCGGCTTAGGGCTTGCATTAACAAAAAAATATGTTGAGCTGCTTGGCGGCAGTATTAGTGTTGAAAGCGTAATTGGAAAAGGCTCTCTCTTTACAGTTACCTTTCCAATTGTAAAGAGAGAACATAACGATGTTCTGGTTATAACAGCAGAAACAATTGATGACTTACTCTTAGAAAAAAAGACTTCTCACCCCAAAAAAATTCTTATTGTTGAGGATGATGAGATAACTGTTGAAGTGTTAAAATCATACCTGGAAAACGACTACGCTTATGATATTGCCGCCAACGAGCTTAAAGCATTAGAACTGATTAAAGCAAATGATTTCTACGCTATTATAATGGATATAAATTTAGGAAGAGGCGGTAATGGTTTAGAAATAACCAGAAAGATTAAAAATGGTGAAAGAAACAAATTAACTCCAATTATTGCCTCTACGGCTTTTGCTATGAGCGGAGATAAAGAAGAATTTTTAGAAGCAGGATGCGACTTCTATCTTTCTAAACCATACCGACGTAAAGACTTGTTATCAATTCTTGATTCTATTTAAACGATGCTCCTGTTTATTGGCTTTTTATAACGCTTATTCTCTTGTTTATTATTTCGCTAAAACCATCTTCTTCGTAATTGCAGCCGTTAGTGTTGTTAAGCGGTAAAAGTAAACACCACTGGATAATTGAGAATTGAGAATGGAGAATTGAGAATTATAAGTTCCGGGTTGTTTGTATTCATCAACTAACGTTGCAGCTTCTCTTCCTAAAACATCGTAAACTTTTAGAGTTACATGGCTTGCTGCCTGCAATTGGTAGCTTATTATTGTTGTTGGATTAAACGGGTTAGGATAATTCTGATGCAAAACAAATTCTGACGGAATTGTTTGTTCTTTCATTTCTACACCTACGCCTGTTCTGTAGAGCGTTCGGCTCTGTTTAATAGCACTTCTTAGATCTGCCAGATTATCCCCAGCCGCAATTACAAAAGCAACCTTCAAAGTTTGTTCGGCTGCAATGTTATAAGGTCCGCCAGAAACTACAAAGGAAGCGTCCACATAACCAACATCTTGTTTAACAATTCCACTTGAAAGAGTAATCCATTTTTCTCTATCGGAAAATTCATCGGCATCAAACAGGCGCACATCGCCGCTTGTTGCAGCATTATTAATTGGATAGTATCCATACTTATCAGAAGAAATTAAAGAGGCTCCGGCATACGTGCCCAAAATTTCTTGGTGTTTATAAAATGTATAGCCAAAGTTTTCTGTTAAATCAAATGCAGTCGAATCTTTAACCGGATCATCTGCAGGTATATCCCAATCGAAAAAATAGCCTGTGTATAAATTGGAAATTTCTCTGCCTGATTTGTTTTTAAGCTCGTTAACAATAATTATATACTTATCGTTTGGAGGAGATGAAAAAGCAAAGCTCGTTTGTTTTGTTTCAATACCTAAGGCGTTATTTCCTGCCCCAGAATCGTTATAAGTTGTTACAGTTGTTTGATTACCATTTTGAGTTGTGGTTAGTTTAATCGGCGTAAGCATTTTAAAATCTTTACTCTGTTCACCAACTTCGCGCGCTGCATCCATAACTTTTGTTTCCGATGTTCCATACATAAAAGCACCTTCAAACATTAAATTATCGCCGTTATCGTATCTAAAACCTTGTCCATCTGTGTTGATTGGATAATCATTAAACCCAAGAGCGCCTTTGCTTGTTAAGCTCATTACTATTTTGTTTGAATTGTGTGTATCGTAAGTCGGGTTTACACGCACATTAATCCACTGATAATCATTGTAGTCTGCCCCTGTAAATTTCAAAAGAATATTTACATAGTGGTTATATGGCGCTGTTTGAGCTACTTTGAAAGTGAAATTAAAAGCGTTTGCCAAGGTTTCCATCGTCTGCATAGGTGCAACCGTTGCAGGTGTTTGAGTAATAGAAATTGCGGCATCTTTACACTCTGCGCTAACTTGAATAGCCGAAGTTTTTGCTAAATAATTTGTAAGAGTAACAGATACGCCGATAGATTCCCCTGTTTCATACAATCCGTTAAAATTACTACCGCTTAATTCTGTTAGTACTATATTAGTTGCGCGTATAGAGACTGAGTTTATTTCCGAAACTGCTCTAAAAGCATTAGCTCTTCCTTTTCCAACAAGATATTTAAGGCTGTCTGGATTTACATTGTTAGAATAAATATCATCTGCAGTTACACGAATTTGCTCTCCAATTTGAAGCGGGGAGTAATTTGGAAATTTAGCAGCAACCAAACCCGCAATTCCTGCAACAAGAGGCGCAGCCATTGATGAACCGCTAAGCTGTCTGTATGGTATATTGGTAAAAGTTGGGTAAGTAGCCAAAATTGAAAGACCCGGTGCAAGAATATCTGTGTTTGTTCCATAAGTAGCATCGGGGAAACGCATATCATTATTCATACCCCAAACTACAGATAAAACTCCCTTATAGCTTCCCGGGAAAAAAGGTGCGCTTGTGTTTTTGTTTCCGGCGGAGCCAATTACCAAACTGCCTTTAGATGTTGCATAATCAATTACCTCTTGTTCATAACGAGAGTAGCTTGAGCTGCCCCAACTACAATTAATTATTTTAGCCCCTTTATCAGCAGCGTATTTTATCCCTTCAAATCCGTAATAAACATAAGGATATCCATTAGCATCTCTTTTATCGCTTCTGCTGGTCTTTACAGGAAGAATAGTACAGTTGTAGCCAATAGATGCTATACCTATTTTGTTATTTGTAACCGCTGCGGCTATTCCGGCAGCGTGCGTTCCGTGGTAAGCTAGTTTTCCGCCTGGTTCTTTATCTTCGTTCGGGTCATCGTCCGGTGTACCATTCAATCCCCCAAAATCATATCCAATCACCCTGCCGTTTTTATCTCTTAATATGTTTGCTTTCAAATCCGGATGATCGTACTCCACGCCGGTATCAATTATCGCAATGAGAACTGAAGAATCTCCTTTCGTAATATCCCAAGCTTCTAATGCCTTAATTCTGCTCAAATTAACTTGCTGTCCGGTAAGAAATAAAGAATCATTAGGTACAACAGTTACACGGTGAACATATTTTGGTTCGGCATATTCTACCCCCTTACTATTTGAAAACTTTTTTGACAGCTCGAGCGGGTCTTCGTTGGAACTGTATTTTATAAGATAAAGATTGCTTAGTGTGCTGTTTCCTTTTCTTAAGGCGGCTTCTTCCGGAAAAAGATGCTTTGTTTCTAAAACTGTAAACGGAGCAAAATTTTTCATTTGCTGCAATTGTGCGTTTGTTAAAGGAGAGTAGCCACTTTTGTATTTTACAACCAACGTGTTCGATAAGTAATAAACATCTCCATTTTGAATTATCTCTTGAGCAAAACATGCTTGATTTACATACAAAATCATCAAAAGAAAAATTATTCTCTTCACAAAACCTACTTTCTTGTAATTAATGTGGGCAAGTTTATAAATCTGTTTTATGATTAACAACAGCAAAAGTTTCCTTATGTTGGTTTTTACTAAGAGCTTGTATTGAGTATATAGCTAAGAGCGGCATGAATAAGATGCAAGGTTCAAGCTGAAGATAGCCCGGCACAAAGAGAGCAGTTGGAAATATTGCTAACCTATGAATTCACTCGTGTTAGTTAGGAATAAAAAGAATATTATTTAACAAGTTTTATCAATAGAAAACGGCTTTGGCAGCAATTTGTTTTCTTATTAAATCCAACTTCCCGCCAGGCATAATATATTTTTTGTTCTTAGTACATGTTAGAAGTGCTGTTACTGAAACAAAATATGCAGCAGTTATTTATTCGCGCTACGCAGTCCAAAATTTTTTTTTGATAACACAAAATTATTATTTTTTCAGAAAAGTAATTAAGGCAAATGGAAGCAGATTTTGTTCAAATAGACGGTGTTGTAGTTAATGTGGAAATTACTAACTCATACTTCACTTGCGATCTCGGAAAGTGCAAGGGTGCTTGCTGCACTATGGAAAGTCCTTTTGGCGCTCCAATTATACATGAAGAAATTGAAGTAATAGAAAAAGAATTACCGGCAATTCTTTGCTATCTTTCCAAAGCTCATTCTAACGAAATAGAAAATAAAGGATTCTGGGTTAAACAGCAGAGTGAGTTGATGACCCGCAGTATGAGTAACCGTGCCTGCGTATTTGTTTTTTACGAAGGTGATATTGCTAAATGTGCAATTGAGCGTGCCTTTAACGAAGGAAAAGTTAGCTGTAATAAACCTATTTCCTGCCATCTTTTTCCGATAAGAATTTCTAACTTTGCGGGACCGGTTTTGAGATATGAAAAATACCGCGAGTGTTTACCGGCTGTTGAAAATGGTAAGCAAACAAAAATTACCGTGCTTAATTTTTGTAAAGATTCTATAGAGCGCGCATTCGGAGCCGATTGGTTCAAAAAAATTAATGAGGTTAGCAAGAAATAATATGTTGTCTCTTCATCACAAATTAGCATTACAGCAAAAGCTGTCACCGCAGCAAATTCAATATCAAAAGCTGCTGCAGCTTAATACACTGGCTTTAGAACAACGAATTAAAACCGAGCTTGAGCTTAATCCTATTCTTGAAGAGACGCTTGACGAAGAAGTTGATCTTGAACAGTTAGACGAAAGTTCTGAAGAAAAGGAAGAAAAAGCTGCCGAGGAAGATGAGATTTACGACAGTAAAGATGATGAATTTGATATTGAAGATTTTATGAATGAATCGGAAGCTGAGTTAGAACTTGATAGATTAAATAGAAGGTCGGATGAAGAAACAATTCATCCCGTTGCGCCACAAAGAAAAACTCTCCGCGAAAATTTAGTTGAACAGCTTAGAATGCTGGATATGAACGAAGATGAAACTTTGCTTGGGGAAAATATAATTGGCTGTTTGGATAAAGACGGTTACTTTAAAGCCGATCTCGCCAAGATTGTAAACGAATTAAAACTTTTTGAAAATATTGATATTAGCGTAGAACAAGCCGAAAAAGTTCTACGAGAGGTTCAAAAACTTGAGCCGGTTGGCATAGGCTCAAGAAGTTTGCAGGAGTGTTTGCTTGTTCAAATCCGAAATTCTTCTTACGATCCTTATTATTCTTATCTGGCAGAAAAAATATTAGCCGAGCATTTTGATGATTTTACCAACAAGCGCTTTGAAGTGATTCAAAAAACTATGAATCTTTCCAAAGAAACATTGCGTACTACTTTGGCTTTGATTCAGAAGCTCAATCCCAAACCAGGCGAAGGCAATATTGATTCCGAAGAGATGAATCAAATTACGCCCGATTTCTTGATAGAAAAACTTGAAGACAATTACATAGTTACTTTGAATGATAGAAGCGTTCCTTCGGTTACTGTCAGCAAGACTTATCTTGAAATGCTCGATACAAATAAACGCAAACGCAAAATATCAGAACGTGAAAAAGAAACTCACAGATTCTTACGCGAAAAATTTGAATCTGCTAAGTGGTTTATTGCTTCGCTTTATCAACGCAGAAATACCTTAATGAAAATTATGCGCGCTATTTTGGAAAAACAGTATGAGTTTTTTGAAGGAGGCGCTAAGTTTCTAAAACCGATGATTTACAAAGATATTGCCGATGAAATTGGAATGGATATTTCCACAATAAGCCGCGTTGTAAACGGTAAGTATGTTCAAAGCCCGCAAGGAATTCACGAGCTTAAATATTTTTTCAGCGAAGGTTTAACAACAAACAGCGGCGAAGAAGTATCCAACAAACACATTAAAGAAATAATAAAAGAAATTTGCGCGCACGAACCCAAAAACGCACCTTACAGCGATGATAAAATTGCGAGCATTTTGCAAGAGAAAGGTTTTCACGTTGCGCGCCGTACAGTTGCAAAATACCGGGAAGCATTAAAAATTCCGGTTGCGCGCCTACGCAAAGATTTATGATTGCTTTAGACCTTCTATTTATTGTTTTTCTCTTTTCATTGTTTGCATACTCTCACACTTGGCTTGCATCTAGAGAACTAAAAGAAAGACTTGCAAAGAAGATTGGTGATAAAATTGCATTCTACAGAATCTTCTATAATTTTTCTTCGGTTTTAGCCTTCTTAGCCTTCTTAGCCATTGCGCCAAAACCAAACACGGTTATATACGATTTACAATTCCCTTTCGATATGATTACATTTGCGCTGCAAGTTCTTTCTCTAATTGGTTTAATTTGGGCTTTCAGCCAGATTGATACAAAAGAGTTTCTTGGTATATCGCAAATTATAAGATACTTTAATGGAGCCTATTCCGTTGAAACTCTTGATGAGAAACGAGAGTTAAAGTTAGGCGGCGCATTTAAGTACTCGCGGCATCCGGTTTATTTATTTTCAATTTTGTTTCTCGGATTGCGCCCGCAGATGAGTCTTTTCTATTTAACTCTATTTATCTGCTTGGTAATTTACTTTTATGCAGGTTCAATTTACGAAGAAAGAAAACTAGTAGAAATTTTTGGAGACTCTTACAAGGAATATCAAAAAAGAACTCCAAGAATTTTTCCTTTTAGATTAAAAAAGTTAGGAATGTAAAATGAGAATTCGTTCAACTACAATTATCGGAATAATTCATAACGGTGAAGCAGCTATAGGCGGCGATGGACAAGTAACGCTTGGCAATACGGTTATGAAACACAACTCGATGAAGATAAGGAAACTTCTGGGCGGAAAAGTTTTAACCGGATTTGCCGGTTCAACGGCAGATGCCTTTACACTGCTTCAGCGCTTTGAAGAAAAGCTGGAAGCATACAACGGCAATGTTAGCCGTGCAGTAGTTGAGCTGGCAAAAGATTGGCGGACAGATAAATATCTGCGCCGCCTCGAAGCAATGCTCGCTATTGTTAGCGAAGATAAAGCTTACGTTGTAAGCGGAACCGGAGACGTTATAGAACCAGAAGATGGTATTGTTGCAATTGGCAGCGGAGGAATGTATGCCCTTGCAGCTGCAAAAATGTTAAAGAAATTCAGCAGTCTTTCTACAAAAGAAATTGTTGAAGAATCATTAAAAACTGCTGCTGAGATCTGCATCTATACAAACGAAAAAATTACTGTTGAGGTTATTTCAAAATGAGTGATAAAAAAATTAATTTAATGAAAGAACTGACACCAACACAAATTGTAAAAGAATTAGACAAGTACATAATCGGTCAAAACGATGCAAAGCGGGCTGTTTCTATTGCGCTAAGAAACAGATGGCGAAGGCAGCAGGTTGATGAAGCTATACGCGAAGAAATTATGCCGAATAATATTATTCTTATAGGACCAACCGGGGTTGGAAAAACAGAAATTGCAAGAAGATTAGCAAAACTTTCCGGCGCACCTTTTGTTAAAGTTGAAGCCTCTAAATACACAGAAGTTGGCTACGTTGGGCGAGATGTAGAATCTATGATTCGCGACCTTACTGAAATATCTGTAAGCATGGTTCGCTCTGAAAAAACTGCCGAAGTTCAAGAGAAAGCTGAACGATTAGCCGAAGATAGAATTCTTGATCAGTTAATTCCGCCTGTTAAAAAACCGGCTGGGCTTGCACCAGAAGAAAACGGAGAGGGCGAAGAGCTTCAAAACGAAAAAACACGAGAATGGATGAGGGAGAAAATTAAAAACGGAGAAATGGATAAACGATTAATTGAGTATGATACTACGGCGCCGGCTTTCGGAATGCAAGTGCTTGGACCGATGGGAATGGATGATATGACTATGAATTTACAAGAGATGATGAGCAGCATGATTCCCAAGAAAAAGAAGAAACGTAAAACTCCTATTCGCGAAGCGAAAAAATTAATTGCTCAAGAAGAAGCAGAAAAACTTATTGATATGGATGCCGTTCAACGCGAAGCTGTTAGGCGGGTTGAAGAATCCGGAATTGTATTCATTGATGAGATTGATAAAATTGCCGGAGCTAAAAGTCAGCATGGCGGTCCCGATGTCTCCCGCGAAGGCGTTCAGCGCGATCTTCTTCCTATTGTTGAAGGCTCTACCGTAAACACAAAATATGGCCCAGTAAAAACAGACCACATTTTGTTTATCGCGTCCGGTGCTTTTCACGTTTCTAAACCAAGCGATCTAATACCCGAATTGCAAGGACGATTTCCGATACGTGTAGAATTGAAGAGTTTAACTGAAGAAGATTTTGTGAAGATTCTTACTATTCCTCAAAACGCTTTACTGAAACAATATTCGGCTCTTCTACAATCTGAAAATGTAAAAATAAAATTTAAAGACGATGCAATAATTGAAATTGCCAAAACTGCTGCTTCGGTTAATGAGCAAGTTGAAAATATTGGCGCGCGCAGACTTCATACAATCTTAACAACTTTACTCGAAGATATACTTTTTGATGTGCCGGATAAAATGCCCGAAGCAGAAATAAAAATTAACGGCGCTATGGTTCTGCAGAAACTTGATAAGATTGTTAAAAACAGAGATTTGACTAAGTATATACTTTAAATCTAAGCTGTTATGGTAAATTCTCTTAGGAGTTTATAACAGAGTCAGCTCAAAAAAAGAGAACTATTTTTTTACCAATTGTACCTTTTTAGATTTGGCTCAAATATTTTTATGAACATTTTGTCTCAGCCGGTTGACTTTTCGCAAACGGCAAGAAAGGCAACTTTTCTTAACATGCCTGCAGCAGGCAGAAAATTGGGGTTTAACAAAATTTTTGAGACGGTTACTTTTTACAATGCTAAAATATGCGCTTGCCAAGGTTTCAGTTCTATGTATAGACCTAAAACATAAATTTCTTCGGCGGATCTGTTGTAGTTTACATCGTTCAACAAATCCTTAAAAATCAACTCTTCGGGATAGCCAGTTATATCTAACTTCAATCTGCAAGAAGACTGAGCTTCGGAATAGTTAATTAAAACAATTCTGCGCTCATCTCTCAGCTGCCATTCCCAAGCCAGAATATTTTGATAAGTTAGATTAGTTTCCCAAGAAGAGAGTGGCTTTAGCAGTTTCCAAGTTCCTTTCTTAAATACTTCGGCAGAACATATCTTAAGTAGTTTGGAATAAAACAATTGCACTTCTGTGTTTGTTTTCTCTTCCGGTTCTCTTGATAACTGAACAGGTACTTTAACACGTTTTCCTTCAAGCTGTCCATCATTATAAAAGCGCATTCCTTGAAGTGTAGAAACAACAATTGCCGCGGCTTTGGATTTTTCTTTACCTACAACCGTTAATATTCTTTCCTCATCATGGTTTTCTAAAAACCGAATTGACTTTTTTTGATAAGAGTTCTCTGCTTTTAAGTGTTCTGCTATCTCACTAACCGTAGAATATTTTAGTCTGTCGGTTAATCGTTTATCATAAGTGTAATCAAAACCGAGTTGTAGAAGCTGCCATTCTAAATCCCAATAAGCCTCTGCAAGAAACAAGAAATCATCCCTTTCATTTTTAACAGTAGAAATCGCTTGGCTCCAAAACTCGGTTTTAGAATTTTGAAGACACGATTCAGAAAGAACTCCTGCCCAAGTGTTTTTGAAAACGTTATTAAGAGCAAGCATTGCCATATCACAACGAACGCCATCGCATAAGCGTGTTAATTTGAGCAGTATGTTGGTTAAAAATTCTCTTGCATCAACATTACAAATATTAACTTGAACCGTATCCTGCCATGCCGGAAAGAATGGGTCTCTTCCGTGTGCAAAAAACTCTGCTTTATCAATTCTTGGCTGAAAATATGTGTGCGGCTCGTTACGAAATGTTTCGCTGTTTACACGTAAAAATATTTCCGGTTTTGTTTGAATAAGCGTTGAACCCGCGCTGAAATGATTAGGCACAAAATCGAGAATTAGCTTTATTCCTATTCTATTCAATTCTTCTTTTAGTCTAAGTACGTCCTCTTGGGTGCCAAGAAACGGATTTACTTTATACTCGTTAATTGAGTAAGGGGAACCGGCAACATCTTCATGCTTCCAGTCTTTGAGGGCTTTCGAATAGCTTTTCCTCAGATAATCTTCAAAACAGTATTTATCAATAATTGAGTCGCAAGTCTGCCATATTCCCATTAGCCAAACATATTCTATTCCAAGCATGGCTAATTCTTTCCAATAACTATCCGGAATATCTTTTAGTGTATTGCTGTAAGAGGGACTAAATCTTTTTATCCAAGTGCGCGTATTTATTTCGTATAGTGTTGGGTTGTCCGGCATCGTTTACCAATTAAATTCATTATTAGCTTTTAGGTTGAGCAGCGCTTTCCTATCGTCTTGTAATTCTCTGTTGCGTTGAAGCAGTTCGATATGCAGGCGCTCATCTTTCGATTCGGATATTATCTGGTTGTTTCTTTTTATTTCATCCTCAATCTGAAAAATTTGAAAACTTCTCACTGTTTCAACGGCGTGTTCAAAAGTATCTTTTTCTACTTTACCGTTGAAAGCAAGCTCATCCCATTTTTTACTTATTGTTTCCTCTTTTAAAGAAAGTTTCATAACAAAGTTTTTCAGTTCGGCTTCTTCAATTTTATCAACAATGTCTGCCGGTGAAAAACTTCCTTCGTTCCAGCCATCGTGTACCAATTGGGCAAGTTTCATATAGTTTGTATTTACAAAACTTTCTACTGCAACATTATCAAAAATATAACCGATAATTTTCTCATCGCCGCTGTACAAAAGGCGTAAGAGTTCTTTCTCGTTTGGATTTTGATTAACATTTATTACAGGTAAAGTTAGTTTAGAATCTGCAGCCGAATCTTCAACTTTTAGAAATTGTTTAGAAGCAGTTGTTTCTGCTTTTGTTTTATTTTGTAAAAGCGCTGTATTTAGTTCAGATTCTATAAGTTTCTCGCGTAGGTTAAATTTCTTAGAAATGGTTTTCATCAACAGATTTCTTTTCAATTCATCATTAACAAGTGCTAATGTTCTCACAAGTTCGCGGATAGCTTTAGTAGTTTCTGCCGGGTCTTCAAACAAACCTTGTTTATCAAACTGAGAGGTTTGATACTCTAAGAAATTAACTGCTCGGGTTACTTCTTCATCGAACAGCTCTTTACCAAATTTATTAATGTAGGAATCCGGGTCTTCTCCCTTTGGCAGAGTAATCACTTTTACTTCAAAGTTATGTTTGAGTAAAAACTCTATACTTCTAAGCGAGGCTTTTTGCCCGGCAGAATCAGCATCGAACAAAACAAAAATATTCTTTGTGAAGCGTGAAAGCAGCTGAATCTGTTCGTCGGTAAGCGAAGTGCCTGAAGAAGCAACAACATTTTTTACACCGGCTTGATAAAGAGAAACTAAATCCATATAACCTTCTACAAGTATAGCCCGGTCAAGTTTTCTAATTTCATCTTTAGAGTGAAATAATCCGTAAAGAGATTTTCTCTTTGAATAAATTTGCGATTCCGGCGAGTTGAGATACTTAGCAGCATTATCGGTATTTTGAAGAACTCTTCCGCCAAAAGCAATTACTCTTCCGTTAGGAGAAAATATTGGAAATATTACACGCGCACGAAATTTATCATAATATTCGCCGCGTTCGTTAGTATCAATCAATCCAAGTTGTTTTGCTTTTGCTAAATCAATTTTATTTTGCCTAGCGTAATTAAGAAAATTATCCCATCCTAATGGCGCAAAGCCAATTCCAAAGTTTCTTTGTGTCTGTGGTTTTATTCCGCGGTACTTTAAATATTCTCTCGCATTTTCGGCTTCTGTACTTTTTGTTAAATGCTCCAGAAAGTAGCGTGCTGCCAAAATATTTATATCATAAAAGAGTTCAAGCTCATTTTGCTTATCACTCGGTGATTCATCGTACTGAATTTTTATTCCGAGATGATCAGCTACTTCTTCAACTGCTTCCACAAATGAAATATTTTTAAATTCCATAAGGAACTTGAAAACATTGCCGCCGTTCCCGCAGCCGAAGCAGTGATAAATTTGCTTGTCATCGCTTACAGTAAATGAAGGAGTTTTTTCTTGATGAAATGGACATAAGCCGATAAAGTTTTTACCCCGCTTGCGCAGCTGAACATAACCGCCAACAACATCTACTATATCCGCCGCGCTGCGAAGCTCATCTATTTTTGTTTCCGAAATACGCATTAGCTGCTTTTACCTTAAATAACTACCCGAAATTATAGATTTATCTTGTCATTGCAAACAGATGCAAATTGTCCCTTCCTTTTAATCTTTGTAATTTTGCATGTAATGAAAATCGAAAATCAGCCACATAAAAAAAGAAGCGTGTTAATTTTTCTTCCGGCGCAAAATTTCAACGAGCACGAATTCCTGATCATCTCAAATTCTTTAGAAACCGCCGGCTGGCAAAAATTTATTGTAAGCGATTCATCTTTCCTCTGCGTTGGCTCTAACGGATTAAAAGTTAAAAATGATGTGCTTCTTTTTAATGCACACGAAGGCAGCTTTGCCGGATTTATAATTATTGGTGGAAGTGGAACAAGAAACTATTGGAGTAATTCTGCTTTGCAAAATTTGGCAAAGAAATTTGCTTTGAAGAATAAACCAGTAGGCGCAATTTGCAGCGCACCTGTTATTTTAGCTAAAGCAGGTTTGCTTACAGAAAGCGCTACTTGCTTTCCAGACGATAAAAAAGCTCTAGAACGTGAAGGGGTTGAGTTCAAAAATCTACCGGTCGTAAAATTGAATAAAATTATTACCGGACAAGACCCGGCTTCCTCTTCTGAATTTATAAACACATTCTTATATGAACTTTCCAGGCAGTAACCTAGTGTTCTGTAACCTTAATAACTATACATTATGCTGTAAGGTATCTGATAAATTTAATCACTAATGGTTAAATTACTCTCTGCTTGCGGCGGGGAGCTTCATTGTCATTTACATAAGGTAATAAGGCAGATTCATAACTGTTTACTATAGTTACTAAGGTTTCTCAAATGAAAAAGGTTTTCATCCTTCTATTGAATTAAAATATACCGGCTAATCAAAAAATTTGTTTTGTCTTTTTTTACCTTAGCAGCATGCCTAACCACAAGTTAATTAACCTTATTGCCGTATTTGAGAAAATAGCATTATGATTTACATTCTTCGGCAAAATTGTGAGTTAAAACTATATACAGAAGTGTTAGTGGCAAAACACTAGAAAGTTCAAATAAGAACGGGTCAAAAGTCAAACTTGGTTTAAAATAAAGAGACTCACCATTTTAAGCTCAAATCCTGCATAGAGACAGAAAGAAGTCTCAGGTAATAAGCGCCAGCATAGTTGTTTTTGCTTAGAAAAATCTCCTAATAGATAAGAAATAAACTTAGGGAAAAAATTAGCTGCTGAAATGAGAAGCCAATAAAGATTACACAGTGTGAAGAAAATCTAATTAACAGAATAGGTTTACCATTAATAGAAGAGATAGTAAGGAAGTTAGATATACGAGAATTGAATCCGTTTGAGACCTATTGGTTAAGAGGCAAAACTATAAATCATTGTAAACTCTCTTATTTCTATAAAATCCGATTTTCATCGTTTTCTTTTACTCCATTTTAAGCCCTATATCAGGTTTGAGTAATCAGCTGCTGGAAATAATCTGAAGTGTAATTTTGATTGGGCTGCAGTATGTTTCTAATCATAAGTCTTCCGTTGCTTTTTTATTTATTTTTAGCTATTAATACGATAAGAGTATCTCTCATTATTTAATGATTATTGATTTCAATTAAGTGATATATAACAAAAGGAGAAATGTAAATGACTTATCGAATATTTAGTAAACCATTTTTTTTCCTTTTATTTTTTCTCTTGTTGTTTTTATCTACGGGTGTATATGGAATAACTGAAGCTGTGATTTTATATATCGACCCGGGCACAGGCAGTCTTTTATTTCAAATTGTCTCAGCAATATTACTTGGGCTATTATTTTACCTATCGCTTATTAGAAAGACTATTGTGAAGTTATTCAATAAAGCTAAAAGACTATTTGTAAAAGAGAGTGGGGATGTGTAATCTTCTCCGGCAAAGAAAACAGTATCGATGCATCTTATTCTCAGAAGTCAAAACTCTTTTAACTATCAATATAATTTTCCATAATTTTTTAATCGATAAAGAGTAAATGAATAAAAATTTTTCCCGCGATCCGAGTGGATTTATCTTCAAGCATAATGGCGTAATTTATCGCGCCATCAACTATTCTTATCAGAAGGATTATGAGCATTTAATTCAATCGGGTCTCTACGAAAAAGTGGTTTCCGAAGATTTACTAATTCGGCACACAGAAACGGCATTAGAAAACTCTTTCGATACCGGAAATGCATTTGATAGCTGTTATAAAATAATAAAACCGGTTGAAGTTGAATTTTTGTCATATCCATACGAATGGTCATTTGAACAATTAAAAGACGCCGCAATTACAACTTTGCTTCTCCAAAAACATGCTTTAGATTATAACATGTCTCTGAAAGATGCCTCGGCTTATAACATTCAATTTTTGGATTGCAAGCCTATTCTAATTGATACCTTATCATTTGAAATTTATAAAGAAGGATCTCCTTGGATTGCTTACAAACAATTCTGCCAGCATTTTCTTGCACCGCTTTTGTTAATGAAATATAAAGATGTAAGATTTCATAGAGTTACAGGCGGTTTTACTGATGGTGTTCCATTGGATTTGGCGAATTCGTTACTGCCATTAAGATGTAAACTTAACCTCAAAATATTTTTACACATCAGCTTGCACTCGAAAGCACAAAAGAGATTCACAAACAAAAAAATTGACTTACAGAAGAATAGATTTCCCAAGAAGGCGTTCTATGGTCTGGTAGAGCATCTAATGAGCTTAGTCAAAAATCTTGAACTCGGGTACACAAAATCAAAAAAACTTTCAGACAAAAATTCGCATTGGTTAAAATATTATGAAGAAGGAATACTTAACACCGATTATCTAAACAGGAAGATTAGATTGATAACTAACATTCTCGAGAAAGAAAAGTTTTTAACTCTATGGGATTTGGGTTCAAACATCGGGATGATTAGTAAAATAGCCGTAGAAAAAAATATTAGAGTAGTTTGCTTCGATCTGGACCCGTTAGTTATAAATGAGATTTACCTCGATTGTAAAACGCGCGGTGAATCAAATGTTCTCCCGTTAATTATGGATTTGGTAAATCCAAGTTCCTCATCTGGCTGGATGCTTTCCGAACGGAGTTCATTTATGGAACGCACACTTCCAGATATGGTAATGGCGCTTGCGTTGATTCACCATCTTGCTATTGCCAACAATATTCCACTTGCCTCTTTAGCAGAATTCTTTTCGAAGATTTCGAAAAAGCTGCTGATTGAATTCGTACCCAAGAACGATCCCAATGTAAAATTACTTTTGCGTAATCGCGAGGATATATTTACACAGTATGACCAAATTAATTTTGAAAAAGAATTTGAAAAATATTTTAGAATATTATCATGCGAGCAGATTGAAACATCCGACCCCAAAAGCAGTGCAGGCAGAGTACTGTACTTAATGGAAATTAAACTATCTGCACAACAAGGGCATACCACGCAAGTCTGTGCAGGCACATAGTAAATGGAAAATCTAAATAATAAAAAAAACATTTTCGCCAAGTGCGCTGAGCTGGCATCAAGGCAGTTTCTTTTACATACTTTTTTGATTCCGTTGATTCACTGTCTTATTGTGTTTCGCACCATCAGAGAATCGGAATACCCTATTTCTAATGTCGAAATTTCTTTATCCATTATTTTTATTTCTATAATTGTTTTACTTAGTTTCTTTCTATCACTGTATCTGCAAAAAGATGAAGTAAAAGCAGCAGCAGCTACCACATTATTTTTAGGAGTAAGTTTTAGTTATGGACTGATTGATAAAAATTTGATTCAACTAAATTCTTTTGCAAGTTTAGCTGAGAAATTGTTTTTTGGAAATTATGTTTTGACATCAATCGCTCTGATTTCAGTTACTTTTGTTTTTATATCCTTTATTATTTCAATTATACCGTTCAAATTAATTCGGTTCAGTAATTACCTAAATGCTCTGCTGATCTTGTTTTTATTTTTTGAGATCAAGAATCATTTTTCTTACGAGCCTAAAACCATCAAACTTGATGAGGAAATAAAAATTCCCTTAAACTCCGTAAAAAGTGATTCAACCTTTCCAAATATTTATTACATCGTTTTTGATTCTTACACAAACATCGAAAGCCTGAAGAAATATTGGAAGTATGACAATTCGGAGTTAGTTACTTTTCTTAATGAGAGAGAATTCTATCTTGCGCGTAAGAGCAAGAGCAATTACAACCAAACGCATTTTACAATTGCTTCTGCTATGAATCTCTCCTATCTGCATTATGAATCGTTTGATAAATTAACTTTTGCTCACTACCCAAATCTGTACAAACTTATTAAAGATAATGTTTTGGTTAGGATTTTAGAGAAGTATGGCTATGAAACAATTAATCTTTCATTGTTCAACATTTTGAACACTCCAAAGTATTATAGATTTGAGCTTATAGATGAACCGCACTTTTTCAAAAATACTATGTTCGAGGGGATTGTAAATATTAGCAGCGCAGGTTCTGTACTCGGCTTAAATTCTGCTCCTGAAACTGATATCATCAAAACAAACAAGGGCATAGCAAATCTTCTTAAAGATACCGCCTTAAAAAGATTTAATAGAAATTCTTTTATTTATGCTCATTTTATGTTACCTCACCCTCCATATTATTTTGATGCGAGTGGAAACATAATGCCGGAGAGTTATGCTAAAGATGATTACAATAAATGGAAATATTTGGAACAGCTCAAATTCTGCAATAAACTTATAATGGAAGTAATTGATTTCATATTGACAAATTCTAGCGATAAGCCTGTAATTATTATTCAAGGTGATCATGGGTTCCGCTTTCTAACTAACAAATCAGCTCAACGCGATGAATCGCATGCTATTCTTAATGCATTTTATTTCCCGGACGGAGATTACAATCAACTTTATCCAGCCATCTCATCAGTTAACACATTTCGAGTTTTATTGAGCAAATATAATTTCTTAGATATGAAAACTCTGCCCGATCAATCTTTTTTCGTTGCCAAAGGAATTGGATTTGACTGAACTTAAAATTCTGCGGGATTACAGTCATAGTTTGAATGAAAAGAAATAGAGAATGGAGCTTTATTTAGAATACTAAGATTCTATATGTTTATCCTAACGAGTTCTTTCCTATTGAAGTTGGGGGATAAATAGAATTTAGGTTTTTTGGATTGCCAATCAGTAAAAGTAAGGTTATGTTGTAACTGTAAAACAAACAAAGATTCAAATGAAAGGATTTAATAAACTTCTCATAGTTTTACTTCTCTTCTCTTTTCAAATAATTGGGCAAACAATGGATAATCCTTCGGTATCGCTTCCAGATTCAATCAACGGCTGGAAAAAACTTGGCGAAGACAGAACATTTAACGAGCAGAATCTTTACGATTACATCGACGGTGCGGCAGAGCTTTATATAAGTTTTGGTTTTTCAAAAGTGTTTAACAGAATTTATTATGCCGGCGAAGGAAAAGAAATTATTGTAGATATTTTTTATATGAACACGCCACAAGATGCCTTTGGAGCGTTCTCTTTTACGGCAGGTAAAATAGGAAACGATTTTGGATTGCAGAGCCAGGTTTCAAGCGGCTCTATTGTTTTCTGGAAGAATAATTTTGTAGTATCAATTTTGCAAAACCCGGAAAGCGAAGATGCAAATAAAATTAGTTTCACCATCGCCAAAATTATTGATGAATCAATTACTGAAATAGGTCATTTTCCAGATGTATTAAAATATCTGCCGGAAGATAATCTCAACAAAGAAAGCATTCGTTATTTTCGCCATTATGTTTGGCTTAACACTTACATTTATCTTTCAGACGGAAACATATTAAACATCAATCAAAACACACATGGCTTACTTGCAAAATATGGAGAAAAAGAAAACTTAATTCTTTTGATGGTAAAATATCCGAATGAACAGCAAGCTCTTGCCGCAGAAGAAAAATTTAATAATGAGTATTATAAATCTGTAAAGCCGAAACCGGTTATTAAACTGAAGAACAAATTCGGCGGCGCTCGAGTTGTAAAGCATTTCTTTTTCGCTGTCTTTAACGGCAGCACAGAAATCAGCGTTAAGAACTTACTTGCACTTGTGCAAAAATCAATTTTGGATTAGTATCAACAAAATATATAGTGAGGTGAAAATGAAATATCAGAACCTTACAAGAAGAGATTTCATTAGAACAGGCTCTATAGCCGCAGCTGGCGCAATTGCTGTTAATACTCCGCTTAAATATTTTGCAAAGCAGCCTGGAAAATCAAAAGTAATTTTGATAAGAAACGAAAAGGTTTTTAATGAAGATGGAAGAATTGTTACCGTAGTTTTAGAGCAGATGCTCGATGAAGCTGTTAAAGTTTTGTTTAACACAAAAGATTCTTCAGCAGCATGGGAAATTATTCTTAAACCGGAAGATGTGCTCGGCATAAAAACAAACGTGTGGCGAAACTTAAGAACACCTTTTGAGCTTGAGCAGGCATTAAAAAACCGGGCTATAACTGTTGGAATCAAAGAAAAGGATATTTCAATTAACGATCGGGAGGTGTTAAGAGACACGGTGTTCAAAAGATCTACCGCATTAATAAACGCGAGGCCGTTGAGAACTCATTACTGGTCTGGTGTCGGTAGTTTAATTAAGAACTACGTAATGTTTGTTGAACAACCCGCTTCTCTCCATCCAGATTCTTGTGCAGACTTAGGAAAAGTTTGGCTGCTTCCTATAGTAAAAGGAAAAACAAGATTGAATGTGCTTGTAATGTTAACTCCTTTGTTTCATTCGGTAGGCCCGCACGGTTTTAGCAAAGAATATATTTGGCGTTACAACGGATTAATTGTAGGTACAGATCCGGTAGCCTGCGATGTAATAGGTTTAAGAATAATTGAAGCTAAGCGAAAAGAATTTTTTGGCGAGGATAATCCATTAAATCCGCCGGCAAAGCATATTAAACTTGCAGATACACGCTATAATCTTGGAACTGCCGATCCAAAAAAAATAGATTTGATTAGGATTGGTTCTAAAGAGGGAATATTAATTTAGAAAAACTAAATAGTAACTACAGTTAATTAGTTGCTCCTTATAAAGCGGAAAAACATTATATATAAAAGCGAACACAAAATAAGTGGAGGAAAAAAGAGTGTTAAAAGTTGCAAGGGCTAAATAAATTGCACTCAATATCTTGCAGAAAAAAACAAACGATGTGATCAAATGAAAGGGAGTTCCTCCAATCTAAATCAGCAGAGTTTTCCCTATCAAGGGCTAATCATGGGAAAGCTGCTATGGAAAAGAAGTAGCGATAGATACCACGGTACAAGAAAAGAAATTACCTTTTCTACGATGTAAAACTATACAGATGAATAATATTCCAATGCACAAAGAAAGCCGAAGAAGAAGATGTTGAGCAGCGTCAGAGCTATAAGCGAAAGTCCAAGAAACTGTTAATGGCGCAGAGATTTAGAAATCATCCTAAGAACAAGAAAATAGCCATACAAGCCGAAAGGATGCTCAAGACAATATCTGGGTACACCTTGTGCGAGAGATTGAACGAAAATTAACTTCGGAACAAATTAAGGATCGCCTAAGTAATCTTAGTTTCAGTTTTGATAATCCACGATTTTCAAAATAAATTGCAGCAGTTTATTATGGACTCAATAAAAGTAGCTCGGCGTTCTGTTGATATTGAGGGGAAGAGAATAAGTTATTTAGAAAGCGGAGAAGGAGAAACTGTTTTACTTGTTCATGGAATAACAACTTATTCATTTATTTGGGATGAAATAATTCCAGCTCTTTCTTATAAGTATCACGTAATTGCAATAGATTTATTAGGTTGTGGAAGCTCTGATAAACCGCTTTCGGAAAGTTATTCTTTAACTAACCACGCCGAACTCATTTGTAAATTTTTAAAGGAATTGAAAATTGAAAAAAATCATTTTGTTGGTCATGATTTAGGAGGCGGAATAGCTCAAATATTTGCTGTTAATAATCCCGGGATGCTGCACGATTTTACCCTAATTAATTCCGTTGCTTATGATTTTTGGCCTGTACAGCCAATTATAGCCGTGCGCACGCCTATAATAAGACAGTTAGTTATGGCCACATTAGATTTGGGTGTTTTTAAGTTAATTGTTAAAAGAGGTGTTTATAACAAAGAAAGGGTTACTACCGAAGTTATGAGCAAGTTCTGGAGACCTATGCAAACTCAAGAAGGGAGAAAAGGATTCTTACATTTTGCAGAATGCTTAAATAACAAAAACCTGCTGGATATCTCTGAAAAGTTACACAATACCAAGCTGCCGTTATTAATTATCCGCGGCGATTCCGACGTATATTTAAGCAGTGAAATTTCAAAACGTTTACACGATAATATCAACACAAGCCGGCTTATTATAATTAATAATGCAGGTCATTTTATACAGCTTGATGAACCAACGAAAATTACGGAACTATTAATTTCTTTTTTTGAACGTACTTGTGAATGAAAGACTTTGATGAAATAGAAAGTTTAAAAGCAAAAATAGCTGTTCTTGAAGAGGAAAATATTTCACTTTCTCAAAATGCCGAAGATTTGTTTCTAATAAATACCCTCTTCGATACTATTCAAAAAACAACCAACAAATATGAACTGTATCAAAGCGCGCTTGAAAAACTTGCAATTCTAAAAAATATTCCTCTTTGTGCTCTCTTTTATAAAAAATCTTCCTTATTAGAGGTAATCTCTTCTTATGCGTTGTTTAGCTGCAAAATAGAAAGCGGATTTTCTTTGAAAGTAGATGAATCTATTTATAATGAAATTCTATACGAAGTAATTTCCATACCCAAAGAAAAAATTCCTTCACTAAACATACAGCTTGTTTGTGATAATGAAGATTTTGTTTGCACTGAGATATTGTTAATTCCTTTCTATTCTTTGCTAACTGGTGAGTGCGTACTTCTCTTATGCGATAGAGATGAAACCGGAAATAGACTTAGCAAAATGTCTTCTTATCTCTCTTATGTTGTAAACAGAATTTCTGAACGGTTCGATACAAACTACTATCATCATCAGCTTCACAAACTAAATCATGAATTAGAAGGAAGGGTAATTGAAAGAACCAATGAACTTTTGGAATTAACTAAACAGCTTAAGTTAGAAATTGATGAAAGAAAGAATTACGAAAACAAACTTGAAACAAGTGAAGCTAAATTATCTAAACAGAACGAAGAACTTGTAAATGCTATTGCTAAAGCTAAAGAGATTGACAAGCTAAAATCGATATTCTTTGCCAATATGAGTCATGAACTAAGAACTCCGTTAGTTGGTTTGCTCGGCTTTTCGGAAATCTTAGAATATGAACTTAGCGGTGAACCAAGAAATTTCGCTTTGAAAATTCATAAAAGCGGACAAAGGCTGCTTAACACACTCAACGAAATTTTAACTTATTCCGAATTAGAGGCAGGCAAAGTTTTACTCAATTTAGAAGAAGTTGATATTGTGAAATTAGTTGATGACGAAATTGAGCTTTTTTACATTCTTGCTGCTCAGAAAAAATTAAAGATTTGTAAAAAATTTGAAGTAAGAACTAAGAAAATGATTACTGATGAAAAGCTGTTGAGAAGCATTTGCAGTAATCTTATTAACAATGCAATTAAATACACACTTGAAGGATCTGTAACAGTTTCTTTATCAGCCGGCAGCCATAGTGTAATTATTTCGGTTACAGATACAGGGATTGGAATTCCAAAAGACAAGTATAATTTTATTTTCGAGGAGTTTCGACAGGTTAGCGAAGGAGTAAAACGTTTCTTCGATGGAGCTGGGCTGGGGCTGTCAATAGTTAAAAAGTACTGTGAATTATTGAGTGGAACGATTTCGGTAGAAAGCCAAGAGAATGTTGGCAGTATTTTTAAGGTTGAGCTTCCGTTAATTGAAAACACAAAGAAAAATCCTAAACCCGGTAACGACAAACAACATCGTTCAGCAATAGAATTGTTTACAAATGCTAACCCGAGCCAGCTTAAAAAAATTCTCTTAGTTGATGATGAAGAAATTAATGCAGAGGTTATAAACCAATTTTTAAAGAATAAGTATAGAATTGATATCTCAACAAACGGATTGGATTCTATAGAAAAAGCAGGCAGCAATAAGTATGATATTGTTCTGATGGACATAAATCTTAAAAATGATATGAGCGGATTGGAAGCTGCAAAAAAGATTCTAGCTTTACCCGGATACGAAAAGGTGCCAATTGTAGCTATTACGGCTTTTGCAATGAAGGGAGACAGAGATGAATTTCTTTCGGCGGGCTGCAGTTATTATCTTGCTAAGCCATTTACAAAACAACAGATTTTAGATTTGATTGATGGTATATTAAAGTGATTCTTTATTGCATGCCGAAACCGCTTACCGCTCTGCTTCTTTACATTGGCTGCCTTTAAGTTTATGGATTTTATAGTTTTCCTTCATTAAAATATTTTCATGGTTGTTAAACAAAGATGGATATTGCTTCAGTCATAGATTTATCAAAAGCGGTACTTCAGCCGGTAGAGTTTCCCGAGAAAGTTCCGGTTGTAGTTTTTATGAAGCGCTTAGATCTGATTCATCCTTACATTTCCGGCAATAAATGGTTTAAGCAGAAATACAATTTGAGTAAAGCGCGCGAAGATGGTTACAAAAGGCTTCTAACTTTTGGCGGTGCTTTTTCAAATCATATTTACGCAGCAGCGGCAGCTGGAAAAGAATTTGGTTTTAAAACTATTGGGGTGATTCGCGGCGAGGAACATCTTCCGCTTAATCCAACTTTGCAGTTTGCCGCAGAACAAGGAATGCAAATACATTACGTGAACAGAGACGATTACAGAAAAAAGCATCTGCCCGAATTTACCGATTGGGTTTACAGCAAGTTTGGAAAAGTTTACATCATCCCCGAAGGAGGAACTAACCAGATTGCAATAAAAGGTGCGGCTGAAATTCCTTCTCTAATTGAAATAGATTTCGATTACATAACAACTGCCTGCGCTACTGCAGGAACAATTTCTGGTGTAATATCTGGGTTGCATGGAAGCAAAAAAGTTTTGGGTTTTGCTGTTTTACGCGGTTCAGCCTTTGTACTGAAAAATACCGAGCAAAATGTTCTTGAGTTTACAGGAAAGAAGTTTGATAATTGGTCAATAAACTTGGATTATCACTTCGGAGGTTATGCAAAAATTAACCGCGATTTAGTTTTGTTCATTCGCCAGATTGAAGAAATTAACGGAATAGTTCTCGATCCCATTTATACTGGCAAAATGCTTTACGGAGTCTACGACCTTGCAAGAAAAGAATTTTTTGGCGAAAAGAAAACCATTGTTGCGCTTCACACCGGCGGTCAGCAGGGAATTGCTGGAATGAGAGCGCGTATGAATGAAGTTTTATATGCCAAAGTAGAGCTTAATTTCAAAAAATAAAGTTCGATAATAAAAGAAAATTTTTATGAACGTAAAGATTGATTCGGGAAATATTAAGCAGCTTCAAAAATCTCTTCTTGAAATACAGAAGATTAAGAATGCAGAGTTCAAAAAAGAGCTGCTTGAACAGAAACAAGATTTGAAACAAATATCAAGCGATTCGATAAACCTCAAAAATCTTGATGCTGAAACCTCAACTCTCAACCAAAACAATCAGTCAATAGATTTTAATCTTGTGTTCAACTTTTTCCCTGCTATTCAAATTTTTGCAGAAGGAAAAATCAACCGTGAAGAAAACTCTTTGGAAATCTATTTCAAGCATAAATTCCAAAGAGAGGTTTATTTTGATGGAATTATGATTTCGAGAGAATTTCTTTTGGAGTTGAGAATGAAAGCCTCTTTTGGTGAATGCAAACCGGAAGAGAACAGGTTTGAACGTGTGGATATTCTAAAATTCATTGAACGTTTGGCATTTGATATTTTTGATTCATTTAATGACAATTCTAACTCGCTTAGGGCTTTAGTAATTAATGAAAAACATTTAGATAAAATTGCCAGTGCAGAAAAAAATGAATTAGTCTCATTGATTCAATCTCTGCTTGGCAGCGTCTTTTCTTTTATTAAGTATAAAGAGGCGGGCGGAAAGAATGCTCGCTTTTATCACCCAAAGGATGCGTTAGAGAATAAAGAATATTTTGTTAAAGAAATAGAATCGATCTCTTTAGAAATTAAGCTGTTAGATAAAGAACCGAAAGCCGCTGCTGAATTATTATCTCAAATACGTATGCCAAAACAACCATAACCTCAAGATAATTTTCTTTACTGTTGCCAATCTAAATTCATAGTTTTGTAATGGTACTGTGAAAATTACTTGCAACCCAATCTAATGAACAAACACAAAAACTTATTACTTACGGCTGTAAAAGCAATTACAATCTCTTTACTTGTTTTTGGCGTTTGTGCTTGCAGTAATTCCTATAAGCAGAATGATAAAACCGATGAAAGGCAGTCCGAAGTTTGGTTTATGCAAACCAGCGTTGATCTCGGCGCTAAAATCAGAATGATAGATGAAGAAAATGGCTTTGCAATTTCACGAGGAAAGGGAGACGATGTAAAAGGAAAAGTTTTGCTGTTTAACAAAGGCATGTGGAAATCTGTTTTTGAATATGGCTACTCGGATTTTCCTATCATAACACAATATGATTCAACTACAATTTGGTGGGTAATTCATGAAACGCATCACGGAAAATATAAGCCGCGCCTTTATTCTTACACAGGCGGTATAATTAAAGAAATTGAACTTCCCCCAATAATGTGGAACGAAACAGATTTTTCTATGTGGACGTCTGTAAGCGTTCTTCAACATAAAAAAACTTGGATGGTTGGGCAGCAAGGAAACATTATTTCGTTCGATGGAAGCAGATGGAAAACAGAAATCAACCCGGCTAACCGCAAAACAGATGAAAACCTAAGTGCCGGCGATTTAAACGATGTTCATATGATTTCAGAAAATTTAGGCTGGGCTGTTGGCAAACAGGGAATTATTCTCAAGTATAAAAATGGAAGATGGAGCAGATTTAATTCTCCCACCGTATATGAATTAAAAAGTATTTCCATGCTTGATGAAAACTTTGGCTGGATTGTTGGTGAACGAGGTACAATTTTAAAATATGAAAATGGAAAGTGGAACAAGTTAGAAAGCAGTTTCCGTGTTTCACTCAATTGTGTCAAAGCTCTTTCCAAAGACAAAGCATGGATTGCCGGCTCAAAATCAACTCTGCTTGAATATAAAGCCGGAAACTGGATCGAAAACAAATCTATAAAAAATTTTGAAGACAACTTTGTTTCGCTTGATGCAGTTAAAACTATTAAGAACGAGTACAAACTTTGGGCTGCCGGCTATAATGGAATTTACACCAACTCACAAAGCCTAAAATTTTCTTTTACTGATGTAACCGAGAATGTTTCACTTCGTAAAGAAGGAAGAGCCGGAATTTTTAGAGACATTAACAATGATAATTTTCCAGACCTTATTACAATACAAGAAAATGGTCCGCCCGTTATTTATAAGAATCAAAATGGAAATGTCTTTTCTGAAGTCGCCAGAGATTTTTCGTCTGGGCAGCCGGATGCAGCACAGGCTATTGCTTCGGCAGATTTTGACAACGACGGAAATATTGACATTCTCGAAATACAAGATGATGTGAATAATAAATTGGTCTTTGGGAAGGGAAACTTTGCTTTCCGCGAAGTAAACACAAGAGAATATATTCATCCAGAGTTTATTCAAACCGATCTAAGTTTAGCCGCAGCTCTTACTGCAGATTTTAATAACGATGGCAGCCTGGACTTTTACATTTCTAACTACAACTACGCCGATATGGTTTTCAAAAACAATGGAGCGGGTAAGTTTACAGATGCAACTCAAAACTCTGGAATTACAAAAACAATTAATCATCGTTCTTATGGCGCGGTACTTAGCGATTTTAACAACGATGGTTTAATTGATATTCTTATAACCTACAAACTTCCTGTAGATAAAAAATATCTTCACTTGTTTATCAATAAAGGAAATTTTCGCTTCGAGTCTAAAGCCGACTCAAATTTCTTTACAGAAAAAGCACCAAGCACATACGCCGCAATATCTGATGATTTTAACAACGATGGCTTTCCAGACTTAATCGTTTTTAATAACGAGTTCCATTTACAAGTGCTTATTAATGATGGTAAAGCAAACTTTACCGATGTAACCAAGCAGGCAGGCTTTACAGAAAGATTTTTTCATCCGGAACCTTCCGGAGGAATTTTAGCAGCGGCAGACGTTAACAACGACGGCTGGTTAGATTTGTTTATCGGTTCACGTCTATTTCTCAATTCTTCGCAGTTTAAGTTTACGGAAGTAGGCAAATCGGTTGGTATAGATTTTCTTGGCAATCCTTCTTTTGCAGATTATGATAACGATGGAGATGTTGACTTATTCATTGGTTCATCTAAAGAAGCGCTTGGCAAAGGTGAGCGCGCAATTTTATACCGCAACAATCTAATATCAAAAAATTTTATCAAAGTAAAACTCAATGGAGATGCCAGCAACAGAAATGCAATTGGCGCAAAAGTTTTTCTGCTTGGTTATGATGATAAAGGTAAAGAGGTTTATAAAACTGTAAGACAAAACGGTATCGGGTCAAATTCAATTTCACAGCAGGACTGTTCGGTAGTTCATTTTGGAGCTGACCCAGCGCTGTTTTACAAAGCGAAAATAATTTTCCCGAGCGGAAAAGAACAGATTGTTGATGCAGAGATTAATCAAACAATAGATGTTTATGAATCTTCTTTTTTTACTCGGAATGTAATCTTGACTAAAAAATCTTTTGCAAGAACCCTGTTGTTAATAAATTGGCAGTTAGAGTTGATAAAATTTACGTTAGTGTTTCTGATTTTAACTGCCGCTTTTTTCTACGGAAAAAGAACTAAAGCACGAAAAGTAGTTTATCATGTTTATATAGGATTACTTTTTTTTACGCTGTACCTTTTATTAATCCACCTAACAATTACTCAGCCGCCGATAATTTCTGCTCTTGTTTCAATAGGCATTACTTCTGCCGCCGCTTTTGGTTTTGTGTTATCAGCATCTTATTACATAGAAATTAAGGAAAGCAAATACATTTCTCATTTTAAGCTGCAAGAACTTTTGGGCGAAGGTGGAATGGGAAAAGTTTATAAAGCATTTAACAGGCAGGAGAATATTACTGTTGCGGTAAAAATACTGAATCCACATTTGATGAAAGATGAAGAGAACAAAAAACGCTTGGCAAGTGAAGGAAGGCTTCTTGCATCTCTTAATCATCCTAATATTGTTAAAGTGTTGGAGTTTGGAGAGACCGCGCAGCACGCTTTTGTTGCAATGGAATATTTAAGCGGCGGAACGCTTTATGATTTCATCGAAAGAAATTATCCTTTAAGCGAAGAACATATTGTAGAAATAGCTAAGCAAATATGCTCGGGTTTAAAGATTATTCACGCAAACAACATTATTCATAGAGATCTCAAAACTCAGAACGTAATGTTTGATGAAAGAGGCAGCATAAAAATAATGGATTTTGGATTATCTAAATCTCCGCTCGTCAGCACAATGACAACTCTTGGCACTGTTGTAGGAACGCTCGGTTTTGTAGCTCCAGAACAAGTAACCAACATTAATGTAGATCATCGTGTTGATATTTTTTCGCTTGGAGTAATTGTGTATCAAATGCTAACTAAAAAACTTCCGTTTAGCGGCGAGAATGAGATCGCGCTGATCCATTCTATTTTTAATACCGCTCCGCAAAATCCTACAGAAATTAATAAAGTAATTTCTCCTAAATTAGAGGCGTTGGTTTTGAAATGTTTAGAAAAAAATGTAGAAAATAGATTTCAAAGCGCTGAAGAAGTAATATGCGCATTGCAAAGCATTAGCAAATTCGATTAATCTATATACCCAACTAACAAAGTAGAGAAATATGGAAAACTCAACCCTTCAAGTCCCGTTAATTAGTACTATTCCCTTTGTACTTATGCTGCTTGCAATTGCAGTATTTCCTCTTTTTTGGAATCATTGGTGGGAAAAAAACAAAAACAAATTAATAGTAGCCGTAGTGTTAGGCATCCCGATAGTAGTTTATTTATTGATGAATGGATTAGATGCAATACTAATTCATACAGTTGTTTTCGATTACATTCCTTTTATTATTCTTCTTGGCGCACTGTTTACAATTACCGGAGGAATTTATTTATCCGGTGATATTGAAGCGAAGCCTATTGTAAATACCTCATTTCTTGGCATTGGAGCAGTGCTTGCATCAATAATGGGTACAACCGGAGCGGCAATGCTGCTTATAAGACCGGTTATACAGACCAATAAAGAAAGAGTGTACAAAGTACACACAATTTTATTTTTCATTGGAATAGTAGCAAACTGCGGAGGCTTGCTTACTCCGCTTGGGGATCCGCCATTGTTTATGATGTACCTTCGTGGCGCACCGTTTACCTGGTTCTTCCATTTCTTTCCCGAATGGCTTTTAACAAACGCGCTTTTATTACTTATATACTTCTTTGTTGATTCTTATTATCACAAGAAAGAGCCTGCAGCCGCTTTGGAATTAGACCGCAGCGAAATTAAACCTATAAAAATTGAAGGTAAGCTAAACTTTGTTTGGATGGCGGGCGTAGTTCTTTCTGTTGCATTCTTAAACAAACAGTATCTTCCATTCATCGAGCAAAATCATTATTATATGTTTATTAGAGAAGCCACAATTATAGCAATGGCTGCACTTTCGATGCTATTTACTTCAAACGTGCTTCGCATTTCTAACAATTTTACTTGGGAACCGATAAAAGAAGTAGCTTACTTGTTCATTGGAATTTTTGTAACAATGGTTCCATGCCTGCTTTATCTCCAATCTAATGCTAAACTTCTTGGAATTAATTCTCCGCAGCAGTTCTATTACTTTACCGGATTGCTAAGCAGCTTTTTGGATAACACGCCAACCGCTGTAACATTTCACTCCCTTGCTATGGGCTTGGGAGTAACCACCGGAAACATTGTTGCCGGAATACCTGAAGAGTTGTTAAGAGCTATTTCTATAAGCGCGGTTTTCTTTGGAAGTATGACTTACATTGGAAACGGTCCAAATTTTATGGTGAAGGCAGTTGCAGAAGAGAACAACATTAAAATGCCAAGCTTCTTTGCTTACATTTATATGTTCTCTTTAATAGCTCTCCTGCCTGTTTATGTAATTGTTCAGCTTTTATTTGTTAACTAGTGTTCTGTTACCCTAATAACTATACATTATGTTGTAAGGTATCTGATAAATTTAATCACTAAGGGTTAAATTCCCCGCTGCTTGCGGCGGGGAGCTTCATTGTCATTCACATAAGGTAATAAGGTTGATTCATAACTGTTTATTATAGTTACTAAGGTTTCTCAAATGAATAAGGTTTTCTTCCTTCTATTGAATTAAAATATACCGGCTAATCAAAAAATTTATTTTGTCTTTTTTACCTTAGTAGCACGCCTAACCACAAGTTAATTAACCTTATTGACTAAATTGACAAAACAGCATTATGATTTTCTTCCTTCGGCAGAATTGTGGTTAAAAGTATGTGCAGAAATGTTAGTAACAAAACACTAGCAGAAAATTTGTTTCAATAAGCCGCACGCTGTACTGTGCGGCTTTCTTGCGCCCTGAACACTTTATCCTGAACTTATTTTGTAAGAACCCGCTAAATTGATTAGCGAAGCAAGCTAAGATTGTTCCTTGCCGCTACTTTAAGAGAAGCATCTTCTTCGTAATTGCAGCAGTTAGCGTTGTTAATCGGTAGAAGTAAACGCCGGTTGCTAATTGAGAATTGAGAATGGAGAATTGAGAATTATAAGTTCCGGCTTGCTTGTATTCATCAACTAATGTTGCAGCTTCTCTTCCTAAAACATCGTAAACTTTTAGAGTTACATGGCTTGCTGCCGGCAGTTGGTAGCTTATTGTTGTTGTTGGATTAAACGGATTTGGGTAATTCTGTTCTAAATGGAATTTATCTGGTATAGAACCATTTTCAGAATCTACAGTAACAGTAATACCATCTTTATTAACAAAAGGCAGATATGTACTGCGAAGTGTACCGGCAACATTTTTTTCAATTTTACGGTCCATAGAAATTAAACCCATCGTTTGCCAGCCATTTCTCTTTGCTTTGTACTGATACCAATCGTAAACACACCACCAAGTTACAGCCATTAAATTTCCGGCTTCATTGTAAGCGCCAGAGGCATCGTAAGGCAAATGTGGTTTGAATCCGTTAAATGTCTGTGTTAATACATTTACTTGTTCGTTTTCTGTAGAATTATTTTCTGATGACCAAAAACCAAACTCTGTAGCAATTATTGGCTTATTTGGAAAAGCTGTTTTGGCATTGTTAATAAATATAAAAGTTGGACCAAAATAGCTTTTGTTAGTTCCGTAGAAAATTCCAAAGTACATAGTCCAGCCGGCAGCATCTAACGGAGTTTGAGTTTGGTCTGATGCGCCAGGTTTATTTGCCGCTGCCGATTGTGTTAAAAGTCTTCCATCATTATAATTATTTTTATAATCGGCTTTAAGAATATTGTGGTAAGTCAATCTTGCACCGCCATCAAAATGGCATTCATTCGATGTACTCCACATCATCACCGAGGGTCTGTTATAATCTTTAAATACCATTTCACGAAACATTTGCTGATGAATCTTGCGGGCATTTTGCAAATCCCAAACTTCTTGTGTATCCCACTGCCAAACCGGAATTTCCTGCATAATTGCTATACCAAGCCTATCTGCTATTAAATAAGTATATAGATGATTTGGGTAATGTGATGTTCTTAAATAAGTGGCGTTAAGGGACTTGACGGTTTGCAAATCTGAATAGATTATATTTTTCGGTACACTTCTCCCGTAATCGGGGTGTTCTTCGTGGCGAGCAACACCCGGCAGAAACATAATTTTATTATTGAGGAGAAACTTTCCATCTTTTGCGGCTATAGAACGTACACCAAACTGTGTGTAGTACTCATCAATGATTGTTGTTCCATTCTGTATAGTAACTTTCATCACATAAAGATTAGGGCTTTTCATATTCCACAATTTCGGATTAGCAATTTTCAGATTGGTCTTCCAGACTGTTGCTGAATTTGCGGCTATGCTTAAATTATTTTGAGAGGTTCCGATAAGAGTTACCTCTGAGCCGGCTAAATCTTTAGCAAACTCTGATTGAATATTGGCTTGATTAACATTTGCTTCGTAAACTTTAACAGAAACAGAAGCATTAGCAGCAGAGGCATTCTTGTTGTTAAGCACAATAGTTGTTTCAATATTACCATCAACATCCTTGGGAACAACATTTGCGCGTGTAACGGAAACCATATCCGAAAATTCTAAATAAACATCGTGAATAACGCCCGCCCAGTTAAACCAATCAACTTGATTGTAAGGAACAATATCTTTACGCGTACCCCAGGCAATATTATCTACACGAATAGCAATTGTGTTTTTAGCCGTACCGTAGTTAAGCAAGCCGGAAGCATCAAAAGCGAAAGGAGTGTAGCCTCCCTCGTGATAGCCAACATAAACTCCGTTAAGCCAAACATCGCAGATATAGTTTACCGAATAAAACATAAGTTTAGCAAACTTACCCGAGTTTTTTTGATCTACTGTGAATGTTCTTCTATACCAAACACCATCATTATAAAATTCTGGGAACAATCCGTTAGGCGCAGTTGCCTCTGTTAAAGCATTTTCAACACCGGGAAGATTTTTCTTCTCCCAAGCTGAGTCATCAAAATTAATGGATTGTTTTCCTGCTGCTTCATTTTCAATTGCAGCAATGCCGGAGGCATCTCTTTTAGCTAACGTTACATTATCAATAGTTGCAAAGCGCAGCTTTTTCCACTCGCCGCCTAAATCCAAAATTGTACGCATGCTTTGCTTTTCAAAAGTTGGCAATGGCATTCCATTTTGAAAAGGCACATAGACGCCATTGACTTCTGTTAGATTTAATGTTGGCTCCAAAGCAGCTTGTGCAAAAACAGAAGCTGTTGCAGCTATAAACACAATACTAATGTTTAACAGTTTGTATAATCTATTCATTGGATACTCGGGATAGTTATTATTAGCAAGAAGTTGTAAACAAAAAAGATACCACTCAGCAGCGTTGTTTTTCGTTAAGAATAAGAAGATGACGCAAACCATAAGCCGTGTCTAATTATTAGAATGATAAGTATAGTTATCATTCTAATAACCTTGAGCACAAACTCATCCAGTGCCTGATAATAAAATCTGACTATTGTAATATTGAAAAGAAGACTAGACAACTAAATATTAGTCTAAAATAAATGAAACACAGAGATGTCTTGCGTACTTACGGTTATAACTGCACACTTTACAAAATTCATTTAGTATTTTTTCTCTGCTTTGCTTGCATTTTTATCCCGTAAAGCGGGGTTCTCTTTTTTAGCTTTTTGACTCATAATTATCATCTATTTTTTAGGGTCAGATATATTATGAGGCAACGACTGCTTTTGCTATCGATTACAGTTGGATTTATTTTGAGATAATCTGTCCATTTGGGGAGTGCAGAACAATATTGACTATATATATACATATATCTATCTTAAAAATGATATTCTTATCAACTATTAATTTAAAGTAAAAATGATAAAGAACGGTAATTATATCTTTTTCTTAGGTGGATACGATGCCGAGATGTTAGAAATCAAAAGCGTGCTCACAAAACACAACCTCCCTTATTTTGATAATAACCTTCAGTGGTATAATGCAAAAGCATCTGAATATAAAAATAAAATCAGTTTCTTAGATAAAAATAAAATCCCAGTGCTAATAGAACTTGGGATTGATATAGAATTACCTCAATGGGCAGTGATTATTGATCATCATAATGAAAGAGAAAATGAAAAATCTTCTATTGAACAAGTTGCCGAACTTTTAGAAATTGAACTTAACCGATGGCAAAAATTAATTGCAGCAAACGATAAAGGTTACATTCCAGCGATGGAATGCCTTTGCGCTACAAAAGAAGAAATAAAGAAAGTAAGAGAATCCGACAGAAGAGCGCAAGGTGTTACTGAAGAGGATGAAAGACTTGCAGAAAGATCAATTAAGGAAAACAAAGAAGAACAAAACGGTATTACTATCATTATGTCATTGACCGAAAAATTTAGCCCGATTACGGATAGAATGTATGGCAGGACAAATAATCTATTAATTTATACTGACAACACTCTTGCATATTATGGAGAACGTAAAAAGCAGATAGTAAATAAATTCAAAAATTTAGTTGATGAAGGGATGGCTTATTATGGAGGAACAGACAGCGGATTTTTTGGGTTGGCAAAAGGGAAGGTTACGAAAGAAGAAATCATAGAAGTAAAAAAAGAAATGCTTAAGATGAAACCAGAGATTTCTGAAAAACTATACAGCCATCATATTTTTATTTTCCCATTTAAGTGGAAAATGTGGGATATAGATGATGACAAGGCTTCATTATATGAAAAATTTAATGTAAAAAAATTTGCTCAAGAACTAGAAAACAGTTCGTGGGAAAGAAAGGAATTCGAGCTTAACCATTATGATCATTATAACGAGTTCAATTATTTCTATGATTATGTGAGAGAGGTATTATATGACTTACACAGCAGGGTTAAATCTACTAATACCGATGACGATTTGATAAATCATTTTGAATATCTCTTAGAGGAAGAAAAAAAATATAATATTAAACTTTGCGGCGAAGATAAACTTTTTAGCTTGGAAATAGACAGCATACTATTAAATGTTTATAAAACCGGAACAGCAGCTCTCTCCATTCATCTAAGAAATTATACTTATCCGGGTAAAGATGACATACTTAAAATAAATAAATTCGGGAGGCGGATTTATGTGCCGTTTTTTGACTTGGATCCCGACTCAATTATTACCGGCAAACCCGACGATACTAAACAAGAAAAGGTGTTATGTGCAACTAAGAGATTTGAAATACCGGAAGCAATATGGATTGGAAATCCTAATTTAACAGAAGGCGATAAAAAACTGCTTGAAAATTTTGAGCAATATCGAAATAAAAAGTTTTTCTCAACGGGTGCATTCACTTTACCTAAGTTTATCAAGGGATTGTTCCCAGAGGATTTCTTCATAGTCCGCGAGAATGAAGGTTATTTAGACCAAGAAAAGAAGAAAAAACACACTAAGTATAAAATATCATTAATGCCGGTGCTGGATGACCGCATGCATGTTGTTTGCTGGTATGGAAATACGGAACTTGTAAATGAATTAAACCAAATACAAAAATGCAACGACTTTGATTTAGGAAATTATTACATAAATGATAACAGAGAAAAGAAAAACCATTATTCCTATGAGGAATCCGAATGGTGGTATAATTACATTTTTAATGATTACCCTGAGCCGATGCATAAAGATAGATTTACCAGACAGAAATTACTCAGAGAAAATACTTATTCCCGCTGGGTTGAGTGGGGAACTATTTATGGTTTCAGCCGCTTCAGTTTTGTTATGCTTACTTCCAGTTTTTCCAATCTTGAAAGGAATAACGCAACATACTTGGTTAGGCATTTACAAAGCATGTATTATAAAATGGCAGAGCTTTGTTTGCTTCAAAGAGCAACCGTGCTAAGTTTTTCTGATGAGGTTACGCACGTTTCAAACCTGATTGATAAGGATAAGGAAGAACAAATTATAGAAAAGATAACCCATCTTTACAAACATTATATCCTCTTTGTTAACAAAATTTATTTCCGTGAAGTGACTGCACAAGAACAAGGTATTGAGATGTATGATATGATGCAAAGAATAATGCGTATACCAAGTGATGTAAAAGATTTGGATAACGAAATAGGGGAATTGAATCAGTTTGCAAGTATGATTGCGGAAAAGAATGAAACTAAGGCAGTGAATAAATTAACAAGAGTTGCAACTATATTATTGATTCCAACACTAATAGCTGGGCTTTTTGGAATGAATCTTTTACCAGAGACAAAAGATTACCCCCCTTTCTTTTTTTGGTTAAATAGTACTTGGAGTCCATTTTGGACGATTCTGGTAATTATTTCCATATTTACTAGTATTTGTTATCTTTTATTAACAAAAGTATTTGAGAAAAAATTAAGAAGAAAAATTTATGAGCGACTACAAACTTACATTCAAACTAAAGCAGCATACGCCTATTATTCACTTCCAGCATAACCACTTAGGTGCAACACCGAGAGCGAGCGATTTAAAACCCAGGATTGACAAATATCTGGGGGGTACTCAAAAATACCAGCTAACTGTTTCTGCAAACTTGGAAACTGGGTATCCCAAACCTAAAACGAGGGATGACCCATATTTCGGTGAACACAAACTTTGCATGTATAGTAATATCGAACTGAAGTTCAACACTTATTTTAATGATGACTTAGAAAAGAAAATAAACAACATTCTACCCACAGTTTTTGCGTGTGAAAATTTCGGTTCTTTCGGGTCAAAGGGTTACGGTTGTTTTACAGATGAGAACCAGACTCAGACAGATTTTGAGGATTTATTAAAGAAAGAATATGCAAACGGTAGTAAATTAATTTATTATTGGGATACAACCGAAACAACTGATGAAAAAATCGTTTTTCAGATCAAATATTTTTATGCTCTTCTTAAATCTGGAATTAATGTATTAGGAAGAGAAACCACAGACCCTAAAACTTATTACAAGTCTCTTTTGATGAGTTATTTCAAGGATAAGAAACACGATTCAACAAAGTCTATCAGATGGGAAAAAAGAGGAATCAAAAAAGAATTTGGACTTGTTAAAAGAAGGGCTACTTATTTAGACGATGGGGAAAATTCTATTCCTAATGGTGAAGATTATAAGGCAGTAAAACCTTTGCTTGGATACTCCGAATCACAAGAATGGCAAAGTTACAATTTGGATAATAGACATAATAACCCAATCAAAATAGATTTTCCCGATCATGATAACATTAAAAGAATACCAACACCGATTTTTTTCAAAGTATTTATAGACTTTCAAAATAATTCTACCCGTATTTACTTTATGCTAAAGAATGAGGAAAAATATGTAGATGTAATTTTCGGTAATAATAAAGAGTACACCTATTCGATTAATTGCCACACCCCAGCTATATTTCTGGCTCCTGATACATTTGATTATCCCACTTTCTTACAATATGCTGTTACAGAGATAAATAAAATGACTTCAAACGGTGCAACAAGTGGAACAGCTAAAAAGGTAGATGACTTCATTACACATTTAACAACAACTCAAATTAAACCACTATGAATACAGAAAAGTATTTAATCGGCTTCAATATCGGACCGATATATGAAGTAATGAAACACTCAAAAAAAACACGGGAACTTTGGTTCGGCTCTTATCTTTTCTCAATGTTAATAAAGATGGTTTATGAAAAACTAAGTAAATCTAGATACACAATTATTAAACCGTACTACGAAGAGGTTAACAAAGAAAAAAGCACTGCCGGATTATTCCCCGATCGCATAGTTGCTATAGCTTCTAATAATGTAGATAAGATAAAAACTGATATTGATAAGATTGTGAAAGAAGTAAAAGGAGAATTTTCTAAAATTATTGTTAATCTTATTTCCTTAGAAATAAAAAGATCAATAACTGATACTGAGGGAACTGATCATAAAGCGGCAAAAATAATTTTTAATTCTACGGCTGACATTATAAATGAATATTTGCAATTAGATTATGTAATTATCCCTCAAGGCACTTTGGATGATAAGGACATAATAAAAGAAGTAGAAAGTTTTCTTGATGCCGTTGAAGTAAACCGTTCTTTCGCTTTAGGTAAAAACGAGCCGACTTGTTACAGATGTAAATCTTTGCCCGCTATTGTGGAAGTTTTTGAGCAATGGGAAACACCAGCGAATCAAAACCAGAAACTTTGTCCTTTCTGTTTTATCAAACTACGCAGTCATTTTAGCAAGGAAATTCAAGAATTAACCGGAATAGAAGATAAAAAACCTTTCCCCGCTTTGCGTGATATCTCTGCTGTTGAATTAAAAGAGAAATATCCTCTAGTATTTACTGAATATGAGGATAACGAAGAAAAGGAGCTTTTTGAAGATCAACGAATTAAGGTAAAAAATTATCACAAATATTATGCATTATTCATGGCTGATGGTGATAACTTATCCAAAGTTTCAAAAAATCTTAAAACACCTGAAGAGTTGTCAAAGTATCTGTTCGACTTTGGCAATAGAGTGTATAGTTTATCAAAAAATGAATATCACGGAGAACCGATTTACATAGGTGGAGACGACATATTCGCAATTATGCCGTTCGCATTTAGTGATCAAAATGGGATAAAAACCGTTTTTGATTTCGCACTAAAAATTAATAACGAATACGATAGAATTGTATCTCAAAAAATTCGAGCCGATGAAGATAAAACCAGTTTATCAATCGGAATTGTAATCGCTTATTACAAATATCCACTTGCAATGGCATTGGAAGAAGTTCAAAAACAGTTGTTTGAAGTTGCAAAACAAATAAAAGGAAAGAATGGTTTAGCTGTTAAATTCATCCAGCATTCCGGCGCCGAATCAAAATTTGCGTGCAAGTTTAATGACCCGATTCTTTCAACTTATACGGATTTATATAAAATTGTCCTAACATCAGGGAAAAGATTTCCGGCGGTTCACCACAAAATAGATACATTCAAAGCCCTTTTCATAAATTTAGAAAATGAGAGCCAACTAGAGAACTTACTTACAAAGCGCTTTTATGAAGGATTCACCGATGATGAGCAGAAGGAGCGTTTTAAGGTGCTGATGAAAAAAACTCTTATAAAGTTTTTAAAAGGTAAAGAAGCTGAAAAAGAATTAGAAAGAGTCAGCGATATGCTGCACATTCTAAAATTTATTAAAGGAGAAAAGTAATGAACAAATTTTATCTTATAACCTTTACTCCTTTGGGAAGATTTTATTTCGGTTCAGCAAATTCGTGGGGCGAAAGTTTTTATGCCACATCTTTAAAATTTCCAACTCAAACAACAATTCTTGGATGCTTAAGAAGAACCATGCTGAAACAAAAGGGCTTATTAGATAATTCAGGCAGGTATCCTAAAAATGATGATAATGGACAAATCCAAAATCTAACGGGTAAATCAAAAGCAAATGGACTTGACGAAACAGAACTTGATTTAGGAATTATAAAAAAATTATCACCTGTCTTCGTTATCGAAAAAAATTCTAATGCTGATATCGAAAATATACTTTTCCCTTTACCTGTGGATGTTTATAAAAAAAATGATTGTAAACTTAGTATCCTTGAATATGAAAGGAAGGATTCAAAAGTTACTTCGAGAAGCGAAAATTATGCATATAAAAAAATTACAGTAGGCAAAATTTTCCCAGCGGAAATAATGGGCAATAAAAACATGTGGGATGATTATTTACAATCCAAAGAGCTTGATTATAAGTCTAAATGTGAAATGGATAACATTATTATTCCAACATCCCAGCCGGGAATTGCCCGTAAGGAGAGAATTAAAGAAGATGGCGCATTTTACAGAAAGAAAGACTTTATTATGGCAGAGGACTTTTCCTATGGAATTATTTCAGAAGTTGATAATAGCTTTGAGAATTTGATGAAGATTTATTTTGAAACCGGTAGTTTTGTTTTCCTCGGAGGAGAACAAAGCAAGTTTATTATGAGAATCATGGAATTGACTGAAGATGTTAAATCAAAATTTCCTACTGGTTTTAGTAAGTTTTTTAATGGATATGATCCGACAACTGATAATCTTACCTCAAATGCAAAGAAGATTGTTTTACTTTCGCATCTACTAACGTATATATACCCTACTGGAATTGAACATTCCGTAATTGAAAAAATGGAAACGATAAGAAGCTTAAATGAATCTGGTCATAAAACCTATTCATTCAAAGCTATTCCTTCAGGTTCTGTTTTTTACATAAATAAAGATTTTAGTTTTCCGAATAATTACAAGTTCGCAACGAAAATTGGTTATAATTTTTTTATAGAAATTAATTAGGAGAGAAAAATGAATTCCTATGATTTATTTTATATTGAAACTCTAACTCCGATGCACGTCGGTTCCGGTGATATCCACTTCGGTGTTGTTGATAATTTAATCCAACGAAATCCCGCAACTAAAATTCCGGTGATTAATGCATCGAGTCTAAAGGGTTCGTTGAAGGAGCATTTTGAGAAAAAGCTAAAAGCAAATGATACTTCAAATGCCCTTGAAAAAACGGAAATTGATTATCTTTTCGGTAAAGAAACTACTATAGAATCAGAAGGTGACAAAGAAGCGAAAAAAACCAAAAGCGATTCAAAACCGGGTAGAATGATTGTATTTGAAGCGAACCTTCTCACATTGTCTTTAAGAGCTTCACAAAAAGTCTTTTTTAATGCTACCTCTCCTCAAGTTTTAAAAGATTATTTAAAATATTATGTGCTTCTAAAAGCTTCTCCGCCCGATTTAGACACATTTAATAAAGTATTGGATGATTTGCTCATACATGAACTGGGTAGTAAAGATTTTGTAGTTTTTGAGGAATTGACCGGGCTTGAGATAGAAGATTTTGATAAGGGGAGCAAATTTACAACTAAGGATAACGATACCGACAATAAGTTAAAAAATTTTCTACAAACTGTTTTTAAAATTGATATATCTTCCATAGCAATTTTTAACGACTCAATCTTTTCCGCAATTTGTGAACGCAAGGTCCCAGTAATTGCTCGTAACCAAATTGATAATGATACTGGAACAAGTAAAAATTTATTTTATGAAGAAGTCTTGCCGCGCTGCACTAAATTATATTTTTATTTAGGAGAAGAAAAAATAAGCACTGCAACCAACGGTTATTATGATAAAATAAAGCAATGTATTGCTGCTGATAAAGAGATAATACAAATTGGGGCGAACTATTCAATTGGCTATGGTTTTACAAAAATAAGCGAGGTGAAATCATGAACCAGAGAAGGATTGATAGATTAATACCTCTTGCTTTCAATATTCTCGAGGAAGAAGAAGGGATTGCAAAAAAAATATTTAAAACTGTCGGCGGGCATAAAAAAATAATATCTGAATATAAGGGTTATATGAGTTCGATAGGTCCATCTATCGTTCAGGCAGGGTTAATAAAAACATTGACAGCCTTCTCTAAAAAAGGAGGTAGTGAAGAAGATAAAACAATAACTCTCGGACTCATTAAAGAGTTATTGAAAAATGACGGATATTATACAACGGAAGAATCAAATCAAGGATTGGATAAAATAATTAATGAGAGAGTGAAAAAAAATAATTCTACTTCATTTAGATTAAGAGAAGAGGATCGAACTCTCGAAGCAATTACCGCTTACAAGCTTGTATTTGATACTTTTGAAAAATATGACAAAAAGGATAAAAAGAGAGAGGCGAAAGATGCCGGATAAAGGTCATAATGCTTCTCATTATTTTTATGTCCATCCAACTAATAAACCTGAATGGACAAAAAAACTTCACCAAAAAGATGTTGATGATTTACTCGGTTTTGATCCTTTTACTAATGGAAAACCATTGATAAACGGGAAGACTTATTTGCAACATTTCAATATCCCAGCCTCCACCGCTAATTGCTCTTTCCGGTTAACGACTATTTATCCTGGAATGCTGATAGGCGCAGGTTATTCTCATTATGCAATCAAAGGTGAAGGTGAAGATTCAGATTACCAGCTTGGGTTTTTCTTTGATCACACTCTTGGCGTACCAATTATTCCAGGGAGTTCTGTTAAAGGAGTTTTAAAGAACGTTTTCCCAATACCCGGCAAAGATAGAACCGCTAAACTTGATTATGTTTACGATTTGGTTCATAAAGAAGAAAATAAAATTAGTAAAGAATATTTGCTCGTAAATTGGGAAGAAATCTTCTTCAAAAATGATAATGTACTCTTTCATGCTTTTCCTGTTAAAAGAGAAAAAGATAATGAAAGCAAAAATGAATTTGAGGTGGCTAAAAAACAATTTAATAACAGTATAAGGAATCTCGAACATGACAATCAGAGCCTGCAAAAGAAAAAATTTGATGCTGCTGAGTTAAAATATAAAATCTCCCAAAGAATATTAGTTGATGATGCTATCACACCACATCCCGAAGACATTTTCAAAGAGCCTATTCCCTTAAAATTTATAAAAGTCCCGGCGGATGTAACTTTCAAATTTCAATTCAAGATAAATGTTTATAACAAGGATGGTATTAATCTCCTACCCGAAAAAATTGGCAATGTATTTAAGAAAATTTTAATTGAGTTTGGAATTTGCGCCAAACGAAACGTCGGCTACGGACATTTCAGGGAATAACCAACAAAAAGAAATTTTAATAATTTGGAGGATTCATGAAAAAAATTTACACATACCGCAGTGTTGTAAGAAGAGCCAAAAAAGATGCAAGAGATTGGAAATGGCGTTTTTGGCCTTTTGCTCGTGAAACAAAATCGCAAGAACCTAAAACAGATCAAACTATCGAGGCTCAATATGAAAAAGAATTGTTCCAATTAGGTGAAGGGTTGATTGCAGAAATAGCTGAAAAATGGAAGGAGTTAGATATTAAATTGAAGCCTGAATATTGTGAAGAGGAAAAGCATGTTCAAAACGCTGGATATGCCTGGAGCCTGGAAAGAGCTGAAGCCACGCAAAGCGCCTTTGAATTTGAAGAAGCAAAAAAGAAATTTCATGAATTTCAACCCCCTTCACTAGATCCTTCTTGGGCAATCATTTGGCTGATTTTGATAGGAATTTCAGAATTCTTTATCAACAGTTTAGTTCTTCAGATTTTAGGACAGGAACAATATGAAACATATATAGCTGCATTCGGAATGTGCATTATCATTCCATTGGCTGCACATTATTTTGGTAAATCTTTGCAGCAAACCATTAAAAGTTCTACAGATGTTATTTGGCTTATTACAACTCCAGCCGTTGTCTTACTGCTTATCGGAGGGCTATCTTTTTTAAGAAGCAAATATTTCGAGAGCTTAGGTATATCGAAAATATTAGGTGTTGAGGTAACTGCAACCGAAGCAACAATTGTTTTTATTATAATAAATATTGCTCTTTTTGTTATAGCGGCTGTAATATCCCACGAAGGAAATCATCCTCAACAGAAAAGCTACAAACAGGCTAAAAAGAGATACAAAGATTCTCTAAAAGTTTTTGAGAATGACAAAGATGCTGTAAATATAGCTGCCAAGGAACTGGCTTCCGCTTCTGAGAGGCTGCAAAATATAAAACATAAAAGAGCTAAGATTCATGAAAGATTATTCCAAGAAGCGAACTCTATAAAAGAAAGAATTGAATGGTTAATTTCATCTTACCGTGCAACTAATCTGGCTAATCGCAACGATGTGCCAGAGTGTTTTAAGAAGGATCATAATGCACCAGAAATACCCAATTCATTAAGAGTATTGGACTGGAATTGTGAAGAGATTAAAAGCTCTTCCGATGAAGTAATAGCAGAGGTAATTAAAATATGAAAGCAATAAAATTGATTTTCCCTTTTATTCTTTTCCTATTATTTTTTTCCTGTAATGGGAAAGAAACACCTGAGAAGCCAAACAAGATAGTTTGCGTTTTATTTGACCTTTCGGAAACAACTAACACTGCAGAAATAAGAAAAACATATTTAAATAAATTTAAATTTGTTTTAGATAGAATGCAGCCAGGTGATGCAATCGAATCTGCTCTTATCACCGAGAAATCTGTTTCCGAGTTGAACCTTTCTATTGAATGTGAATTCCCTATAATTGAAAGTAAAATTAGTACTGAGTTATTCAAAATAAAATCGAAAATTATATCGGATTCTATTCTTATTGTGAAAAAAGATTCATACTTGTTGTAGCTGATTCAATTCTATTTAAACCCAAAAGAAAAATATTACACACAGAAATAATGAGCTCTCTACAAGTTGCTGAAAGAGTTTTTAAGTCTTTTCCTCAGCCGAGAAAAATACTTGTAATTTTTTCCGATATGATCGAAGACTCACGAAAATACAATTTTGAAAAGGAAAATCTTACTAAAGAAAAAATAAGTAAAATAATCAAATCGGAAAAAGAGAAAGGGCAAATCACTGACATGAAAGATGTTAAAGTATATGTGGCTGGGGCTACTCACCCAAATTCGGAGATATATGATATGATAAAGAATTTCTGGTTTGAATATTTTAAAACTTGTGGTGCTAATCTTGAATCTCAAAACTATGGTGCCGCGCTAATTAGATTTGATGAGTAGGGCTTTTTTCTGGAAAATGAGGCTCTCTCCATTCTGGGAAAAACTTATAACGCGCTTTATAAAATGAGTGAAGAATGCATAATGACTAACTAAATATCGCTTCCTTAGATAAACTCTACTTTTCCGTTTTCAACTTTACTTCTGAGGCTGTGATAATTCCTTTATGTCTTTGGCTAATTTTATTATATTGTAATAGAAGCGTGTTTTAGAAATGAGATAAAATAGATGAGCTCAAAAGTAATTAACATAGACCCCGAAATTTTAGGCGGGACGCCGGTTTTTTACGGAACCAGGGTGCCGATTAAAAATCTTTTTGATTACCTTGGAACCGGTGAGACAATTGAAATCTTCCTGGAAGATTTTGAGGGCGTATCTAAAGAACAGGCGATCAAGGTCTTAGAAATTTCAGAAAAATTAATTAGTTCATCACCTGGAATTCCTGATGAATATTTTACTGGATGAATGCGTTACCAAAAGGTTGAAACCTTATCTTCCCAGTCATGATGTTGTAACTGTAACGGAAAAACGCTGGAACGGACTAAAGAACGGTCAGCTTCTCGAAAAAGCTGTTCAAGATAATTTTGATTTGCTGTTGACAATTGATAAAAACATTATGTATCAGCAGAAAATTGACAATTATAGGATTATAGTTGCAGTAATTGATTCACACTCGAGCAAAATAGAAGTTATTAAAGAATATATCCCCCGTTTTAATGAAATGCTGCCCTCCTTTGAAAAAGGAAATATTTATATAATTTCATAAAATTTTATTTGGACTCATTATAATTATGTCTGCCGAAGATCTAAAAATTGATCCCTTAGATAAACTCTACTTTTCTACTTTTCAGTTTACCGCAGAAGTGACTGAAGAGATATTAATTCCTGAGTATAAAGGTTCTACATTTCGCGGTGGATTTGGAAACTCATTTAAAAAGCTTGTCTGCATAAACCCAAAAGAACAAGATTGCGGATTATGCATAGTGAATAAGCAGTGCAGCTACCACAAGATTTTTAACTCAAACATACCGGAAGAAAAAAGCAAACTTCTAAGTATAGCAGAAACTGCGCCTCACCCGTTTATTTTAGAACCACCATTAACAAACCAAAGAAAATTTACAATTGGCGAACAATTCACTTTTAACTTGATACTTGTTGGGTGGGTAATAGAGTACCTTCCTTATTTTATTATTGTTTTGGAGCGTCTTGGAGAAAGATTTGGTATTGGCGCTTTTGTTAATGAAAAGAGAGGAAAGTTTGTAATTACCTCCGTAAAGTGCAGCGGAAGAGTAATTTACTCCTCAGGCAGTAAATACCTTTCTTTTAATTTTCTAAACAAAACGTCTGCCGATTTATCTAAAATTAAATCCGCCGATAAAATTCGCATTAATTTTATAACACCCACTCGCCTCGAGATTAATCACAAACCAATAATTCTTCAAGAACCGAGTGATTTTTTAACATACATTATCCGGCTCTACCACCGGCTCTTTGTCTTACAGGAAATCTACTGCAAAGAGAGCATAGCGCTGCGGTACTCCCACAAAGAATTGGAAACAAGAGCCAAAGAAGTTCGGTTAATCTATTTCGGGTTAGAATGGCATGACCTTGAGCGGCACACAAGAATCAAGAAAGATTCCGAAAGCAAAAAAAGAATTATGAAATATGGAGGATTTGTTGGTGAGATAAAACTTGAGGGCAACCTTGAACCATTTCTTCATATAATCGCCCTCGGCGAAATTCTTCATGTGGGTAAATATTATACTTTTGGTTTAGGCAAATACGAAATACTTCCCTATTCTTAAACAACTTTTATAAAGAAAATTGTGAAGGGCTTATGTCTCTTTACTATCAAATTTCCTCTCAGGCATCTCTTCTTAAAGGTTTTGAAAAAGTTGAGCAAAGCGATGGCTCTGCCGGATTTGATAAGACAACAATAGAATCTTTTGAAGCAGATCTAGAGAATCAAATCAATAATCTCCACAACGAATTAAAATACTTTCAATACAAACCGCAGCCGGTTATTTTTTTTGAAAGAATAAAAGAAAATAACAAGAAGAGGCTTCTATCTATTTTTTCTGTTAGAGACCGTGTAGTTCAGTCTTCGGCTTTTATTGTGCTCAATCCCCTTTTTGAAAAAGAATTTGAGAAAGAAAGCTTTGGATTCCGCAAAGGCTTATCACGAGAATCCGCTGCGAGAAAAATTTTTCAGTTTTATAATAAAGGTTATAAATGGATAGTTGATGCTGACATTAAAAGCTATTTCGAATCTGTAGATCATAAAATTCTTTTTGAAAAACTTAATGCGCTAATTAAAGAAAAAGAAGTTTTAGATCTGCTGCGCAAATGGGTACAAGCCGAATTTTATCTGAACTCTAAAAAGAAAAAAATTAGACATGGACTTCTTCAAGGTAGTGTAATATCACCAATGCTGGCAAACCTATACCTTGATAAATTCGACGAAGCGCTCAAAATAAAAGGATTTAAAATGGTCCGTTATGCCGATGATTTTATTATCCTAACAAAAGAAAAACCGGAAGCAGAACAAGCTCTTAACCTTACAAAAAATTTACTTGCAGAATTGAAACTTGAAATCAATTTAGAAAAAACCAGTATAACTAATTTTGAATCCGGTTTTAAGTTTCTTGGCTACATCTTTTTAAATTCTCTAATCATTCCCTCTTCTCCTAAGGACACAAGCAAGCCGGTTTTTTCACAACCAGGCTCGTTTTCTGAAGAGACTTTCTCCAAAATTCAGAGCTTATTGAAAACGGCTAGTATTGAGCCAGGCTGTAAAATTGATGAGGAGAAATTAAAATCTACAGAGCTTGGTATAGCATTTCTTGAAGCACTTAGCAGCAAGGGATTAACACTAGATCAATTTCTTAAAGCTGATGAGACAGCGGCAGAATTAAAACAGGCAGTTGTTCCTATAGAAGCCGAAGTTGAGGAAGCACTCTTAATAGGGGATGAGGATTCCACTGTGGCTGTAGAGAGCAATCCGGAAAACTATATGAAACACTCGCAGTTGCCTGCCGCTTCTACGTTTCAACAGACACTTTACATCCAAGAACAGGGAGTTATTCTTAAGAAAGAGGGAGGAAGATTTATTGTTTTTTCTAATGACAGAGAATTATTGGATGTTCCATCTGTTAAAATTGCCCACATAATAATTTTTGGTAATTGCACTGTTACGCCTGCAGTAATTCAACATTGCTTAAAAAATGAAATTCTTATTACACTGCTCTCTTCAAGAGGCAAGTATTACGGCTCTATTGAAACTACGTTTAATAACAATACAGATTTCGAAAGAATTCAGCTTTTTAGATCGCTCGACGAAAAGTTTACCCTTAGCTTAGCTATAGAGGTTGTTAAGGCAAAAATTTATAATTCCAAAGTAGTACTTCAAAGGCATTATAAAATGAACAAGAAGAATGAGATTAAAAGTGTAATAGAAAACTTAACCCGCATTATTAACAAAATAGAAAGTGCTAAGAATGTTGAAGATGTTAGGGGCTACGAAGGGGTTGCTGCTTCCGGCTACTTCAGTGTGTTTGGCAGAATGCTGGATAAATCAAATAATTTTTATATAGAAAGATTCATTAGAACAAGGCATCCGCCACTGGATCCTGTTAACAGTTTATTAAGCTTTGGCTACACCATGCTCGCATCTAATATTTATTCCTTTAGTAAAGCAAGAAGATTAAACCCCTACTGTGGTTTTCTGCATTCGGTTAGAACCGGGCATCCTGCACTTGTAAGCGATCTGATTGAGGAATTCCGATTTGTAATAGATACTCTGGTTATTAATATTCTTAACCACCGCATTCTTACATATAAAGACTTTTACTTTGCAAAGGAACCCGGCTTACCATGCTACCTTACCAACGAAGCACGTAAAAAATTCCTTAAACAATTTGAAATTAAGATGCACCAAAAAATCTTTCATCCACAAAGCAGTTTTACGGTCGATTACAGAAGGTGCCTCGATCTACAGATTCAGCAGTTTGCCCACGTTATTAGAGGCACTAAAGAAAAATATGAGCCTTTTAAAGCAGCGTTATGATTACTGTTATTGTCTATCAAATTAAAAGCGACCGTGTGAGAACAGTACTAAGAAAAATACTTCTTTCTTACGGCAATCCTGTTCAGAATAGTGTATTCGAGTGCAGGTTAAACACTTCACAATTCAAGGAACTCATCAAAAACATCGAACGCATTAAAGAACAGCTTTCCACCGCAGATTCAATACGGGTTTATACTGTGTGCAAAAACTGCATTGCAAATACAATTATTATTGGCAGTAAGCCTATTGTAACAGACCCTATTTGTTACATTGTTTAAACTATGGTTGCAAACTCAATCTACTCTTCTAAAAACGTTAAAAGTGAATTAAGTGCTTATTTTCGGATTAGTTAGATTACCTTAATAAAAACTGTTTGCAACCAAACAATCAAAAGCATATTTTTAACCGCAGTTACTTAAATAGTTTTTTATAATTACATTTATAGGAGGTAATAAAAGTATTTTTTTCTTCTGCCACCAAATTAGGTTATCTAACTTATTTATTATAAATAACTTAATATTGGTGCGGTTAATAGACTTGTTTTGTTTGAAAGGAATTGTAACCTACTGTAACGCCAGCATCTGCTTTCATTTTTAGTTAATAGACTTGTGCCTGCCCCGCAGTTTTTTTGCGGGGTTGTTTGAAAGGAATCCCGATAAAAAGCATCGGGACAGGTTGAAACTCCGTGCTGTTTCAAAATTTCTTCCGTCTGCCGAAATTAATAGACCCCGCAGTCTTTTTGCGGGGTTGTCCCGATTAAAAGCATCGGGACAGGTTGAAACTGCGCTCCCAAATTGAAGCCATGAGTTTTGTCAAATGTTAATAGACCCCGCAGTCTTTTTGCGGGGTTGTCCCGATAAAAAGCATCGGGACAGGTTGAAACTCCGTGCTGTTTCAAAATTTCTTCCGTCTGCCGAAATTAATAGACTTGTGCCTGCCCCGCAGTCTTTTTGCGGGGTTGTTTGAAAGGGATCCCGATAAAAAGCATCGGGACAGGTTGAAACTGCGCTCCCAAATTGAAGCCACGAGTTTTGTCAAATGTTAATAGACCCCGCAGCTTTTTTGCGGGGCGGTCCGTGTTGAACGGCTGGTTATCTGGCGTTTTTATCTTAAAATTCTATTACTCAAGATTTCTTGAACATTTCTTCTGCCATCGATTACTGCATGTATATAAATTGAGTTGTGTTCTATTTCGTAGATTATGCGGTAAGATTTATAATGAATTTCTAAATAGCTTTTAATTCCAGTTTGTCTTAACTCTGGTGGAATGTGCCCCCGAGCAGGATATTTCTCAAGTTTATAACAAATATCTTCTAAAGCATCTAAAAGTCGGTTAGCAGAATGAATACTATCATTCATTGCAACATAGATAAAAATCTCTTTTAGATCTAATTTTGCTTGAGGATCAATAATAATTTTATATTTTATACTCATTGATTAGATTTCAATTCATTACGAAGTTCAGTAAAAGTTTCTTGTATCCCTTTGGCATTCTTACTTTTATCTCTAGTCATTGCAAGTAATTTAAGCATAGCCATAGTCTCTTGAGTTTTTTCATATATTTTAATGTCTTGAACAATTACCTTAGCCTCACCATTTTGAGTAATAACAAAAGTTTTTTGTCCTTTGTTGATTTCCTCAATCAAGTTAGCCGCGTTTGCTTTCAGATAACTAATTGATTTTACTGATTCGCTTAATCTCATTATGTAACCCTTTTTTAGACCAAATATAGTCTATCATGCAAGTTATATCAAAATAATTTTTGCCATATAACAGCGTTGCCGATAACCCGCTTCAACGAATGGGATGAATTTAGCGTTTGAAAAATAATATCTTACTAAAGCACCGATTGAGAATGGACGCATGATATATTTTACTTCACGTAGTTTATCTTTGAATGTTAGTTCATGGTAACCATAAGATAAATTAATTCCGGCTGATAAATTGTCAACAAAAAAGTAAGTCAATGATGGCGATAAATAAATATCCATTGCCTTTATTTCTTCATATTTAGATTGATTGGTAGAATTAGTAAACGCTATTGAACCAGATAAACTATAAATTCCTTTTTTTAATGCTTCTTGGCCAAATAAATTCGAATTAAATAGAATAGAAACAAATAAGATTGCGAAAAACCATTTTTTTAACATATGAACTCCCAATATTATTAGACTGTATGACTATTAATAAGTGTGCGTTCTTATTGCTTATGGATATTTTAATCCTTTAATGAACTTATAATCTTTTTGATTCTTTGTTAAAAGAGGTACGTCTAAAATCATTGAAGTAGCTGCAATAATACTATCAGCTATTAATAATCCGTGGCTAAGTTTATATTCTTTAAGAAGTTCAATTGCTTTCTGTGTTATTTCGTAGTTGAAGCTAATGATTTCAAAATCTTCTAAAAATTTATCTAACAGTTTTATTTCTACAACCAACAAGCAGCTCCATTTGAGTAACCGAACTAATTGCTGGAATGGAGATTTTTCGTTCTTCTTCCAGCCTTTTTATCGCTGTGTATTATTCTTTCCAATATCAATGAGTATATCAGAATCAATTATTGAAAGGTTATTCTCCAATTTCTCTCCACTCTTTCTTTCGTAAATTTCTTATCCATAAAGAGCTATCTTTTACATCTTCTCGGTTTTCCCAAATTCCCACGAATTTATTATTTTTTATAGGTTTCCATTCGCGAGGCTTTTGACTTTTAGACCCATATCTTTTTTTTAAGAAATCTATAAATATCAATACTTGTTTCTGTGCTTCTATTGGAAGAGATTCGAACTTATTATAAAATCCTTCATTTTCCATTTTTAATATCCATCTTTTAATTTTCCCTCTCTAATTTACTCTATTTTAAAATAAAATAAACTAACTAAGCACACTAACTGAGTTGCAACTAAAACGCCGCCAGAACAACCATGACGGTTTTGTCAACACAACTTATTGTTTTTTAATGCCTTTTGTGTAAACACCACACCCATTTATCTCATTTCAGCTTAGCTTTTTACACTCTTAGTCCGTCAATATTGGCTGGTTATATGGCGTTTAGATTAATCCATACTCTTTAGCTTTTTCCAAAACAAAATCTTTATTCTTGCAGTGTTCTAATATTTCGTAATTGTTTTTCAGAGGTGAGAGAATATTGAGAGATTTACTTTTTGAGTCCCATTTCTCAATAAGAATTGTTGGAACAAAGTATAATTCAAAAAATTATTTCTCCAAAACTATAATCCAATCAGTATTTATTCTTTCATCACGCGGGACTTTTATAAAGTGTTTTATTATTTCAGAACCAAAATAATTATCAACTTTAAACCCGATGCGCTCGGAAAGTTTCATTAAGTATTTCCAGCTTTCAAAATTGTATCCTCTTATTTTATTGTTACCAACAACAATAGCATATTTGCTTTGCTTTTTTAATACACGATGGACTTCACGTAAATTTTCTTCCATATCATTCAAATATTTATACGCAATAAATGAGCGACGAGGGTCTTTTTTGAATATATCTTCAATAACTATATCCGCTTCCTCAATATTTATTTTATGAAGTTTTTTATAATCATCTACCGAAACACTTTCGGTTCCAACGTGTTCCTTTTTCATCGGAGTTAATGAACCATTTGCAAGACTTAACCAGTACATTTCTAACTGATGTGTTCTTGGATAATCAACTGCATTTGCATATGGCGGTGACGTTAACGCAAAATCAAAATAGTTCGCAGGGAATTTGATACTTCTCGCATCATTTTCACTCGGAATTTCAATTGAAATATCAGTATCAACGATAGAACAGAACTCTGTCATTCTATAAGAGTTTAAGAGTAATGTTTCTGCAAACTTGGTCAACGCCATAGATGGATATATATTTTTATTCAATTTCTTTCTAACAACAGTACGAGTACAATTATTATCAGCATTTGAAACAGAACGTATTATTGATGATAGACTTATGAGTTGAAAATCCTTGATATTGTCAGAATACTTTGAGCTTATAACTTGTTTTTTAATATATGCTAACTCAAATAGTATTTCTTTATCAAACCAATTATCACGATACGGGAATATTGGTAAATCTGTCTCTTTTATTTTTTTTGGGTCATATTTTACTAAAGAGTTTAAAATAAAATCTGTGCTCTCTTGCAATTCTTCAACATCAAGCTTTGTAGTTTTTACTTTTGTTAAAAATTTTGCGAATGGGTCAACATCAATTCCAACTGAATGCCTGCCCAAAAGCAACGCTTCAATATTTGAAGTGCCGCTTCCCATAAATGGGTCGAGAACGATATTTCCAGGCTTAGAGTATTTTAGTATCAACCAACGTGGTAGTTCGGGAAAAAATTTGGCTGGATATTTATGTAGACCGTGTGCTCCTCGCGTTTGGTCATAAGAAATAAATAAAAATCTTTGACCGGTTTCAATTGGTAAACTTTTGGGAATATTACCGTCTACACGTGTAAGAATTTCGCCGAAGTTATTTTTTACTTCCTTTAAAATTCCAACTGAATATTCGTTTTTGCCTAAGAGAAAACTATCATCTTCAATATACTTTTTCTTTCTTTTCTCTACATTTTTGCGAATCTCTGCTAACGATATATTATAATAAGACATTATTTCTCCTCAAAAAGCGTTTATTTAAATTCTGAAATAATGCAAAATTCACAATTTATCGAATCATTTTTTAAGCCATATAACTCTCGGCTTATCAATCCATTTGCTAATACCAAATTTGGGATTAAGAATTCAGTTAGGCTGTAAAGATCAGAACAAGAATCTATGGCTCAAACCTCTAACGGTGCCTTAGCTTATATTTACAAGAGGGGAAATTATCAAATGAACTTTTACTGTTATTTTTCACCAGATATTTTTATGATGAGCTTAGAATCGTCTTCTTTATATAAGGAAAAGAAAATTCCAACCAATATTTGAAAACTCGATGTTACAAAAAACAACGCATATCCGGTATCAAACTGAGCATTTAGGTTCCAAAACTTTAAGATATTTGAAAGTAAATAGAAAACTAATACTATGTGAAATATATTTATGCTTCCTGTATTAATAACAAACTGAACACTGCTTTTTGTTATAATAAATAGTATTAGAGAAAATGTTAAAACTATATATTGATATGAGAAAGCCCAATAATTTACAAATGAAAAAACACCAGAAAGAATAAAAACTAAAAAGAAAATCAATTTATAGAAAGTAATTTTTCTGTAATCTACTAAGGAGAAGAAGAAGAGCCCATTAAATAACACATAAAGCTGCGGGAAGGCAAGACCAAGACCCCTTCCAACAACAATTGTGAAAGGATCGGTTAAAGCTAAAACGAGAAAGAACCAGAAATACTTTTGTTTATAATGCCTAATAGGTGGAAAGAGCCAAATTATAGCGCTGGTAAAAATCAAAATTTTAAAGTATAAAAACATATCTAATCGTTTCCTAAAACTTTGTTTGTGTTTACATATTTAATTGCATAAGAAATAAACTCGGGCAAAGATTTTATATCTAAGCGCATCATCATACGCGACCTATAATGATCTATAGAGCGTTTACTTAAACTCATATGCTTGGCAATTTCGGTGCTTGTCTGTCCCGCGCTAACATACTCCAATATTTGTCTTTCTTTGGCAGTAAGATGAATATAATCATCTAAAAAGTGGCCGGTTATCTTTTTGAAATTATGCTCAATCTCTTTCAACTTTGCTTCGGTTATTTTATTACCAAAATATTTTTCTCCCTGGAAAACAGATTTTATTGCATAAACCAGCTCTCCCTTTACAGTGTTTTTGCTAATTAAGCCCATTGCTCCGGTTTTGTATGCGTGTAGTATGTACTCTTGGCTATCGTGCATAGTTAAAAAGATAACTTTAATGTTTGCGCTTTCGTTTAGCAGATTCTGAAAAGCCTCGAAACCGTTCATATCCGGCATCGAAATATCAATTATTACAACATCCGGTTGAAGAGACTGAACCTTTTCGATTAACTGTGCGCCGTTTTCTGCTTCTCCAACAATAAGAATATCAGAAACATCCTCGAATAAAGAAGCTATTCCATTACGAAACAACTGATGGTCGTCTGCAATTATAACGCGTATTGGTTTTGTGGGCGCCATTTCATTTCTTTGATTAAAGGAACCTCAGCTACAAACATAGTTCCCTTGTTTATGTGAGATTCTATTTTCAAAATTCCATTATAGCTATCAACACGTTCTCTAATATTAACCAGTCCCATTCCAGTTAAATTATTCTTTAGTACAAAGTTTACATCAAAGCCAATTCCATTATCGGCAATAATTAAACGAAACACTTTATGAGAGTAAATAAGTTGAATGCTGAAATAGGTTGCTTTAGAGTGTTTAAGAATATTGTTTATAGATTCTTGAATAATTCTGAAAAGCGATATTTCAAGTTTTTCTTCAAACCTGACTTCTTTACCGCTTATGTTAACTTCTCCAACAATTCCTGTTTCGCTGCTAACCTTTTCAATTAAACTTTTTGCAGCTAAAAATAAACCTGTTTCACTTAGTAGTTTGGGTTTAAGAGAGTAGGTAATTTCTTTGAGTTCATTAATTATATCTTCGAGATTAAGAACCATGTCTTCGTAATAGCTGCTGAGTTCTACAGTTTTCGATTTTTCTTGCAGCTTCAATAATTTTATGCGAAGCAGCGAAAGGCTTTGTCCAATTCCATCGTGCAGCCCATAAGAAATTCTTTTCCTCTCATCTTCAATTATGTTATGAAGCCTATCGGACAAGTTTTTAAGCTTAGCTTGATAATTGAGAAGCGCCTCTTCATATTTCTTCAGGTCCGTTATATCTCGAAAATAAAGCTGTGCCAAATTTATGGTTGCATCGCCGCGGTATAATATCGAAAAATACTTTTCCCCAATCTTTTGTGTTATAGTTTTTGTTTCATTCTTGATGCACGAATAATCTTCTATCAAAAGCACTGGTAGAAACTCGTTTATGTTTTTACCTATCAGTCTTGCATCTAAAAATACAGCGAGGGCGGCTTTGTTTGTTCCTAATATTTCTCCAAAAGAATTAATTCTTATTACCGGATCCGGGTCAAGCTCGGCAAACAAAGCCATCATCTTGGCAGATTTTAGTTCGAGACTTTCTTTTTCCCTTTTGAATTTTTCGTTTAGCGGGCTTATTCCATATTTATAAAAGAAATAAGTAGTGCCAAACAAAACCAAAACCGCTAAAAATGCCACATAAATCGGATTCTGCGGGTTACTAAGGGCGTTAATTATCTGCTCGTCAATATTAGTCACTTAAATTCCAGTGTTTGCAAAAACTTAAACTCTATCAAAGATAACCTTCTTTATCTCAAAAGAAAAGGGATTGAAACAACAGCCTTTTCAATTAAGTATTCGCTTGTTTTATAGGCTCGCTAATGATTAAATTTGCTTCAACTTAAAGGCATCTAAGCCAGCTTCAATCTTATAAATTTTTATTTAGAGGGTTTGTGATCTATTGGGATGTTAGTCCGGACATTTTTACTTTTGGACCAATTACAATTCGTTGGTACGGTCTTCTTTTTGCCTCTTCTTTTATAGTTGGTTACCAGATAATGTTAGTTATTTACAACAAAGAAGGTAGAACAGAAAAAGATTTGAATGATTTGGTGTGGTATATGGTTGCTGGAACAGTGTTGGGAGCCCGGCTTGGGCATTGTATGTTTTACAGCCCAGAATACTATCTTGCCAACCCGACAGAAATTTTAATGATCTGGAAAGGGGGCTTATCCAGTCACGGAGCTGCTATAGGAATTTTAGCAGCGCTCCTTTTATATATAAGGTCCCGAAAAGGTTTTACTTTTCTTTGGATAATGGATAGAATAGCAATTGCCATCGCACTCGGTGCATTTTTTATTAGAATGGGAAACCTATTTAACTCAGAAATAATTGGCAAACCAACCGACGTGCCATGGGCTTTTATTTTTTCGATAATAGATGGGCAGCCTCGCCACCCAACACAAATCTATGAAGCTTTAGCTTACCTTATTGTGTTTTTCTTACTGTTTAATATTTACTTTCAAACTAAAGAAAAAATTAAAGAAGGTAAGTTATTAGGGCTTTTTCTAATTCTTGTCTTCGGCTTCAGGTTTTTTGTAGAATTTTTGAAAGAAAACCAAAGTCAATTTGAAGAAGCAATGGTTCTGAATATGGGACAGCTTCTCAGCATTCCTTTAATCATCTACGGCATTTATATTCTAAATAGTAAAAGAGACAAAACAATTAAGCATTAGAATTTTTCAGAAAGAAATTTGAATGGTAAATCGTATTAAAATAAACACGTTATTGGTTTTTATAGTCTTACTTCCTTTATTGCTTTCCTTTAGCAGTGATGTTAAAAAAAGTAATTATGATCCCACAAAAGATACTTTACGCTGCAGCGGAGAAAAACATTTAAGAAATATCCGCCAGCTTACTTTTGGGGGCAATAATGCAGAAGCATATTGGAGCTTTGATGACAAGCAATTAGTTTTTCAAAGCGATTGGAAAGAATTGCACAATCAAGGCTGCGATCAAATATTTACTATTAATGCCGATGGTTCTTTGTATAAGGATGGCAGTAAATACCGGCTTGTATCAACGGGCAAAGGTAGAACAACATGCAGTTATTATCTAAAAGATGGAAGATTAATTTTCGCATCAACACACGAAGGAGGCGAAAGCTGCCCCGAAAGTAAAATGTTTTCAGGCGGGCGTTATGTATGGCCTCTGTTCGATACTTACGATATTTATACTTCAAGTCAAGACGGCTCGAACACAGAATTACTAATCGGCGGCAAAGGATATGATGCAGAAGCAACGTCTTCGCCAGATGGCAGGTATATAGTTTTTACTTCAACCCGCAGCGGCGATCTTGAGCTTTGGCGTTATGAAATTGAAACAAAAGAATTATTACAATTAACCAACTCGATTGGTTACGATGGAGGTGCTTTCTTTTCACGCGATTCAAAATATATTGTTTGGAGAGCAAGCAGACCACAAGGAGAAGAAGCGGAAACTTATAAGAAACTTCTTAACGAAGGCTATGTTGAACCCAAAGAACTTGATATTTACATTGCCGATATTGACGGTAACAATGTAAAGCGGATAACAAACCTGCCCGGCGCAAATTGGGCTCCTTTTTTTCATCCAAGCGGTAAAAAAGTTCTCTTCTGCTCCAATCATCACTCTCTTAATGAAGGGGGCAGAAGGTTTGATATCTTTATGATTAATGTTGATGGAACCGGTTTGGTGCAAGTTACAAACTCCGGCATATTTGATGCCTTCCCTATGTTTTCTTTTGATGGCAGCAAACTTGTATTTTGTTCCAACAGGCGTGCCGATAGAAAGCAAACAAGAGAAACAAATGTTTTTGTTGCAGATTGGATAGAGGAACCCGAAGAAGTTGATTTGAATTTTAAGTCAATTAGATAAAAACTTACTTTCTTATCTGGATAGAAAAATGACAGAAAAAGAGTTTGTGGCTAAATGGATTAATAAGATTCGCATAGAATTAAAAAAATTTCCGACAGATTTCTTAAAAAGCGATGAATGCAATACAGTAAAACTGCCTACTAAACTTTTGATTTTTCCTCCACCAATTTTTAATACTTATCAAATTATAGATGAAAGCGGCGATACTGTTTATTCTACAGAGGAGCACTTCAAAGCTAAATATGTTATTTATGGCAACCGTACCAGACCTAATGAACTGCAAATACCTGTGAACGATTTACGAACCTATGAAATAGTACGCGACTACGAAAAGCATCTCGATTCTTTTCTAAAGGAAATGGAAAATGAGTTTAAAAAGCTCTTTACTAATCCTAAAGGATTTAAAAGAATTTCTTTACAAGTATTCAATTCTTTAGAGTTAATCCGACACTAAATTGATTGAACTAAGCGAAAACATCTCTAATTATATCCAGAAACACTTTGGCGAAGATTATCTACGTCAGTACAAATCATATTACCTTAGTGATTACAAACCTTACTTACGCTTTGCGAGCTGCACAAAATCGAACGAATTGATATCCAGATTAAAATCTTATGGAATTACACTTGATAAGGTTGAAGGAGTACCTCTTGCATATCAAGTTTTAGAAGGAAGCAGCGCTGCCGGAAAAACTTTAGAGTTTATACTTGGCAAATACTACATTCAAAGTTTGTCTTCTATGATTCCGGCACTGGTTTTAAATCCCTCCTCTACCGATGCAGTACTTGATTTATGTGCGGCGCCAGGTTCAAAAACTACGCAGCTTGCAGAAATGATGAATAATTCCGGTACACTGATTGCCAACGAAATTTCAACAGACAGATTAAAAAGCCTTGTGTTTAATGTTGATAAAATGAATTTAGTTAACACAGGAATACTGCATGGGCGCGGGGAGCTGCTTAGTACGGTCTATCAAAACTATTTTGATAAAATTTTAGTTGACGTTCCTTGCAGCGCACTTGGTATTACTCAAAAAAGAGGTGAAGTGAGCAATTGGTGGAATGAAAACAAACTAACTCTTTTTACAGAAACTCAAATGAGGCTGTTAGTTGCTGCAATTAAAGCTTGTAAGCCCGGCGGAGAAATAGTTTACTCAACTTGCACACTTTCTGTTGAAGAAAACGAAATGGTGTTAAACAGAGTTCTGCAAAAATATCCGGTTAAGCTTGTTGAAATTGGGCTGCCCGTTAAAAGCTGCCCGGCTTTAAGTTCTGTTAATAATGTAAAGCTGCACAACTCTATTTCTTTAGCGCACAGAATCGTTCCATGGGAAATTAATTCCGAAGGTTTTTTTGCAGCCAAAATTATAAAGACAGAAGAAACCGAGCGCATTAAAGAAAGAAACATATTTACGAATGAAACTATGCTTGTTTCTGCAAATAGCATGAAGATTAAAAAACAGCTTGAAATTCTTTCTGAATATTTTGGAATAGAATGGAAAATTTTAGAAAACTATAATTATCTGCTTAGAAGCAAAGACATTTATTTTGCTGATGCTGCATGGCATTCCCATAATTTGGATTCCTTTGTGCGTATAGGTTCGAAACTTGGCTCCATAGAAAAACGTGGATACATTCAACTGCATACATTAGCAGCGCAAATTTTTGCCGATAAGATTAAGAAAAATGTAGTAGAGCTTATCGAAAAGAAGGAAATTGAAACCTATTTACGAGGCGGAACAATTAAACGAGCCTTTGGAATTACCGGACAGATAATTGTAAAGTATAATGGAGATACTATTGGAACTGCTGTTGTTTCAAAAGAGGGCTTAAAGAGTCAGTTTCCGCGAGAGTATAGAACACAAGAAATTATTGTAAACCCGATTTTTACTAACTCGCAATATGCAGAAAACTGTTTTAAATGAAGTTGGCAGCGGATAGTTCGGATTGCCAACTGTCATTCCCGCTGGATTTAATTTGCCGCCGTTTTCTTTCGGAACGGAAATCAATCCTTTATTGAATAATGGATTCCCGTTTAGAGTGTACGGGAATGACATAATGTCTTTCTTGCGTAACCGAGTTACTAAATGAAAACCGGATCTAAAGTTGTAAGCAAAACTAATAGTTCACAAATAGATTTAACATAATGTAAGAAAGAAGTATGACAAAAATCAGAATAAGCACTGAGGAAGGTGACCGGCGGCTTAATAGGTTGCTTCATTATTTAACAGACTACATCTATACAGTAAAACTACAAGATGGTTTTGCCGTTGAAACTTATCACGGACCCGGCTGCGTAAATGTAACCGGGTACACATCACGAGATCATGCCGAAGACCCGGATTTGTGGTATAGAATGGTATATGATGATGATAAAGAAACCGTATTAAAGCAGGCGCGTGATGCTTCTGCCGGAATTGATACGCCGCCTCTCGAACACAGAATAATTCATCGCGATGGAAGCGTTCGGTGGGTGAAAAACACGATTGTTCTTTCTAAAGATGCACTCGGAAAAATGCTGTCTTATGATGGACTTATAACAGATATTACAGAACTTAAAAAGGCTGAGGAATTAAACGCTGTAAAACAAAAGCAGCTTATCCAGGCAGATAAAATGGTTGCGCTCGGAACTATGGTTGGCGGAATTGCTCACGAAGTAAATAACCCCAACAACTTTATTCTGCTCAACGCTCAGTTTCTGCAAAAAGTTTTTATTGACGCATATCCAATATTAAAAGAATACCATGAGCAAAACGGCGATTTTACTTTAGCCGGAATTTCGTTCGCTGCATCGAAAGATAAAATACTTCAATCGCTGCAAGGAATAATTGAAGGTGTAATGCGTGTAAGGGGAATAACCAAAAACCTAACAGATTATGCCAAGAAAGATACCGGCGATTTAAGCCAGGACATTAACATTAACCGTGTAATTGAAGGTGCCGTACTGATTACCGGAAACAAGATCAAGCATTCTACAAATTTCTTTAACATAGTTTACGATGACAGTGCGCCTGTTATTAAGGGAAACATACAACAGCTCGAACAAGTACTTATAAACCTGATTACAAATGCCTGCGAATCGCTGCAAAACAAAAATCAAAAAATTTCCATTTCGGTTAGCAGCAAAAAAGATAATAAGCAGATAAAGATTATTGTAGTTGATGAAGGCGCGGGTATTAACGAGGAGAATCTCAAATACATCTTTGATCCGTTTTTTACTACTAAGAGAAGTACAGGTGGTACCGGATTAGGACTTTACATTTCATACAACATAATTAAAAGTCACGGCGGCGAGTTAATTATAAAAAGCACTCCGGGCAAAGGAACCGCCTGCGAAATAATATTAAATTACACCGAGGAATAAATGGCAGCAGCAGTATATCCTAATCAGCCTATTTTACTTGTTGATGATGAACCTGCATTCTTGTTTAGTGCAGAAAATGTTTTAGCTTCTAACGGAATTACAAACGTGAGAGCTATTAGCAGCAGCAGTACAGTAATGTCTCAGCTTGCGCTCGAAGAATATAGCGTTATAGTGTTAGATATAAACATGCCAATTATAAGTGGAATGGAGCTGCTGCCACAAATTGTAGAAAAGCATCCCCGCACCCCAGTAGTTATACTTACCGCAGTAAATGATGTTGAAAGCGCCGTGCAGTGTATCAAAGCAGGTGCGTTTAATTACATTGTAAAACCTGTTGATGATGCCCGCCTTGTTACAACCATACGAGGCGGTTTGGAGCTTAAAGATGCGCGAGAAGAGAATGTAAGGTTAAAAGATTATTTGCTTCGCGATAAACTCGAACATCCAGAGGCGTTCTCTCACATCATTACTAAAAGCTCTTCTATGCGCGCAATCTTTAAATACATAGAGGCTATTGCACGAACCTCACTTCCGGTTTTGGTTACCGGCGAAACCGGCGTTGGTAAAGAGCTCATTGCTTCATCAATTCATAAACTTAGCAGCCGGAAAGGAAACCTTGTTCCATTAAATGTGGCTGGAGTTGATGACAACTTATTTTCCGATACTTTGTTTGGACACAAGAAGGGTGCTTTTACCGGTGCAGACTCTGATAGAAAGGGTTTGATTGAGCAGGCAGAAAGCGGAACATTGTTTCTTGATGAAATTGGCGATTTAAGTTTGGAATCTCAAGTTAAGTTATTACGCTTAATACAGGATGGAAAATATTTTCCACTTGGTTCAGATATTGCAAAACTTGCCGATGTTAGAATAATCTGTGCCACTAACAAAAACATCGATTCTATGAAGGAGGGAAATGCTTTCCGAAAAGATTTGTACTACAGGCTTCAAACACACCACATTCACATTCCTCCTCTTAGAGAAAGAAAAGGTGATATACAGCTTCTCATAAATCATTTTTTAGAAAAATCAAGCCAGTTACTCCTAAAGAAAAAACCTACTCCGCCTAAAGAACTTTACACTCTTCTTACTAATTATATTTTTCCGGGTAATATCCGCGAGCTGGAAGGAATTATTTTTGATGCAGTCAGCATACACAATTCCGGAGTAATGTCACTTGGTCCAATACGCGATAAAATTTTTCGTGAAGATTCTATTACAACCGAAATTTTTTCTGCCGAAGAAGGAATGCAATTTCCAGATCATTTACCAACACTTAAAGAAATGGAAGACTCTCTGATAGCAGAAGCGTTGAAACGCGCAGAAGGAAATCAGAGTATTGCTTCGGATATGCTTGGAATAAGCAGGCGTGCGCTTAACAATAGGTTAAGCAGAAAATCAAATTCCTTGCGTTAAAATCAGTGCCACATTTTTGCAAAGCGCCACAAAACGGCAGGTTAATTCTCTAGATATTACACTTCTTTAGTTAATCCCATATTTTACTAACCTGCTATTGCATGCAGGCGGATAATCCGGGTTAATCTTTATTAACAACTTGTTCCTTTGTGGCATCCTTTTTTAATTGATTGTTAAACCATTTCTTGAAAATCATTCAATAACAAAAGTTTTTTCCTCTTAAAGTGTTTTGGCATACTACTTGAGTTAATGGCAGTGAACTCAAACTAATCAGAAAGGTGTAATATGAAGGCATTAAGAATAACGGCGTTGGCGGTAGTGATTGGCTTACTAACATTATCTTCAACTTTATTTGCTTCAACTCCCGATACAGAAAAGAAGAAAGTTGAAAAGATTTTGATAAATTTTCTTTCTGCATTGGAGTGCGATAACAGAGGTGTTGTTGAATCAGCAATTCTTAACAGCATGGAGTTGAAAGTACACTTCCCGGAATACGACTTTAGGAAAGTGGAGTATAAATTAAACTGGCTTGCTGCTAATGGCGTAACCCCGTTAATTAAATATAGAGCTCAGTTAGCAAGTCTATATTTTTCGAACCACTATCTCTTCGGCGATATATCATTCCAAGACAAGGAAAATCCGGAAAAAATATTTAGTGCTATAATAGACAAATTGGAAAACATACATTTAGCATTAAACTAAATTTCAAAGGAGCTGTTCTTTAGTTTCGATAGTTCTTTAGCTAAATATTGGAACTACCGCCTAAACAAGAACAGCTCTTCATTTATTTTTCCCCCTGAACTGCTTCCAAATTTTTATCTGCTCTAAGTAAATACGCAAGCTTGTTAAGCACTGCATCAACAACAGAATCCGGGCAGGAAGCGCCGCTTGTAACAGCTATAGTAATTTTATTTTTTGCAGGAAGATAGTTTTTTGTGTTAACTATTTTGCCTGAGTGCATGTTGAAGTGTTTTATTTCTTCTCCAGAAAGAATTTCATTTGCGCCAGATATAAAATAGGTAGGAAATATCTGCTCCAGAAGTTCTGCCAAATGAGATGTGTTTGAACTATTGTAACCGCCAATTACTATTGCCAAATCTGCACTTTCTTTGGTAAGCGCAATGGTAGCGGATTGATTATCGTTAGTTGCATAGCAAAGTGTATCGCGTGTATCGGCAAAATGATTTTGGAGATTTTCTTCACCAAATTTTTTCTTCAAAGCATCCTTAAGTAAATCTGCAATTATTTGTGTTTCGCTTGCAAGCATTGTAGTTTGGTTAACAACGCCAATTTTTGTTAAATCTTTTTGTGGATTAAATCCATTAGAATATTTCCCATCGAAGCAGTTAAAGAATTCATCGATATTTCTTTCTCCGGTAATTAATTCCGCCAAAATTTTGGCTTCATCCAAATTGCGGATAATTACAGAAGCTGCGTTTTGTGTGGTGTGAGAAAACGTTGCCCGCGTTTCTTCGTGCTTAGCTTTTCCGTGTATAACAACAGTGTAATTCTTTTTTCCTAGAGAAGCAGCTCTGTTCCAAACCTTTTCAACAAAAGGGCATGTTGTGTTATACTTAATTACATCAATTTCCTTTTCTTTTAGCATTTGTTCTGTTTCCAGTGTAGTTCCAAATGCCGGGATAATTACAACATCTTCAGATGTAATTTCGCTCCAATCAACAAGCTGCTTTCCGTAATTATCTGTAATAAAATTAATACCAAGCTCCTGCAAATCTGAATTGACTACCGGATTATGAATCATTTCGCTGAGGAGAAAAATTCTTTTGCCGGGGTTTTCATCAATTGAGCGGTGAGCAATTTCTATAGCGTTTTCAACGCCGAAACAGAAGCCAAAATGACGTGCTATAAGAAACCGAACCGAGCCAAAATCCAATTCGGTTGGTGAAAAATCTTGCTTGCGAGGATCCTCGGCTTTGCGAGCCGCTTTAATCTTAGATATAATTTGACTTCTATACTGCGGAGGTATATCGAATGATTTCATTATCTCAATTATTTGGATTTAATCTGCTTCTCTAAGAAATCTACCTGCGAAACAAAAGAATCCCAATTTTTATCTGTTCGTCCAATTTCTCTGCATTTATCAAGGGCTTTCAAAGCATCGGTAGTTTTGTTGTTCTTGTTATACAGTTTCGCTTTAACAAAGTAAGGAAAGTAACCGCCGTTAAGAGAAATTGCTTTTTCAATCCACTCAAAAGGTTCATCGCCGTACAAATTATTATCTGCCGCATAATTAGCTGCTTGAGAGTAATTTTGCCAGCTATCAGGTTTATTAGCAAAAGCTTCTTTTATTTTAGCATAAACTTGACTTGCCAAATCAACTTCTACTTTGAAAGCTGCCTGCAAGTTTTCCCATCTCATTACTATTGAAGCCGCTGCGCCGGCAACATTATCCACCGAAAAGGAAAAGTTTTCAACGAATGACGCTGCAGTTGGTTTTACATTAAAGCGAAGAAGATCAAGTTCTTGCTTATAGTTATATGCGCCCAATTGTTTATCTGCTTTATTAAGAATCACAATCCATTCTGTTTCGGTTGGAATAGTAAATAACGAATACTTACCAGCTGGAACTTTGTTCCCTTCAAGTGTAACATCGGTTGTAAATTGAATTGTTGTTGCTTCGTTTGCGCCGGTACGCCAAACTTTATTAAATGGAACAAGCGCACCCCAAATTTTTCTTCCCTGAACGGCTGGGCGGCAGTAATTAATAGTTATGTTTGTTAAGCCTACCGTTTGGCTTACTGTGGCGTTTGGACTTAAACGAGGGAGTTCAACTTGAGCTGTTAAGTTCATTGCCATAATTAAAAACAGAGCTGCAAACTTTGTACGCATATTTTTTTCCTATCTGTATTTTGTTCTAAACTAACTTAATGTTTCAACTAAAGATATGAAGCTGATGCCTGTCATTCCACTTATTAATCCTGCCTAAAAATTCTTTTCTTGCTCAAACTTCTTTACGCATTTTTCGGTTAGCAATGATAATTCCCTAAACAATTTCTTGTCATGTGTTTTGAAATTAAAACAAGATTTACCATGCATGTGCTTTTTTAATTCCGCCGATATTTCTTCGAGTAATTCCGGGAACATATACACGGGCATTAAATGATAGCTTACATAATTTTTCATAATGCGGACACCGCCGAACCAGATTTTCCTTTTGTATTTTTCAGAATACTTACTATTAAGAGAGTACACATTATTTGTATCATCCATTATTTCAAATTTTCTTTGATGCTTCCTCATAATCTTTTTTAGATCTGCAAAAACCGACTCCATAGCACACCCTTTCTTTTAGCTAACAATATATACCAGCAATTAATTCCGCATCATATTCGGATTAAATTATTTTACCAAAATTGTCTTTAAGAATTCACTTAGGCTGTAAAGAGTTATTTTTGTTACCTCAGCTTCACGTCTCCGATAAAACGGGAGAAGAAACTTTCACAGCTTGCGCCTACATCTTTATATGACTATAAACAACTACACTGCTGACAATCTGTTAAATTGTTTTAAAAACGGAGCTAAAGCGATTTTCTAATTACAAACGGGTACAAAGTTATTCGGCTCGCCAGGCAGAAATTTTCAGTTGTTACAAAGTTATTTATTGGATGAAAAAACAACAGCGCTTAAATAGCCAACAACTTCACTCGTATCTCCGCTGACACATCCGGAATCTGTTCTGGAAAGAATTTTGACATTGTTAATTTTTTTAAGCTCGGCTGTTTTTAACAAAGCTGCAATTGGCCCGCCGCCGCAAGCTTCACATTTATGTTTTTCGAGATCATCTAATAAACCAGAATAATCGAAAGCGCGAATTCTTTGCTCTACAATTGAATCAAGTCTATCGGCTTCTTTTCTGGTATGAAAATGGGAAAGATCCGAACTTGCTACAATCAATGTTTCTTTACTTACAACAGCAGAAAGTTTTTCTGCTAAACTTAAAACAAATTCTTTTCGCTGGTCCCCCATTACAATAGGAACAAGCAGAAAATTGTTAAGCACGGTTTGCAAAAATGGAAGTTGTGCTTCGAGTGCATGTTCTTCTCTGTGCCCGTTCATGCCTGCAAAAATGAAGCTCTTATCTTCGGTAAGTTTTGCAATCATTTCCTTATCAAGCTCAACTTCACCAAGTGGAGTTTTATAGGCATCGCCGCAGTAAATAGAAATTCCTGGGAAATATTCTCTGTGGCTTGGCGAAATAACTATTACTGTTGTGTAAGATTTATTTTGAATTGCTTTGTAACCATAAGCAGCCGTTTTGCCTGAATAAACATATCCGGCGTGAGGAGAAATTATGCCAAAAATATTTTCAAAAGTTTTTTCAAGAGTAACGGAAGATAGATGAGCTTGAATATCCTTTTTTAATTTAGGAGCAAAAGCCGGATAGAACATTCCAGCCACAGCGGGTTCACGAACGGTTTTCATTTTGAAACTCCTCTTCCGAAAACACAATTGCAGTAAATGCCTTTAGTTTTAGTTCTTTCTCTCTCCAATATGTGCTGTTAAAGCCGCTCTTGCGGCATATCGCATCAAGATATTCTTCTTTGTTCATTTTGTGTTCGATAGGAACTTGCGGAAGTAGCAGCCCGCGTTTTCCTTTTTCCTCTAAAATTAAACCATGTTTGCCAAGTTCAATTTCATCATAGCTGCAAAGAATAAATGGTTCGGAGAGAATTGAAATTTCCAGACAAATATCTTTTAACTCTCTTTTGCTAACCGGAGAAAATCTCGTGTCATAACTTGCAGCTTGTATAGCAGCTTCGCAAACCGTCTCAAAAACAGGTTGTTCTCCAATTATATAGCCTACGCAGCCGCGAAGTTGTTCAAATTCTGTTAGTGTTACAAAAGCACCGGCTTTAGATTTTAATACAGGATGCTTTTCATAATCTGGTTTTTCGATTATCACTTCATCAAAAAGCGAGCAGATGGATTTTCTTGCGGCAGCAAGTAGAATCTTTTTCTCTTCGAAGGTTAAGTTCATAGCTTCCTCACTTCTTATATATTCTTACTCATAATCTTGCCCCTTTTCCTGCCCTCAACCGCTATAATTTGTAGATAACAACCTCATTCTTTCCTTTTAACAGAAACAAGAATTCTTTGTAAACAAAAAATGAATCCGTCAGCAATGCAGTTACGTTTTCGTTTATAGTTTCATACAAAATAGTTTTGCCGGAAGTTATGGATAGAGCGGCGAACCTATTAGTAAATTTATTATTCTTCTCTCTTGTGTGAAAAGTAAACAATAGCAAGTCTTTGATTTTTGCCCATTCAAGTTCTCCGGCGAGAGATAATCTATCTGTAAATTGAGTAATAGTTTGTTGAATAGATTTATCGGCGTGAGAAATATTTGGTTCGGGATAAAGATATTGCGACCAATCTTTTTGGTTCTCGGCTTCTGTGCGAATAGAGTTAGCCTGCGCAAAGTTACTTCCTAAGTTGTTATTAGCTTCTCCGGTTAAATAATCTAACGAGTAATAAAAACGCTCTTCGAATCCTTGTGTGCAGCAATAAACTTTGTCTTGGTAAACAAAAGAAAAAGCGTACTCATTATTCTGCCAAATTATTTTTTGCTGTGCAATATCAAAAGCTATTATTCCTTTGTGCCCCGGCATATCCGGTTTTGGAAATTTGTGAAAGAAAATAATGTCTTTGTAAACAGCTTCAACACCAAGCCATATCTTTTCTGCTAATTGCAAATTGTTAAGAATTTGTCTTCTGGTTTCCAAGCAGAAGCAATTAAAGTAAACCTCTTTAGTATTTGCGTCGCGTGATTCTATCAACAGTTTATCAGAATCTGTAATTAGCAGCCGGAAAATTAGTTTATCGGATTTGTAATCAAAATGTTTTGTCATTTTTTCCTTTGCGTTCATAGCTCTGTGCGAGAAAGAATAGCCCGCAGAGAAGCGGAGTTATAGTTTCTTAAATCTAGCAGTAAAGTGGCGCAGCATCGGAGCTTCGTAAGTGAAAGCGTAGCCGCGCAGTTCCTTTCTCTTTTTGAAAACTTCTATCAGCGCTTCTGCAACGTAATCGATATGGCTTTGTGTATAAACTCTTCTTGGTATTGCCATACGAACAAGTTCCATCATCGCTGGAATTGTATTTCCATTTTCATCGTACTTGCCAAACATAATAGTGCCAATTTCACAAGCGCGTATTCCGCCCTCAGCATACATTTCGCAGGTTATCGATTGTCCTGGAAATTGTTCGGGCGGAATGTGCGGCGCAAAACGTTTTGCATCAATGTAAATAGCGTGCCCTCCCGGCGGTTCAATAATTGGAATTCCGCTGCTCAACATTTTTTCGCCAAGATATTCTGTGCTTCGTATTCTGTACTGTAGATAATGCTCATCAACAACCTCATCCAATCCTTGCGCAATTGCTTCTAAATCTCTGCCGGCTAATCCGCCATAAGTAGGAAATCCTTCGGTAACAATCAGAAGGTTTCTGCATTTCATTGCTAGTTCTTCATCGTTTAAAGATAGCCAGCCGCCAATATTTACTAGTGCATCTTTCTTTGCGCTCATTGTTGAACCAGCCGCATAAGAAAACATTTCCTGGCAGATTTCCAAAACAGTTTTGTCTTTGTATCCATCTTCTCGCAATTTTATGAAGTAAGCATTTTCAGCAAAGCGGCATGCGTCTAAAAACAAAGGAATATTATTTTTCTTGCATACGTTAGAAACTTCTTTAATGTTCTTCATAGATACGGGCTGTCCGCCGCCGGAGTTATTTGTTATTGTTAAAACAACTAGAGGAATGTTTTCTTTTCCATATTTTGTGATAAAAGATTCGAGTGCCTCAACATCCATATCGCCTTTAAAAGGTGCGCGCTGAGCAGGAAGTTTGCCTGTTTCGTTAAGCAGATCAAAAGCTTCAGCGCCGGAAAATTCAACGTTAGCGCGTGTTGTATCAAAGAAAGTGTTTGCGGCAAAATATTTCCCTTTTCCGCCAAGTATAGAAAACAATATTTTCTCTGCTGCTCTTCCTTGATGTGTTGGAATGATGAATTTATCGCCCGTAATTTTTTTTACTGCACTTTCGAAGCGGTAAAAACTTTTTGCGCCGGCGTAACTTTCATCGCCCCGCATAATTCCAGCCCATTGATCTGAACTCATTGCCGATGTACCGCTGTCGGTAAGCAAATCAATCAAAACATCTTCTGCCTTTATTAAAAATGGATTGTAACCCGCATCTTCTAAAATTTTTGCTCTCTCTTCTTTTGTAGTAAACTTAACAGGCTCAACGGATTTAATTCTGAATGGTTCAATAATAGTTTTCATTTTTCCTCTTTTTTAGTGAAAGAAAATTAAGAATTATTATCAAGGAATTGAAAGCAGATTGAACCACATTAAATTTTAGTGTAATATGGCTCCCAGAAGGGAAGAGATGTTCTGTGCACCATCTTTGGGCTTCAGAGTTAAGTTCGGGTTTACAAAAGCGGAACAAAAAATACACATTCGAAAAAGTACCTAAGTCTCGTTTGCTAGGTTGATTTACACATTAAAAAATAATTTCAAACTAATTTACACTTCCTTATTTTCCCGCAGCTAAATTAAAAATAAGAGTTCGGCATGAAAAGATTTTGTTTAACATTTTGTCTTTTAACTTTCTTTATCACATCAACGGCAGCACAAATAAATATTCAGGTAAAGAATTCCAGCTTTGAAGAGAGGGGAAAAGGCTGGAAAGCTTTTGGCAGCGGCAAAGTTGTCTTCGATTCCGAAGCTGCCAACAAAGGTGATCTAAGCATTTCTATAGAGCATCCAGATTGGATGAAAACTAAAGTTGAATCTGAAGAAGTAAGTTTGAAAGTTGGGCATGTTTATAAACTAAGCGGCTGGGCAAAGACAGAATCTGTTGTTTCAAGCAATTATGAGCAATATCCAACTCCGGTTGCAGCTTGTATTACAATGGAATCTTTTCCATTTACAAATAACTCAACAGCAATAGGATCAACCAACGGATGGAAGAAATTAGAAATAATGTTCACCGCTCTTAAATCTAAAGACAAGGTATGTTTAAACTTGGGCTACAATGGAAATGCAAAAGGAAAAGTTTGGTTCGATGATATACAGCTTGAAGAAGTAACAGACATTTCTCAATACATTCCGGTAGAAACAATACGCTGGTATGGTAATGGTTTTAGATACGAAGACAAGGGATGGATTTTTGTTCATATTGAGGGAAAGCCGTATCAGCGCGGCTATCAATATGGGTTCTTGCTTGCCGAAGAAATAAAAACATTTATAGAAAAATTAGCTGTAACCGAAAATGCGGCAGATCCTGCTTCTGCTTGGAAGCAAATCCGTTTTGGTACAGATGCAATGTTCCTTCGTAAATATGATGAAGAATATTTAACTGAAATGAAAGGAATTGCAGATGGTGCAGCAAAAGCCGGAGTAAAAGTTTTTGATCGCACGGTAGATTTTTTAGATATAGCTGCAATTAATTCTTCTATTGATTTAGATTATGCAAAAAGTGCGCTAAGTGTAACGCCAAACCCTCTTACAGGAAAATCTTTTCTTGCAAACGAAGATGAATTAAACTTGCCCGAACGCCTGCACAAATGCTCGGCTTTTCTTGCTAACAATTCCGCTACAAAAGATGGCAAAATTGTCTTTGGTCAGATTTTTATGTGGGGCGGTTATACCGGTTATAACTGGAACGTAATTGTTGATGTTGTTCCATCGGATGGAAACAGATTGGTTTATCAAACTTTCCCGGGAGGCATTCATTCCGGCGCCGATTTCTACATAAACTCTGCTGGAATTATGATTGGAGAAACAACCGTTCAACAAACACCATTTAACGTAAATGGCACGCCTCAATCGAACAGAATACGCAAAGCCGCACAGTATGCAAATAGTGTTGATGATGTAGCTGAAATTATGACAGCAAATAACAACGGTATGTACACAAACGATTGGCTTATTGGCGATGTTAAGCAAAATGAAATTGCAATACTTCTTCTCGGAACAAACAAATGGAAACTTTGGCGAAGCAGTAAACAAGATTGGTATAACGAAGCGAAAGATTTTTATTGGAGCAATAACAACAACAAAGATTTGGAAGTAAGAAAAGAATACATAACCAATGCCGATGATGCGCCGGTGGATATTGTTTTTCGTCCGGTAAACCGCGATTTAGCTTTCTGGAATTTCTATCAACAGAAAAAAGGAGGCATAGATTATCAAGCGGGAATAGAACTTTGGAACTCATCGCCGGTAAACCGCCCGCACGCATGCGATGGAAAAATTACTACCTCGGAAATGGCAGAGCAAATGGTATTTCTGTTACATAGCGGAAAAGTTACTTTGCGAGAGAAGATGGTTGGCGAAAATGGAAGAATGCCCGATCTGCAAAATGCAGTTCCAAGATTAACGCTTGGTTACACTGCAGCTTCGCCAATTTATTTTGCAGATAAAATTAAAGAGCTTAAAAGCAAATATGCAGAGCAAAAAAAATCAACCGCACTGCTGTCAAATTATAACGAAGTAAAAGAAATCTATTCGTTCGATAAAGAATCTTTGTGGAAAGGAACTGTTTACCCGGCAAGTGAAAAAGAAAACTGGTTTGTAAGCGGAACGGCGGCTTACTATAACATGCTTAAACAAATTCCGGCAGATGCCGAACGAGCGTTTAACTACATTAAAGATGAATTAACAGAACTTAATTACAGACTTCTTTACATTAACTCAAAAGAAGGTTCGGTTGCACCGCTAAATGCTAAAATAGTTTACGATAAGTATAATAATTATCAGATGCCCAGAATTAAAGCTACATATATGCTTCATCAGCTTAGGTTAATGCTTGGCAGCAAAACCTTTTCTGTTGTAATGAAAAAAATTCATCAGCAGTACAGAGAGAAAAATATCAAAACGGAAGAGATTCTATCTTTGATTGATAATTTGGGCGGAATAGAAGCTAAGGAATATGTTTTACAGTGGCTGAACAGAGAAGACATTCCTCAAGTAAGTGTATCATCTTCTGTTGAACTATCTTCAGATGATTATAAGGTGAAATTAAATATTGCTCAGAATGGAAATCCATATAAATTTTTTACAACCGTTGCAGTTGATTTTGCAAAAGAAAGAATAGTAAAAAAAGTTGAAGTAAATGAAGCATCTCAAACTATCGAGCTAACCTTTAAAGAGAAGCCTCTTAAAGTTACCTTCAATTACGGCAACGATATACCTGTTGCAAGAAAAAACTTTTATACATACCAAAATATGTTTGATGACTTTGCGAATCTGTTAATAGTTTACGGAACTAATCAGCAGATAGAAGCTAACCATACTATAGCACTGCGTTATCAAAAAGTAATTGCAGATAGATTTACCGAGGTGTTCTCGCCGATTAAAAAAGATGCGGAAGTATGTCCGGAAGAATTATCTAAAAAAGACCTGGTTATACTCGGGTCGCCAACAGAAAACAGTTTAGCAAAAACTATTTGCGGTAAACTTGGCATTGAAACAGGCAAATACTTTTTCAAGTGGATGGGAACAACTTATAATTATAACGATGATGGTTTGTATCTAACCATGCCTAATCCTTTCAACGAAAAGAAAACGGTTTACTTATTCCTGGCAAACAGCGCGCAAGAATTGTATCAAATGACAAAGCGTCATACGCCCGCACCGGCTTGGGCTTTATTCAAAGGCGATAAGATTGTAAAACGAGGTTACCATTCGGTAAATGAGTATGAGATTAGCTTGGAATAGAAACCAGAACAAGATTTGTTTTGTAAACGGATTAAATAATTGTTGATAACTAAATTAAGAGCCATTTAATGTTTAGTGCACTAAATAAAAACCTAATTGTTGTGATGGCGTTTCTGCTTCTTACATTAACAACTACATATTCGCAGCAAGAAGAAATTGTTGCAAAAGCCGGTTCAGTTTCTATTACCAAAGAAGAGTATGTAAAGAGATTTGAACTTTCGCCACGCCCGCGGCAGGATAACTATTTCGATTCTACTTACTTAAAGAAAGAATTAGTAAAAACTTTAATTGCAGAGAAACTTCTAGCGCAAGAAGCAATAAAAAGTGGATTTGATAAAACGAAAGAATTTTTAGATGCATACAATTTTATGCGCGATTTTTACCTTAGAGACATTCTTTACACAAAAGAAGTAAAAAGCAAAGTAACCTCTCCAGACTCTGCTTTGGAGGCGGGAAAAGATAGAATTAGAAGAACGATTAATACAAAATTTATTTTCTCAACTGATGAAAAAGAGATTACTGACATATACGAATCAATAAAGAATGGCGCTTCGTTCGATTCGATCTTAGCAGTAAGACCCGAAAATGAGGAGCAAAAAAATACTGCCGAAGTTACCTTTGGCTCTATGCATGAAAAAATGGAAAACGTAATATTCAATCTGGCGCCAGAACAAGTTACTCCAATTATCGAACTAAAAGAGGGCTGGTACATTTGCAAAGTTTATTCTGTATCAATAAAAAATTCTTTGGAAGAGAAAGACATTAGCAAGGTTAAGCGGGTAGTGGAAGACAGAGTTGAGGATAAAATATATCATGAATTTTACAAGAATTTCTTTAAAGGCATAGTGGTTAACGCTGATAGAAAATTGTTTAATTCTCTATTTGAAGTTTTAGATTTGTTCTTGAAAGGAAATAAGAATACACTGATTTTATACAAGAATAAGTTTACGATATATGAAACCGAAATAGAAAAAATTAGAATGCTGTTAGATGAAAAAGATTTGGCTAAGCCATTTATAAAATTTGAAACAACGCCGGTAACACTTAGCGCATTTTTAGATTATATGAAACTTACCGGGTTCGATTTTCTTCGTACAGAAAGCGGTTACTTAAAACGCAGGCTGAACGATTACATTTCGACTTATATCCAGAATCAGATTGTTGCACGAGAGGCATTAAAGCGTGGTTACGATAAAATTCCAGAAGCTGCCGATGATCTTACAATCTGGAGGGATAATTATCTTTCCAATTTAATGATGAAACAGAATTTTAAAGCGCAGGCAGTTACAGATGAAGAAGCTTATACTTTCTATTCAAAGAATAGCGGCATAATTCCCAAGCCCGGTGAAGTTAAATTTTCAAAAATTGTAACAGACGATCTCGATGTAATTCAAAAAGTATTGGAAGATTCGGAAAAAGGAGCTGATTTTACCGAAATGCAGAGACAATATTCAAAAGCTGCAGATGATGACTTGTATCATCCGCTCAATCAACAAGGAGATTTGTGGAAAGCGCTTGCATCAATAAGTATAGGTGAAGTTTATGGTCCTCTAAAACTCGAAGATGGCTTTGCTGTTGTCAAACTTATTGATAAGCGCGAGGGAAAAAAGGAGCTGATTGAATCGTTTGAAGAAGCAAAACCACAGCTAAAAAACATTTTACAAACAAAAAAAATGTATGACCAGCTTGATGAAATTACCGCTAAACTTGCAGTAGATAACGGAATACAAATCAACGAGCAAATATTAAACTCGATAAAAGTTAATATGATAAATGTTATAGTCTTTAGAAGGTTTGGTTTTGGCGGTCAGCAGCTTGCCGTGCCATACACTCCTAATTTTTCTACATGGTATGAACAGTATGAGAGACTGAAGAAAGCACTTTCATTATAAATGATTAAAAAAATCCAAAACCACTTTAAAACTTTTTACTTCTCGGCTGCGGCAATTACCATTTTGGCTGTTGCTGTTCTTGTATTTATGCTCTTTTGGAGCAACGGCTTGTTTAGACCAAATCCATCTGCTACAAAAATTTACTTTGCAGATAATATTTCTCCCACGCATCAATTGCTGATTGATAAATTTAACGAGAGACACAAAGGGAAAATTGAAGTAGTTCCCATTAATCTGCCGTTTGAAAAATTTAGCACCAACGAACGAAAAGAATTACTTATAAGATATTTAAGAAGTAAAAGCGATAGAATAGATATTTTTTCTGTGGATCAGATTTGGGTGCCGCGGTTTGCAAAGTGGACCGAGCCGTTGAATCGTTATATAACACAGCCTCAAAGAGAGAAAATACTCGATCTGGTTTTGCAGACTTGTTATTACAAAAACGATTTAGCTGCACTGCCAAGCTATTTTGATCTTGGAATGCTTTATGTAAACACAGAATTTCTAAAAACAGATCCCGCTTACGAATCTATCAAAATAGAATTGGAAAATTTTATTACTTGGGAGCGGTTTATTGAGCTAAGTAAAAAAATGAATTTAGGCGCTAAGCCTTATTATCTTTTCCCAGCAGATGATTATGAAGGATTGATGTGCAGCTTTGTAGAATTGTTAGAGCAGCAAAATAGTAATATGTTTGATGCCGACACAGTAAAAATTACTACTCCACAAGCAGAAAAAGCATTGCAGCTATTGGTTGATTTAGTCAATAAACATAAGCTCGCTCCAAAATCAGTTCTTGATAGCAGAGAAAGCGAATGCTACAATACTTACATTAACGAGAATGGTGTTTTCTTACGCGGCTGGTCCGGACTTGATGATTGGTACAGAATTAACATAGAACCGGTTGATGTACTTACAAAATATTCAGCCGTGCCGCTTCCACATTTCAAAGGAGGCAAGCCGGCAAGCATTATTGGCGGCTGGAATATGATGCTCTCTAAATATTCTTCTAACAAAAGTGAAGCCGTAGAGTTTATTAAGTTTATGATAAGCGATGAAGCTCAGCTTATTATGTTTGAACAGGGCGGTTATCTGCCAGTCAATAAAAACTTTTATTCTAACAAGTATTTGAATGAGCGTTATTCTGAAATTAGTTTCCTAAAAAAACTGATTGGCACAGGCGTACACAGGCCATTCTTAGATAAATACACAAGATGCTCTGATGTAATTGCTCATTACTTAAATCTCGCAATAAAAAATAATACTAGCCCAAAGGCTGCATTAGCCGAAGCCGAAAGAGTAATTAACAGGGGCGAGTTTTTTATAAAATAATTTATGACACCAAAGAATATTTTCATAGAAAGCCTAAAACGTTATCATTTCGAGTTCAAGCACTTAACTGTGTTGTTTATCGGGTTAATAGTTTTTCAGCTAATTCTTTCATTTGTACATAAAGCATCGTTAAGAGATTTTGTTGAGAACACGCAGGAGTGGTTTCAAAAACACTCTGCCGAAAAATTTGCCAATCTAAGTTCAACAACTTTAGAGCTTCTGTTAGAAACCACAAGATTAAACGCTTCGGCAAACGAAGTTGACCGCCGCCGCGTAATTCAATTCTTCGATATCATTTTGAATCAACAGGTGCTTCAGCAAAATGTTGAAGAGATTTGCCTGTTAGTAACCGACGGCAATAAAATTTATGCAATTGATGATGGGCGCGTTCTATATTCTTTTTTATTTACACGTAAGTTAGAGCAGACTGATGCAAGCCCAAGACATAAAGAAGCAATTAAACTTTATAAAAGCATCCGCAATGAGCTTGAGACTACCGAGCAGATTGTAAACTTACTAAGCAACAAACAGACATATCACATCTTTGTTCCTTTCGTTCCAAATGGCGAATTTATTGGTGCGCTTTATATGAGAAACACGGCTGACGTTTCTTTTATTCAAAGAGAAATTGTATCGAACTATGAAGAGACATCAATTATTTACAGCGCACTATTTCTTCTTGGACTTTTGGCGATGTACTACATTTCTACCTACACAGTAAAAGAGAGAGATGAGGCTCAGGACCTGCTTTTGGAAGAACATGAAAAAAGCATAAAGCAAAAAATTGACCATGATAAAGAAGCTCTGTTTACAAAGAGAATTTATCATACTCATCATAAAGCAGAAAAGGTGATGGGTTTTATTAAAGATGATTTGCGTAAGCTTTCAAACGAAAACATAAACGAAATTAAATACCGGGTAACCCGCTATTCAAATTTTATATCGCGCGTAATTTACGATATGAAATGGTACGATCCGCCAATTCAAACAATTCGCAATCAAGCATTCAAAACAAACATTAACGAGGTTATACGTTTTATAATTGAAAATCTTTTTAATAGAACGGCAAGAAAATCTGGTTCGTTCAATATTCAGTTAGATTTGGACGGCACAGTGCCCGTGGTGCATATAAACGAGTTTGTAATTTGGGAAATAATTGAGCCGCTAATACAAAATTGTATTGATCATGGCGGAGACAAAAATTTAACAATTACAATCAGAACCAAGCACAAACCGGAAGAAAAAATTTCGCTGTTAACTATAGAAGACAACGGACCGGGAATTTCTTCCGAGCTGATTGAAACACACGAAAGTGGAATCAAAAAATTGTTTTTAGAAAATGTTACTACCAAATCCGGTTCGCAATCATCCGGATATGGTTGTTATATTGCCTACGAAATTTCTAAACAACGATGCGGATGGGATATTGATGTTGAAAATCTTGCCGAAGGAGGATGTCGTTTCACAATTAATATTATGCATTAATAAATGGAGATAGGATGACTGAAGAAGAAATAAAAGTGCTGCTTATTGAAGATGAAGACTTTGATATGCGAAGAGTTGAGAACACGATTAAACCCTTCAGCACTCGTATAAAAATTATTGATGTAGTTTCCGACGGTAAATCTGCACTTGAGCTGCTTGAGAAAAAGAAAAATATTTATGACATAGTAATTATGGATTTTCAAATTGCAGGCGGTTTGCGAGGAGATCTGCTGATAAAAAAAATTAAAGACTTCGATACAGCCTTGCAGATCATTGTAATTACAAAGATGACCGTAAATATAACCGATTACGATTTTGCGCACGGCTTAATTGAAGCAGGCGCTTTTTGGTATTGCACTAAATATCCCGGTGATATTGAAGAGTATATTTATCAGCCTACAGATTTTATAATGGCAGTTTTCAATGCTTACGAAAGAAGAAAGCTGATCAAAGAGAAACAGAAATCGAACCAGAAACTGAATAGAAACGTAGAAGATATTTTAGCAGGCAAAAAAATTATCGGCATTTCCGAAACGGCAGTTAAGTTAAGAGAACAAATAGCAAAGTTTGCAAACAGCAGCGCTCCAATTCTAATTACCGGCTCCTCCGGAACAGGTAAAGAATTAGTTGCTTATAATCTTCATTACACAAGCTCGCGCAAGTACGAAAACTTTATTCCTATAAATTGCGGCAGCATTCCGGACCAACTAATTGAAAGCGAATTATTTGGCTACGAAAAGGGCGCATTTACCGGAGCCGAAAAAAGCAAGCCCGGTTTGTTTGAACAGGCTAATAACGGCACAATATTTCTTGATGAAGTTTCAGAGCTGCCTCTTTCGGCTCAAGTAAAATTGCTTCGCGTTCTGCAGGAAGGTGAAGTTGAAAAAATTGGAAGAACTGAAAAAGTAAAAGTGAATGTGCGTGTAATTTCTGCCTCTAATAGAAATTTGGAAGAAGCAATTATAGAGAAACGCTTTCGCGAAGATCTTTATTACCGTTTAAATGTTGTGCCCGTTCATGTTTCACCGCTCAGCCACAGAAAAGAAGATGTTCATTATCTCGTTGATTATTTTATGAGTGAATACTCCAACGACATGGGAAAAGAAATGCCGGTAATTAAAGAAGACGCGATGAAGTATCTTGTTGATTATGAGTGGCCCGGCAACATACGAGAGTTAAAAAACCTTGTTCAGCGGTTGCTTTTCTTTGATGAGAAAATTATTGACTCGGTTATTATCGAAACAGCCTTAGGAAAAAAAAATCAATCAACAGAAACATTTTTATCGAGCGAAGGAATAAGTTTCAAATCGTCCGAAGGAATTTTGTCTTTAAAAAATATGGAAAAGAATTTCCGTGAGAAGTATTTTACTTATGTAAGAGATAGATCAGTATCCGATTCTGATGCTGCAAAAAAACTTGGTTTAGCTCCTCCTAACTACTACAGAATGTGCAAAGAGCTGGGACTTAAATAACTAAAGGGCATTTCTAAAAACCAAAAATGTTTGTCATTCTGAGGAGCGCAGCGTTTTCTTTTCAAATAGACAAGACGGAGATTCCGATCCCGGCTCTGCGTTAGGAATGACAATTATTAGAGATACCCTAATCTTTATTTGAACTTCACAAATCTTGGTTGGTGTTTCACCCTGTCCCGATGCTTTTTATCGGGACAACCCAACAAAAAAGCTGCGCATATGCGTCAACTTAATTTTTGAAATTTTTGACAAAAGTTGAGCCTATCGCT
>CAZNTN010000011.1:0-108308 GCA_964575995.1 uncultured Melioribacter sp. | reverse complement strand
CCGGCATTGGCAGCATTGACCCGCCAGAAGTAGAGCGTGTTGTTGGCAAGACCAGACACCTGCTGTGTTCAGTACATCGTGAAAGAAAATCCTTTCTAATGCCTCTCTTCTTTTTTCATGAGAAATATTTTGTACTGTAAAAAGTGTGTAATCTTTACCTTCTAACTTGAGCGGCTGCGTGTGGACTAAAAAGTCGAACGATACTTCAATTCCGTTATCATCTGTTGTTATTTTGCACTCTTGAGATTCGTTAATCTGCATGCTAACAGCAGCTTTAATTGCTTTAGCGGCTCCGCATTCGCGGCAAACTGAGAAGTTCCGCATCCGCCATTCATTACTCCTTTATGTATGCAATTAATCGCTTCGCCAATTCTTCTGCCAACAATATCAAAGTAATCCCAAATTATTCAATAGAATAATTTGCGCTCCCCGCCGCAAACTGTAACTATATGTGTTTACTTGCCTTAGCAATGATTCTAAATTTTCGTTGCTTGTAATAAAAAAATATCCCGATTTTCGGGACGCCCTACGGCAATCCCGCTTATATTTAGCGGGACATTTCTAATGAATTTTTTGGGGTAATATTCAGTTTAAATGCAGCTAACGCTTTTGAGTTAAAAGCTGCAATCTGCCTGTGTTCGTTAAGAATTACCGTAAACTCGGGATAACCTTCCAGCAGTTGATTCATAAGCGCATTGTTCTTGAGGCGTAAAATTTCTTTAAGTACATCTTGAATAGAATGATTTTCAGGCGAATCAAAAAATGTGGTTAAACTAGATTCTTGTTCCATTTATTTACCGAAAAAAGTATCTAGCGCCAATTGCTATATCAATATGCAATGTTGTTTTTGGAAAAAGATTAAAAACCGGTGCCGCTTCAGCAAACGCATCAACATGCGCGTTTGTAAATTGATATAAAATGCCAACTACTCCTCTTGCACCAAGTGAACTGTTATCATTATTGCCCGCTCTTATTCTTGCGCCAAATCCATAGTAAACCGGTAAAGTAACTTTAGTATCAAACAAATTATTGTTATGAATTACATAATCGCAATGAAGAGCTAAGGCATTAGCATTTGTAACAAAAGAATATGCTAAGCCAAAGTTCAATGCTTTTCTGCCATCAAGCCAATATTTAGCGCTTAATCCTGTTGGCTCGCCAAGAATAATTCCAAAACCATATCCGCTTACCTGGCTCTTTACAGAACCTGCTGTTCCAAAGCTCACTAATAAAACACATAACAAAAAAAATTTTCTCATTTAACCTCCTGTTTATCTTGCGTGAATCAACAAAACTGCCAGGCAAATATAAAGGCATAACTTAACGGTACATCAAAAATTACTTATTGTAAAAATAGCACACTGATAAGTGCCGATTAAACAGATTTTCACAGAACCACATGCCATACTTTAACAAATAGATAGGCGGGCAGGTTATTATTGAGTTTTTAGAGATACCCTTAATTGGCTGCACGTAAAATATAAACGAATATTATTACATTTGCTTAAACTAACATAGGGTTTTAATAATGGCACACTTACCAAACAACGAAGAAATTAAAGAACTTACTAAAGAGTTTAACTCGGCATTTATAAAAACTTATAAATCTACTTCGGTAATTTTGGCAGCCGGACACGGAAAACGTATTAAATCGGATACTTCTAAGATGCTTCACAAAATTTGGGAAGTTCCAACTGTAAATAGAGTTTATTGTGCTTGGACTAAAGCGCTGCCCGATTCAAATGCAATTATTGTTGTTGGAATTAAAGCCGATGAAGTAATTAAAGCCGTAGGAAAAATTGTAAACACATCATTTGCTTATCAAGAAGTGCAGCATGGAACCGGACATGCATTGCAAGTTGGGTTGGAAAACGTTCCGCGTGATTACGATGGAACCATTTATGTTTTTCCGGGCGATATGGGTTTAATTGATGCTGAGACAGTTACCTTCTTCAAACAAGAATTTGAAAAATCAAATGCTGATATGATGGTGCTAACCGGAATCTATGAAGGTGAAGTTGAAGGTAATTACTATGGCAGAATTGTCCGCGTTAAGGATAAAGATGCAAAGGGAGAAAAATCAAAATATAAAGGAAAAGTAATAGAGATTATTGAATACAAGGACATACTAAGTCAAGATAAAAAGAAAGCTTATTTAACTAGATACAAAAAGAAAAATTTCAAGTTCACTCAAAAGGAGTTGATAGATAACCGCGAGTTTAATTCTGGTGTTTATGCTTTCAAAGCAAAGCCGCTTTTTGAGCTGATTGATAAAATAGGCAGCAATAACGTTCAGAACGAAATTTATCTTACCGACTTAATTGGAATGTTTAACAACAGCGGTTATTCGGTTGAGGCGGTTAGCCCTAAAGAACAATATGTTCTGATGGGCTTCAATAATAAATCTGTTCTTAAAGAAATGGATCAGTTAGCGAAAAAATTAATTTATGAAAGACTGAAAGATGTAGTTCTAATAGAAGACCCAAACGATTTCTTTCTGAACGAAGAACTTGTTGATGAATTATTGCAGCAAGACCAAAAGGGAATTATCCTCGATATCGAAATTGGTAAAGGTGTTTATGTTGGTAAAGGTGTAAAATTAGGATGCAATGTAAAGCTAAGAAGAAATGTCCGCATCGAAGGAAATGTTACAATTGGCAGTAATGTGTTTGTTGATTCCGGAACGAAGATATTATCAAAATCTTATAAGACGAAAATAGGAAGCAGCGTATCTGTAAAGGGAGCGTGCATAATACGCGATACTGTTATTGAAGATAATTGCTGCATTCATAATTCAATTTTGATAAATAAAAAGGTTGAGAATGGAAGCTGCGTTAAGTTTTACATGCCTGAAGCTCGAGTGAAGGGAAACATAACAGATATTTGAAAAAAGGCAGCTCACTTGAGCTGCTACATTTGTGTTTCCAGTAATCTTATCATCACATTCGTTGTGCGGTAAAAGTAATACAACATCTATAACAAGATTAAGCGGAAATAAAACAAAAGCCTCTGCAATTGAGAGGCTTTAAATTTTGAATCTCTAAAACTTTGAGAGAGAAAAACACTTATCCGCCGTTTTGTTTACCATCTGTTTCTGGCGGAATGTGTTTTTATTTCAATCTCCACTCACCATTATCGTAAGCGGTGCGTAGTTCAACTAACTCTGGTAAATCCATTCCAATCTGTTTCAGGAATTCCATTTTAGGTACGCCATTTTCATCCCAGCCGCGTCTTTTGTAAACAGCATCTTTCAGTTGTTCGTATCTGCTTTCTCTGTATTGTCTTAATACTTTCATTTTTTCTTCAGTTGATTTTCCTTCCGGGTCAACACCAATAATTTCCTTTAACTGTTTATCATACCGTTCTTGGCGTGATTCATATTCTTCTTTAGTAACCGGACCGGCTGCACGGAAAGGCTGATTATCCCATTTTCTTGTTCCAAAACCTCTGCGTAAGTTGAACATTCTTTGGTAGTTGTAAACTCTTTCAGAATCGCGTATGAGCTGATGCTTGTCAAATTCTCTTCCGGTTACAGCTTTATAAATTGTTACATAGTTATCAACGTGCTCTGGTACTTTTGCCGGCTCGGATGTCTGCGCATTGTCTTCTGGTTCCACATCATTCCAAGGAAGTTTGCATAAACCAACTAAACCAAACCAAGTTCTAAACATTGGGAAGTAGTGAAGTGCTTCAGCTTTGTTTTCAAAAGTAGGAATTTGATTGTTCACCATATCCATAAAGATCAGCCAGGCTTCATCGTGCTGCGGACCTTTATTTGTTAAAGCAAAACCACCCTGCTGAGCGAGCGATTCTTTAGAAACATACTCAGAATACTCAAGACCTTTGTTTTCCATTGCAATATCGGTAATAAACTGAGGATCACCCCAGCCGTTAGCAATAAACATTTCTTTCATTCTGCGAACGCCCATTCCGGCAATTTTTCCAAATCCTTCTCCTCTTGCTAATTGATGCAGGAGTTCCATTGCATTATCTGCATTGCCAAAGTTTAGTTTTAATCCTCCGGTTCTTTCTTCATTCAAAATACCATTCTCGCAGCACTCCATAATAAATGCAAGAAGTGTTGCCCACGTTATTGTACATATTCCATAAGTATCGCAGTAGAAATTTGCTTCAACAATATAATCCGGATTAAAGATACCGCAGTTGGAGCCAAGCCCGCCAGCGTTTTCATATTCTGGTCCATCAACTATAACACATTGACCTTTATACGGTCCTGTGCGGATAACATAATTGTTAACGCCTTTAGCGCAGCTCATATTGCAGCCAAGCCAGCAGCCATCTGGTGTGCCTTGTGCAAACATAGCTTTCCAAACTTCGGAGTGAATATTGCCAGCTTCTTTATGACTTCCGTATTTATAGTTATGTGTGGGAAGCAAATCATAATCGTTCATAATTTCTACTAAGTGAGCTGTTCCCTTAGTTCTCATTTCGCATTGCTTGTCATCCAATTCTCTAATTTCTTTATTGAAGCGCTGCCCTCTTTCAATAATTGCTTTCATATCTACTACTTTATTCATATCAGGTTCTATTTTTGGAACGAGAGCAACAAGAGCTTTAATTTTTTTATCGCGGAATACAGTTCCTGTGCCGCCGCGTCCGGCTTGTTTCAAACGTACCCGCTTTTTCTTCTTATCATAAAAACTAAAATTGAGCATTCCAATTAAAGAATAATCTGCAGCGGTTCCAGAAGATACAACTGCAATTTTCATTTTGTCAGATTCGTTAGGGCAGTACATTTCTGTTAATAGTTCCGATAGTTCGTGGCTGTCAATCGGGTCGGCAGGAGCTTCTTCTATTCTAATTGTTCCACCATTTCTCCCATCAATAATTATAATCACTTCTTTTTCAGCTTTGCCTTGAAGCTCAATAGCATCGAAGCCGCAAATTTTTAAGAAAGGACCAAACCAGCCGCCAACATTGCTATCCATAGCAGAATCTGTTTGCGGAGAGATTGTAACTACTAAAGACTTTCCGGTTCCGGAGTATTGAGTAATACCACAAATAGGTCCGCCTGAAATAATAATTTCATTTTCTGGATCGTTCCATTTTGTATCTGGTTTGGTTGCATCCCATAAAAATTTCAATCCGTAACCTTTTCCTCCTATAAATTTTTCTTTCACGGTAGGGGGAATATCGCGGATGGATATTTCGCTGCTTCCAACATTAATGTGAAGCGATTTATCGGTATAACCTCTAAAAAGAGGAACGATATCGTAACTGAGCTCTTTTAGAACTTTGCGGGCTTCGAGTACTTCTGTAACGTTCATACAAAATCTCCGTGGCTTTATTGTTTTTACAATTTTTAACAAAAGTTGTGTGAAAATATAGTAATCAATAAAATCAAACCAAAAGGTGCTTTTTATTCAAAAGGAAATTTCAACGGAAAAATTGCATCGGAAAAAGTTAATTGTTACACTTACTGTAACAAAAAAAAGAGTGTAGTGTCATCTTCTGTAAAACTATCCACTGCTGTTAAAGCGCTTTGCCATTTAGCTAAGGTTTTTCCAGATCCGCAAAGCAGTAATGCTTTAGCAGAAGCAATTGGAGTGAATGCTTCTAAACTTAGGCAGATTATGTCTTCTCTTCTAAAAGCCGAAATTGTTGGAAGCAGCAAAGGCTCTGGGGGCGGATTTTATCTTCTGCAGGATTTTACAGAACTGAGCCTGTTCGAAATATACTCTGCGCTCGAAGACAGAAAGATTATGGATTTTGATGTTGCCGATGCAAGCAAAGCGAAAGATTCTGAAATGAACGGCTACAACAATTATTTCTACAATTTCTACGCTAAAATTCAAAATCAGATTGAAGAAGAAATGAAGAACACAAAACTTAAAAACATAAATAGTGTGTATGAAGAATCTGGTAATTAAAACAACATTTTTTGTTTTGATTTTTGGAATGCTGATAAGCATTTGGGCTCAAAATAAAAATCAGTTAATAGTTTTTCATGCGGGCAGCTTAACAGTTCCTTTTCAAAAAATTATAGATGGATTTAAGAAAGAAAATCCAGGCGTTGAAGTACTAAAAGAAATTGCAGGCAGCCGCGAATGTGCAAGAAAAATTTCCGAGCTAAAAAAGCCGTGCGATGTTTTTGCATCGGCAGATTACATTGTAATTGATCAACTACTTATTCCAGAATTTGCCGGCTGGAACCTGAAGTTTGCTTCAAACGAAATGGCTGTTGTTTATACATCGAAATCTAGAAAAGCCAATGAGATAAACCAAAATAACTGGTATAAGATTCTTCTTGATGACAAAATAAATATTGGAAGGGCAGACCCAAACTCTGACCCATGCGGTTATAGAACAGTCTTAACAATGAAGCTTGCGGAAATCTATTACAAAGAAAAGGGATTAGCAGATAAAGTACTAAGCAAGGATAATGAATACATTAGACCAAAGGAAGTTGATTTGCTTGCATTGTTAGAAGCCGGCGAAATTGATTACATTTTTCTTTACCGCTCGGTTGCAGAGCAGCATGGTTTGAAGTATTTGATTCTGCCCGATAATATCAATTTGAAAAAAGCCGAGTTGGAAGAACACTATAAGCAGGTTAGCGTAGAACTTAGCGGCAAGAAACCAGGAGAAAAAATTATTCAAGCAGGCGGTTCGATGGTCTATGGCGTTACAATTCCAAAGAATTCTCCAAACCCAAAGCTGGCTATAAAGTTTGTTCTCTATTTGATGGATAAAGAAAAAGGATTAAAGATTATGAGGGAAATGGGGCAGCCAACTGTAGTTCCCTCTTTATGCGAACAATATGAGAAACTGCCTAACGAGTTAAAAATTTATGCTAAAGAAAAATAACCTGCTCAGCAATTTTCTTTTCTATATCAGCCAGGCACATAGAACAAGAAGAAGCTAAGAGTAAAGAATATAATGGATAAGATAAAAAACATAACATTGTTTCACTTACTATTTACTTTTCTAGGAGGAGTGCTTTTACTATTTATAATTGCTCCAATTGCAGGTATGTATTTGCATACTTCCGGCGCTGCATTAACAGAAACAATTAAAGCAGAAGATGTAAGAGATAGTATTTGGCTGAGTATATGGACTTCTATGGCGGGCACAATACTATTTTCATTTCTTGCAATTCCTCTTGCTTACATTCTTGCACGTAAAAATTTTCCATTAAAAAGTTTGGTAAACGGAATTGTAGATATACCAATCATTATCCCTCAATCTGTTGCCGGTATTGCTGTTCTTGGAATAGTAACAAGAGACAGCTGGCTCGGTCAATTTGCAGATTTGTTTGGGATAAATTTTGTTGGAAACCCTGCCGGTATAGTAATAGCAATGGCATTTGTAAGCATTCCCTTTTTAATTAATTCTGCACGCGATGGTTTTGCTGCTGTTCCAGTGCGATTAGAAAAAGTTGCTCTTACACTTGGCGCTTCACCGGTAAGAGTCTTTTTTACCGTTTCTCTTCCTTTGGCTTGGCGTTCTATTTTGAGCGGGTTGATTTTAATGTGGGGACGCGGAATGAGCGCATTTGGCGCAGTTATTATTGTAGCTTACAATCCTCAAACAGCGCCTGTGTTAATTTATGAACGGTTCACTACGTACGGATTAAAATATTCTGTTCCCGCTGCGGTAATATTTGTTAGTGTGTGTTTATTGCTTTTCGTTCTTTTGCGTATAACTAAAAAAAATGTTTAATGCTGAAAGTTGATAATATATCTATAAAAGCAGGAGCCTTTGAGCTGAAGAATATCGGCTTTGAAGTTAATAAAGGAGATTACTTTGTAATCCTTGGCATAAGCGGTGTTGGTAAAACTCTTCTGCTCGAATCAATAGCTGGACTGCTCAATACAACGGCTGGCAAAATCTATTTGCGCGGAAAAGATGTTACCGAAGAAAAGATTCAGAAGAGAAATATTAGTATTGTTTATCAAGATGCAGATTTGTTTCCACACTTATCCGTTTTCGAGAACATTGCATATCCTCTAAAAAGCAAAAAGCAGAATTTGATAAAGAAAAAAGTGATGGAAGCGGCAGTACAAGTTGGAATTGAAGACAAGCTAAACAGAAAGCCTGATACACTTTCCGGAGGCGAATATCAGCGTGTTTCAATTGCAAGAAGTTTAGCAGCCGGAAACGATATTTTTCTCTTAGATGAACCGCTTGCATCGCTCGATTCAAAATCCAAAAATGAATTAAGACAATTGCTGCGTAAACTGAACCGGGATGGAATTACAATTATTCACGTAACTCATGATTATGAAGAAGCGATATCGCTTGCTAACAAAATTGGCATTATGGAAAAAGGTGCAATGGTTCATATTGCATCGCCGGAAGAAGTTTTTCATCATCCCAAATCCGAATTTGTAGCTCACTTTATCGGCACAAAAAATTTCTTCAAAGGAAATTTAAAATCTCTGCCGCAAAGTGATCTAAAAGAATTTTCTGTAAAAGATTTAAGAATCTTCTGCCTAACTGAAGCAGAAGATGGAGACGCTTATCTAACTGTTTTGCCTGAGGATATAAGCTTATCTGACGAATTAGAAAAAGGAAGCAGCAGAAACCATATTGAAGGAAAAGTAGTTGATATCGCTAAGGCTAAAGTTGGTTTTGAAATTTTCGTTGATATTGGAGTGGAATTAATTGCGCGCGTATCCGGCGATTCGAAAAAGGATTTACAATTAGAGATTGGAAAAAAAGTTTGGGTGAATTTCAAAGCTGCATCTTGTAAAGTTTATAAATAAGAGGAACTGCTGCATAGATTCTTTCTTAAAAAACGCAAGGCTGCCGTTTGTTTCCCGGCTAATTTACACGGCAGCTCTGCAGATAGAATAACCACGAAATAAGGAATATAAATGTGAAACGAATCTGGTCTTTTACTCTTGCTGTTATGCTATTATTTACTTTAATCAGTCATGCTCAAACAAAAATTAGCGGCGTTGTTAAAGATGCCGAAAGCGGAGATATTTTAGCAGGCGCTTCGGTGCAAATTGAGGGAACAAATACAGGCTCAACTACAAACTCCGAAGGCAGATTTGTTCTGGATAATGTTAAAGATAATTTTGCTCTGCTTAGAATCAGTTACATTGGCTATGAAACAGTTGTGAAGAAAGTTGGTTCTGATAATGCTTCCAACGTGAATATCGAATTATATAAAAAAGAAATTTACTCTAAACAAATAGTGGTAACTGCAAACAGAAACGAACAAATGATAGGAGATATTGCAGGCAGAGTTGGTTTAATTTCGGCTCGGGAATTAAACTCAAAAGCAAAAAGAAGTATTGATGACGTTCTTAAAACAAGCGCCGCCGTTCATAGCGATAGAACTTCCGGATTGTTTTCTCATCCCTCAACTGTTGGTGTGCGCGGCATAACTGCCGGCGAGCAGGGAAGAGTTCTCGCTTTAATTGATGGCCAGCCTATTAACAAAACCGATGGAGGCACAGTTAACTGGAATAGAATTAACCCAGAAGGAATTGAAAGAATAGAGATTTTCAAAGGTCCCGGTTCTTCTGTTTATGGCAATAATGCCATGGGAGGTGTAATAAATTTTATTTCTAAAAAAGCAGCCAAAGAAGGCTGCAACGGTTTTATAGAATTAAACGCATCTCAATACAATACTTTTGAGCAGAAGGTCTCTGTTTCTGGTAAACTTCAGAATACAGGCGGATTGTCTTTTAGAGTATCGGGATTCAACAGAACAAGCGATGGCTACAATACTACCCGCGAGGAATTTAGATTCGATGAATTCTATGCTAACTCGGACCTAAAAGAATATGGTGTTGATGCAAAATTTGCCTACGAGTTTAACGACAATACAAACCTTCAACTTAACTACAGCTTTTTTGATGACAAGAGAGGGCAGGGAACTAAAGTTAGAGAGAACAACATAATGACACATAAGACAAATTATGCTGCGCTTTCATTCAACACAAAGTTCTCCGATGTTAAACTAAGCCTTAATACTTTCTTTCAGATGGAAGATTACTTGAGAGTAATGGAAAGATATCGGACTGCCGGTTCAGTTTTTTCTTCTTACGATCTTATAGATGTTGATGCAAACCGCGATGATTTTGGCGCTAACGTTAATGTTACCATTCCGCTTGATAATATGCTTGTTACAGCAGGTGTTGAACTTAAAAGAGGAAAGATAGATGGCTCGGATGTTTACAGACTCACTTACGATTCAGCTTCTAAAACTTACAAACCTGGCTCAGATGTAATTACCAACAAAGGCTTTATGACAACTTTAGCCGCTTTTATTAACGATGATTGGAAAATAAATAATAAATTAAAGGTAAGCGCCGGCTTGAGATTCGATAATGTTAAGTTTACCGATGGAGAATATATTTTAACCAACCTTTCTAAATCAAATGAATTCTTAAAACCATTTGCCGGAAAACTTAAAGAGTACAACTGGTTTTCATTTACCCCAAAACTCTCGGCTCAATATTCTTTTGGTGAGAATTTGAAAGCCTATGCAGCATACAGTCAAGGTTTTAGAGCCGCAACTCTCGATGATTTAACCCGACCCGGATTAATACGGCTTGGATTTAAAAACGCTAATCCAAATCTGCAGCCAGAAAGAATTGAAAATATCGAGCTTGGCTTAAATTACGATGTAAACCAGTCTCTCTTCTTTATGCCAAGTTTTTATTATATGACGGGCAGCAATTACATGGCTTTTCTAAATACCGGTCAAACTGTTAACGTTAGCGGAAGGAACAGACCAATAATAGTTAAGAGCAATATTTCAAAAGTTAGAATTGTTGGCGGCGATATTGATGTGAGATATTTCTTATCGGCAAATATTAATATATATGCCAACTTCGCTTTAACTAAAACAAAAATATTGGAGCACACAGGCAATACCGCATTAACAGGTAAAGAACTAACTTATACTCCAAACCAGTTAGCAAATTTTGGGTTCTCATATCTCAACGAATATGTTAACGCTTCTTTTAACATTCATTACCAGGGCAAAAAATTCTTGAACGATGACAATTCGGAAAATTTGGAAGTAACCGACAAATTTGGCAATAAGGTTAATGTACGAATGATAATTGAAGCTAATGCAGCGGCAGATTTAAAACTTTGGAAGAAGCTGTTCAACATGGTTAATATATCTTTAGAAGTGCAAAACATATTTGATGTACAAACTTTATCAACATACGATAGATACTCTTTAGGCAGATTTGTAACAGCAGGCGTATCTGTAGATTTATAGGAGTTATAAATGAAGAAGATATTTTTATTATTCATATTAACAGCTTTGCCTCTTTTAGCTCAGGATAATAATGAAAGCACGCCAAGTTTTTTCGATGATTCGGAGAAGAAAGAATTTTATACCGCATCAATTATTGTTGATGGCGAAGTTGTAAACCCTGGCGCAGTTGATTTACAAATGCTGCCTTTGAATAGCTTTCCGGCTAAAATTGTTGCCTACGGAAAAGATAAAAACAAATTCATCGGTTCTTATTTTGCCAGCGGATACTCTTTGTTCGATATCATAAATCAGAAAAAAATAATGAAAACAAACGAAGCTGGGTTTAAGCCCGCTGTAGATTTGTATGTTGTTGTAGAAAACGATAAAGGAGAGAAAGTAGTTTTTAGCTGGGGAGAATTATTTTACTCGAAAAATAATTACAGAGCGGTCATCGCAAAATCTATACGTGCAATAAACCCATCCAAAATGAAAATGAAATGGGCTTTGCCGGAATCAACTATTTTAATTTGTGGTTACGATGCGTTTAATTTCCGCACAATTAGCAATCCAACAAAAATTACTGTAAAATCTTTTACCGGAAATTATTCGAAAGAGAGAGTAAAGGATATCTATGCGCCGGAATTTTCTTTTGTAAGCAGTGATGTGAATGTTACGGTAAATGATATTTCTGGAATAGAGAAAAGAAAGTTTCGCGGGTTTGGTTATGGACACGGAATGGGCTGGAAAGGCATTGAGGAAGTTGAAGGATTTGTTTTCAAAGATGTCATCAATAAATATTTGGCTATAGATGAAAAGCAAATTGCTTCAACATTACTTTGTGTTTCAGCAAAAGAAGGTTACCGCGTTACGTATAGTTTGAGTGAAATCATAAACAGAAATGATATGAACGACTTTCTTTTGATCGAAAAGACCGGCTCGCTTGAAGAAGGCAGATACAATTTGTTTGCTGTGCCAGATTTCTTTGTTGACCGAAACATCCGCTCTGTAGAAAAGATTGAAATACTCAATGTGAAATAAAGGGCAGTTGAATGATAACATACGAACAAGCTCTTGCAATTGTTAAAGCAAATCTTCACTTGCTCGGAACCGAGAAAGTAGAAATGATGGAAAGCTTAAACCGTGTTTTGCGCCAAGATGTGCTATCCGATATGAATATGCCGCCGTTTGATAAATCCGCAATGGATGGTTACGCTTGCAAAAAAGAAGACCTTGCAAATGAGCTTGAAGTAATAGAAACAATTCAAGCAGGTTATAAACCAAACAAGAAGATTGGCAAAAACCAATGTGCAAAAATTATGACCGGCGCTATGATTCCCGATGGAGCTGATTGTGTAATCATAGTTGAAGAGATAGAAGAGGTTTCGCCGAACAAAATAATATTTATGAAAGAGAAAACTTCTGCAAATATTTGTTACAAAGCAGAAGATGTTGTAGTTGGACAAAAATTATTGGAAGCTGGAATAAGACTTACAGAGAAAGAAATTTCTTCTCTTGCTCTTACCGGCTGCGTGAATTCTTTGGTAAGCCTTAAACCAAAAGTAGGAATTATTACAACCGGCGATGAAATAATTGAGCCTTCAAACGTTCCATTAGAATCTCAAATTAGAAACACGAATGCTTATCAGTTAATTGCCCAGTGCAAAAACTTTGGCTGCGATACAACTTATTACGGAATTGTTAAAGACAACGAAAAGGAAATAACAAGCGCATTACTTAATGCAAAAGAAGAAAATGATTTGATTTTAATTACCGGCGGTGTTTCAATGGGCGAGTTTGATCTTGTTCCAGCAATACTTAAGAAAATTGGTTTTAATTTGTTGTTTGAAAAAGTTGCGGTTCAGCCGGGCAAACCTACTATTTTCGGAAAGAGCAAAAATACGTTTGCTTTTGGAATGCCCGGAAATCCGGTCTCTTCTTTTATTGTTTTTGAATTCTTTGTTAAAGAATTGCTTGCCGGATTAATGGGTTTGAATAACTATTACAAAACTCTGCCGTTCGAAATGGCGTTCGATTTCAAACGGAAGAGAAATGAAAGACTGGCACGCATTCCGGTAAAAATAAATGATGAGGGGAAAATTGAATCTGTTGAGTATCACGGTTCCGCACACATTAGCTCGCTGGCTTTAGCAGATGGAATTATGTCTGTTCCTATTGGTATAAGCGAAATAAAGAAAGGCTCTATAGTAAATGTTAGACAAATATGACAGAACAATAAATTACCTTCGCATCAGTGTAACGGATCGCTGTAATCTACGCTGTGTTTACTGCATGCCCGAAGAAGGTATTAAGTTGATCGATCATTCTTCGGTATTAACTTTTGAAGAAATTACTGAGTTCACTAAAACTGCTGTAGAAATGGGAATTTCTAAAGTTAGAATTACCGGCGGAGAACCATTGGTGCGTAAAGGAGTTGTTCATCTTATCGGCATGCTTTCCCGCATAGATGGAATTATAGATTTATCTATGACAACAAACGGACTTCTTCTTGATAAATATGCTTACGAATTGAAAACAGCAGGATTGCAGCGAGTGAATATTAGTCTGGACACAATTCATAAACAAAGATATGCTGCAATAACACGCGGCGGAAATATTGACGAAGTAAAAAATGGAATTGAAGCAGCAAGGCAGGCTGGATTAAATCCTATAAAAATTAATTGTGTAGTAAAGAAAAGCATAAACGAGCCGGATGCGCTTGAAGTTAAACAATATTGTGATGAAAACGGATTGGAAGCTCGTTTCATTTATGAAATGGATATTGAAAAAGGTGAGTTTGGTGTTGTGCATGGCGGAAGCGGAGGGGATTGCGCAAACTGCAACAGACTTCGTCTCACCAGCGATGGCTTTCTTAAACCTTGTTTGTTTAGCGATGCTTCAATTAACATCAGAAAAGTTGATTACAAAGAAGCATTGCGGATAACGGTTGAACATAAACCAGCCTGTGGTAATCTAAGCACAACACATAAGTTTTATAATATCGGAGGATAAATGAAAAGACTTTCTCATGTGAATGAAGAAGGCAAAGCCAATATGGTTGATGTAGCGGAAAAGAAAATTCAAATTAGAACCGCACGTGCAGAAGGGTTTATTTATCTTCAGCCCGATACTGTTTCTCTTATTAAAGAATGCAAAATTAAAAAAGGTGATGTGCTTACCATTGCAGAAATTGCTGGAATTCAAGCTGGTAAAAAAACGAGCGAGCTGATTCCGCTTTGCCATCCCTTGCAAATAACCAAGCTAGATGTAAAAGCAGAATTGAAAGATGATGGAGCTGCTGTTTCAAGTTATGCTAAATGTATTGGACAAACCGGAATAGAAATGGAAGCTCTTACAGCGGTTTCTGCTGCATTGCTTACCATTTATGATATGTGCAAAGCCGTTGATAACCAAATGATAATAGGCGAAATAAGATTGATTGAAAAAACAAAGAGTAATTAACAAATTAAATTTCTGCGTCTCTGCGAGCCATTTTTACTCTCAAAGCCGCTAAGAAAAAGAAATCAAAAACTATTTAGTAAAACAACACTTTGCGTCTTTGCGTCTCTGCGAGCCGTTTTTTTTCTCTCAAAGCCGTTAAGAAAAAGAAATCAAAAAACTATTTAGTAAAACAACACTTTACGTCTTTGCGTCTCTGCGAGCCATTTTTTTCTTTCAAAGCCGTTAAGAAAAAGAAATCAAAAACTATTTAGTAAAACAACACTTTACGTCTTTGCGTCTCTGCGAGCCGTTTTTTTCTCTCAAAGCCGCTAAGAAAAAGAAATCAAAAAACTATTTAGTAAAACAGCACTTTGCGTCTTTGCGTCTCTGCGAGCCGTTTTTTTCTCTCAAAGCCGCTAAGAAAAAGAAATCAAAAAACTATTTAGTAAAACAGCACTTTGCGTCTTTGCGTCTCTGCGAGCCGTTTTTTTCTCTCAAAGCCGTTAAGAAAAAGAAATCAAAAAACTATTTAGTAAAACAACACTTTGCGTCTTTGCGTCTCTGCGAGCCATTTTTTCTCTCAAAGCCGCTAAGAAAAAAGGAATGAAAAATGAATAGACACATTGTTTCGTTAAATATTTCCGAAGAGAAAGGAACAATCAAAACTCCACGCAGCCAAGTGGAAGTTAACGAAAAAGGAATAGCAGGCGATGCACATTCCGGCAGCTGGCACCGCCAAGTTAGTATGCTGGCGCAAGAAGACATTGAAAACTTTTCACTTCTCGATGCAGATAACAGAAAATTTCTCCCCGGCGAATTCGCTGAGAATATTACAACCTTCGGAATTGATTTTAAGAAAGTTGCAGTTCTAGATAAATTCAAAATCGGCGATGTGGAGTTAGAAGTAACTCAAATTGGAAAAAAATGTCATGGCGATGGCTGCGCTATTTTTGTTGAAGTCGGTAAGTGCGTTATGCCTAAATCGGGAATATTTACGCGTGTTGTTAGCGGAGGTGTGCTCAAAACAAATGATGCCATTGAATATTTCCCTCGTCCTCTGAAAATAAAAATAATTACTCTTAGCGATAGAGCTTTCAGCGGCGAGTACAAAGATTTAAGCGGTCCAACAATTAAAAAAAATCTAGAAGAACACTTTGCAAACAAACGCTGGCATTGCAATTATTATTATTCTCTTATTCCGGATGATGGCGCTAAGCTTTTATCTGAACTCCAAAAAAGTGTTGAAGATGAAATTGATGTTGTCTTTACAACCGGCGGAACCGGGATTGGTCCCCGAGATATTACACCAAACGTAGTAGAGAAATTTGCAGATTTATTAATCCCCGGAATTATGGAACAAATTCGCTTGAAGTATGCTGAGACAATTCCATCTGCTGTGTTGAGCCGGTCTGTTGCGGCAGTAAAAAATGAAACACTAATTTTTTGTTTGCCTGGCAGTGTTAAAGCTGTTGAAGATTATGTGGAAGAGATTCTAAAGATTTTAGAACATGCAGTTCTAATGGTTCACGGATTGGGGCACTAATTAAAAATTGCTAAGTGCCTCAAAAGAACAAAAAGTCATTTCGAGCTCGCACAGCGAATTGTACGTGGCGTAGCCGAGTAATGAGAATTTTTGCTGCATCACACTTCGATCAGTCGGCTGACTAACTCAGTGTGGCTCTGAAAATGACTTTTGAGACAGCCTCGAAATACCTAGTGTTTTGTTACTAACATTTCTGCACATACTTTTAACCACAATTTTGCCGAAGGATGTAAATCATAATGCTATTTTGTCTGATAAGTTATAAGGTTAATTAACTTGTGATTAGGTTTGTTACTAAGGTAAAAAAAGACAAAATATTTTTTTTGATTAGTCCGTATATTTTATTCAATAGAAGGAAGAAAACCTTATTCATTTGAGAAACCTTAGTAGCTATAGTAAACAGTTATGAATCAACCTTATTACCTTATGTGAATGACAATGAAGTTCCCCGCCGCAAGCAGCGAGTAATTTAACCCTTAGTGATTAAATTTATCAGATACCTTCCAACATAATGTATAGTTATTAGGGTGACAGAACACTAGTTGAATTAATGTAGGAGATTCTCCCGAAGGGATGCCTGCTGCATTCTCCCGTAAAAAGCACGGAATCAGAATGACGGTAAATTTATTTCTCACTCATAAACGGATAGCGGAAATCATTTCTCGGTACAAAACTTTCCTTGATTGTTCTTGGAGAAACCCATCGAACGATATTTAAAAAGCTTCCTGCTTTATCGTTTGTTCCGCTAGCTCGTGCACCGCCAAAAGGCTGCTGCCCAACAACTGCGCCGGTTGGTTTATCGTTGACGTAAAAATTTCCCGCAGAATGTTTTAGAATTTTATCTGCTGCTACTATAGCTTGTCTGTCTTCGGCAAAAACAGCGCCTGTTAGCGCGTAAGGTGAAGTCTGATCACAAATCTTTAATGTTTCTTCAAACTTTGCATCTTCATAAACGTAGATTGTTAATACCGGACCAAAAATTTCTTCTTCCATCGTTTTGAATTTTGGATTAGTAGTAACAATAATAGTAGGATTAATGTAGTAACCAACTTTGTCGTTGTATTTTCCGCCAACAATAATTTCTGCATCTTTGGCTTTCTTTGCATATTCAATGTAACTCACTATGGAATCGAAAGCGGCTTTATCAATTACAGCGTTGTTGTAGTTTGTAAAATCTGTAACCGGACCTGTTTTTAACCTCTTCAATTCAGTTACAAGAGTTTTTTTAAGCTCGTGCCAAATTGATTTAGGAATATAAGCGCGGGATGCAGCAGAACATTTTTGTCCTTGATATTCAAAAGAACCTTGAATTAAAGCCGTAGCTAAACCGCTAACATTTGCACTTGAATGTGCAAACACAAAATCTTTTCCGCCTGTTTCTCCAACAATTCTCGGATATGTTTTGTACTTGTTAATGTTGCTGCCGATAATCTTCCACATAGATTGAAATACCTGTGTACTTCCTGTAAAGTGAAGTCCTGCAAAATTTGGATCATTAAAAACTACATCTCCAATTTTTTGCCCTGCTCCCGGGATAAAATTGATAACCCCCGGAGGAAGTCCTGCTGCTTCTAATAGTTTTATGATGTAGTAAGCGGAAAGAACACTTGTTGCAGCCGGTTTAAGCAATGAAACGTTACCCATAATTGCAGGTGCGCCTGGAAGATTTGCGTTGAATGTTGTAAAGTTGAATGGCGCTACTGCAAAGACAAATCCTTCTAACGGACGGTATTCCATTCTGTTCCACATTCCGTGCGGAGAGTGAGGAGGCTGTTCTTGATAAAGTTTGTAAGCATAGTGAACATTGAAGCGGAAGAAATCGGCAGTTTCGCATGCTGCATCAATTTCTGCTTGGTGAACATTTTTACTTTGCCCAAGCATTGTAGCGGCAAGAATTGTATAACGCCAATCTGTTAAAGTAATCATATCAGCAGCACGCATAAAAATTGCGGCTCGGTCTTGCCATTCCATAGCAGACCAAGTTTTCCATGCTTCCATTGCGGCATCAATTGCCATTTGAACTTCTTTAGTTCCTGCTTTGTGATAAACACCAAGTTTGTGTTTGTGATTATGCGGCATAACAATTTCGGCAGTATCGCCGGTTCTAATTTCTTTGCCTCCAATAATTAAAGGAATATCTATAATTTGTTTTTGCATTTCTGCAAGATTAGATTTTAGCAAAGCACGTTCTGGTGAACCTGAAGTGTATGTTTTTACCGGCTCATTAACTGGCATTGGGTGATGAAAAACGGCATTCGACATACTGTTTCCTTGATTAATATTTCTAAATATTTACTATGTAACAAAAAAATTTGCTAAGAAAGTTCACTCTTTTGCGGAAGGGTAAAGTAGAATTGAGTGCCATTATTTACTTGGCTTTCCACCCAGATATTGCCGCCATGTTTTTCTACAATTTCTTTACAAAGAACTAAACCCAAACCGTTTCCGCTTTCCTTTGCCGTTCCATGTGTTGTAAACTGAACATCTATGCGAAAAAGTTTAGGTATATTTTCCTCGGCTATTCCAACGCCGCTGTCGGAAATTACTACTAATACCATATTATCTTCGGTAAAGGCTGTAATCTCTATTGTTCCATTTATGTGAGTGAATTTTATTGCATTAGAAATTATGTTTCGCAGCAATAAAGAAAGCATATCACCATCAGCTTCAACGCAGAGTTTGGAATTAATGTTAATCAGTATTTCTACTTTTTTGTTTTTGATGTTGGTTTCAAAAAGCCTAAGTACTTTTTCTGTTTCCGAGTATAAATTAAGCTGGATAGGCTCAAAAACCATTTTACCGGATTGAATACGCGACCAGCTTAGTAAGTCATCTAAAAACTTAAACTGTGTGTGCAGGGCTTCGTTAAGAGAAACAACCATTTCTTTGAACTCTTCTTTAGAGAGCGAGTCGAATTCTTCAACCAAGTAATTAGATATGCCAAGCAAACCTTGAAACGGAGAACGCAGATCGTGAGATATTATAGAGAAGAATTTATCTTTAGCTTCATTCATCTCTTTTAATTCATCGTTTTTCTTTGTGATTTCTTCTTCGCTCTCTTTAAAACTTAAAAGCAGCTTCTGGTAACTATCCCAAATATCTTTTATCTCTTCAACTTCCTGATGAAATCTGTCAAACTCGCGAGAAGTATCACTTTTGAAAAGCTCTTGCATTTACTTGTTACCAACCCGTCTAAAAATATTGCTGAAATTTAATATAATATGATGAATAGCTGAAATTAAAATCAAAATAATTTGTGAGAAGTTCTCGATGAATTTAGATATTTTTATTTACCATAAGACATCAGTTCTTATTACAGCAAAACATGTTCTTATGAATATGAGTTATATGCAAGAAATTATTAACTATGTAATTAGTTTATATTTGTTATAAATAAAATGGAAACCTTATGATTCTCAATAAACCAAAAATAACAGAAACCTTATCTGAACTATTAACAAAAGATGATTTTCCCCAAATTAAACTTGGAATTGAAGAAATAAAGGGAAACATAACAAATCTAAAGACAGATAAGCTGGGATTTTTGAACATTGGATTAAACGGTGATACAATAAAACTTGATGCAGATTATCTGAACAAAGAAATAAACCAAATACTTGAAACGCACACACTTGAGAGAACTAAATATTACATCCAAAGACTAATCAAAGCATTGACCGAAATTAAAACGAGTAAGATAAATGATCTCAACCTGAACCGATGGAAAGAATATGACGATATAATTACCGATAGTTTATGGATTATGGATAAACGTGATAATTCCGGCGCACATAATGCTGGTTACTGGGGGAATTTTATTCCGCAAATACCAAATCAACTGCTTCGAAGGTACACAAAACAAGGTGAGTGGGTATTAGATACTTTTCTTGGAAGCGGAACAACGTTAATTGAATGTAAGCGATTGGGTAGAAATGGAATTGGAGTTGAGTTACAACCCAAAGCCGCCAAGATTGCTAAAATTAATATAGATCGTGAGAAAGATTTATTTTCAAAAAATGTAAAGACAGAAATTATCATTGAAGACAGCACAGAGCTTAATTATGAAGAAGCACTCCCAAAAACCGGGATAAAATCAGTACAATTTATAATTATGCACCCTCCTTACTGGGATATAATCAAGTTTAGCAAAGACGAAAAAGATTTATCAAATGCATTTACAATAGATGATTTCCTCCAACGAATGGGCCGGCTTATTGAGCACACGTATAATATTTTAGACAAAAACCGTTACTGTGCTTTAGTTATTGGTGATAAATATGCCGGTGGCGAATGGATTCCGCTTGCATTTTATACTATGCAGCAATTTCTTAAACGAGGTTACAAACTTAAATCTACTATTGTAAAAAACTTTGAAGAAACAAAAGGTAAAATGAATCAAAAAGAGTTGTGGCGATATCGTGCTCTATCAGGAGGTTTTTACATTTTTAAACACGAATACATTTTTTTATTTAAAAAAGAAAAACCAGGTTATAATAAAATATCTACATTATAAGGATATTAAATATGGCAACAACTCATGTATTTATTGTAGACTCAACTACATTCAAAGTACATCTAGAGTACCTTTTTGCTGGCACTGGTGCTGGCGACAAAATTGTTGATTTTAATAATAGGAGTATAACTGCTCTACAACATACCACAGAAAATAATCTGGTCGGTATGATTGCTGATTCACAAAGAATAAGAAAGGATGATTTTATTGTTTTTTATCTTCAGCAAAATGCTTCTCAAGGAATTTATGAAGGAAAATTCTATGGAATATTTAAGGCAAATGAAGATCTATCTTTTTTAGACAATAATAACCGACTGCAGTATTTAAAAAATGAATTAGTGAAATCCCTAACGTTCAGGACATTACTTGTACCTTATGAAATTTATGCGAAGGGGGTCACAGAATGGGAAGCTCTTGATGAGATAAATAATATTCAATCTCCAAATCAAATGCTTTGGAGTTTAATTTACAGGAAACTTAAAGGCAATCGTGGAAATACGATGATTACAATTTATGAAAGTGAAAGACTTTTTAAACTGCTTCGTGATAAAAACAATAGACAGACTCTAAACGCAAATTACTTCTCATACGATATTGATAATCAAGAAATTATTGCAATCAGCCAAAGAAACAACTATAAAGGCAAAAAAGAAATAATAAATATTTTCCCAAGACTTGAAAACAAATACAATAACCACAGAGCATTTGAATCTCATTTGCAGGCATATATTGTGCAAAATATTGGCCGGGGTACAAACCAAAGTTTAGATACATGTCTTCTTGGCGGTCTGCCTATTGAATGGCTGGGGAATGAAGTTTCTTGTGGCGTTGGAATGCAGAGAATTGATGCAGCTTGTTCTCTTCTAAATGATAATTCAAGAATAATAGAAGCAATAGAATTAAAGGCAGTTGAAGCAGGCACTGATAATATTTATCAATTACAACGTTATGTTGATTGGCTTGAACAATATTACATTCCAAATCGTGTAAGTGATATTCAGCCTGTTTTAGTTTCAAAGAAAATTCAAGACAAAACACTTGCATATTACCAAGAAATAATTGAGAGCTTTAATACCTTCAATACTAGAAATCATAATTGTCTTCCACTGAAATATATTGAATATGAGTTGGTGAATCATGTTTTGGTGTTTAGTGAAGTTCAATATTACAATCGCATATAACAAGTTCTGCAATTCCTGCTGCTTTAAACGCTGCGGCATTTGTTTAGGGCGTGAGATAGAAAAGAAAGTATTGTTGGTTAAAGAAATATTTATTAAACAAAAGGGAATGGGATTGTTGTAATTCTTTTCTCACGCCCTGAAGTTATAAAGCTGCGTTGTAAAAGTAAGTTGTTTTTGAAGTGTAGCTGACAAAATGAGTTTCTAAAAAATTATCGGCGTTAGTTTTCCCGTAAAGAGCACGGGACAGGCTTAAAAACAACGCTGTTATGCAACGGATAAATACATCAAATAGGAGAAATTATGTTTAACTCAAAAATTTATATTAATCGCCGAACTGAATTAAAGAAAAAGCTGAAATCCGGGCTGGCGTTGTTTCTCGGTAATAACGAAGCGCCGATGAATTATACTAATAACACATATTCGTTCCGCCAAGATTCTACTTTTCTTTACTACTTTGGTTTAGACCAAGCAGGGCTTGCAGCCGTAATTGATCTTGACGAAAACAAAGAAACCGTTTTTGGGAATGATTTTACTATTGACGATATAGTTTGGATGGGACCTCAGGCAACTATTAAGCAGCGAGCTGCAAAGAGCGGAGTTAAATATTCTGCAACGTCTGAAGAACTTGAAAAAGTTTGTTACAATGCTATCAAGCAGGGAAGAAAAATACATTTTGTGCCCCAGTACAGACACGAGAATATTTTGAGTCTGCACAAACTCTTGGGTATAGCGCCAAAGTATGTTAACGATTATGCTTCGATGGCGTTAATCAAAGCAATTGCAGAGCAAAGACAAGTTAAATCTGCCGAAGAAATTGCAGAAATTGAAAAAGCAATTGAGATTTCCTACGAAATGCAAACAACAGCAATGCGCTTTGCAAAACCGGGAATGTATGAGCGCGATGTGATGGGCTTTGTTGCCGGCTTAGCAATGTCGCTGGGAAGCGGCACCTCTTTCCCTGTAATTTTTTCTCGCCACGCCGAAATACTTCACAACCATTATTATGGAAATAAACTTCAAGCCGGAGATTTGGTTGTTAATGATTCCGGCGCCGAGTCGTCTCTTCATTATGCAAGCGATATTACTCGTACATTTCCTGTAAGCGGTAAATTCACTCAAAAACAAAAAGACATTTACGAAATAGTTTTAATTTCCCAGCTCGTTTCAATCTCCGAGACTAAACCTAAAGTTAATTACAAATCAGTGCACCTTAAATGTGCAGAAGTTATGGTTGATGGACTTAAAGCACTTGGCTTGATGAAAGGTAATGCAAAAACTGCAGTTGAAGCCGGTGCGCACGCTCTATTCTTTCCACATGGTTTAGGGCACTTACTTGGTCTCGATGTTCACGATATGGAAAACTACGGCGAAAATAATTTTGGCTACGATGAAAAACTAAAACGCAGCACTCAGTTTGGGCTAAAATCTTTGCGTTACGCTAAACCTCTTGTGCAGGGAGTTGTATTAACTGTAGAACCAGGATTGTATTTCATACCAACACTAATTGATAAGTGGCAGGGAGAAAAACTATTTACAGACTTCATTAATTACGATAAAGTTAATGAATACAGAAACTTTGGCGGAATAAGAATTGAAGATGATGTTGTAGTTACCAAAACCGGCTGCCGCGTTCTTGGTAAACCAATACCAAAAGCTGTAGAAGATGTTGAAGAATTCGCTTCTGATAAAATTTAGTTTACTTGTCAACAAATCCCGGAGCATCTCTTCGGGATTTTCTTTTGGGAAGTACAAATGTCATTTACTTCACACTTCAGAAAAATAGCAGAGTGGAACCATCCAGAAGATTGGATGGAAATTGAAACCATTGATGCTCACACAGAAGGCGAACCTCTTAGAATAATTTTAAGCGGCTTACCCGAAATTAAAGGCAAAACTATTTTAGATAAACGCCGCTTCATGAAAAAGAATCTTGATCATTACAGAACTGCTTTGATGCTCGAACCACGCGGACATGCAGATATGTACGGCTGTGTTTTAATTCCATCGATTAATGAATTAGCTGACTTTGGCGTAATCTTTTTGCACAACGAAGGCTACAGTACAATGTGCGGACATGGAATAATTGCTGTAACCAAAGTTGTTATTGAAACCGGTATGTTTGAGATGGTAGAACCGGTTACACAAATAAAAATTGATACTCCAGCCGGACTTATTGCTTCTTATGCCAGAATTAAAGAAGGAAAAGTTGAATCGGTTTATTTTCAAAACGTTCCATCGTTCTTGTATTTAAGAGATCAAGTTGTTGATGTTTCAACCATAGGCAAAATTAAATTTGATGTTGCTTACGGCGGAGCATTCTATGCATTTGTAAGGGCAGACCAGCTTGGATTGACCATGCACGAACGAGAATTTAGAGAATTAATAGAAAAAGGAATGTTGATAAAGCGGGCTGTAATAGAAAACTTCGAAATCAAACATCCTTTTGATGAAGATTTGAGCTTTCTTTACGGAACAATTTTTTACGGCAATCCGTTATCTAAAGATGCCGCAAGCCGTAACGTTTGCGTCTTTGCAGATGGAGAAGTTGATAGAAGCCCCACAGGAACCGGTGTTAGCGCTATAGCAGCATTACATTTTGCTAAGAATGAACTGGAATTTACTAAGCCTATGATTATTGAAAGCATCATCGGCACAAAATTTTCCGTTAAAGTTATTGAGAAAACTTCCTTTGGTCCTTACGATGCAATAATTACCGAAGTTGAAGGTACTGCATACATAACCGGGAAGAACACTTTTTACATAGACCCGAAAGATGATTTGAAAAATGGATTTATTTTAAGATGATTAAACTACAAACTGGAAGGGAGCTTTAGTTGAGCTTATCGCGTAATATTCTCTTGTGGGCTTCGGAAAATAAATGGATGCAGAATAAAATTCCGGCATTCAAATTTGTAAAAAAAGCCGTCAAAAAATTTATGCCTGGAGATAAACTGGAAGATGCCCTTAAAGCAGCAAGCCGTTTCGAGTTACTCGGGATACACGCAGTATTAACACATCTTGGCGAGAACATTACAAAGATTGAGGAAGGTGAAAATGTTTGTAATCACTATTTGAATTTGGTAGATGAAATAGACATCAGGAAATTGAACATCGAAATATCTTTGAAGCTGACTCAGCTTGGATTTGATATTTCGGGAGAAGAAACATACAATCGCTTTAAACTGATTGCACAAAAAGTTAAAAACAAACTTGGCAGCATAATTTGGATTGATATGGAGGGAAGCGCTTATACGCAAAACACTATTGATTTCTACAAGAAAGTTATAACCGAAAGCGATAATGTTGGGCTGTGCCTTCAAGCGTACCTTTACCGAACCGAAAAAGATGTTCAAGAATTGATTGAAGCAGGCGCTAATATACGCCTGGTTAAAGGAGCTTATAAAGAACCAACAGAAATTGCTTTTGAGCAGAAGAAAGATGTTGACAAAAATTACATTCACCTTGCCGAATTGTTATTGCATGCTTCGCAGGAAAATAAAATAAGAGCTGCATTTGGTACGCATGATGAAAATATTATCTGCTCTTTAATTAAATGGTCCAAACAAAACAATATTCAAAAAGACAAAATTGAGTTTCAAATGCTATACGGTATTAAAACAGAAAAGCAAAAAAATCTTTCCCAGCGGGGTTATACGGTAAGAGTCTTAATTAGTTATGGCGAGTACTGGTATCCTTGGTACATGCGCAGACTTGCAGAACGTCCGGCTAATGTATTGTTTGTGTTAAAAAATATGTTTTCATAAACAAAGGTTTCTAATGAAAAAACTTTACGGAATAATGTCTCCTATTGCAACGCCATTTGTAAATGATGAGATAGCATACGATAAACTTGCGGAAAATATATCTAAATGGAACGTAAGCGGATTGAGCGGCTATGTTGTTATGGGCTCAAATGGTGAAAGTGTTTTTCTTACACGCGATGAAAAGCTAAAAATAGTTGAAGAGGTTAAAAGAAATATTCCGGATGAGAAGCTTTTGATAGCCGGAACCGGAAGCGATTCGATTAGAGAAACAATTACGCTTACTAATGAAACAGCCGAAAGGGGCGCTGATTATGCTCTGATTTTAACTCCTTCATTTTACAAATCGGAAATGAAACCCGCCGCACACATTAAATATTTTTATGATGTGGCGGATAAAACAAAAATTCCGGTAGTCGTTTATAACGTTCCTAAGTTTACCGGTGTTGATATAGAAGCAGAAACCGTTGCACAGCTTGCAAGGCATCCTAATATTGCTGGTATAAAAAACAGTACCGAAAACTTGAGACAAATTACCGAATTGGTTTCGATGTGCAGGAAAAACTTTTCTGTAATTACCGGAACTGGTTCTGTACTTTATACAAGTTTAACCGTTGGTGCTGTTGGCGGGGTTTTAGCACTCGCAAATATTGCTCCAAACGAATGTGTGAAAATTCAGAAATTGGTTGAAGAAGGAAAACACGAGCAAGCACTAAAGCTGCAGAAAAGATTGCTTCCTGTTAACAATGCAATAACTGCAAAATATGGTGTGGCTGGATTAAAAGCCTCGCTCGATATGCTCGGTTATTTTGGCGGTGTGCCGCGTGCGCCTTTATTTAGTCTTCAAGATGATGATAAAAAGAAACTACATCAAATATTAGTACAAGCTGAATTATTATAAAGGAATAATTAAATGAGTTCGTTCAAGCCTATTAATAGAATTTTGATGGGACCTGGTCCCGCTAACGTACACCCAAAAGTTTTGGAAGCACTTTCTAAACCAACACTCGGTCACCTCGATCCGCAATTTATAGAACTGATGGAGGAAATTAAATCACTTCTCCGTTACACATTCAAAACAGAAAATAAGCATACCTTTGTTATTTCCGGCCCCGGTTCTTTGGGAATGGAAGCCTGTCTTGTAAACATAATTGAACCGGGCGATAAAGCAGTTGTTTGTGTTGGCGGTTACTTTGCTAACAGAATGGTTCAGATAGTAGAAAAAATTGGCGGGCGAGCCATTGTTGTTAAAGAAACTTGGGGAAGAGCTATTGATCCGCAAAAACTTGAAGATGCATTGATTGAAAATCCAGATTCAAAAGTGGTTGCATTTGTTCACGCAGAAACTTCTACTGGAGCATTATCGAATGTAAAAATACTTTCGGAGATTGCACATAAGCATAATGCATTAGTTGTTTCCGATGTTGTAACTTCGTTAGGAGCAGCCGAAGTTTTAGTTGATGAATGGAATCTTGATGCGGTTTATTCTTGTTCGCAAAAAGGATTGGCATGCGCTGCCGGTATGTCCCCGGTAAGTTTTAGCAGCAGAGCTGTAGAACATATTAAGAATAGAAAAACTCCAATCTTAAGCTGGTTTAACGACTTAAATCTTCTAGAAAGCTACTGGTTTGGCGAAGGTAAGCGCGCATATCACCACACTGCACCTGCAAATCATTTTTATGGTTTGTATGAGGCTTTGCAGATATTGAAAGATGAGGGAATTGAAAACGTTTGGAGAAGACACAAAGAGAACAGCGCCAAGTTAATTAAGAGATTGAAAGATGAATTGAATCTTGAACCGATTGTTCCAGCAGGGGAAAGAATACCTCATTTGCTTGCTGTCACTGTTCCTGGTGGAATTGACGAAGCAAAAGTTAGAAACGAATTGCTGACGAAACATAATCTGGAAATCGGAGCCGGACTTGGCGAACTTGCTGGAAAAGTTTGGAGAATTGGTTTGATGGGCTACAACTCGAACGAAAAGTTAGTTGATTACTGTGTTAATTCTTTAAAAGATGTCTTGACAACAAAATGAAAGAGGAATACCGCATAATAGAAAAGCATTGCGGTTAGCTTGTTAGATTATTCAAATGCTGGCTATTACTTTGTGGGAGTTAGAAAGAAACGAAATTTGAAGTCTATACTTAACTAAGCAAAAACGTTTGTCCAATTTCTTCAAGCCCAATTTGTATATTGTATTTTGATGCATCTCGTTTCATCCAATCAATTGCTTCGTTAAACGGTTCGTTGCTTTGTTTAAATGTTTTGGTGTGAATTGGTATAAAATATTTGGCTCCGATTTCTGAAGACATCTTCATTGCTTCATCTGGATTGCAATGATTTCTTACCCATGGATTGTAAGCGCCAATAGGCATTATGGCTATATCTATGTTTTCGCTTTTGAGATTCTGAAATTTGTTTGTCATTGCAGTATCGCCGCCAAACAAAATTTTCTTTCCCCCATAATCAATTACGTACGAATTGAAACTTCTGCCATCTTTTATGTGTCCGCGTGAGCGGTCTTTTTCCCAAGGATAGCGCCAGCCAAAATGTTTTACTTCGTTTGCACGAAAACGAATTCCCTGCAAAGTTAATTCATCGTTCCAATCCATTACATTAATTGATTTCCAATCGAGATCATCAATAACATCTTTTGTTAAGTAAGCAGTAATTACATCAATTTGGTTTGGGTATTTTTCCGTGAAGAACTTTAGAGAAGGATAATCCATGTGATCCATATGTGCGTGAGAAAGAAGAATAATATCCGGCTTAGGAAATTCGTAATAACTAATTGCAGGAGGAGTTAAGCGAGCCGGACCTAGGCTTCCTCCAAAAAAGTAAACACCTACTCTCTCAAATAAAACCGGATCTGTAATAATCCATTTCCCGAAAATGTTGATTAGTACAGTTGAATGACCGATCCAAGAAAGAGTTAATTTGTTGTTACTCCAACTTTCCGGTTCCGGCTTGTAGTTAAGTTTAACTAGAGTCTTTGCTTCGTTGTAGCTGTTTACAAACATTGGAGAAAGCATAACAGCCCCGGCAGCTAAAACAGATTTTTTTATAAAATCTTTTCGTTTCATAATTTAGTAAACAAGCCGGGAAAGAAAAAAATTCCCAACCAAGAATTAAGTAACAATTATTAATAGCACCTGAGAGATTTCATCATTGGAAGTGTGCATAATGAAGATTTTTCAAGACATTCAACTGAAATGGTCCCGCCGTTTAATTTAACAAACTCACTTCATAAGATTCGCCATTCTTATGGCACTAACAATAGTTCAAATATCTCCACATTTAAGGTTACTTTTAGGAATATCTACGGTCAACACAACAATATCGGTTCTTTCATCTTTCCATTACAATCTTGTTGGAAAGCTCGTTTGTATCATCTGCTTTAGCTGGAAAGTGCTCGGAAAGAATTTCTCCGATTCGTACAACGCCGGCAAGCATTCCGTCACAAAAATTTCCATCATGAAATTTTTCCTGCACTTCATCTCGCACAGAATACCAAGTTGCTTTGGTTACTTTATCGTTTATACTTTGATCGGCTAAAATGTAAAATTGCCGCTCATACAAAAGTAGAAAAAGAAGAATTCCGGTTTTATCTCTTGTCTTGTGCATGTTCAATTTATAAAATTCTTTTTCTGCAAGCTGGCGTATTGTTTTGCCTTTATCAACAAACGGACGATCTTCTTTAATAGAAATACGGATTTCGCCAGATGTAGTTTTTTCTGCTTTCTTAATTTGGGTTGAGATTCTTAAAAAATCATCATCGCTGAAGAATTGATAAATAAGCCGTTCCATTTTTCACCTGATTTTATGCAAAGATAAATTATGCGCCAATTAAAAGAAACTCGAAAACACCTTCTTATGATTCTAATCCTAAACAATTATATTTGTGCAAGCATTTTAACACTAATTGAGGAAATCATGTACAAAGTAGTTTTATTGCGCCACGGCGAAAGTGAATGGAATAAGCTGAATTTATTTACCGGGTGGACGGATGTTGATTTATCCGAAAAAGGAACTGAAGAAGCTAAACAAGCCGGAGTTGTTCTTAAACAAGAAGGCTGCATATTTGATATTGCTTACACTTCTGTTCTTAAACGAGCTATTAAAACTTTAAATTATACGCTGGAAGGATTGGATTTACATTGGATACCTGTTGTTAAATCTTGGCGACTGAACGAAAGACATTACGGAGCTCTTCAGGGGTTGAACAAAGCCGAGACAGCAGAAAAATATGGAAACGAAAAAGTAAAAATTTGGAGAAGAAGTTACGATGTTCCGCCGCCGGCATTAGAAGAAACCGATGAACGCTATCCTGGTAAAGACAGCCGCTACTCGGATATGGATAAGAAAGATATTCCTTTAACAGAAAGCCTAAAACTTACAGTCGATAGATTTCTTCCATACTGGTTTGATACTATAGCGCCAACAATAAAAAGCGGAAAGAGAGTTATCATAGCAGCACACGGAAACAGTTTGCGTGCTTTGGTAAAATATCTCGATAATATTTCGGATGAAGATATTACTGAGTTAAACATTCCAACCGGAGTACCGCTTGTTTACGAACTTGATGCTGACTTAAAACCTATTAAGCACTACTACCTCGGCGATCAAGAAGCTATTAACGCCGCTATTAACGCCGTTGCTAAACAAACCGAAAAGAAGTAAAAAAACTTACTCTCCGCTCGATGCCTTTTGGGCGGAGAAACTTTTGCATTGCAATCTTTCAAAAGAACATTTATAATTGCACCAACAAGGAGAAAGAACATAGAATTTTCTACGCTCTTAATTAGTAAAGGAAAATCGGAAATGAAGAATTTGTTTTTAGCAATGTTCTTTTTTTGTTTGTCGTTCACATCGGTCAATTCTCAAACAGTAATAGGAAAATACAGCGGCGAGTTTTTATCAATTGGCGCGGGCGGGCGTGCTTCGGCAATGGGAGGCGCACACGTTGCAATAGTTAACGATGTAACTGCCGGTTATTGGAATCCTGCCGGATTAGCAAGAATGAACTATCCGCAAATCTCTTTGATGCACGAAGAACACTTTGGCAGCTTGGTAAATTACAACTACGGCGCAGTCGCTATTCCTTACGGAAGCGATATGAGTTTTGGATTAAGCATCATTCGTCTTAGCGTTGATGGGATTCCTGATACACGGAACGCTCTTTACGATGCAAACGGGGACGGTATTTTAGATATTCATACAGACCGTTTAGATTACTCGAAGATTACAGAATTTAACAATACCGATTGGGCTTTCTACTTCAGTTTTGCAAAGCGTCAGACTTCAGATTTTTACTGGGGCGCAAATGTAAAAATTATCAAAAGAGATATTGCAGAAGCCAGCGCATTTGGTATTGGGTTCGATGTTGGAGCTTATTATATGCCTATAGAGAATTTACATCTTGGCGCTGCAATACAAGATGTAACAACTACAATAGAAGCCTGGAGTACCGGAAGAAATGAATTAATTACGCCGACAGCAAAAGTTGGCGCTGCTTATTCTATCTCGGCTTTGGGCGGAACAATATTACCTGTGCTGGATTTAGATATTCGTTTTGAAAACCGAAAAACTGCTTCAATGTTTAATGTTGGTCCAATCAGCTTTGATGCACACGCCGGGGTTGAATATAACTACAGAAATTTATTCGCCGTTCGCGCCGGCTACAGCGATGTTAAACAATTTACTGTTGGTGCTGGGTTGTTCTTGCCAAAACTTCAAGTTGATTATTCTTTTGCACGATTCACCGAATCTGAAACAGAAAGACTTCCAGACACACACCGTATTTCTATTATGCTCACTCTGGAAGAGCCAAAGTTTTTACGTACCGGATTATAATTTTGTTATATAATTATTTAATGCTCTTATAGTAAAGTCATTCGAGCCAAACTGGGTAACTAAGATATTTCACCAGCCCGCTTGAGTTACTTATTTTATTCTTAGAGAAATTGAGTGTAATAACAATTCTTAAAATTCTAAGCTGAGCCCAATTGAAGGAAGTATTCCAATTGAAGACTGCTTGTCAACTTCGCCTTTTCTATAATCCCATCGTATTGTATTACTTTGCTTGTTATTATAAACATTCTGTAGGTCGAGATAAGAAATAAGTGTCCATGTATCAAAATTCCATCGTCTATCAAACCTCAAATCTAAAGAGTGAAATTCTTTGAAGCGTGCTGTGTTATAATTGGTTACGCTTTGTGTGCCATTGCTATTAAATGGCGTGTAAGGGCTTCCGGTTGCAAAGCGGAATTTTAATGAAGCCTCCCATTTTTTGTTAAAAATATAACCCCCGCTCAAGTTTATAATCCATCTTTGATCGTAAGTACCCGGGCGCTTTACCTTGTCTATACCTTTAAAGTTAGCTTGGCTGTAAGTAAGGCTAAAAATTGCATAATGCGCTGTTTCGGATGATTTCTTTTGCATAGAAAATTCAATTCCGCTAACATCGCCAACACCTTCGCTAACTAATGGCTCAAACCCAAAAGAATTGAAGTTCTGATCACTTCCTCCAAATCCAGCGCCGGTGTTTGCTAAAACCAAATATTTTCTTGTTGAACTTGCTGGATAATCGGAATAATCTTTATAGAATCCTTCGAGTTTCATTCTAATATCTTCTCGTAAATTTCTTTCGTAGCCAAGCACAAATTGATTAACTCGTACTGCTCTTAAATTTTTGTTTGTAGGAATTGCCGCAAGCCAAATATAAGATGGGCTTTGGTGATAAACTCCCGCGCTAAAATTAAGAGCTGCTAAATCACTAATCATAAAAGAGAAAGCCATTCGCGGGCTCAAGTAAATTTTAGATTCGATGCCGTCAAAATAATCCATACGTGTTCCAAAATTAAAACGCACTCTTCTGAAAAGAACGTCCGAATATTGTAAGTAAGAGCTTAGTTTTATGTAATTATCTTTAGCAGAAATAGCGCTAAGAGAAAGTGTTTCGCCGAACGATGTTGTGAAAGAGGGGAGAATAATATCGGCATTGAATTTAATCAGTTTTGCAGATGCGCCAAAATTCAATTCGGATGCTTCAGAAAGCTTGTAAACCACATCGGCTTTTAATTCGTTTTCTCCTTCGCGGGATTTATTTAAGAAAATCGGGTTTAACAAAAAATCTCTTTGTGCCGAATCAAAATCAGTGAAATTACGGCTAAGAGTTAAAGTTAAAAATCCCTTATCGAATAATCGGCGATATGATAACCCGGTAATGTATGTGTTTTGGTCGCTGCCAAGTATTCTAGAGTTTTCATATCGGTCTTCAGAGGTTTCATTGTTGAACTTAACATTATCAAATGCGCCGATGAACAAATATGAGATTCGGTTCTTGGAATCTAAGTTGTAAGTAAATTTGGAAAGCAGATCGTAATACTGAGGCACAAAGTTAAATCCGGCTGCATCGAAAATAAAATCAAGATAACTTCTTCTTGCAGAAAAGAGAAAATTTCCCTTTCCGCCAATTGGTCCTTCCAAGTTAAAACCAAATTGTGAAGCAGATATAGTTCCTTTGCCTCCAATTTTGTCTTTTCTGCCTTCTCTTAGATCTATTGTTAAAACGGAAGAAAGTTTATCCCCGTATAGGGAAGAAAAACCGCCTGTAGAAAAAGAAGCTTCTCTTACAAAATCTAAATTGATAAAACCGATTGGTCCGCCTGTTGCGCCTTGAGTACCAAAGTGATTTATGTTGGGAACAACAAATCCATCTACTATATACAGGTTTTCTGATGGTGCGCCGCCTCGTACAATAAGATCGTTTCTGCCGGCGCTGGTTTGTGCTACGCCTGGTAGAACGGAAAGCGCACGTACAACATCTTCAAATCCGCCTGGAGCGCGCCGAATTTCTTCGTAACTAAATGAGGCTATGCTTCCAATCTCGGTTGGGTCGTTAGAAAAAAAATCCGACTTCACCGTAATTCCTTCAAACTCTATAACTGTCTGCGATAACTTGAAGAGCAGCTCGGTTGGCTTTGCACTGCTTACAACAACATCCGGTTTTACTATTGTATTATAACCTACAGCACTAAGGCGTACCTGATAAGTTCCAATTTCCAAATTTGCAATTGAAAATTTACCATCAATATCCGTGGCGGCACCTAAAGCAGTTCCTGCAATTGTAACATTAACACCCGGAATAGGTTCTTGAGTTACTTCGTCAATTACTTCACCTATAATCCTTGCTTTTCCCGTTTGTGCACTTAGCGGTATGTAATTAATAAATAAGAGCAGTATTAAGAATAAGAGCTTTTTCATTTTCCATCACTTTTAATTTTAAGCTAAACAGGGTTGATTGTTAATAAGTTTCTTAATTAGCGCCCATTTCTCATAAATTTATTATATTAGTTTTAGTTCAAAGAGAATATTAATGAGCAATTCCAAATACGATAATTTGCAGCTCAGCCAGTTTTGTTTAGGCACAAAAAATTTGGCGTTTGTTGTTAAAAACAACGAAGCAGCAAAGGAAACCTACGTAACCGAATCTATTTATGAACTTACCGGCTACACAGAGGAAGAAATTAAACTGCTGCCGGAAAATCATTACTCATTAATCTATGATGAAGATTCTTCCGAAGTAAAGCGCTCTTTAATTGAATTTGAGAGTAATCCTCATAAAAATTCTTTCGAACTTATCTACAGAATTGTTTCTAGAGGCGGTGAGCTGCTCTGGGTTAAAGATCAGGTGTATTTGGAACGCGCAGATGATAAGATAATGTTAAGAAAAAGTACACTTTTGAACATCACCGATTTAAAAAAGAGGGAAGCATATTTAGAGGCGGAAAACGAAACTCTAAAAGAGCTAAACTTGCAGAAAGATAAGTTCATATCAATTATATCTCACGATCTGCGCTCTCCGTTTACCACATTGCTTGGTTTTTCAGAAATACTGCTAAATGAAGAAGAGGTTCCCGAAGAAGAACGTGTTGAGTATTTACAATACATATACGATGCTTCTAAAACCCAGCTTAATCTTATAAACTGTCTGTTAGATTGGAGCCGCTTACAAACCGGAAGAATTAAAGTTGAACCCGTTCGTCTAAATGTTAAGCAGGTTATCACCACTGCAATAGCGCCTTTAACCGGAGATGCAATCAGAAAAAATATTGATGTAAAAGTTGATATCGCTTCGGATCTTTCGATTAATGCAGATGAAAGATTGATTGGACAGGCTTTTGTTCATCTTGTTAGTAATGCTATTAAATTTACGCCCGAAGGAAAAGATGTTTACATTAGCGCAAGCCGCTTTAAGGAAGGACTTGTTGAAATTGTTGTAAGAGATGAAGGACTTGGTATTTCGGAAGAGAACCGGAGTAAGCTGTTTAGAATCGACCAAAAATTTTCGTTAAGAGGAACATCGGGTGAAAAAGGAAGCGGACTTGGGCTTACCTTAGTTAAGGAAATTATTGATAAACACAATGGGCAGGTTTGGTTTTACTCGCAAGTGGGAGAAGGCAGTGAGTTTCATTTAACCATTCCAGAAGCAAAAAATATTATTTTGCTTGTAGAGGATGACAATACGGCACGAGAGCTTTTTAAAAGTATAATTGAACAAACACTGAGCAATTTTGAAGTTCGGGTTGCTGCTAACGGCTACGAAGCTATAAATGTTTATCGAGAGCTTCTTCCAAGTATCGTTATTACAAATCATGATATGCCTTTGATGAATGGAATTCAACTCGTTGAAGCTATTCAGAAGAAAGAAGCTAACAAATCGCTCCCAATTATTGTTCTATCAGCTAAGCTCAATGAAGAGATCTCTAAAAAATATAGTAAGCTCGGCATTAATAAATTACTTAACAAACCAGTAGAGCAATCGCTCTTAATCGAATCTATTAAAGAATGTTTATATTGATTTAACCTTTCTGTTTAATCTGGATTAATTTTTATGTCTATTACTTCTACCGAAGAAAAATTATGGCGGGTGTTCTACACTAAAGCTCAACAAGAATTTAAAACAGCGCTCTTTTTTCAATCAGCAGAAATTGAACATTACTTACCTGCTATTGTAACTCTGAAGAAATGGAGCGATAGAAAAATGAAAGTAACTGTTCCATTGTTTAAGAGTTACATATTTGCCAAAGTAAACGAAAAAGAAAGACTAACAATTCTTCAACAAAAAACGGTTATAACAAACATTTCATTTTCGGGCAAACCATCGTATATGCCCGATTGGCAGATTGAAAGTATAAAAAAAATACTTTCGGAAACGCCGGATGTATTTGTAACAAACGGACTTGATACCGGGCAGCCAGTGAAAATAATAGAAGGTCCATTTTCTGGAGTTGTTGGAACTGTGAAATTAGTAAATCAAGCAAAATGGCTTTCTGTTTCAATTGAACTATTAAACAGAACCGTTTCCGTTCGTCTGCCATTTGAAAGCGTTATAAAATTTATTGAAAACTAATTTTTTGTCCTTCTAAATATTTTTAATAAATTGAAATAGAATATAGACAAGCAAGATTATGCTCGAACAAAAAAATTTGAATGAATTAACAATTGGAGATGATTTCACTTTGTTTTTAATTGTAAATAAAAGTGAAATTAAAACCAGTAAGACCGGAAAGTCGTTTCTAAGTTTAGAACTTAGAGATCGTTCGCTTACACTTCCGGCAAAAGTTTGGGATAACGCCGAATCATCATTCCTAAAACTTAGAGAAGGCTCTATAGCCAAGGTAGCCGGAGTTATAGAAGAATTTAACGGCGCCCCGCAGATAAAGATTGATAAATGGCGTGTTGTTACAACCGAAGATGATGTAACGCCGGAAGATTTTCTTCCTAAATCGCGCCGCTCTTTACCTGTAATGATTGAAGAATTTGAAGCATTTATTAATTCACTAAGCAATAATTATTTACGCCGCTTGCTGCAAAATATTTTTACGGAAGACAGTTTAAGAAAGTACACAAGAACTCCAGCCGGAAAAAGCTGGCATCACGCTTACATTCACGGACTTTTAGAACACACATTAGAAATAGCGCTAATATGTGATTTGATGTGTTCAATCCATCCGGAAATTAACAGAGATTTGCTTGTAAGCGGCGCACTTCTTCATGATTTTGGGAAGACCGAAGAACTTACATACGAAACGGCTTTTGATTATACGGATAAGGGAAAACTATTAGGGCACATAATGATTGGCGCACTTGCTGTAGAAAAAGCCTCATCCGAGATCGATAACTTTCCGGAAGAACTCAAGGAACGGTTACTGCATCTTGTTCTCAGCCACCAAGGCAAGTTAGAATACGCATCTCCCGTTGAACCAAAAACTTTAGAAGCAATTGTACTTTACCAAGCCGATGAGCTGAGCGCCAAAGCCAACGCTTATAAATATGCAATTGAAGCCGAGAAAAATAAAAACAGCAGGTGGACAAAATTTTTACCGCTTGCCAACACATCGCTAATGATAACTGAAGAATTCAGTAAAGAATAAAAAACCTACAATAAATAGAGGAACAGCAGTATGAAGAAAATCTATAACTCACTGTTAGCAATTTTCCTCGTCACATTACTCACTACACATGCAGTATTTTGTCAGTCGGTTGATAAAATGATTGATGATGTTGACGAACTCTATAAACAATTCAATAACGAAAAAGCTTTAGACGTTCTAAAGAAAGCAGAAAAAGCAGAGCCAAATAACTTCGAGGTTATCTGGCGTTTGTCTAGAACTTACATAGACCTTGGCGAGAAAATGCCTGCAAGCACAAGCCAGCAAGAAGATGCTCAATTAGCATCTTATCAAAAAGCGCTTGAGTATGCCGAGAAAGCAGTTAAAATAAACGGAAACAGTTCTGTAGGATATCTACGTAAGGCTATTGCTAATGGAAGAATTGCTCTTTTCAAAGGAGTTTTTTCTGTAGGCGGAATGGTAAACAGTGTAAAAGCAGATGTTGAAAAAGCGATTCAACTGAACAACGGCGGAAATTTTGTTCAAGGTGTTGCCCACTACGTTCTTGCACGCACTCATTCAAAGACAAGTGAAAAATGGAAACCTGCCCGCTCGGTTTTAGGTTTGGGCTGGGCTGATAATGAAATTGCAATAGCTGAATTCAAAAAAGCTATTCAACTTTATCCAAACTACATAATGTTTTATGTTGATTACGCTAACGCCCTCATTCGTGAAAAAGAATATAAAACTGCTAGGGAAATGCTGAATATAGCTCTCAAGACTCCAATTGCTCATCAAGAAGATGAAAAGAGACTTGCTGAAGCAAAGAAAATTTTGAACGATATTAAAAATGATTAACTATAACCGGATTTGACTTTAGGGAAAGTTTCTAACTACAACCATAGAAAAAAGATGAGTTAAGTTTTGTTTTACTTATGTAATGCTCTAATGTATTAATCAGGTATTTATAATATTCCGCCAGAAAGCGACGGACAAGCCCGCCAAAAACGGCGGGCAAGTATTAATTGCGAGGTTCTGCAACAATTGCATTTTGGATTCCGCTAACAGTTGAATTATAAAAACAGAATCCAAAAGCAGCACTGCCGAATGCTGATTTATTTTCGTGAACTGCAATAAGTAACCTGGTTTCACTACTTGAATGGAATATGGAATTCAAAGAACAATTTCTTAAAAAACTTTCCACTGCCCAAAAGATTGTATTTTTTACCGGAGCAGGAATTTCTGCTGAGAGCGGTATAGCAACGTTCCGCGGTACAGATGGAATTTGGAATAAGATGAAACCTGAAGAGCTTGCAAGCTTTTCAGCCTTTATGAAAAACCCTAACTTAGTTTGGGAATGGTATCAACATCGAAGAGAAATTATTCATAAAGTAGAACCAAACGCCGCACACTTAGCAATTGCAGAATTGGAAAATTATTACGACGTAACTGTTATAACTCAAAATGTAGATAACCTTCACAAACGCGCCGGTTCTTCTAAAATTTTTGAACTGCACGGCAACATAGAAAGAAATTTTTGCATTGACTGCCGCTCGTTTGTTTCTGAAAAGCTGTTTGAAGGAAATGAAGCGCCTAAATGCGAAAAATGCGGCGGTATAATTCGCCCAGATGTAGTATGGTTTGGCGAAAATCTTCCTCAAGATCAATTTGGCGGCGCAGAAATGGCAGCCGAATGGAGTGACATTTGTTTTGTTGTTGGTACAAGCGCTGTAGTTTATCCCGCTGCTTACATTCCTTTAAACGCAAAACGCGCCGGCTCTTATCTTGTTGAAATAAATGTTGAAACTACAGAAGTATCCCGCTTTGTTGATTATTCGATTATTGGAAAAGCCGGAGAGGTTTTGCCGGAAATATTGGGTGTTGTTTGCAAAAAGTAGTGGGCGCAAAATTTGCGACCACTACAAACCGGTTTTACAACCACTTACATCTCATCAATTATCTTATTAAAAGTTTTGCTTGGACGCATAACAGAGTACGCCATCGTATCATTTGGTTTGTAATATCCACCCAAATCTGCCGGTTTGCCCTGCACAGCCAGCAGCTCATCAACAATTTGTTTCTCATTCTCTTCAAATGCCTTTGCAATCTTAGAAAATCTTTCTTTCATATCAGCGTCTTTGTTTTGTTCGGCTAAAGCTGCCGCCCAGTAAAAAGATAAATAGAATGAACTTCCGCGGTTATCAATCTCTCCGGTTTTGCGCGAAGGATAACGAGAATTTTCTAAATACTTTCCAATTGCGGTATCGAGTGCTTCTGCAAGGACAGCTGTTTTAGCGTTACCAGATTTTTCGGCAATCATTTCCAGAGAAGGAACAAGAGCATTGTATTCGCCAAGAGAATCCCAGCGTAAATGGTTTTCGCTTAACAATTGCTGAACATGTTTAGGAGCTGAACCGCCGGCACCGGTTTCAAATAAACCGCCGCCATTAAGAAGCGGAACAATTGAAAGCATTCGTGCACTTGTTCCTAACTCAAGAATAGGGAATAAATCTGTTAGATAATCGCGAAGAACATTTCCGGTTACAGAAATTGTATCGAGTCCATTTCGTACTCGTTCAAGCGTAAATTTCATTGCATCAACGGGGTTCAAAATTTTCATTTCAAGCGTGGTTGTATCATGCTCTTTCAAATATTCATTAACTTTTTTTATAAGCTCAAGATCGTGCTCTCTGTTTTCATCAAGCCAGAATATTGCCGGAGAGCCGCTTGCTTTTGCTCTGCTAACAGCAAGTTTAACCCAGTCTTTAATTGCAGCATCTTTGGTTTGACACATTCTAAAAATATCGCCGGCTTCAACTGTTTGTTCCAGAAGCACTTTATTCTCAGAATCAATAACTCTAATTGTTCCATTAGCTTTTGCTTCAAATGTTTTATCGTGAGAGCCATACTCTTCTGCTTTCTGTGCCATTAAGCCAACATTTGAAACAGCGCCCATTGCTGCCGGATCGAACTGCCCTTTAGTTTTGGCATCTTCCAATATTTCTTTATACATAGTTGCGTAGGAGCGGTCGGGAATCATTGCAATGCAGTCTTGCAATTCATCTTTGCGGTTCCACATCTTGCCGCCGTCCCGCACGATGTTTGGCATTGAAGCATCAACAATAACATCGTTCGGTAAATGCAAGTTTGTTTTTCCAATCCGCGAATCAACCATTGCAAGCTCGGGCTGAGTTTCAAAAGTTTTGTTTATGTCCGCTTCAATTTCGTTTCTCTTTTCAGCCGGAAGTTTTTTTAACTTCTCTAGTACATCCATTAATCCGTTATTCACATTTGCGCCAATTTCCTTTAATGTTTCTGCATGTTTTTCTAGAGCGTCTTTGAAATAAACTGAAACGGCGTGTCCAAACATAATCGGGTCGGAAACTTTCATCATGGTTGCTTTGAGATGTAGTGAAAGAAGGACATTGTCTTTCTTTGCTTCTTCAATTTGACCGGCATAAAACTTTCTTAATTCACTTACATTCATTACCGCCGTGTCAATTATTTCTCCGTTAATCAGTTCTAATTTTTCTTTAAGTGAAGTAACACTTCCGTATAAATCAACGAACTCAATTTTAACTGTTTCTTCTTTGCTAATTGTAACAGATTTTTCTGTTCCATAAAAATCTTTTTGGTTCATGTGAGCAACACGTGTTTTGGAACCGGACTCAGGCCACGGTTTCATCATTTTATGCGGATGTTTCTGCGCAAACTTTTTTACTGAAGCCGAAGCTCTTCTATCAGAATTTCCTTCACGAAGAACAGGATTAACTGCTGAGCCAAGTACTTTAGCGTATTTGGCTTTAATACTGCGCTCGTCTTCCGTTTTAGCATCTTCTGGATAATCCGGAAGTTTATAGCCTTTAGCCTGCAACTCTTTAATAGCTGCAGCCAACTGAGGAACAGAAGCGCTAATGTTTGGCAATTTGATGATGTTGGCTTCCGGAGTTTTGGCGAGATATCCAAGCTCAGCAAGATAATCGGGAATCTTTTGCTCTTCGGTAAGATACTCTGGAAAGTTTGCCAGAATTCTTCCTGCCAGCGAAATATCTTTTTGTTCTAACTCAATTCCGGTACCTTTAGTAAACGATTTTACAACCGGTAAGAAGCAGTAAGCTGCCAATGCAGGGGCTTCGTCTATTTTAGTCCAAACAATTTTTGCACTCATCTATTTTTTCCATTTATTATAAACTGATTTCTTCTTCTGCGTAAGTGTTTTCTGTTTCCAATACTTTCACTTTTACAGATTTAATATTATGCGGCAAGCCGGTTTCTTTAATCTTACTAAGCAAATACAGACAAATATTTTCTGCAGTTGATTGAAAATCTACAACAATTTTGCGCGAGTCAATTTTATCTAAAAACTCAAGAACTTCTTTGTCCTTATAGTAAACCATGAAGGCGTGATCAAGTTCATCAATTATCGGCTGGATTATCGTTTTCATATCATAATAATCTAAAACCATTCCGTTGTCATCCGGTTCGCCGCTTATTTCCACCATACATTTATAAGAATGACCGTGCAGGTTTTTACACTTCCCTTCGTGGAATGGAAGGCGGTGCCCCATTTCCCAATTATATTCTTTAGCTATTTTCATCAAACACCTTTTGTTTTAGGGTCCCAAATATACTTATGCATTTGCAGTTGGAATCTAACGTTTAATTTATCTTCCAAAATCCATTCAATCAAAGTTTGAGAGTTAATCGAGCCAAAAACCGTTGAAAGTAATATCGAACATTTTTCGGTAAGATTTAACTCGGTAATTTTTTCTTTTGTCCATTCGTAATCATCTCTTGTTCCTATTACAAACTTTACTTCATCAATCTGCTTTAGATGAAAAACATTTTCATAAAGATTTTTTTTCATCATTGTGCTTGAAGGGCATTTCAAATCGAGAATTATCATCACACGCTCATCCACATTTTCGATTGGCAAACTTCCGCCGGTTTCGAGCATTACTTCGTAGCCTTCATCGCAAAGACTTCTCAACAATTTTAAGCACTCTTTTTGAAACAGCGGTTCGCCTCCGGTTACTTCAACCAAATTGCATTCAAGTTTTTTTACTTCAGCGAGAATTTCTTCGATCTCCATATCATTTCCATTGTAAAAAGCATATTCGGAATCGCAGTATGTGCAGCGGAGGTTGCAATAAGTTAGGCGAATAAAAGTGCACGGAAGCCCGGCTTTAGAGCTTTCACCTTGTATAGACTTATATATTTCGTTGATTTTAAGCAATTTTCTAACTTTCTACTTTGCAGAGCAAAAATACTAATAGCAATCCGTCTAAAAAAATATAAGAATAAGATTTAGCATAGAAAGGGCTATGGTTGTTTCCAATAAGCATTTCTTCTATATTTACGCACGTTTTTTAACAAAATTAGGTTTATTTAATGGCTCATCACAAATCAGCAAAGAAAAGAATTAAAACAAGCGAGAAAAAGAGAGTTCGTAACAAAGCGGCTCTTTCAAAAGTAAAAACGCTTATAAAGAAAGTTTATACTGCCGAAGATAAAGCTCAGGCTGAAGTAGTTTTGAAAGAAGCTACAAAGGCTATTGATAAAACTGCTGCTAAGGGTAAGATTCATAAGAACAACGCTGCAAGAAAAAAATCCGCTATAACAAAACACGTTAATAAATTAGCTGTATAATAAATTTTCTTTTTGTTTGATAATGCTTTAGGCAACCTGCTTTTTTAGGTTGCCTTTTCTTTTTAAAATTAGTTGTCTCTAATCCCAACCTTTCAACTTTCTGCAAAAGAAGAGTGGCTTTATGGAATAGTTACACACCCGCATCAAAAAATATGCGACCTAACTATAAATCAACTTAAAGATATTATTGACGCAACTGTAACTGTTCCCTTTATTAAGAAGAAACTTATTGAATAAGCAGACATTTCAAGAAATTTGTTAATGCAGCTTTAGGTGATTATAGATTTAGAAACGGCGGCTATAGAGTTATTGCCGATATTGAGAAATCTCATATTGAATTTTAAGAATAGGGCACAGAAAAGATATTTTTAAATCGTAATGTTCGTTATTAAATATTAACGCAGCTATTGCGTGTTCTAATTTGAAAACTGCAAGTTTCAAACCCAATAACAAGCAGAGAGTTGTGTCAAGAGATGGATCAGTTTTCTGCAGAGATTAACGGACAGGTAAAGGGAAAATTCCATTGAATATTTCACTAAGTGATTTCGTTGGAAACACTTACAAAACGAAATTCCAATTACCTGGTTATAAAGAAAAAATACGCTGCATTCAAAAAGAAGTTGATGGCGGATAGTTAATCGGTGGATTCTTCATTTGCCCATTACTTTTATTCTGCTATGGACCAGAATCAAACCAAAGTTAATTTTAGCTAAAATTAACTTTGCGTGAATACAAGTTAAAATTGATCAATTACTTCGGCAACGGGTTGCTATCCACCGCTAATCATATGAATAACATCAACTTTATCCTCGTCTTTAAATTTAGCTGTATCGTAAGAATCGCGTTTAACAAACTCGCCGTTAATCTTTACAACCAAATTTTTAAACGAGTATTTTTTTATTTGCAGCAATTGAATAATTGTTAAACTTGTTTCGTCTGTTTCAATTACTTCTATATTGTTATTCAAAGTTATTTTCATTTGTCTTTGCCTAATAAAATTTCTAAAACAACGTTAGCCATCAAGTTTGAAACAGCACCTACGCGCGGTGCAATTGGCGGGTCTATTTCGCTTGTTTCACTTTTTCTATCCCCAACAATGTAAAGTTTGCGGAACTGTTCGGTTTTAAGCAAGTTGTTGCCGCCCCAGCCGGCAAGACCAACACCGCACACAATTGGTTTAGCCGGAAACTCATAAAGAACAGTTTCAACAATCATTTCTTTCATTTCAGCTTTGTCAAACGCTTCAACTATTACATCGCAGTCCTTGTATAACTCAACTATTTCATTAGGGCTAAGCTTAATTATATTATCGCAGATAGTTACTAAAGGATTAATGCGTAAAAGATTTTCTTTAAGAGCCGAAGCTTTATACTTGCCAATCTGGTCGTAGAAAAAATATTGCCGGTTAAGATTGCTCTCCTCAATTACATCAAAATCTGCAATTACAAGTTTGCCTATTCCAACTCTGGTAAGGGCAGCAGCACAGTTAGAACCCAAGCCTCCGCAGCCGGCAATTCCAACTGCTTTAGTTGATAGGGTGCTTTTTATTTCAGAAAATTTCATAACAAACTCCTGGCTCTAAAATAGCCAATTTTCTTTAATGATTTCATACTTCCTCTTCATAAATTTGTATTGTAAAAATCACGGAATTAGAATGAAATTACAAAAGCTCTTCTCGTTTTTAGTTGTATTCATATTTATTTCTTCCTTCGTTTTACCTCAGCAGGAAACGGAGTTATTCAAAAAATTAAAATCGTTAAAGGAAGTTGCAAGCATAACTCCTATTAAAACAGATACAACTTTCAGCGAAGGTTACCAAATTATGATTTATCAGCCGGTTGATCACAACAATCCTAAAAGTGAAAAATTCAAACAAAAAGTTTATTTGCTTCATAAGAATGAATCTCTTCCCACCGTTCTTGCTTTAGAAGGATATTCTGCCGATTTCAATAGACCGTACGAGCTAACAAGAATTTTACAGGGGAATCAAGTATTGGTGGAACACAGATACTTCGGGCAATCTATTCCTGAAAAATTGGATTGGAATTACTTAACAGTAAAACAAGCTGCGGCGGATCATCACGAAGTTGTTAGGCTGTTCAAAAAAATTTATAACGGAAAGTGGATTAGTACCGGAATTAGTAAAGGTGGACAAACAGCAATATTCTTCAAGCGGTTTTATCCAAAAGATGTAGATGCGGCGGTTACATACGTTGCCCCGGTTAATTACGAAATGGAAGACGCGCGCATTACACAATTTTTAAAAACTGTAGGCAGCGATCTATGCCGCAAAAGTATATTAGAGTATCAGCGTGCTTTTCTTCAAAGAAGAGAAGAAATTATGCCATTGTTAATGCAGGATGTAGAAAAACAAAATATTAGATTATCATTTGATTGGGAGTTCTTTTACGAAATTTGGGTTCTTGAGTATTCTTTTACGTTCTGGCAATATGGCGCAGCTAATTGTGATGAGATTCCGCCTCCAGATACTGATGCAAAAACAATGTTCGAGCACATGAAAAAAGTAGTTGGTTACGGTTGGTACTCAGAGCAGGGCGTTCAAATGTTTCTGCCCTCTTACATTCAGTTTTACAAAGAAATTGGATATTATAATTACGATTTAGAACCATTCAAAGATTTACTTGTTGAAGTTAAAGACGGCTCAAGTATTTTTTGGATTCCAGAAAAGCTAAGACCCAAATTTGATAATTCTTTGTTAAAAGATATAAGACGGTGGCTTAAAACAAACAGTAATAACATAATTTTCATTTACGGCGAACTTGATACTTGGACTGCAACTGCTGTTGAACTTACCGGAAAAACAAATGCCCTTAAAATTGTAAGAAAAGGTGGATATCATGGAACAAACATCAAAAGTTTAGATCTGGAGGACAAAGAACTGCTATACTCAACATTAGAAAAATGGCTTGATATAAAAATTAAAAGATAACGTGGAGAGAAAGATGGATTTATTTGGGAATATGACACTAAATGCAGTGCAGATTATCCAGCTTATGCTTGCACCGGCGGTTATGATAAATGCTTGCGGATTGCTGTTGCTTGGAATTAACAATAAATACTCACTTGTTGTAAATAGAATTCGACTGCTAAATGAAGAAAAACGTAAACTTATGTTAAAGATAGGAGAAAAATCTCCAAACACGGATGATAATGTTCGTTTGGAAAGTATTGCCGTTCAAATTGGTGCACTTACCTATCGAGCAAAACTTGTTCGTAATACTGTTCTTTGTTATACAATTTCAATAGCGCTATTCGTTGCTACTTCTTTAGTGCTGGGAGTCTCATCTGTGCTTTCATTAAGCAAACTAAATTTCTTAATTATCGCAACTTTTCTATTGGGAATGAGTTTTGTCATAATAGGTATTGTATTTGCTGCGCTTGAAACCAAAAAGGGTTACGATATAATATCTTACGAAGTTAAATCGCATGAATAAAAGAATGCCAACGGATGAAGATTTTCTAAAACCTGAGAATATGATTTTAATGTATGCTCGCGGTGCATTTCCGATGGCAGATGAAAACAAAAAGATAGACTGGTATCTTCCTAAAATCCGCACAATAATTCCTCTTGATACGTTCAACTTTCCAAGATCGCTAAAGAAATATTATTATAAATCCGGGTTCACCTACACAACAGATACTTCTACACTTTCTGTTATACAGAATTGTGCCAGCAGAGAAGCCACTTGGATTTCTGATGAATTGATTGAAGCATACAAAGGCTTGCAAAAGCTTGGATATCTGCACTCGGTAGAAGTGTTAAAAAATGATGAACTGGTTGGCGGACTTTATGGAGTTACATACAAAGGTGCTTTCTTTGGAGAATCGATGTTCTCAAATGTTTCTCAAGCGTCCAAATGTGCTCTTGTGCATTTAATCTTGCATCTGAGAATGAGAAATTTCACTATGTTGGACGTACAATATCAGACCGAACACTTAAAAATGTTTGGTGCTTTAGAAATAAGTTTTGCCGATTTCCAGAATAGACTGTTAGCATCTGATTCTATCGGAACAAGTTTTTAGCTTTTTGTTTTTGATTAATCAACAACATAAAAAAGTATATTGCTTATACACTCATAACAGGAAAAAATATGTTTGTAAAGAACATAAATGAGTTTACAAAAGAAGAAGTAAAAGCGGGAACAAATATAATTCTGGGTCAAACAGTCGGCTGCCCTAAATAGCCTAATCTTAACCAGCAGGAATATTATTTTAGTAGAGAAAATTTTGGAGTTGTTGATGAGCAAATTTAAGTATGTAATTAAAAGAAGCGGTGCAATTGTTCCATTTAATCCAGATAGAGTTTCTAATGTAATTTACCGTGCTGCAGTTTCTGTAGGCGGGCGCGATAAAACAAAAGCTGCAGAGCTTGCTAAGCAGGTAATTGAAATGCTGGAAGCTGCATACGAAGAAGATTACAAACCGCACGTAGAAGAAATTCAAGATATTATTGAAAAAGTTTTGATTGAGAATGGACACGCTAAAGTTGCAAAAGAATTTATTTTGTATAGAGAAGAAGCAGCAAAAAGAAGAAGAGAAAACAGCCGGCACTTTTCAAAGCCAAACGAGTTAATTCCATGGAAGAAAGTATGGCGCTCGCTCGATTGGGCTGTTGAGCATGATTTGAATACTGTTTATGGAATTAATGAAAGAATACGCCGCGGACAGTTTCCGCATATTGTTCACGAAGCGGAATCTTTTTACGAAACACAACTTGATACCGCAGCAGAGTTAATTAAAGAACGATCGGCAGAATTAAAAATGGTTATGGTTAGCGGACCATCATCATCCGGCAAAACAACAACAACATTTAAGTTAGAGCAGCGCTTAAATAAAATGGGAATGAAGTTTGTTGCGCTTGTTGTTGATAATTATTTCTTTGATCTCGAAATGCACCCGAAAGATGAATTTGGCGATTACGATTTTGAAACTCCGCAAGCTTTAGATCTCGATTTAATTAATGATCACTTAAAACGCCTTGCTGCCGGCGAGAAAGTTCTAATTCCATATTATGATTTTAAGCAGGGCAAACGCTATGATAACCGCACTCCGCTTCAGCTTCTTAGCAACGAAGTTTTGTTAATTGACAGCTTACACGGTTTGTTCCCCGAGTTCAGCCGAGAAATTACGGCAGCACAAAAATTCAAACTCTATCTTGAGCCTCTCTTGCAAATGAAAATGCCGGATGGGCAGTACATCCGCTGGACAGATTTGCGATTAATTAGAAGAATGCTGCGCGATTCTGTTCACCGCGCTTACAATCCCGAGCAAACATTACTTCACTGGCATTATGTTCGTTCATCAGAAAAAAGAACAATTCTTCCTTACTGCAATACAGCCGATTATATTGTTAATACTTCTCTCCCTTTTGAAGTACCTATTTACCGCCCCAAACTTTTAGAATTATTTAAAGAATGGGAAAAAAAGTACAATGGAGATCCGCTTAGAGTAGATGCTTACACACGAGCCTCGCGTGTAAGAAAAATGCTGGAAGCAATTGAACCGGTTGAAGATGAATCTGCTATTCCGGGAGATTCTGTTTTGCGTGAGTTTATCGGAGGCAGTTCTATGAATGTGCACTAACGTTCTGTCATCCAACTAACTATACATTATGTTGGAAGGTATCTAATAAATTTAATGTCATTCAAATAAGGTAATAAGGTTGCTTCATAACTGTTTACTGTAGTTACTAAGGTTTCTCAAATGAATAAGGTTTTCTTCCTTCTATTGAATTAAAATATACCGACTAATCAAAAACCCTATTTTGTCTTTTTTTACCTTAGTAACAAACCCAACCACAAGTTAATTAACCTTATTACTTATCATACGCAATAGCATTATGATTTACATCCTTCGGCAAAATTGTGGCTAAAAGTATGTACAGAAGTGTTAGTAACAAAACACTAACGAGTGTAGAGTTAAGAACGTAGAACGAAGAGAGAAAATCAACTCTATTTATACTCTAAACGCTCTAAACTAACTAAAGAAGATTGTAATTTTCAGTGCTCTAATCTATAAGGAAGTAGAAAATGAAAAGAGAAAAATTCGGTTATCTGATTATCATTATAAGTTTCGTTTTTATTTTAACATCTTGTATGCCGGGCGGTAGCGAGTATGGCATAAAAGACCCTGCTGGATTTTTTACCGGCGTATGGCACGGATGGATAGCGCCAATTTCATTAATTATGGGCTTGTTTAATCCAGAAATAAGAGTTTACGAAATAAACAATACCGGCTGGTGGTACGATTTTGGCTTTTACATAGCAATAATAAGCGGCTTTGGCGGAATTTCTCTATTTAGAAAGAACAAAGATTAACTCTAAAATAAGAGGCTGCTTTTCTGATAAACCGTTGAAACGGCTAAAGAGAGTTGGTTTTATTCTAATGGATTTGCCTCGGGTATATATTCTAAAATATCTCCGGGCTGGCAATCTAAAGATTTACAAATTGCTTCGAGCGTAGAAAAACGAATAGCGCGCGCTTTTTCCGTTTTGAGCACAGAAAGATTAGCCATTGTAATTCCAACTTTTGCTGCAAGCTCTGTTAAAGATATCTTTCGCTTCGCCATCATTACGTCTAAATTTATTCTAATCACCGCCGTCTCATATTGTTAAATCATTTTCTTCTTTTAGTTTTCTTCCTTCACTAAAAACGTCCGCTAAAATTATTAGCAGCATACCAGCAAAGAAATATGGACTTATTATGGCTTCCGTAATACTTGGATGGTGAGCAGGCATAACTTTCATGCCGTCCACTACAAGATCTTTGGGCAAGGAAACCACTACCGCAAATTGAATTAGTTTGATTATATAGGGTATAATTATGAATAATGCGCCAAGCGTGTACATTATATTTTTATTTTCTTTAGCAAAGTAATTTTGTTCATAAATATTCTCAAGCAGCTTTCGTAAAAGATAAATTCCATAAGTGATTGAAACTGAAGCTAAGATAGGAATGAGAGCAGACAATAATTCATTCAATTTGCTTGTATTAAAAATTGTAAGCTCGCCCCAAATTGGAAAGACAGAATAGTTTGCCTCTGCTATTCGCTTTACCTCCGAGGCGGGAAGTGCTAAACGCACTTCTAACCCAAACAACGTTGGTAAAGATACTCCGCTAAACAAACCGAGCATAGGAACTATAATTGACAGCACTGTTCCCAATCCAAATGCGCCCAGCAATATGCTTAGTATGCTGTAACTCAAGGAAATTTTAAAATTTGAACGAAACCCGGTTTTCATATTAACTCCATTAAATAATTAATTGAATTTTAAAAACAATGTTCTGTTTGTCAAGATAAATTTATTGTTTATCAATAAATATTTTTCGTATAACCCGAATTGCTACTTCAGATGGATTAGTCTATTTTTGAAGTGAATTTTTAACTATCTGGAGAAATAAATGAAAAAGACAATTCTATTAGTTCTGATTGGCAAGAGAAAAGAGGAAGCTGTAAAAGTTCAGCAAATATTAACAGGCTGGGGGTGTTTAATAAAGACCCGTTTGGGAATTCACGACGGCGTGCTTGATAACTGTTCAGACTCCGGCTTGTTGATTTTAGAAATTGTTGGCAGCGATGAACAGAACCAAGAAATTGCGCGCAAGCTTTCTGTTCTGCCCGGCGTTTCTTCCAAGTTAGTTGAACTTGTTGTTGAGTAAACAAGAATAGAACGCAGAGCTATTATGATTATTATGATCAATCATAAAAAATCTTAATCATCATAATAAACCTGCCCCTGCCCGCCGTTCTGGTTACCAGCTGTTTTAAACAGTGGCGTGGCGTCTGGCGTGGTTCGCTTTTTATCTGCGTTTTGAATACCCCTTGCCTCTAACTATTTTTGCTTGCTTAATAAATAAAGAGTTGGTGAAATGAGCAAGTCATTTTTAAAAAAGTACCCTGTAATAGATTACCTGGCAATAACCATTGGCGCTGCTCTAATGGCTATTGGTATAGGTGTTTTCTTGGTTGATGCTAAAGTTGTGCCCGGCGGAGTTAGCGGATTGGCTATGGCGCTTCATTATTTATCGGGCAACACAATTTCTGTTGGAATTTTGATTTGGGTATTAAACATTCCACTTTTTCTTTGGGGAATGAAAGAGCTGGGCAAGGAGTTTGGCGTTAGAACTTTTGTAGGTTTTTCTCTCAATTCACTTTTTATAGACCTTTTCCGGGGCGATATACCTGGCTTTGAATATTTACAACTGCAAAACTCGGCTACCGTGCAAGATTTATACAAGCATGATTTTCTTTTTATGGTGCTTATCGGCGCCGTTCTTCTTGGCGTAGGTCTTGGAATCATTTTCAAATTTAAAGGCACAACAGCCGGCTCTGATATTGCTGCGTCTATAATGCACAAGCGTTTCGGTATCAAGCCCGGGCAATCTATTATGATAATCGATTTCTTTGTAATCGCTCTCGCTGGAATTATTATCGAGATGAAAGATTTATCTCCTGATAAGCCTGCGCTTTCGCTAACATTTTACGCAATCTTTCTGCTTTTCATTTCATCACGGTTAATAGACATAATAATAGATGGTTTTGATTATGCGCGTGCCGCTTATGTAATTTCGGATAAGTATGAAGAAATTTCTGATGCCGTCTTAACCAAAATGGAGCGTGGTGTAACAGCGGTTAATACGCGCGGTGTCTATAAAAATATAGAAAGAGAAATGCTGCTTACAGTAGTTCCGCTCAGAGAAGTTTCTCGTTTAGTTGAAATTGTTAAAGAAGTAGACCCACACGCATTTGTTATTGTTTATAACGTTCACGAAGTTCTTGGTGAAGGCTTTAGAAGAAGAATATAGAACTTTGTGTAGCTGCCAAAAAATTTACGCTTTGTGGTTAAACCAAAGGTTGTAGAATGAATTCTATTACTAACATAGAACTTGATCTGAATAAAATTCACGAACTGGCGGGCAGTTTTCGGATAAGCAGAATTATTTTAACTGCCGTTGAGTTGAGCATTTTTACAATTCTTGATAAACACTTGCTGCCTTCGAGTGAAGTAGCAAAACAAATTAATAGCGATGAACATTCGACCGAAAGATTATTAAACGCTCTTACCTCACTCGGTTTCATAAAAAAATTACACGGCAAATTTTACAACACAGACTCAGCTTCGTTATACTTAGTAGAAGGCAAGCCAGAATTTATTGGCAGCTTGTTCCAAATAAACGAGCTCTGGAAACCTTGGGGCGCATTAACAATAGCCGTTAAAGAAGGCGCTTCGGAAATGAGAGACTATTCTAACTGCTTTTGTACAGAAACATTTATAACCTCAGCGCACTACAGAGCGGCAAAAGAAGCAAAAATTTTGGCTATGCTGCTAAACTTAAACTCCGCTAAAAAAATGCTTGATGTTGGCGGAGGCTCAGGCGTTAATTCAATTGGAGTGATTGAGTACAATCCAGAATTAAATGCAGTAATTTTTGATTTACCAAATGTAATTCCGCTAACTAAAAAGTATGTTAATTCTTGTTCGCATAAAGATAAAATTAGCTGCATAGAAGGAAATTATTTAGCAGATGATTTTGGCAGCGGCTACGATTTAATTCTACTCTCGGCTGTTGTTCATATTAATAGTTACAAACAAAACATGGACCTGATTAAGAAATGTGAGTGTGCATTAAACCGAGGCGGACAAATTGTTATAAAAGACTGGGTAATGAACGAAAATAGAACCGAACCTCTTGGCGGAGCAATTTTTTCAATCAATTTGCTTGTTAGCACTAGTGGAGGAAACACCTATACAGAAAATGAAATTCGCGAGTGGTTCGGTAACTCCGGCATAACAAACGTTGAAAGAAAAAACTCCAGCTACGGATGGTCTTTAATGATAGGAACTAAAACTTAGTCATGAAAAATATTGCTCTGATTATTTTAACGGTATCATTGTTTGTTTCCTGCAGCTCCAAGAACGAGATACCTCGGCTTCTTGAAGGAAGATACACCATCAGCACAATTTCTTTTGATGAAGCCAAACCGGATATAAATCTTGAGAAAGATAATTTGAAAGACATTCTCATATTACTTCATCATAGAATAACTCCTGGCGAAATTAAAATACATTTTGGTATGAGTGATAGTGTTTGGAACGTGAGAATTAATTATTTGTTTGGCGAAGGCTTAATTAAAAAGTTTGAAGACAGCAGTTTTATTCCAACGGTTTTTGTACTCGATGAAAAAAATGGAACTGCTTTGAAGAAGTTGACAGATTCACTCGGAGTTGAAATGAGCGGTATTGCTATTGACAGGCTTAACAAGATCAAAGAAGCGTATCAAAAAATTCCATCGCTTAAAAATATTCCTTTCGAGAATTTATCGATGTTAGTTCTGGGCGGATTTGCGCACGATTTTGAGATGTTGAGAAGTTATCAAGAATATTTTATTAAAGCGCTTGTTCCGCGCCGCGGTTACAGTAACTACTATATGTGCCTCCTTCAAAATACACATGATGAAAGTAATACTAAGTTTTATAAAATAGAATATTATCAATATCCTTCTTTTAAGCTCGTTTCATTTTCATCAACATTGTACGAGCGGAATATCGCAACATACTCTACTTCTGAACTAATCCACGATTTTGGAAAACCTGTATCCGAAAGCGATTCGGTTTATCAAGTTTTTCTTCTTAACAAAATTTTACTTATGAACAGCAATACGGCTTATAAACTGTCAAGCAGAATTTTAGATAGCTTTGTTAAAACAGGAGTTGTAGTTAATGAAAAACCAACTATTCCCTTTATAACAAGAGCCGATATGAAAAAAATTAAAACTATATGCGATTCAGCCGCACAAGATATAATCAGTTACTTTGAAAGCAGGCAGACACTTTTTGTTAAATGGTACTTAAACTCACCTTACAGAGAAGAAACATCTTACAAAGAATGGATGATTTGGGTTTACAAAATGATTACAGCTAAAACAATTGATGTGCTGGCAGAGAAATCTTACATAAAAACTTTTGGCGGAAATACAGCGGCTTTTATTTTAGAAAAATAAAAGCCGCCATAAATTACTTTGCAAGCTCTGCTTTAATAGTTTTTACCATCTCTTCAAATTCTTCATGCTTAAAACCAACAGAAGTAAATTTTACCCTGCCGTCTTTACCTATAACATAATTCCTCGGTATGTATTTAGACGCAAACAATTTGTAAACAGCTGCTTCCTTATCTAAATAAATTGGAAAAGTGTATTTGTTGATATCGATAAACTTTTTAACAATCTCCGTATCCTCGCCTCGGCTTATTGCTGCCATAACAAAATTTGTATCGCTAATTTTATCGTAAATATCTTTTTGAAGAAAGGGCATTTCTGCTTTGCAGGGACCGCACCAAGTTGCCCAAAAAGTAATCAGCCCAACTTTTCCATTTAACTCATCGCTGGATAAGCCGCTTCCAGTAAGCGCTTTTACTGTAAACTTTGGCAGATTATCTCCAACATTAAGGAGGGTTGATTCTTTAATATCATCCTGAGCAAAAGAAAAAACTGCTGTAAATAACAGAACCAATATTGATAGTTTTTTAATCATTATAACCTCTTCAGTTTGTTTTATAAATAGCATCTCATAATAGGACGAGATTTGCTCCTTCTTTCCACTTCTACAAAACCAGCCTTTTCAAATGAAGCCGGTATTCCTTTCCAGGCAAACGCAGCTGGTATATTTTTAGCATAAGGAACATTTGGATAGCCTTCCAAAATTTTTACTCCTTTCTTTCTACAAAATTTGATAGCTGCTATTAATAGTTCGGAAGAAAGACCTCTTCTTCTGTACTCTCTTTTGATAAAGAAACAAGTGATTGACCAAACAGGCTCATTGTCAACCGGAGCGAGTACTTTTGATTTTTCTAAGCTAATAAATTTTTCGCGCGGCGCAAAAGAACACCAGCCAACAGGAGCATTTTTATAGTAAGCAAGAATTCCAATTTGTTCTTCATCCTTAACAAGTTTTTTCATTGCCTTTTTGTTTGCTGAACCTTTTTGTTTTTCAAACTGAGCAGATTTTAGTCTCCAAGCCATACACCAGCAGCCACCGCAAGCTCCACGCTCGCCAAACAAAGATTCTAAGTCGTTCCAGTTTTTAATTGTTAAAGGTTTGTAATTTAGTCTCATAGGTTATGAAGTAAATACAACTCTAAAAGTTGAGCCTTTTCCTTTTTGGCTGATAACTTTAATTTCTGCGCCGTTAAGATCGCAGTAACGTTTTACGAGTGCAAGCCCAAGACCATTCCCTTCAAAGTTGCGGGTGTAACCCTTTTCTTCGCGCGTGAACGGTGTAAACAACATTGAAAAATACTCATCATCAATTCCTATCCCTGTATCTATAACATCTGCATAAATTAGATTGGATGCACTGAGGCTTACATTAACCGAAACTTTACCACTGTTTGTATATTTAACGGCATTATCTATTAAGTGATAAAAGATTTGGTTGATTGAATATTCATCGCCTCTAAGCACAACATCTTTATCGGGCAGGTCAGTTTCAAATAAAATTCTTTTTGATGTAGCAAGCGGTTCAAACTCGTGATGAAACTTTTTGAGAACTTTTGATAAATTTACAGAAGTAGAGCGGAAAGAATAATTTCCGGTTTGCAGTTCAGACATATTAAGAATTAGTTCTACCGTACGCATTATTCGCCTGCCTTCCATACTAATAACATCGAACGCACTTTTTAATTCATCATCAACCACACTTTGTAATTCTTCTTTAAGAATAGAAGAAAAGTTTAGAATAACATTAAGTGGAGTTCTAATTTCGTGAGACATTTGAGCGAGAAATTCAGATTTCAACTTATCGGATTTTTCGGCTTTCTCTTTTGCCCGGATAATTTCTTCTTCAGCGTTCTTCTTTTCCGTAATGTCTTCAACTGTTCCTTCAAAGTACAAAACATTTCCATCGCCGTCATTAACTGCTCTTGCGCTTTCTCTAACATAAATAATTGGTCCGTCAGTGCGCCTCCACATAGATTCAAAGCCAAAAATTTTCCCTTTTAATTCCAATTCACTTCTAAAGATTCTTCTTGTTTCCGGTTTAGCATAAACTTCATCTGCTTTCATACTTTTGAATTTATCAAAACTATCAGCGCCAACTATTTTTAGCAGAGCTGGATTAGCCATCAAAATATCGCCATCGAGAGTTGTTCTGTATAAACCTATGGTTGCATTTTCATACAATTCGCGGAAACGGTTTTCACTTTCGCGAAGAGCTTCTTCGGCAAGTTTACGTTCGGTTATATCTTGTTTAATTGCTACAAAATAAGTTATTTCGCCGCCAGAAGATTTAACAGGCGTAATAGTCATTTCTTCTGTATAAAAAGAACCGTCTTTACGCTTGTTAATAATTTCTCCTAACCAGGTTTCGCCAAGTAATATTTTATTCCACATATAAGTGTAATAATCAACGGAATGCTTGCCGCTGCGAAGAAAATTTGTTTTCCTGCCGAGCACTTCTTTTAGAGTAAAACCAGTAAGTTTTGTAAATGCGCCGTTAGCCCAAACTACTAAACCGTCTTTGTCCGTTATTACAATTCCATTTGCAGTTGTCTCAAGAGCAATGTTGTGCAAATTTAGCTGGTCTTCTACAGATTTTTGCTCGGTTACATCTGTAATAAAACCTTCAAGAGCAATCAATTCGTCGTTAGACTCGTTAAAAATACCAGTACCTTGTTCCCAAACCCATTTATCATAACCGTTTGCCGTTTTAATTCTGTAAACCAATTGATAAGGCTTTCTTTCTTCTATGGCTTTCTGAACCAGTCCAAAAATTCTTTGACGGTCTTCTTGATGAATGAGATTGTAATAAGAAACTTCATTATCATTAATCAACTGCGCTGGCTTGTAACCGGTTATTGCTGCAGATTTATCACTAACAAAATTCATAGACCAGATAGAATCAGCTTTGAATCTATAAACCAATCCAGGCAGATTATTAATTAGAGTATTTAATTGTCTCTGGCTTTCCTGCAAAGCATCTACTGCCTGAGTTATTTTTCTTGAACCAATAAACAGATTGTTGCTTGCTTCTTCAGCTTGTCTAACATAAGCAATGTTTTGGTTTTCGTAACGGAAGAAGATAAAAATTGCCGAAAGGGTAAGCAGTATAGAAAAAACAACTAATCCAAGCTGAGCATACCAAAAAATTTGTGTCTGATTATCTAATAACTTGTTTAGCTCAGCTTCAATAGTTTTATTCTGTTTGGATATTTTCGAATAAGTTGAATTCCACTGCTTCATTAAAGATTCTGTTGGCGCATTAGCTTTATCAAAAACCTTAGCAAACTGCCCCCGATACTCAGTAATGTATTCTTGCATTTTTTGAACAGAAGCTCTAAAAGCAAGATCATCAAATGGCAGCAGTGACATAACAAAAGAATGTTTTTCTTTGGTAAGAGCAACAGAAAGCAATTCGCCTTGGCTCAATTCATCCCAAGCTTCTTTCTTGGATCCAGCAGCAGGGTTTGCTAATGTAATTAGAGCAGCACTCCTTGCTTTCGAAATGTGGGTTTCTACTTTAATAGCAGAACTATAAACCGAAGTATAAAGTGTGTTTATCCTGTTTTTAATTAGTACGTTGGCTATTGACGTAATTATAACCAGCAAAATTGCAACAGAGGCAATTGTATATACAACTTTGCGTGAAGAATCTATTTTGTTTGAGTAACTCACTTGCAAAAACTTTGCAGAAATTATTTGTATAGTAATTTATATCCCCAAGCTTCGAGCCTGGTAGAATAGCTTTTTTTAACAACATATTTTTTGTTGGAGGTAAAATCTGTATAAGTACCGCTAATAGTATTGCTCTCAATAACAATATCTATTGGCGCTGGCGAAATATTAAAGAACGCTGCAATTTTACTGTCCCCTTTTTCCCGCTTGAATGCAAATAGAGATTTACTGTCAGAATTAATTTTAATAAACTCACCGCCTGCGCCATTCCATAATGCTTCGTTTTTCATTTTGAGAGCGAAAAGCCGGGTATATAAATCTCTCATTTCACTTTGTTTCCATTCAATCGGGTCTCTTTCAAAGAACAATAAACGCTTGTCGAGTCCGGCTTCCTGCCCAGAATAAACTAAAGGCATACCTGGAACAACGCTAGACAACACTGCAAACATTTTTGCAGCTTCGCCAAATCTTTCTTTGTCGGTTCCGTGCCAGCTATTTTCATCATGGTTGGATGTAAAAGTCATTCTGTAAGCATCTTTAGGATATATAGATTTTTCCTTTTCAAAAAGATTGTAAAAATCCGCCGCCCCCTTTTCATTTTTACCAACACCAACAAACAAATCTTTTAGCTGCCAGTTGTAAGTCATATCAAATGCTTCGTGAAGTTCCGGTTCGTGAGCTTCGGCAAGCATAAAGAGCTTTTTCTTCTCTTGTAACTGAGGCAGTACCCAATTCCAAAACTCAAGTGGAACCATTGCGGCTACATCGCACCTAAAACCATCTATATTGCATTCATCAATCCAAAATTTCATTGCATCGCGCATAGCGTTCCACAATTCTTTGTTTTCGTAATTAAGAGCAACTACATCAGTCCAATCAAAAGGAGAAATAAACTTGCCCTCTTTATCTTTAGTATAAAACTCGGGGTTTGTTTTCATCCAATCATTATCCCAAGAAGTATGGTTGGCAACCCAATCTAAAATTACATACATACCAAGTTTATGAGCTTGTTGTACAACTTTCTTAAAATCGGCAAGTGTACCAAACTCTGGGTTTAATGCGGTATAATCTTTAACTGAGTAATAACTTCCCAAACTCCCCTTTCTGTTTACTTCGCCTATTGGAGTAACCGGCATAAACCATAAAATACCAACATTCATTTTTTTTAGTGCAGGCAAATGAGAAGAAAAAGATTCAAAAGTTCCCTCTTTGGTAAACTGTCTAAGATTAACTTCGTAGATGGAAAGATTTTCCGACCACTCCGGAGGTGCTTTTTGCTTTTTATCGCCCTGAGCATAAAGATTGGATAACAGAATTACAAAAACAAATACAACTGGAAAAGAAATTTTCTTTGCCATAAAAACAAACTTCATGTTTTCTCCTTAACGTTTTTTTCCACTTCAAATTACAGAAAAATTAGGGCGATATAAAATCATTTTTGGTATTTTGTAGTTGAAATAATTAGTGTGTTAAAGTGAAGCGACTTCTTACAGACCCGGTAGTTAAATTTTTCGTCTCGGTTATAGGGTTATTCGTAATTTTTATTTTTTTAAAAGAACTACAGCATGTGTTTATACCGCTTGTTGTTGCTTACTTCATGTTTTTCTTTTTTGAACCGCTTAACACATTTCTTGAGCGATGTAAAATACCTTTAGGCTTGGTAATCTTTATAGATATTGCTTTAACTGCGTTTCTTATATATGGCGTATCTCATGTAATAATCGATTCCGCTATTCAATTTGGCGAGCAGTTCCCGGTGTACGAACAAAAACTAAACAACATTGTTAGCGATGCAGCTAAATCACTTGGTCTTTGGGATTCTTCGCTTACTCAGTTCAGTATACAACGTGTCTTACAAAAATTAGATTACTCGTTATTAGCCACCGGTGTTTTTGAATCAACCCTTTCTTTAGTTACAAGCGTGCTCTTGGTTCTCTTCTTTTTCATATTTATCTCCAGCGGGCATGAAAAAACCCTGCAGGCTATTCGCGCAAGGTTTGTTGAAAAGGAGGTAAAACATTCGTTAAAGAAAATGAAAAGAGAACACAAAAATTCTTTGTTAGATGAAGAAACCTCTGCTTATGAAGAACTAAATTTTGAAACAATTACAATACAGCGTGAAGAAACTTTACAGCGAACCTTCAAAGACATTACCGAACAAGTTCAAAAATACATTATCACTAAATTTTTAGTAAGCCTTTCTGTTGGCTTGGTAATGGGAACCATTCTTTGGTCGTTCGATGTAGAGTTCTTTATAATTTGGGCGGCTTTTGCAGTTATTCTAAATTTTATTCCCAACATTGGCTCGGTTATAGCCGTAATTATGCCTGCGCTTATGACGCTTGTTCAGTACGAATCCTTCGGTTACGCGCTTCTTGTTACTTCTGTTCTTATAGTTGTTCAGAATATAATTGGCAACATTATTGAGCCGAAAATTTTTGGATACAGGCTCGGTCTTAATCCATTAGTCATTTTACTTTCCTTATTGCTTTGGGGTTACTTGTGGGGAATAGTTGGAATGTTTATTTCTGTTCCTCTTACCGCCGTACTCAAAATTATCATATCGAACTCCAAAAGCCGCAATATGCGCTTTATTACAAATTTGATGAGTAATTAAAATTACACTTAGGCAAGCATGCCTGGCGCATTCAGGCGGAAAAATTGGCTGAATAAAATAGGTTAAAAGAATTGGGAACAAGTAAGTAAAACTTATCGATGATCTTCTTAGTGATGAACCTTATTCTATATTCCGAAGAGGTTCTTTTACAGATAGAAAAATTGCCGATGATTTTGTAAGAAAAGCTGCAACCAGGAGAATATTTTTATCAAACCAACTAAAACACTTTTTCTAGAAAGCATTATTAAACTCGTAATTAATGCACCTTTTTTAGATTAATAGCTGCGTAATGTATCTCGTTATAAATTCACTATATTTGCTCAGTTATAATTGTTAATTGTTAAATAAATAAGTAAGTAGAAGAACAGCAGATGGTTTATGTTGGGCAGTTGATCCCCCGATGTAATCGGGAGGTAGGAAAGTCCGAACACCACAGAGCATGGTGCCGGGTAACACCCGGGATCTCTTTGTTGAGATACGGAAAGTGCCACAGAAAAAATACCACCCCGCATTAGCGTGGAAAGGGTGAAAAGGCGAGGTAAGAGCTCACCGCGTTCCGCGTAAGCGGAACGGCAGGGCAAACCCCACCTGGTGCAAGGTCAAGCAGAAGGTTCATCTTAGGATGAAAGAGTTGCTCGCTTTAATTCCTTCGGGTAGACCGCAAGATTACAGCAGTAATGCTGTGGCTAGATAAATAATTGCCGTCCCGCTAAAAACGGGATTACAGAATTCGGCTTATAGACATAAACCATCTTTTGATTTTCTGCTTCCAAGGACGTTATGCAAACTAAACGTTGGAGGCTGAAAGAACCAGCAGATGAAAAATCTGTTCTGGCTCTTGCTGATAGTCTTAATGTATCAAATATTCTCGCATCTCTTCTTTTAAACCGCGGCATTACTAACTTCTTTGAAGCAAAAGCTTTTTTTCGTCCAACATTAGAATCACTGCACGATCCTTTTTTAATGGATGGAATGCAAGAAGCTACTCAGCGTGTTATTAAAGCACTTACCGGTAACGAAAAAGTTTGTGTTTACGGTGATTATGATGTTGACGGCACTTGCTCAGCCTCGCTAATTTATCTTTTTCTAAAAGAACTTGGCGCTAAGGTTGAAACATACATTCCTAACAGATTAACAGAAGGTTACGGAATGTCGAATCAAAGCATCGATATTCTTAAAGATCATGGTGTTAATCTTATCATTTCTGTTGATTGCGGAATTACTGCCATTGAAGAAATTGATCACGCTAACTCTTATGGAATAGATACAATTGTTTGCGATCACCATAAGCCAAAAGAAGTTTTACCCAAAGCTTATGCAATTCTCGATCCGATAAAACCGGGCTGCATTTATCCCTTCAAGCATCTTTCTGGTGCTGGCGTTGCTTTTAAACTTGCTATGGCAGTTGCGCAAAGAATTGGCAAAAAAGAACTGCCGCTAAAATACTTGGATTTGGTTGCCTTAGCCGGAGCGGCAGATATTGTTCCTTTGATTGGTGAGAATAGAGTTTTAGTTAAAGAAGGTTTGGAATTAATTAATTTGAATCCAAGACCTGGAATTGCTGCATTAATCCGCTCTGCCAGAATGGAACCGGGTAATTTAACAGCGGGACAGGTTGTGTTTACCATTGCGCCGCGAGTTAATGCTGTAGGTAGATTGGGAGATGCCAACCGCGCAGTAGATTTGTTTACTACAGAAGATCATCTAAGAGCAATTGAGTATGCACAGGTTCTCGAAGAAGAAAATACTGAACGCCGAAAGATTGATGAAATGACATTTTCTCATGCTATGACTTTGCTTGAAGAAACAATTAACCTTGATAACGAGATGGCAATAGTACTTCACTACGAAGACTGGCATCCGGGTGTAATTGGAATTGTTGCCTCTCGAATGGTAGAGAAATTTAACCGCCCGGCAATAATGCTTACTACAATTGATGGTGTTGCTAAAGGCTCTGCACGAAGTGTGCCCGGTTTTAATATTTATGAAGCGCTTCAAAATTGTGAAGAATTTTTAGTTCAGTTTGGCGGACACGAAGCAGCAGCAGGCTTGGCAATTGAAGTAGATAAACTCGATGAATTCAGAACCAAGTTTAACTCTGTTTTAAAAAAATGCATGAAAGAGGAACAGGTTATTCAAGAAATTAAAATCGATGCAAAAATTAATTTCTCCGAAATCTCTCCAAAGTTTATTCGCATTCTGGATCAATTCTCTCCATTTGGTCCGGGAAATATGAGACCCACATTTTTAAGTGAAAATGTTTGTCTTGCAGCTCAACCTAAAATTGTTGGTACAAACCATCTTGTAACTATTTTCAAACAAAATGGGCACGATAAAGTTTTCGATGCAATTGGATTTAATCTCGGTTCGTTTGCTAAAGAAATTGATAAAGATAAAAACCTGCTGGATATTGTTTACACAATTGAATCTCTTATGAAAGATGGCAAGCCTTATCCACAAATTCGTTTAAGAGATATTAGAGTAAAAGAAAAATCTAACGGAACAATCTAAGGTTTAAAATGTCCCGGCGTTCAAAGCTGTCAGGTTAAGATTTTAGCACGCAGTTTATTATGATTTTTATGACCAATTAAGATAAATCATAAAGAATCTTAACCATCTTGAAACAAAACGAGGGAAGACATTACAAGAATAATAAGGAATGGATGATTGCAATAACGATCTGGATGGAAACCAGCGCTTACAATGGCTATTGATTACGATAAAACCGCAAGTAACCTTCCGATAATATAGAAGCACAATTAAAAAGCTGCGGGCAATTGAATGAGAATAATAGGAATTGATCCTGGAACATTATTTACCGGTTACGGAATAATTGAGTTCGAAAAGAATGAGTTAAAGTATATTGCTTCTGGAGTTATAAAAATTGCACCTTCAAAACAACAAGCACAACGCCTTCAAAAAATTTACGATGAAGTAAGCCATATTATAAAAAAGCACAAACCGGAAGAGTTTGCTCTCGAAACAGCCTTCTATGGTAAGAATGTGCAGTCCGCATTAAAGATTGGCTATGCGCGCGGTGTTTCTATGCTTGCTGCCGTACACAACGGATTGGAAGTAAAAGAATATGCGCCGCGGGAAATAAAAAAATCTGTTGTTGGTAATGGCGCTGCTTCCAAAGAACAAGTGCAGTTTATGATAAGGAAATTAGTCTCTATTAGAAAAGCCAAACTTACATTTGATGAAACCGATGCGCTTGCTGTTGCCGTTTGTCACGCATTCAAAGTTTCAGCACCTGTACGCAAAAGCAAAAATTGGAAAGAATTTATTGCAGCTAATCCGGATAGAGTAATTGAATGAACCCGCAAAAAACTCTATCGGCTTAATAGAGACAAGCAAAAAGATTGCGGGATGAAACTTAGGGAGCAAATTTTTTTCATTGGACTGAGTGTAGAATTACTATTATTTAGTACAACAATAATTTTCATCAATCACAAAACCGCGGGGCTTCCAAGCGTAACTTCAAATTAGCTTCGCTAATTCAATCATTTATTTTTATTACAAATATTTCTTTTGCGCAAACATGTAATTCGCAATGTTGTGATGAGGCAAAAGATCAAATTCAATTCCATTTGATGAATGACTATTCTGTCTCTTATCTCAAAATGATTTGCCAAGTTCCGGTTTGAGAATAAAGCTGGATTTGGGATTGAGCGGATCTACCAGCAGCAGTAATGCCAAAAGCGATAGCCATATTTTTTGAATCAATACAAGCAAATTTCAAATACTACGTAGTAGAGGAAACTAAAAGCAGCAGTCAATACGTAAATACTGTTCTTAATTATTCAGCTTATTACAAACTTAGTAATGAGTTAAATATCTATTGTGGAGCAGTACCTTTACACAGTTATTATCTTTATAACTCGGATATAACATACAACCATTCGTCTGTTGGTGTAAGTCAGCCAGATTATTTCAGCTGCATTCAGAAGAATTACTATAGAGCGTTGGGAATTGGAGTGCAATTATCGCTGAAAATAGAATTGAGCGTGACTAAATCGTTTTCTATACTGCCGAGTATAACTCGAACGGAACATACAGTTGGAATAATGAAGCTTATGATTCTGAAAACACTACTTCAAAACAGAGAAACAAAACTAACTATTAGGACACCTATTGGAATTACGGCTTAAATCGGCTTAAACTTGGTATAGCTTACCGGTTCTAAGCACTTGTCTTTAGCAGGCGTAAACTTTAGCTTGCAGCCAAAGATTTGCAACTATAATCTTGCTGTTTTATCTAAATACCAATTAGTATGAATTAACTACTATCTAAAAAGTACTAAGAATGATTGGCTACCTAAGTGGAAAAATAATTTCTAAGAAACCAACTAAAATTTTAGTGGATGTTAACGGTGTTGGCTACTTGATTAATATTTCAATCAACACTTTTGAAAAAATTGCAGAGCGTGATGAAGTTGCGCTTTACACTCACTTAAGTGTTAAAGAAGATGCGCTCGATCTTTACGGCTTCTATTCAATTGCAGAAAAGGAAATGTTTGAGCTTCTGATAAGCGTTAACGGAATTGGTCCAAAATCCGCTCAGGGAATTTTATCTGGAATACAAATTGTTGATTTAAAGGAAGCGATAAAAACAAACAACATTGTGCGCTTAATATCGATACCGGGTATTGGTAGAAAAACAGCCGAGCGCTTGATGATTGAACTGCGGGATAAAGTGGAATCGCTTGGTGACCCCGGTGAAGCTGGTTGTGCCGGCTCGGCTAACATACGCGGTGATGCAATAACGGCTCTGGTAAATCTTGGTTACGGCCAAAAAACTGCTGAAAGAACTGTAAGAGCAATTACAGATAGAGCACCAAGCGCTTCTATCGAAGATGTAATTAAAGAATCTTTAGCAAACTTGAATAGTTCGTAACGCACTTAACTAAAACTGTTCTTTAAAGAAAGACAATATACATATCAAGATAAGGAACGCAGTTAACACAGACTTTACTGAGGCAGGCAAGTTGAACGCCAGCGCAATTTCGTTGTACGAGGCGGGTATTTACTCGAAAACATGTACTGAGTATAACAAAGCATCAGCAAGCTCATTCTCATCGGCGTTATATCAAAGTATAACCCGAAAGTATTAGCAGCTCGGCGCATTAAGTAATTTATACATCATTCCGAATGCGTGTAACTATTTTGGAAAATGGAATGCAATAGAGGCTGTGTAAAAACAACAATTCGGAAATCCTAAAAGCTAATCTTTTAATCCAAGCAAATCTAAAAGCCGGTTATGTGCTTCTTTGGGCAGTTCAATGTTGTATTTTTTGTAAAACTCAATTGTTGTTTCAACAGAATTAAAATAGTGGCTGCAGTTATTGCATTGTTCTATGTGAGATTTTATTAGAACACATTTTTCGGAGTTGATTTCTTCGCCAAGGTTACCGCAAATGTGAAGCATTACTTCTTTGCAAGTTGGTTTTGTTTCATTCATATGCAAACACTCTGTTTAATTCATTTCTTAAAAACGATCTCGCCCGGTGAAGTCTTGATTTTACAGCTGGAATAGAAAGCTCAACAATTTTTGCTGTTTCTTCAGTGGATAACCCTTCAACATCGCGCAACAAAAACACAATTCTATATTCAGCCGGAAGTTTTTGGATTGCCGAATCTAATACCTCTTTCAACTCGTTGTTCTCTGTAATTTTATCAGGTGAAACTTTCCAATCGGCAATTTCTTTTTCATCAATCGAAGCATTATCATCTTCAAAAGAAGAGTACTCATGTTTGCTCTGCGAGCGAGCCATCATTAAACAGTGGTTTGAAACTACTCTGTACAGCCATGTAGAAAGTTTGGATTGCCCGCTGAATTGGCTTAAGCTTTTAACCATACTAAGAAAAGTTTCTTGCATAGTGTTTTCTGCCTTTTCTTTGTTGCGGCATATTTTAAAAGAAAAATTGTAAACCGTCTGTTCGTACCGCTTTACTAATTCGCTCAGCGCTTTTCTATCGCCGCTTTGTGCTAACTCAATAAGTTTTTCTTCTTCCATAATTTGATGTTTCTTTTCCCAATAAGATTCTAAAAATTATTTGCCGTCTAAACTTCTCCACATATACAAACATGCAATAGTGCAGAAAGGATGCCATTTATTCTTTTTTGCTGCTTCTTCAATCCTTTGCTCAGTCGGTAATTTTTTTAAGTTGTAATTTAGCATAACCGCTTTGCGAATGCCAAGATCGCCTGTGGGAAGTATGTTTGGGCGTCCTAGCGTGAACATCAGAAACATTTGAGCGCTCCAAACACCAATGCCCTTTACTTTTGTAAGCTCTGCAATTACTTCATCATCTGTTAGGATAGAAATGCCAGCGAGTTTTAACTCTTTAGAAATCACTTTTTGTGATAAATCTTTTACGTAAGTTACTTTTGCATTGGAAAGACCTAAGCCGCGCAATACAGAGTTATCAGCAGCTAATACAAGCTCCGGCTGCGGATTGTTGGAAAAAAAATCCATAAAGCGCTTTTGAATTGCATCTGCTGCTTTTGTAGAAAGCTGCTGACTGATAATAGTATTCAATAATAAATTGAAGTATTTGCGGTGAGAACGTAAATTGCGGATGCCATAGTTTTTTATTATGTCTCTTAGTATTTTATCATGCTTGCAGAGGTGCTTTATTCCTTTTTCAAATTCACTTTTGTGCATGTAATGTTTCCTCAATTAAAGGCGTACAAATGGAAAACCAGTTAGTTGTTTCGTTAAGCAAGAACAAATTACTTAAAAACGCTGATATAGCGAATATGAATTTGCAAGGTATTAAGGGCAGGCTGATTACAATAGGCGAAGGGGAAATACTTTACCGCGAAGGAGATTATGCAGATCATATTTTTCTTGTTGTAAGCGGTGAAGTAAATTTACTTAAAAAACGTCTGTTAGGAAAAACCAAATCTTACATTTTTAACGAGAACGATTTTTTTGGGCAGGAAGAATTTTTTGAAGAAACATCCAGAACATCTACGGCAGTTGCTTTGCGTGATACGTATTTAATCTCTTTAATGAAAGAAGAAGTTGATGAACTAATCCGTGAAGATCACCAAGTAATACTTAACATGCGCGAGCCGATGGCAGAAATTGAAGATGAAGCAATATTTAAGAAATTGAGTGAAACAGAAACTAAGAAAGAAGAAAAACCTACATTTCCTACTTGGACGGATCCTATTAAAGAGACACCTAAGACACATATCGAAACCAAAGCCGATGATCATTCAAACACACATTTATTTTTTCAATCTATATCCGATTCCAGCCGTTTTGAAGAAGAAAACTTAGTTCATCCGCTTGAAAAAGTTGAAGAAGGCAAGCCCTCTACAAAGTTTGATGATACAACTTCTTTCGGAACAAATATTTTTAATGAAGATGGAATATTAAAAGCCGAGTTTGAACTGCCTGATGAACCGCACGCCGAAGTTAAGCAGCCAACAAAAGTTGATGAATCAAAACCAACTGATGCAGCTAAGCCTTTTGCAGAATTACCACACCCAGGCATTAGTGCAAAACATGATGAAGAACTGAACGATGCTCTTTTTAATATGTTAAGCGGCAGCCCGCTTCCCGCTGAAGAAACACTTAACAAGACTGAAATTTTTGAGACGCCTATACAAAAGCAAGAAGAACCTCTGTCAAAACAAGTTTTGCCTATACAAGATGAAAATCAGTTTTTTGCAGCAATGGCTTTTAATCAACAGAAAGAAATTGTTCCTGCTGTAAAAGCTGAGACAATGGTTCACATAGAAAATATGCCGCCTGCTTCTACAAAAGAAGAAGCGCTGCAAACTTTGTCCTCCTTTAAACCACTACTTCAAGATTATGAAAATGAAGATATTTTTGCTGAAGCTGATGCTCAAATAAAAGCGGTAACTAAAGATAACATAGCGGAACAGATATCTGAAAAAGAAACACATTCTAAACCGAGCAGTTATGAAATGCAAACATCTGAAGACCCGCGGATGACAAAAGATGAATTGGAAATGATACTTCGTGCAGCAGAAATGGTTAACTCTACAATTAAAATTGATGAACTGCTTGGCAACATTGTTGATGTAGCAACAGAATTAACCGGTGCAGATAGAGGAACTCTTTATTTAGTAGATAAAGATAAGAACGAATTATGGTCGCTTGTTCTTATTGGCAATAATTTACGCGAGATTAGACTTAGGATTGGCGATGGGCTTGCCGGCTATGTAGCTCAATCTGGCGAAACACTTAACATAAAAGATGTTCAGAGCGACACAAGATTTAACAAAGATTTTGATAAAGCCAGCGGCTATGTTACAAGAAGCATGGTTTGCTTTCCGATAAAAAATAATACCGGCGAAATTATAGGCGTTCTCCAGTTGTTAAACAGCAAAAACGGTGAGTTCTCCGGCAGAGATGAAATCTTTCTAGCCGCTCTATCGGTTCATTCTGCAATAGCACTGCAAAATGCAGAACTTGTAGAAAAATTGTTGACTGCAGAGCGAGTTCATTCGCTTGGTAAAATGGCTAACTTCTTAATTCAAGATATCAAAAAACCCGTCCTGGTTAGCAGGCGTTATGCAGAACATCTGCTTAACAAACAATTGCCGCAAGATTCAATACAAATTGTTGAAATGCTTCTCGAACAGCTTGTGCAGGTTGCAGATCTTGTTCAAACAACAACGAGTTACTCCGAAGGTAAAACACCTCTCCGAACAGTTAATGTTAGCTTGAATAACACTTTAGCAGATTATGCTTCGCGCGTAGAAACTTTTGTCGTTTCCAGAAACTGCCAAATCTATAATGAGTTTGAAAAAGATGTTACCGTAAAAGTTGATATGAAAGAATTTTTCCAGTGTTACATGCACATTATTAAAAATGCTTCCGATGCTATGCCCGAAGGAGGCAGCATTTATGTCTCAACAAAGAGAGACAATAAAATTGTTAAGATACTTATTAGAGACAACGGATTAGGCATTCCAGAAGGATTTACAGAGAAAATCTTTGAACCATTTATGTCGTACGGAAAAAAAGAGGGCACAGGTCTTGGACTTGCAATAACAAAAAAAATTATAGAAGCACATAAAGGAAAGATAGAAGTAGAAAGCTCAACCGGAACCGGCGCTGTTTTTATTATAACTCTCCCGATAGCTTCTTTATTTTAATGATGCATACGAGCTGATTCTATGAAGCACAATCTAATCACCATTCTTGGTCCAACTGCCGTTGGTAAAACAAGCCTTGGAGCTTTGCTTGCTTATAATTTTAACGGAGAAATTATTTCGGCAGACTCGCGCCAAGTTTACCGAGGTATGGATATTGGAACCGGCAAAGACTTAAAAGACTATGAAGTTGATGGGAAGATTATCCCTTATCATTTAATTGATGTCTATAACCCGCAGCATGAGTACAATTTGTTTTACTTCTACAAAATGTTTTTTGATGCTTTCAAAGAAATTGAAGCAAAAGACAAAACTCCTTTTCTTGTTGGCGGAACCGGATTGTTTATTCACTCTGTTCTAAAAAATTATTCTTTAAACGAAGTTAAGTTTAGCCAACAGCGTTATGAAGAACTAAACAAATTGGAATATGATGAACTTGCAAAACAGTTAATTGAGATTCAGCCAAAGCAGCATAACACAACAGATTTAGTTACAAAAGAAAGAGTTATAAAAGCTTTAATGATTGCCGAAGAGAAAGAACTTCATTCAATTGAATACAAAAAGAAAATTAATTCGCTGGTTATAGGAGTTGGGCTGCCAAGAGAAATTGTTAGAAATAGAATTACGGAACGATTAAAAGAACGATTAAAAAATGGAATGATTGAAGAGGTAAAACGGTTAATATTAGAAGGAATAACATACGCTCGTTTAGAACAGCTCGGTTTGGAATACAAATATGCTGCCAAATTCTTAAAGAATGAATTGTCTTACCAACAGATGTTTGAACGCCTTAACACAGCAATTCACCAGTTTGCTAAACGGCAGATGACATGGTTTAGGAAAATGGAACGGGAAGGAATTGAAATTAATTGGATAGATGGCGCAAACTATGAACAAGCCGAAAAGCTGATAACGGAAAAATACTTTTGATTCAAGAACTGCCTGCCGCCGTTAAAAATTATCTTAATAAGTTTGGCTTCACTAAGTGGAGCTTAGAACTATCGACTGACAGGCTGTTCAATACAATTGTTGTTATTCCCGCAATTGAAGAAAGTGAAAACCTTCCAAAGCTCCTCGCTTCTTTATCGGAAAACAATGACGATTCATTTTCAGACATTCTATTCCTGGTTGTAATAAACAATCTCGAAAGCTCATCTGTTGAAGTAAAAACCGATAACCAAAAACTGCTTTCGTACTTAAGAAAAATAACTGCTTTTAGCGCCGATGATGAATTAGCTAGGAAACTTGTTTCAAAAAAAATGAATCTTGCTGTTGTTGATGCAAGTTCGCCCGGTTTAGAAATGCCGGCAAAAGATGGTGGGGTTGGCTTGGCTAGAAAAATTGGTATGGATTTGGCTCTCTCTTATTTCCATTTCAGTTCTTCAAAAAGCAAAATATTAGTCTGCTTAGATTCTGATTGTGTTGTTTCTAAAAATTACACCCTTGCATTAAAAGAAATAAGCGAAAAAAAATATACTGCTGGTTACATTGAATATGAACACTTGCTTCCGGAAGATGACGCAGAAAAAACAGCTATTATGGTTTACGAAATATTTCTCCGCTTCTACGTACTTGGTTTGAAGTACGCACATTCACCATTTGCATTCGATACAATCGGTTCTACTATGTACTGCAGCGTTGATTCTTATATTAAGATTGGTGGAATGAACAAAAAGAAAGCAGCCGAAGATTTTTATTTTATGGAAAAGCTTGCTAAAATTTCGGACATCCACAAAGTGAAAAGTGCAAAAGTGTTTCCATCATCACGCCGTTCATGGCGTGTTCCTTTTGGCACGGGACAGCGAATTAACCGCTTCTTTGCCGGCACTCACGATGAGTATTCTTTATACAATCCGGTTAGTTTTGAGATACTTAGCAAATGGCACAAAGTTTTTTTTGATGCTCACATACTTTCTGCAGAAGAATACTTAAATACTGCAGAGCAAATTGATTCTGCTCTCAAAACGTTTTTAATAGAGCAGTCATTTGCAGAGGCATGGAAGAAAATTCTGAATGAAACTACCAGAAAAGATCAGCTTAAAAAACAGAAACACTATTGGTTCGATGGCTTCCGCACGTTAAAGCTGATTCATTATCTGAGAGATACTAAATATCCAGCAGTAAATATTTTTTATGCTCTTGATCAAATGCTTGCTAAATATTCAGTTAAAGTGGATAATGAAAAACCCGCTAAAGAATGGCAATTACTTTGGGAATATTTGAAGCAGCTTCGCTTGCTTAACAATAATTAGCGTTTTAGGCGCTTACACTCTTTATATTTATATTTCGCCCGAATTTTTGAGAACACATGGAACTATACGATAAACTAAAATCAATAAAAGAGAAATTTGATAAGATTGAGGAGCAGCTTGCCGATCCCAATATAGTATCAAATCAAAGTAAGTATATTTCGCTTGGTAAAGAAAGAAGAGAGCTAAGTAATATTGTAGAAGCATACAAAGAGTATGATCAGCTTCTTCGTAACCTAAATGGCAATCAAGAGCTTATAAATGCTAACGAAGACAAAGAACTTGTTGAGATAGCCGAAAACGAGTTGAAAGAACTAAAGGAAAAAAAAATGGAATTGGAAGAGCAAATCAAATTTTTGCTAATTCCTAAAGACCCGGATGATGATAAAAACGTAATTTTTGAAATACGAGCTGGAACAGGCGGGGAAGAAGCCGGGCTTTTTGCTGCCGATTTATACCGTATGTACACGAGATATGCAGAAGTGCGCGGCTGGAAATCCGAAGTTATTGATTACAACGATACCGGCATTGGCGGCATTAAAGAAGTTGTTTTTAGTTTAATTGGAGAAAGCGTTTATGGTGATTTGAAATTTGAAAGCGGCGTGCACAGAGTGCAAAGAGTTCCGGCTACAGAAGGAAGCGGACGTGTTCATACATCTGCTGCATCTGTTGTTGTCCTTCCCGAAGTTGAAGATGTAGAAGTTGAAATTGATCCTAATGATTTACGAATTGATGTTTTTAGAAGCGGCGGCGCCGGCGGGCAAAATGTAAACAAAGTCGAAACAGCTATTCGTATTACTCACTTACCTACCGGTTTGGTTGTTCAATGCCAGGATGAAAGATCTCAATTGAAGAATAGGCAGAAAGCTATGAAGGTTTTGAAATCGCGTTTGTATGATATGAAAATGCAAGAGCAAACAAGTGAAATTGCAGCTCAAAGAAAATCTATTGTGCGTAAAGGAGATAGAAGCGATAAAATCCGTACTTACAACTTTCCGCAAAATAGAGTTACAGACCATAGAATTGGTTTAACTATGTATAATCTTTCCGAAATTATTGAAGGTGATCTTAACGAGTTGGTTGAAAAACTCAAGATAGCTGATAGAACGGAAAGACTTCAAGCCGCAGTGTAATTAAAATGAAGCGCCTATTTTCCCAGATATGCGCTTTACAATGCTTCTGCTGCTTCTTTTAATTTTTGAGCCGTTCTACTTCTTTCGATTTGAAATTATCCAGCATTCTTATCAAGCCGAGCAGGATGAACCCGACAAAAGAAAGAACAACATCTTCCGTTCCAATAGAAAATGAAGACTGCGTACTAAACCAGTACGCCAGCAATTTTATTAAAAGCAGAATAGAAAAAAATAAAAAGAACCCTGCAACACCGTGCAAGACTGGTTGAAAAACAAAACTGGAATAGAAAATTTTTCTTGCCCTCATAAAACCCTCCTTTTTTCATGGAGCAATTTCTGGAAACTATTCACGAAAAAATGTGATTTTTTGCACTTCAAAATGTCCACTGGAAGTGTGTGCTAAGCTAAAGGTGCAGAGAGTAGCAAAGTTAAATTATGGCTTACTTATCGAGATAAAATGCGCTTTTGTAAGATTTATTTTCAATTTTGTTAGCTGCCATACAATAAGTAAAATTTGGATAGAGGGAGTAAGCGCCAATTACACCATCTTTTCTTAAAGCGATGTAACCAATTTGAATGTCTTCGTTTTTCTTGTTCAGTTTGGCAATTCTTTGGACGGCAATTTTACATGCTTCATTTGGAGAGCAGCCCTCGCGCATTTTTTCAACAATTAAAAAACTGCCGCAAGTACGCATAATCCATTCGCCGCTGCCTGTGGCAGCAGCAGCGCCAACTTCGCCATCAACAAAAAGCGCCGAGCCAATAATAGGAGAGTCTCCAACTCTTCCATGAATTTTCCAAGCCATTCCGCTCGATGAAACTCCGCCGCTTAATTGTCCTTCTTTATCAATTGCAAGCATTCCAATTGTATCGTGGTTATATTTATTCACCCGGTGAATATTTTTTATTCCTTTCTTTTTCCATTCTTCCCATGCCATTTTTGCATTTTCTGAAAGAAGGTTTTCCTCTTTGAAATTATTTTCGAGGGCAAATTTTTTAGCTCCATTTCCAACCAGCATAACATGACCTGTCTTCTGCATTACACATCTTGCTAAAGAAATTACATGGCGTATGTTTTCAACTCCGGCAACCGAACCGGCTTTACCATTACAATCCATAATGCAAGCATCAAGAGTTACAACACCATCTTCATCCGGATATCCGCCGTAACCAACTGTAGTGTTTGTCTCATCATTTTCAGCAATCATAATTCCTTCTTCTATAGCGTCTAACGAGGTCGCTCCTTTTAATAGAAGTTCTATGGTTTTGTCATTCGATTTCAGAGTATTATCCCAAGTTGATACGGATACAGGTTCAACAGGCACTTTGGCTGCACCAAACAAATTTTTAGTAGAAGAATGATTAATTAACAGACTTGTACCTGCAATTGCTGAAGTTTTAACAAAAGAGCGGCGGCTTATTTTCATTCTATTCTCCAAGATTTTTCTGCTCTATATGCTGATTGATCTTAATTAATCCTGGGTTTTCTCTAAACAAGCAAAGTATGTCATCAAGCAGAAAGATCTCTTTCTTATGGTAAAGTGAATTGTAAATGAATTTAATCAATTCATAATCTTCTTCTGTATCAACAGTCCAGCGGTGGTTTGATGCGTCTTCTGTATTTAAAAAATCTTTTAACAAAAACGTTTCCGGGTTGTGATATATATAAGGTGTAACGTGTTCTCTTTCGTAAGGAAGAGCTGCCTGGCAGTGTGTGCGCTCTAGTACGGAAAAGGAAAAGATTTCAGCGTCCAAACCACGCGGGAATGTTCTTGTAATACAATTGCTCAAATAATCGGCTTTGTTAACACGGTAGGTTTCTATCATCTTGTCAATTATCGCTGGGTCAACAACTGGGCAATCGGCAGTAATTCTTACAATAGTTTCCGCATTGAATTTTTTGGCTGTTTCGTAATAGCGGCTTAATACATCGTTAGAGCTGCCTCTGTAAAAAGGAATTTTGTATTCATCGCAGAAGTATTGTATTGAGTCATCTTCCGGCAGAACTGTTGTGGCAACAATTATGTTATCAACATTTATTGCATAAGAGAGTCTATTCCAAAGATGCCAAAGAATGGGTTTGCCGCAAAGTTCTTTTAAGACTTTTCCCGGGAGCCTTGTTGAAGCAAGACGCGCTTGTATAATAACAGAAGTGGTTTTGCAAGATTCTATACTACTCAATCAAATTCCAATTTATTGGTGTGCCTTTAAAAATATTATGAGCAGCTTTTTTACCAAGTACTTTGTATATCTCTTTAGGCGGCAAACCGCCTGAAGGGCGAATAGATCTTACATTATCTTCTGTAAGCATTTCGCCTTGCAGAATATTTTTTACTGCAAATAATGATCTGGAGAAATGCCTGCTCTTTTTAATTTTCTCTGTTAATTCAAATGTAGGTTTTCCCAAAGATTTCTCGGCATCTCTTATCGCCGTTACCATTTGCTTAAATTCATTCGGCTCTAAAGAAAAGTAAGAATCAGGTCCGCCGATTGTTCTATCCAAAATAAAATGCTTTTCGATAATATTTGCGCCCAAAGCAACGGCAGCAATCGAAGTTGTTATTCCTAAAGTATGATCTGATAAACCGGCAACAACATTGAATTTTTCTTTTAGGTAAGGAATAGAAAGAAGATTTGCTTCTTCAATTGGAGCCGGATATTCTGATGTGCATTTAAGCAAAGCAATCTGTTCGTTTCCATTTTTTCTACACGCATCAACCGCTTCTGTAATTTCATCTTCGGTTGCAATTCCGGTAGAAATTATAATTGGCTTTCGTTTCGATGCTGCATATTCAATCAATGGAAGATCAACAATTTCGAAGGAAGCAATTTTGTAAGCAGGCACATTCATTGTTTCCAAAAAATCCACGGCGGTTTTATCGAACGGAGTAGAGAAGCAAATTAAACCAATGCTTTCGGCATAATTTTTTAGTTTTGGCTGCCACTCCCATGGTGTATATGCTTGTTGATATAGTTTGTAAAGAGTAGTTCCATCCCAAAGCGTTCCCTGCTTAATCTGGAAATGCTCTTTGTCGCAATCTATTGTAATGGTATCGGCAGTGTAAGTCTGAAGTTTAACAGCATCGGCGCCGCATTCTTTAATTGCCTCTATGCTTTTTAACGCCGTCTCAAAACTATGATTGTGGTTTGCAGATAACTCAGCAATAATAAATGTATGGCTGCTTTCGCCAACAGAACTGTTTTCGATTTCAAACTTCATTGTTTCTTACCAATTTAAAAACTAAGAACTCGTTATTGTTGATTGTTTCTGTATGCGAAAACACATAGCCGGCTCTAATAAAAGTATTGAGTGAAGGCTCGTTCTTTTTGTTAATCTTGGCGGTTATGCTTTTAATAGCATCGAATTTCTCGAAGTAAAGTTTAGCCGAATTCATAAGTAAATATGTAGATAAACCTTTCCCGCGAAATTTTTGTATAATGCTTATGCCAATTATTGCATCATCAATACTTGTATCAATTCTAATTTGACCGATGAATTGGTTTTCTTTAGTAAAGGCGAGCAGAAAGAAACAATTGCTGTCGCTAAGTTTGTTAGAAAGCCACCTTAAATGTTCTTCCCAAATAATTGTGTTATGGTTAATTGAATTTTCTCTTACTAACTCTTCGTTAGATAAATCAAAAATTAATTTTGCATCATCGAGAGTTGCAGTTCTGAGAAGAATAGTCTCGTAGTTCTCCGTAGAAAAACTAAAACTCGAAATATTATCAGATGAATTTTCCACCGTAATTAATTACCTCGGTCTTTGCAGTTTGCAAACAATTACTTCTTGGCTGCTAATTGTAGTTCTTTCGGCTATAACATAACCAGCTTGCGTAAAAAGCGCAAGGGATTGAGAATCTTGCGGCTTAATGTAAGCGTGTATATAACCAACATTTGGTTTTTCATGAAAGCATTTATAAGAAGCATTAAATACAACTAACTTGGTATTTCCTTTGCCTCGCCAGTCTTGATGGATGCTTGTATTTATTTCTGCATAATAGCCTTTTATATCAAATCTTACTTGTCCCATAAATTGATCTGAAGTAGTAAACACAAGAAGGAAATAACAATCATCATCCATTAATTTGCCGCTGAACCAATCAAGATGGTCTCCCCATTTAAGAGGTATTTCATAGATAGAAGTTGCTCTAACTAATTTGTCATTAAACAGATTAAAGAGCAAAGCAGAGTCTTTGCTAATAACTTTTCTAAAATAGAAGCCGCTTTTTCCTGCATATCTATCAATTAAATGCTGAACAACCCTTTTTGCACCGCTGCCATCCACTTTTTGTCTCCCAATTTTAGCAACTAATTCCCGCGGCTGTTTCTTGCGTAAGTTATTAATGATGAGCAGCAAACGGTTTTCTAAATTTGGCTGAGTGTGAGTTAGCTCTGCGGGCAAGAACTTTTCCTTAACCCAGCCGTTTGTATGAAGGAGTTGGTTTTTAGCAACCGAAATTGCAATTGTAGGAACGCCTACTCTTGCAAGTTCTACAATTGTCTGTCCGCCGGTTGTTATGGCAAGATCGCTATCGTGCATCAGCTTAACAAGTTCTTGAGGAGAAGGAACTTTGTAAACTTCAGTATTAACATCTTTTGCCTGCTCTATCTGGTCTTCGTTAGTAAAACCGCCGCCAACAATTACATGTTTACGTATGTTAGGATAGTTTCTTGAAAGCATTCGCAAAACTCTGGGCGTAAGGTTTTCGATATCCTGCCCTCCGAAGGTTAACAAGATACTTTGTATATCGAGTCTAAAAGGGCGCTCGCCTATATCCCAAAATTCTTTTCGGATTGAAGCGTACTTTGTTCCTAATAGTAAAGTACGGTCTGCTTTAGGAACATAGCCAAGACTCTCTGCATTAATCAGTCCGTTTACAATTATACCGTTTGGATAATCCAGCCGTACAAAATCATCAATAAAAACCGGAGTGGGGGTTACAAGAGAAATTCTGTTATAAAATTCTTTTGGTGCTATGTATGAATCTACAATTACAACATCGCTGCGGCTTATTTTTCTAAAAAGAGTATCATGATTTTCAAGCCAGTTAAAAACTTCGTGATTTGTATCTGCTAAGAAATTTAAGCTGCCTTCATCTCCATTAACGTAAATAACGGGAATAATACTCCTTAGTTCAAAAGCTTGATATAATGCGAGGCAGCGAGTTATATGTCCGTATCCAGTTTTATTGTATCCTTCTGTAATAATCGCAACTTTCATTTAACTCAGCTCAAGCATTCAATTAGTTGAGAAGAAATATATTCTAAATCGCATTTATCAAGTGAAGCATACATAGGGATAGATATTTCACGTTCGTAAAATTTTTCTGCTATTGGGAATATGCCCGGCATAAAGCCAAAGTTTTTCATGTAGAATGGCTGCAAGTGAACAGGCACATAATGTACTTGTGCAAGAATTCTGTTTGCTCTCAATCTTGCAAAGTAATCTTTGCGTGTAATCCCTATTTCATCAAATTTTATTTGAAGAGGATAAAGGTGATATGCGTGTTTAACGTTCGATGCAGACTGAGGCAGAATGAATCTTTCATCGTCAGCTAATACTTCGTTGTAGTACTTTGCAATATCTCTTCTCTTTTCTACAAACGAGCTTAGTTTAGAAAGCTGTGTTAATCCAAGCGCACATTGAAAATCTGTAATTCGGTAATTGAATCCAACCTCGTGCATTTCGTAATACCAAGGACCATCGTTCTTTTCCAAAACAGATTCGTCTTTAGTCATTCCGTGTGTTCTAAGAGTTCTAACACGTTTATCTAATTCAGAATTGTTTGTTAATACTGCGCCGCCTTCTCCTGTAGTAAAATGTTTTACGGGATGAAAACTCATATTAACAGCATCAGCATATTTGGGAGCGTATTTAACATTGTTATTGTATTCTGCACCGGGCGCATGGCAAAAATCGTTTACTAACTGGAATCCAAATTGATCTTGCAATTCTTTCAGCTTTTCCCAATTACACGGATGACCGGCGAAATCAACTGCAACTACTGCTTTCACATTTATATTTTTTAGTGCGTAGAGTTTTAGTTTCTCTTCTAACATATCGGTATCTAAAGTATAAGTTGATTCATCTATATCCACAAAATCCGGGGTTGCTCCTGCGTAAACAGCACAATTTGCACTTGCTAAAAAAGTTATTGGAGATGTTATAACAATATCCCCTTTTTGCCAGCCTAAACCTAAAGCTATAAGATGCAAACTTGCAGTACCGTTTGCAGCAGCGCATGCATTTTCGCTGCCAAATTTTTCTGCGAGAGCAGATTCAAATTTTTGAACCGAAGGACCTTGAGTTAACCAATCGCCCTTCAGCGTTTCAACAACTGCTCGAATGTCATCATCATCAATTAACTGCTTTCCGTATGAGTAAATTTTATTCAGTGGAACTCCTTTACTACTTCTAATAACTAAACAAATTTAGGAAAATTATTGGTTTGATAAATGCGGGAATTCCTAATTGCAGCCGTTAAATAAACTGCCATCGAAAAATTTCTTTTCGATATTATGCTTCTTGTAGAACTCATCGAAATAAGGAACATACTTTGCATAGAGCTTGTTAAGTTTTTCCATTCTGTAGTTCTCAAAAACCCAAAGATGTTTCTTTACTTTGTAGAGTTTAGAATAGATTTTACGATTATAGAAAGGCGCTGCAATTCTAATTAATACAAAAACCAGCCAATGCCAAAAGTAGAAATTGAATTTTGGATTTTGGATTTTGGATTTGGCTATGGTTTGTGCAAAATATTTAGAAGCTCTAATGTGGTTAAATCCATCGCCAAAACCGATTATGTTTCCAATGAGTTCATTTCTGTGTTTTGTTTTCTCAAAATCGACGAAGGATTCTATTTTACCCGAAACAAAAAATTCATTAACCATATTCTGAAATTGGCTGTAAGATTTAGCAAGCGGCGAGCCTTTATAAAGCTCGTCTCGGTTAAAATTTGGTTCGGGATTTATAAAAATCGTTTGTTTGCCCATCAGCCAGCTTTCCAGCGCCGTTGTAGATTCAAAGCAAGTCCACAAATCGGCAACGCTAATCAAATCGTGAATTGATTCTTCTGTACACAAGTACAAAACATTTTGACATCCGGCTAATTCACTCATTTCGTTTTTTACCGGTTCGGGTCTCTCCGGTGCGTTTTCCTGCGGATGCTGTTTTAATACAAAAAGTGTATCGGGATTATTTACAACTGCCTCGCGTAAAACATTTCTTACCAAACAACGCTGCTCTTCAATCCATTTTAATTTGCTTTCATCGCCGTGAGCCCAAAACAGCAATTCATCTCTTCCGCGCGTATGGTACAACTTGCCAAAAGCCCAGCCGGCGTAACCAATAATTTTCTTGAAACCTTCTTTGTTGTACTTTCTTAAAAATTCTTTTCTATCTAAAAATTTATAAATAATATATCTATCGAAGCCAGCTCCGCCGGTTACAACAATTCGTTCAGCTTCCTGCGGTTCTTTTTCTTTTAGAAATTCTGCGGTTCTTTCGCTCCAGCAGCAAACATAATCTTGATAAAATTTTTTATCGCGGTTAAATCCCCAGTAATTGAATGAACCATCTGTTCTAAAATTTCCTTCTGAGATAAGTGCAAATAGAGGGATGTTTTGCTTATAAGCAATTCGAGAAATTTCAAAATAGAGATTGCTGCCAATTGTGTTAGCTTGAAGAATAACATCCGGCTTAATGCGGCAGATTTGATGTATTTCGATATTGAGTGCGTGATGAAACTCGCAGTTGAGAAACCGCTCTGCAAAATAACGAAGCGGAAGAAGCATCTCCACGTCGCGTCCGGCAGCATCATCTGTAAAACATAAAACTTTTGTCTTTTTCATCGCTTAACAATCTGGTCCAGATAACCGGCAAGTTTCTTGGTTAAGTTTCTGTTTGAATATTGAGAAATATCTGTTTGATTAGCTGTTAGTTTCCCTTCTTTAAATTTTTGATACAACGACCTAACTGTTTCAAGAGTTTTATTAAGATCAGTAAAATTGCACGTGTAGCCGGCATTAACACCGTGAACAATTTTTGAAGCATCACTTTCTTCCGGACCAATTACAAGTGTTGGTCTTCGGGAAGCGAGATATTCAAAAAGTTTGCCGGGCAATCTTCCGTTAACGTTTGGCATGTCATTTAAGATCAATAAAAGAACTTGCGAGCGGTGCATTCTTTCCAAAGTTTCTTTGCGGGTAAGATGATTAAATAAAACCAAATTCTTTTTTAATCCGAGCAATTCAATTTCATCAAGTATTGAGTAACCGATAAAGCCGGCTAACTCAATTTCGAGGTCATTAGCAAGGTCGGTATTCTCTTTTGATAAAATTGATAAAGCTTTCCAAAGTGTTTTAGCGTTTCTATCAGGACCTAAACTTCCGTAATGGCTTAATGTAAATTTTTGGGAAAGCTCAACAAAAATATTCTTGAAATCATCCTCGTCAAATCCCCAAACTATAACTCCAACATCTTTAGCGCCAATTGATTCGAGATCATTCTTCCATGTGTAGCTGCAGATTGTAACTTTATCGGCATTCTTAAAAACACGCTGTTCCATTGCTTTGTGTATTTTCAGCGATATGGGATTTAACATTAACTGCGGAAAGTAATCCACTTGTGTCCATGGATCTTGAAAATCTGCATGCCACGGAATATTTAATTTCTTTTTTACTCCGTAAGCAATCATATGATTTGTTTGCGGCGGACCATTTGTAAATATTACATCAACGGAGTTTTCTTTAAGATATTTTGTTAGATGATTTACACTCGGATTAATCCAAAACTTGCGTGCATCGGGAATAAAAATGTTGCCACGAATCCAAATTCCAATTTTGTGAGCGAGAGTAGGCTTATCTTCTTCAAGAAAAATATTGTGAATGCGCTCTTCTTTTCTTTTCCCGGAAAACTTCTTAAAAAGATTAAACGGTTCCCAAATTTTCGTTTTAATAACTTCTGAATTTTGAGGTATGTCTTTAAAATTTCCATCATCAAGAACCGGATATTCTGCTCCATCAGCCGTATGAATTACCGGTTCCCATCCAAACTCGCGCAAATATTTAGCAAACTTTAAACAGCGTTGAACTGCTATTCCGCCGGAAGGAGGCCAGTAATATGTTATTATTAAAACTTTCTTCATTCTTCTATTATTTATTCTGCCTAAGTGTTTTTATTACTACTGAAGAAACTAACTAAAAATTCTTTTAGGTTGTATGGGTTTAGCAAAATTTCAAGTTCTGCCTTTTCGTAAAATTTGAACATAAACAACACAACCGGAAAAAGAGCGGTAAGAAACAGTTTAAAAATGATGCTGCCAATGCTGATTTCTGTTATTAGATAAACCGAGCATGATAAAACCGAGCCAACAATTATCATCATTACAAGTTTACCATTCTCGTAAGGAATTTTGAAGTATCTATTGGACATAAATTGAGAGGCGCAATAAAACAGCACAAAAGAAATTAGCGTATTTGCTGCTGCTGCAATAATTCCAAACATAGGTATAAAAATAAAGTTAAGAACAATGTTAAGCAGAGCAGCAGAAACTGTAATCCAAGCAATGTGCTTTGTATTATTTGTTAAAAGCATTCCAAGCTGTGCAGTTAAACGCATTCCGCTGAAGACATAAGAAAGCAGAATTATTGGAATAACTAAAAAGGTGGAATCGTAATTTCCTTTGCCGGCAAACAAACGAACTATTTCCGGGCTGAACAATGATAGGAAGACGAACCCCCAGACAAACATAAAAGTAGAATAAGTCATCAGCTTGCTGTAGAAACGTTTGTCATCATGCTTGCCAATATATTTGTATGCGAGCGGCATTAAACTGAGGCTGAACGGAAGAATTAAAAACATATTAAGCACACCGGCAACACGGTAACCAAGTCCATAAATGCCAACGTACATAGCGCCAAGCAAAATTTTAATTATGTAACGGTCGCTCAAATTTAAAAGCATAAACCCAAGCGAACTAAACACAAGCGGGAAGCCAAACTTTAATGCAGTAGAAAGAGTCTCTTTATTAAACTTTGGCTTCATTTGCGGAATTACTTTTACTGTAAGGATTCCGGTGATGATTACTTCGGCAAAGAGAAATGCATACAACCCGCCTAAAATTCCAAGCTGTTTTCTTGCGATAAAATAAACCGAGAAAGCAGTTATAAGAATAACTCGAACAACACTAATTGCTGTGTAAAACTTTGCTTCTTCTTCGGCTCTTACTTTTGAGAAGAAAAGACTACTCATTACTCTCAGCAAGATTATGTAAGCAGAAAGCCTAATATATTCTATGCGTACTAAAGAGCCGGTTAAAAAAGAAGGAAAATAAAAAGCCGCTGCTTCTGTAATTAATACCAGCAAAGAGCCAAACAGCATTACGAAGATTGTAATCGTGTAAAGAGTAGAAGATTTCTTTTCTTTGTATTCTTCAGAATTATTCAGAAAAATTATTGCGCTTGCTTGACCGAGAATTACAATTTCTGTAAGTATTTGAATTGTTGTGTCTAATAAATCCCACACGCCGAAAGCAGTAACAGAAAGATTGTGCAGATAGAGTGGAAGTAAAATAACACCAACTGCTTTAGCCGCTACGTTGCTTAAGCTGTAAATAAACGATTGCTGAATAGTTGTTTTTAATCTAGCAAGCATTTACTTGTTTTCCGGTTTCCCTTTTTTTCTGGAAAGGAAAAACGCAAATCCAATTCCGCTAAACAGAAATATGTTTAACACGAGCGACATATATTTCCCGAGTATAAAACCTTTTGGTTCGTAAGCAAATTCAACTTTGTGCTTGCCTTGAGGAACAACAATACCTATAAACCCATGATTAGTCTTGAAGGTTTTAGTTTCGGTGCCATTAACAAAAGCTTTCCAGCCCGGCAAAAAAGTTGTTCCGAAAAACAAAAAGTTGTTTCCCTTTGCGTCTACTTCTGTAATTACATGCTCATCTTTGTACTGAACTATTTTACTTGTTGATGTTGAATCGGCTCTATCAAACTTGAAATCAAGATTTTCAACAAAAGCTAATTTTTTCGGATCAAAAGAATCATTCTTTATTTCATTTAGAATATCAGTCGCCGGTTTTTCTTCAATATTTTCTACAAAATAAATTCTTGGCAGCGCATTCTCGTTTCTATAAACAATTTCATTTTCTATTTGTTGAACCGGTGTAAAACCAGCTGCGCCAAAAGATTGATCAACTACAGCATACTTAACGCCGAGCATCCGCCATAAAGTCATGTTAACCGGACCAACAACATCCATAATATCCTGATAGCTTCTTGGCTTAACAGCAGAGTAGCCGCTAAAATCTTCTTGAAGAAAATAAACATTAAAATTTGCGTTGTTGCTAAGCGAACCCATTCCTTCTCGCTTTAAGTTGATGATGCGGAAAGGCTCTGTATCATTCTGCTGCTTAATTGTAGAAATGTATTGAGGCTGGATGAAAAGTTGATCTGCCTGTGCTTTATCAATATAACTTGCGCCGCGCGTGCTGATGCGGAAAAGATCGAACAGTGCAAATATTATTAGCGCAGTAACAAGCAGTTCTTTGTTAATCTTAGAAGCAGCATACGCGTAACTAACTCCAAAACTAAGTGCTAATAACGCAAAGGCAATCTGCAAATCGCCGCGGAACATATTGCTAATGTATGGAGCGAGCGCTGTAAACATTTGCCCCATTTGCTGTCCTTGAGGAGACTGACCAAGTGAACTTACATAAGTGTCAATTCTTTCAGTCATAAAACTGCTAATGCTTCCTCCAAGAAGAAGAGAGAAGATGAAGATAGCGGAAAAAATTATTGCGGCCGTCTTTAAGGATTTTACAATAGTAACGTTTTTCTCTTCACGCAGAGAAATTATTTTCATTACTCCAAGCCCGGCGAGAACAGGGAATACAATTTGCAGAACATGCAAAATCATTACCGGCGCGCGGAAATTATCGAACTGTGGAAAGTTAAAATAAAGCAAATTATAAACGAGAGGGAAATTTTTGCCGAACGACATTAAAGTGAACAGCACAATTACAATGGTAAAGAATTGAATATTTGGCTCGCGCCATCTTGTAATCAACGCAAAAAATGCCAGTGCAAAAATTACAATTCCCATATACATTGCTGTATCTACGCTTTCCATTTGACCAAAGTAAGTGTTTACTTCAACCTCTTGATTTTGAGTAAGCTCGCCTTTGTAAACAGAATTTCCAAAACCAAAGTAAGATGGAATAACTAATGTTGTTAGTTCTGCCGGAGAGAACGACCAGCTTGTTGCATACTGATAGGAGTTATTGATCGCTGCGGCACCGGTGTTTTGCGTTTCTGTTATACTTTTAGTTCCTCGTGTAGAATGAGGTTTATATTCTAAAATTTGAGAGTAAGTATCTAACGACATAGAGATAGCAATTATGCCGGCGGCGGCAGTAATTCCAATGGATTTTAAAAGCTGTTTCTGTAAGAATGTGTCTTTAATAACAAAGGCGCGTATGAAGAAGAAGATAAAATAAATTGCAGCTGTTAGAGCAAAGTAAAAAACAATCTGCACGTGAGCGCCTAAAGCTAGCAAGTGCAATCCAAGTACGAAAAGCAGTACGTCGGGCAGTTTTATTTCTTTTTGGAATTTAAATAACATCATTAGAATAAAAGGAAAAACAGAAAGGCTCATCAGCTTTGTAATGTGCCCAATGTAAAAAAGCATAGTAATTCCGGTGCTGAAGACTGCAGCAGAGGCAACAAAAAAACTTAATGCTCGCCCGGCGCCAAAGCTTCTCATAAAGAAAAACGCCGTTAATCCAAGAACTACAAAGCTGAATGTATAAATAGCATTATAATCTGTAAAAGCAGCAGAATAAATTCTTGAAGTATAAGAATATGCAGCGGCGGTTAAATCGAACATTCTTGGCGAGGCAGATGTTACAACTGCAGGCATTCCGCAAAAGATGTGCGGGTTCCAAAGCGAGTAACTCTCTCTTTCTTTGTTAGAATACTCTCTTAAACTTTTTACTTGAATCAAATCGCCCGCTGAAGTGGTTTTATCGCCTAACAACACAGGGGAAAAGAAGAGCAAGATCAAGATCAGGAGTAAAAGCAAGAGAGCGGGTGTTTGAAATTTTACTGGAATTGATTTGCCGATTGAAAAACCTATCTCGTTAGATTTTTTTGACCCGGTTGCAGATTTTTTTTGCTGCTTAGACATTTGCACTCCATCTTTTCATTGCGCCTGCTGTCTTGCAAAAGAAAATTTCCCGCTAAGACGCAAAGGCGCTAAGTTAAACATTCAAAATTGCTTTGGCGTAATTTTCCCAGCTCATCTTTGAGGCTAGTTCAGCTACATTTTCTCTGGGGATCGGGTTGTTCAAAAATTCTTTCATCGTTGCATACATCGAATCAATATTTTCTGGCTCGGCTAAATAACCATTGTAACCATGCTTAATTGTTTCTGGAAAATGACCAACCCGCGCAGCTAAACTTGGCAGCTTAAAATTGTACGCAATCGATTCAACTCCGCTTGGCGTTGCAACTAAGTAAAACAAAACATTACAATCCGCTGCTTGAAAATATTTTGGAACCTCTTCGTTGCCTACATATCGGTTTACAACTACAACTTGGTCTTTAATGCCAAGCTGATCAATAAGTTCTAATGGTCTGTAGAGACTTTCGTCATCACTGGAGCGGATAAGTAGTTTCTTTGCTGCACCGAAAACAGCCTTCTTAACTTTAGTGCTTAGTTTGGTTGTATCAAGTGTATTCCAAAAAGATTCGCCAACTATAAGAAGCGAAACATCATCTCTTTCTTTTGCAAGTTTAGTAAATGCGGGAATAACATTATGCAAGCCTTTGTACTTACGGATAAAACCAAAGAAAAGAAAAACATTTTTACGCAAACCAAGTTCTTGTTTAACTTTTTCTTTGTCAAAATCGGGGTCCGGCTGAAACATATCATACACAGGATGATAAAGCTGAATTACATTCTGAGTTCCCTTTTCCTTCTTCCGTTTCCCATCTTTCGTAAGAATAAATTCTTGTTTAGCGAAAATCATTTTCAGTTCATCAAATGTTTTTAGCGAGTGAACAATAAAGCTGTGCGGTTTTGATAATGCGTACTGAAGAAGCCGTTTATCAATTAAACTAACTTCTTTCTGTGCTACAACATGAAGATCAAAAATTATCTCGCAGCTGCATTCTTGTTTTACGCGGTTTGCAATCCAGCCAATCGGCAATCCTTGAATTGAAATTGCCCACTGAAACACAACAATATCCGGATTGATTTTCGCAATTGCATCAACTGTATGGTGCCAAGAAACCGGATTGTTATAATTTGTAATGTATTGAACTTTTATGTTCGTTCCTTCGAACAAATCTTTTTTACTTGCGCGGTCTATAAAATCTCTTGGAATAATTGATGGATATTGTTGAGTCCAAGATATCATATTCACTTCAACGCCAAGTTTATCTAAAGCTTTGGCAAGCGAAGAAGTATAGTTTGCAATTCCACCTTTGAATTGCGGACCGGGACCGAATATTACAATCTTCATCACACGTCAATTGAAAATTGAGAATTGAGAATTGAGAATATGAAGATACTTTTCACCTTTGACCTCTCAATCTATGAACAGCAATTTCATAAACACGCTTCATTCCTTCTTCTAAACTAATTTTTGGTTCCCAGCCGAGAGTTTCTTTAACAAAAGTCATATCACAATAACGAGAGTGAACGCCCATTGGTTTATCAACAAGTGGTTTGATGGCAGGTTCGTATCCGGCAAAGCCGCTAAAAACCTTAATAAGATCAATGAAAGAGGTTAAACTTCCGCTTCCAATGTTAATTGCGGTGCCATCGTGTATTTTATCCATGGCTAAAAACATACAATCCATAACATCATCAATATGAACAAAATCTCTGCCCTGTTTCCCGGTACCCCAGACAACAAACGGGTCTTCCTTTTTTGCAGCGCGCATTGCGATTGCTGGAACGGGATAGGTTAAATCTTGATCTTCGCCGTAACCGCTGAATGGACGAATGCACGCAATTGAAATACCATAATTTCGTGCGGCAATCTTAGCAAGAAATTCGCCGGTCATTTTTGTCCAGCCGTAAGTTAAATCGGGCATACCGAGAGTGTAGCCGTCTATATTAATGTCTTCTTCTTTCAGCGCAACTGCTTGGCTTTCTGTCTGCATATTAATTGGATAAGCGGCTGATGAACTTGGATACAACACGCGTTCTGGTTTAGCTTTTGCGATCCAGTTAAAAAATTCCGCATCAATTGCTAAGTCTAAAGCAACAGCCATCGGGTCGCCTTCAATCTTTGCGCGCCCGCCAACAATTGCAGCAAAGTGAAAAGCATCGCCAAAGCGGTCAATCTTCAAACCATATTCGGTTTCGAGCCACTTTGGCTCTTCTTGTATCTTTGTTAAAAATTTTCTGAAATCTGTTTTGAAAAAGAACAAGCGTTCTTCTTTCCCAAAAATTTCGATGTCTTTAAGTTTTTTTGCCGCCGTATCTTGCAGCCAAGTTGATGGATGAGTTCCAACAGAAAGATCATCAACCATAATTACGGCATCTTTTGTTCTATTTAATAATTGTTTAACAGTGTTGCGCCCAACAAAACCGCATGCGCCCGAAACGAGGTGAAATTTCATTTAAAATTATCCTTTAGTTAAACGAAAAATAAGGATTTTATTTAGAATAGATGAAGTGTTAGAGCTCAAGAAGTGCAATTTTTATACACATTGGAATGCAAAATTAAGAGAGAAATTTACTTTCTCTCTTTTATAACATATTCTTTTTCTGATTGAGTGTTATGAACAATTAGCTCGCCGATTAAACCAATTGCAAAAAATTGCACACCTACAATAATCAGTAATATTCCTAAGAAGAAAACCGGACGGTTATTTATACCAATTCCAAATGCAAGTTTTTCTATTGTAAGCCACAGGCTGATAATTATTCCTACTAAGGTTGCCAACATTCCAACAAAACCGAAGAGGTGCATCGGCCGCTTTATAAAGCGAACCGTGAAGCTGACTGTAATTAAATCTATAAAGCCTTTGAAAAAACGTGAGATACCGAATTTTGTCCTGCCATATCTTCTTGGATGATGCTTTACAACAATTTCAGAAACCGAAAATCCTTTCCATCCGGCAAGAACCGGAATGTAACGGTGCATTTCGCCGTAAACATCAACAGATTGAACAACAGCTCTACGGTAAGCTTTCAATCCGCAGTTAAAATCGTGTATCTTTATCCCACTCATCAATCTTGTTACAAAATTGAAAAACTTTGAAGTAAATGTTTTGATGAATGGATCGAACCGTTTTCTCTTCCAGCCGGATACTAAATCGTAACCTTCGTCCAATTTCTTTAACAAGTTCTGAATTTCTGCCGGGTCATCTTGAAGATCCGCATCCATTGTAATTACTGCATCACCAGTTACATGCTTAAACCCAACTTGAAGTGCGGCACTTTTGCCATAATTTGTTCTAAAACTGTAATAATGAACTTTGTTATCTGTTCGCGCAATGTCTTTTATTACTGTAAGAGATTTATCCCGGCTGCCATCATCAATAAAAAGAATTTCGTAATCGCAAGAAACTGTTTTTACCGCTTTTCTAATTTCTTGATAAAGAGGACGCAAAGATTCTTCTTCGTTATAAAGAGGAACAATTATAGATACTTTCTTAAAACTAACCTGCTGTACTATAACGGGTTGTTGTTGATGAGGCCGACTAAGTGTTTGCCCAGAAGGTCTTTTGTTTTGATTATAGTTTCTTCTATAATATGGGCGCCTAAATGTTTTTTTTTGCTGACCCGGCTGCTGTTCCTGAGAACTTTGTTTTTCTTGTTTTTGTTGATCGTCCAAAATGCGGTCCATCGTTTATCAGGTTATAAAATTACTTTATTTACGCCAAAGTTAAAGGTAAACAAAGCTAAATGCAATTTGACACTGCACAGAACAATATTTAGTTTTCCGATAAGAGAAAAAGATGGGACACATAATTTTTTGGGCTATAATGCGCACAGCAGTTTTATTACCAACGCTGTGGATTATCAATAGCTACATAGAGTATAAATATTGGTGGTGGCTTGCTATTGTTTCTGTTTATGCCGTAATAATTTATCCTATTACCATTCAGTACCGGATTTTTTATGATGCAAACAAAGAAATTATTGAGCAGACACTTTGCACATCTTGCAAGCATTTCGATAAGACTGCCGTGCTTTGCATGAAATTAGATAAACACCCAACGTTAAATGTTTTGCCATGCGAAGGACTTGAATGGGAGCCGGCTGGAAACAAAAATGAGCAAAAAGAAATCGATACATAATAAAGATCAATCTTTAAAAAATGATAATATCTTCTGCGCCGAATGCGGCGAAGAGCTTAATTTGTTTGATGTAAACGGAGAAATTGACCAAACTAAAGTTCTTGAAAGGCACAGAAGGTGCAGAGAAAAAGGAAAGTTTAAAGGCGATCTTTGTGCTATGGTTTTTATCTCTAAAGATTTTGAGCTGCCGCCTCTTTCTGACGAAGCTGATTAGACAAATCCGAAAGCGCTTCTATATATCTCGGTCCCGGACGCAAATACAAATCTCTATCAATAAAAATTACATTGTTATTCTTAATTGCTTTCAGCTTCTTCCATTCGGGATATGCCTGCTTTAACATCTCAATTGTATCTTCGCCGCCGGTTGGATAAATAATATAATCCGGATCCCGCTTTAACACTTCTTCTCTGTTAAAAACCGGGTAATTCAATTTAGAATCTGAAGCAATGTTTTTAAGTCCGCAAAAGTGCAAGTATTCGTTAATAAATGTATTTATGCCGGCAATCATAACAGGTCTAAGTTCTACCAAAAACATAGCGGTTTTCTCCTTTCCAAGCTGTAATGCTTTAATTGAACTGAGCGTAGAATCCCAAGCTGCCAGAGATTTTCCTGATTTCTCAGTAACGGCAAAAATTTTGCCGAGGTCTGAATAAGTTTTTCTAATTCCTTTGTAATTACGCGGATTTGAAACAAACACCTTTAAACCAAGCTCGTGGAATTTATCGTAAGTGTTTTTTGTGTTTCCTTCAACAGTAATAAAAATTAAATCTGGTTTTAATAAAACTATTTTTTCAAAATTAAAGGTGAGCATATCTCCGACCTTATCAATCTTTTGCGCTTCTTCCGGGTAATTGCAGTACATAGTGTTTCCCACCAAATGTTGCTGCAGTTCAAGCGAGTAAATCATCTCTGTTAAGTTTGGCGCCAGCGAAATAATTCTTTGAGGAGCTTTATCAAATACAAAGCTGTTGCCCAGATCGTCTGTTATTATGTTTTTGCTGCCAGATTGCTTAACATTACTATTACAAGCGGCAAGAAACAAAATGATGGCAAAAAGAAATATTCTTGCCTGGCTAGTTGATAATAAAATGAATGTATAATTTTTTCGCATAGAGTGTTTCATTAAAAGTGAACAAACGAAAGCTGACAAAGCTAAAGCAAATTTAACAATTTGTTCACAGATGTTTAACCACGGCATAATAATTCATATAATTTTAAATTGTAATTTTACAGCCAAAAATGGCAGCTATGATTAAAACAGCCCTCTTTCTTCTCGGTGCATTATCTTTTGTTATTGCTGCCGATAAAAGCGCAAAAAGAATCTATTCAAAAGAACTTTTTCCGCTTAGCGACAGCAAAATCTACATTTACGAAACATCCTTTGGCGACGCAGCAATAAAGGCTTCGTTGGTTAACGGATTAATCGAAACAAAAAGTGAAGCGGAAAATTTTAAGTATTACCAAAAACTCGAAATGCGCGATAATGGTCTTTTTATACATCAAACTTATCAGTGGGTAAAGCTGCTTCTTGTTGTTAAAAAAGAAAACCACGTTACTTACAAACGCCCTCTTTTGCGTTACGCGTTTCCTTTATTTGTTGGAAAGGAATGGTATGATGAAACGATTGAGTATATCAATAACGACTCCAACAAAGTATTTATTAAAGGCAAAGTCTTGAGCGAAGAAAACGTTCAGACCGATGCCGGCAGGTTTTCTACAATAAAGATTGAGACAGTTGTAGATTCTTACGGCGGTTCAAAAAATATTGTTACGGAATGGATAGCTCCAAACATTGGACTTGTAAAAGCACAAATTGAAATTAAAGGAGGCGGAATTATGGGTTTTGCTCGCGATATTTTAGGCTACGGTACAATTGAATTTCTTCTTAAAGAAATAAGAAATTAGCGGCACGAGACTGTAAACTCATTTCTCTAATAACCATCTCTATTTTAACTAAGCAAGAATCTTAGATTCATTAAGATTTTTATGATCATAATAATTAGAACAGATCAGCGTTCTGCTTTTCTTTTCGGCTATAGGAGAGCGCGGATTCAGAACAACACAAAAATAATAATAAAGACACCTCTCTGTTTAAAAGGAATCTTTTTCTTAACTTAGCTGTTAGAATCAATAAAAATGGAGTGTTAATGGAAGGAATTTTCCTTTTCCCTTTTGCGGATTACTGGTTGTTTTACGTAGGTTTCACACTGTTTGTTTTAGCTTTGCTTGCGCTTGATCTCGGGGTTTTTCATAGAGAGGCACACGAAGTAAGTTTTAAGGAATCTTTAACGTGGAGTATTGTTTGGATTTCACTCGCGCTGGTTTTCAATTTCTTATTCTATAAGTATGCAGGCTGGAAATTTGAAACCGATGAGCGTCTGCTCGCTATTCCAGGATTCATTCCGGAAGCAGCAGCAAAACAAGTAGGGCTAGAGTTTTTAACAGGCTTTATTGTAGAGAAGACATTAGCAGTTGATAATATTTTTGTTTTTGTAGTAGTGTTCAGCTACTTTGCTATTCCGTTAAAATATCAGCATAGAGTTTTGTTTTTTGGCATTATTGGCGCACTTGTATTCAGAATTATATTTATAGCAATGGGCTCAATACTTCTTCAGTACCATTGGGTAGTAATTTTCTTCGGCATCTTCCTAATCATAACCGGCTTAAAGATTATTTTTGTACCCGATAAACCGATGGACCCCGAAAAGAATCCGGTTATTAAATTGTTCAGAAAAATCTTTCCTGTTACACCAACAATAGAAGGACAAAAATTCTTTATCCGCAAAGATGGTGTTATCTATGCAACTCCGTTAATGATAGCTTTGCTTTTTATTGAAGTCTCTGACATAATTTTTGCAGTAGATTCAGTTCCGGCAATTTTTGCCATAACTAAAGAACCTTTAATTGTGTTTACATCTAACGTCTTTGCTATACTTGGCTTACGGGCTCTGTTTTTTATGCTTGCCGGAGTTGTAAACAAATTTAGATATTTGAAATATGGCTTAGGAGTTGTACTTGTATTTGTAGGATTAAAAATGGCGTGGCTCAACGATGCGTTCGGCGGTAAGTTTCCTATTTCCTGGTCGTTATTAATTATCCTTTCTATAATCATATTCTCTATAGTTTACTCTCTTATCAAGACCAAAAAAGAATAACCCACACTTAGACAAAGGAAAATTATTCGTTAAAAGAGAATAATTTTCCTTTGCAATTTCAACATCTAAACATCATATTGCCCAGCAAACTTCTAAATTCTTTTCATAAAGGGTGATGCGGATGTCATTAAACAAAACTGGAAGAGAACAGTGGGGAAGTAAATTGGGTTTCATTCTTGCAGCAGCAGGTTCCGCGGTTGGTTTAGGTAATATTTGGCGGTTTCCATATTTAGCCGGAGAAAATGGGGGCGCAGCATTCATTTTTATTTATATTCTGTGCGCTTTTGCAATCGGCATTCCGGTTTTGATTGCCGAAATTCTTATGGGGCGCACTACACAAAAAAATCCTGTCGGCGCTTTCAAGGCTTTACACAAATCGCCATTCTGGTATGCTGTTGGCGGTATGGGGGTTTTTGCCGGCTTCATAATTTTATCCTTTTATTCTGTTGTTGCAGGCTGGTCACTTGGTTATGTTGTTGAAGCTGTTAAAGGAAATTTTTATCTATACACGGCGCCAGATTCCGCCGGTGAACATTTTAATGATTTGATTGGTAATGTTGGCTGGAGCGTTGGCTATATGGTAACGTTTATGCTGCTAACAATGCTTGTAGTTTACTTTGGAGTTCAAAAGGGAATTGAGCGCGGCAGCAAAATTATGATGCCAATGTTATTTGGGCTTCTTATAATTGTTACTATTCAAGGTCTTTCGCTCGAAGGCTCTTCTGCCGGCTTGTCTTATCTTTTTAATCCAGACTTCAGTAAAATAAACGGCAAAGTAGTTTTAGCGGCTTTAGGGCAGGCATTCTTTTCTCTTAGCTTAGGAATGGGCGCAATGCTAACCTACGGAAGCTACCTTAAAAAGAAAGATAACATTCCTTCAAGCTCTGTTTGGGTTGCGGTTTTAGATACAAGCGTTGCCGTTATTGCGGGCGTTGCAATTTTTACTGTTGTGTTCGCAACCAACCAAAGCCCGGCTGTTGGCCCAAGTTTAATTTTTAGAACACTGCCCGCTGTATTAACACAAATTCCGGGCGGATATATTTTCTCTATCTTATTTTTTCTAGCGTTAGCTTTAGCGGCACTTACTTCAACAGTATCATTGCTCGAAGTTGTTACAGCTTATTTTGTGGATGAAAAAAAATGGGATAGAAAAAAAGCTGTTTTAATATTTGGTTCTTTGTGTTTGCTTCTTGGCATTCCAAGCGCGTTATCTTTTAATTTGTTAGCTGATTCAACACTTTTTGGATTGAATTTCTTTGGACTCACAGAATTTATCGCATCAAATTTATTGTTGCCAATTGGCGGTTTTTTTATTGCAATATTTGTTGGCTGGGTTTGGAATAAAGCAACTGTTCGTTCCGGTGTTGTTGAAGGTGCCGAAGGAAGTTTTGGTAAATACCCTTGGCTTCTTAAAACTTGGGAAATCGTGTTAAAATATATAGCTCCAATTTTGATTTTTATTGTTTTGCTAAGCTCAATAGGCTTAATCTAATTAACTAAATCACCAAAAAAAATTTTTGAGGAACATGAAAAAATCTACTGCGGGCTTAATTGCTCTTGCTATCATTTTCGGGATGTTCATTTTTGGCGGACTTCCATTTTTTGAAACAGTATGGACATTCCCCGGCAATTTTGAATCTGTAAAAAACTTTCCAAGTGCGGCAATGCCTCTTGGTTCTATTCCGCTTATACTCATTTTACTTTTAGGTACCGGTGTTTTTATAACATTTAAATTAATGCTGCCTCAGTTTAGATATTTTTGGCACGGCATTAAAGTTACTGCCGGAACTTATGATGACCCTAATGACGCAGGAGACCTTAATCATTTTAAAGCTCTTTCAACTGCCATATCTGCAACTGTTGGAATAGGTAATATTGCCGGCGTTGCTACTGCAATTTACTATGGCGGTCCGGGTGCACTCTTCTGGATGTGGGTTAGCGCATTTTTTGGAATGTCTTTAAAGTTTGCAGAGTGTTCTCTTGCTCTAAAGTACAGAGATATTTTACCGGATGGCTCTACGGCAGGCGGTCCAATGTACACAATTGAAAAAGGTTTAGGACCAAAATGGAAATGGATGGCAATTCTGTTTGCTGCATTTGCAGTAATTTGTTCCTACGCAACCGGAAACGCTATTCAATCTTTCACTCTTTCAGATCAAATTTATTCTGAAGTTACTCAAATTGTAGGTACTTCTTCTTGGCTTACCACCCAACATCACCTTTTTGAAGGCTTCGATGTTTCTATTGTTCATTTGATCAACGGAATTGTTATAGCTTTTTTAGTGGCTTTAGTAATTATTGGCGGTATTAAAAGAATAGGCAATGTAACCGGCATTCTTTCTCCAGTTATGGCTTTATTTTATTTCTTAGCTGGTGTAACTGTTTTAATTTCCAATTTACCACATTTAATTCCGGGTGTTGGTTTGATATTTGAAAGCGCATTCAATCCACCTGCTGCGGCTGCCGGCACTTTAGGCGGTACTTTTTTAGTTTTCTTAAACACAATGTTGTGGGGAATTAAACGCGGTTTGTATTCAAACGAAGCCGGGCAGGGAAGCGCGCCAATTGCTCACTCAACCGCAAAAACAAAATATGGCGTACGCGAAGGTTCCGTAGCTCTGCTTGAACCATTTATTGATACAATCGTAATTTGTTCTATTACCGGTCTTGTAATTGTTTCAACGGAAGCTTGGCATCATACATTATTTTATAAAACATATATAGACCCAAATTTTGCCGGACAGTTATACAATTCGAGTTTGCTGACTTCTTACGCATTTAAGCTCGGTTTAAGCTGGCTTTTCCCCTATGGCGATAAAATTGTAACCATTGGAGTTTTGCTGTTTGCTGTTTCAACCATTATAAGCTGGTCATATTACGGAGACAGAGCTTCTTTTTATTTGTTCGGGCAAAAAGCTATTAAGCCGTATAAATGGGGATTTGTACTCTTTGTCTTTATTGGCGCAATTGCAGAGCTGGAAACTATTTGGGCTTTTGGTGATGCAGCGCTTGGATTTATGTCTGCACCAAACTTAATTTCAATAATTCTGCTATCAGGTGTGTTGAGAAAAGATGTACGAGAATATTTTTCGATGAATCACATTCCGTATAAAGATAGAAAGAAATAAAGATTTTAGATGAAGAGAAAATAGGTTGTCTTTAAAGTAATTGTTTTGGAGCAGGCGCAACTTTCGAGCTGCGATGCTGCAAATAAAACGCAAGCAAAGCCTGCGGCTGCATCTACAATTCAACTTTCAAGACAACCTTTTTGTTTTTAAAGAAAACTTAAAGCTTGGTTTTGTGAGCAAACGAAATTTCATTATTTTTGCCCCGCATCCATAGCTCAGCTGGTAGAGCATCTGACTCTTAATCAGCAGGCCGCCGGTTCGAATCCGGCTGGATGCACAGAGAAACCCCGAATTTGAAAGAATATCGGGGTTTTTTGTTTTATGAACTCCTGTAATCTGCAGATGTTCGGTAATATACTTCCTGATTTCTGATACGAAGTGGAAAAGGAAGAAAATGGGCTTATAAAGAAAGTAAACTCATTTCCGGCAAAACGATTCAACGGACAATTAATGACTAGAAAAGTATCAAGAGAGCAGTATGATTCCGTAAAGCATAAAGATTTTCTTAAGGTTTCTTCAAACTTTGAATCGGTTAATGCCTTAAGGCGTTTCATAAAACTCATAGACCACAAAAATGCGGTTTCGTATCGTGGAGAGTTTTATTCAAAGAAAGATGCAGATATTCTCTACAAACACTTTAAGCACTTTTCAGATTGGACTAATAATCTTTTGTAATTATTGAAGCAAAAAATGCCGCTCTGTTTTGTCAGCTTAATTAAACTATCTTTTTAAGTTGTTATTGCCTATCGCATGCCAAGTACCACAAGATTTATCTTATGCTTTTAAATCAGCTTTTGCTCCTCACCTTACACATTTCTGTTTTACTGCTCAGAAACTCAGGCACTTAGGAACTCAGGCACTTAGGAACTCAGACACTCTTCTTGACAATCATATTCTTTAAACTTAATTTCATATTAACAAAGGCGGGTTACAATTGAATGAACACACGTGGTAATAAGCTGGCAATTCATTACAAAGATATAAAGTGGCGTATCTATAAAACAACAATCCCGCATTGCTGCGGGACTACTGTAAATGTTTTCACAACGGAATAATCCTTATTGTGATTTGCTTCAAATGTTGATTGTAACATAGTTATTTTCCAAATAAAAATAAATAAAAAAATGTAGGTTTATTATGAAAAAGATTTTAGGTCTGGATCTTGGTATCTCTTCAATTGGTTGGGCAATGATTCACGAAACTGAAGAGTGCAAGCAGATTCTTGGTATGGGTTGTAGAATAGTTCCACTCTCAACAGACGACAAAAATGAATTTTCAACTGGTAATGCTATTTCTAAAAATCAAAACAGAACATTAAAACGTACTCAACGCAAAGGATATGATAGATATCAATTGCGCAGAAAATGTTTATATGAAGAATTGAAAAATAAGAATATGTTGCCTTCATTAGAATTAATACAACTTAGCAAAGATGAACTTTGGAAACTGCGCGCAGATGCCGTAAACAAGCAATTGACTATTCTAGAAATTGGTAGAGTACTAATACATCTTAATCAAAAAAGAGGTTATAAAAATAGCAGAAGTGAAGCAAATGTGGAAAAAAAGGATACCGAATATGTAGCTATTGTAAAGAGCCGGTATGAAAAGCTTAAAGAATCAAAGCAAACAATTGGCCAAAAATTCTCTTATGAACTTTCACAGAATCAGTTTTATAGAATAAAGGATCAAGTATTTCCTCGAGAAGCATATGTTGAAGAATACAATTTGATTATGCAAAATCAACAAAAGTTCTACCCTGAGATATTTACTTCTGAACTCATTAATACTATTCGCGATGAAATAATATATTATCAACGTAAGTTAAAATCTCAAAAAGGATTGGTTGCGGTTTGTGAATTTGAAGGATTTCTAACGCAATTAAACAGTAGCGATAAACAACTATTTGTTGGTCCAAAAGTTGCTCCAAGAAGCTCGCCTTTATTTCAAATTAGCCGTATTTGGGAAACAATTAACAATATAAAACTTAGATTAAAAAATGGTTCAGATGTGGAGATTTCGATTGACAAGAAAAAAGAACTCTTTAATTATTTGGATAATAACGAAAAAATGTCTTATCCAATGTTGCTAAAGATTCTTGATTTGAAAAAAGATAATGTTTACGGAAATAAACAACTGTACAATGGAATTCTCGGAAATAAAAACAAAACCGAAATAGTATCTTGTTTTGAATCTCCCAATAGTTTTGAACACCTCTTCAAATTTGATATTGAGATAATTACAACGGAGAAAGAAGCATTTCATTTAGATAAAAATAGTGGCGAAGTAATCAACACAAAACCACAGAAATTCGTATCAGCTGATGTTGAAAATCAACCATATTACAAACTTTGGCATACCATTTATTCAATTAGTGATAAAGAAGAGTGTATTAATGTCTTAATTAAGAAATTTAGTATCCCTGAAGATGTTGCTCTTAAAATTTCGGCTCTTGATTTTACCAAACTGGGCTTTTCTAATAAATCTCACCGTGCTATTAGAAAAATGCTTCCATACTTAATGGAGGGTGATCAAGATTATAATGCTCGCTCATACGCTGGTTACTACCATACTATGGCAATAACAAAACAAGAAAACCATCAGCGTGTACTCTTAGATAAATTGAAACCTTTAGAAAAAAATACACTTCGGCAGCCAATAGTTGAAAAAATTCTAAACCAAATGATTAACGTGGTTAATGCTTTAATTGATAAATACGGCAAGCCCGATGAAATCAGAATAGAGCTGGCGCGTGAACTTAAACAAAGTAAAGAAGAACGAAACGAAGCTTTTAAGAACATTAATAAACGAGAACGAGAAAACAAAGAAATCGAAAAGAGGCTTTCTGAATATGGCCTAAGAGCTACAAGAAATAATATTATTAAATGGCGTCTTTATCATGAGATTAATAATGAAGACAAAAAACAGAACGCAATTTGTATTTATTGTGGTCAGCCAATAACTCTAACAACCGCAATCCTTGGAGAAGAAATAGATGTTGAACACATAATCCCAAAATCAAAGTTATTTGATGACTCCCAAAGCAACAAAACACTAGCTCATAGGAAATGCAATTCCAATAAAAAAGATTTAACAGCTTTCGATTTCATGAAAGCAAAGTCAGAAAACGAATTTAGCTCTTACATAGAAAGAGTTAACATTCTTTACAAGAACCACCTAATAGGTAAAGCTAAGCGAGATAAATTATTAATGACAGGCGAAAAAATCCCAAAAGATTTTATTGAACGCCAGTTGCGTGAAACTCAATACATATCAAGAAAATCCCGTGAGTTGCTACAAAGCATTTGTTATAATGTCTGGGCAACAAGTGGTAGCGTAACTGCAGAGCTCAGACATATTTGGGGCTGGGATGATATTCTCATGAATTTACAATTGCCCAAGTATAAAGAACTAAATTTAACAGAGTTTATTGAATTTGAAAAAGACGGTGTTAAGCATAAAAAAGAAATAATTTCCGGCTGGACTAAACGCGACGATCATCGTCATCACGCTATAGATGCTTTAACAATTGCTTGTACTCAACAAGGATTTATACAAAGAATAAATGGATTAAACAGCAGTAAAGAACGTAACACTATGCTTAAAGAAATTGAAGTCGCAAATAAAGACTTCGATAAGAAAAAGTCTTTATTAGAGAACTATATCTTTTCACAAGTTCCGTTTAGCTTCAACGAAGTTCAGAAGTATGCCTCAAAAATTTTGGTTTCATTTAAGCCCGGTAAAAAAGTCGCTACAATTGGTAAAAGAAAAATTAAGGCTAATGGGAAAAAAATCGTTGCTCAATCTAGCATTATTGTACCACGCGGATTTTTAAGCGAAGAAAGTGTATATGGTAGTATAAAAACCATGGAGAAAGAAAAATCCATTAAATATATTTTTGAGAATCCCGACTTGATCGTTAAAAACTATATTAAACTATTAGTTGAAGATAGATTAAGTGTATTTGATGGCGTAGTTAAACATGCTATTGCGTCATTAAAGAAAGAACCAATTTATCTTGATGAAGAAAAAACCATACCGTTGAAGTATGCTACTTGTTATAAAAAAGAGTATGTCATTAAATACCTGGTTTCATCAATTCGACAAAAAGACATTCCAAGCATTGTTGATAACCGAGTAAGACAAATTGTAAATGAAAGACTTGCTAGGTATGATTACAAAGAAAAAGAAGCTTTTAAGGATTTGGAAAATAACCCGGTTTGGTTTGATGAAGAAAAGAAGGTCCCAATTAGAACAGTTCGTTGTTTTACAGGACTTTCAGCTGTTGAACCTATTAAAAAAGATGAGAATGGAAATGACATTGGTTTTGTAAAGCCGGGCAATAATCATCACCTTGCAATATATATAGATGAAAATGGAGACAAACAACTCAGTATCTGTTCATTTTGGCATGCTGTTGAAAGAAAAAGATATAGTTTTCCTATTATCATTAAAAATCCGGAAGAAGCTACAGATTTAGTAATTGGTGAAGATGAAGATAGGTATCCAAATAGTTTTCTCGAAAAATTGCCTAATCCAAATTGGAAATTCATGGATAGTTTTCAACAAAACGAGATGTTTATTCTTGGATTATCAAAAGATGCTTTTGAAGAAGCAATTTCTGAAAGTGATTCTGTTCTTATAAGTAAGCACTTATACAGAGTTCAAAAAATATTTTATAATGGCACACAAATGGAAATATTTTTTCGCCATCATCTTGAAACATCAGTTGATGACTCAAAAAACGCAAAACTGAGCAATAGGTATTATCAAATTCAGAGCCTTGGCTCACTCGAAAAAATTAATCCTATTAAAATATTTGTCAATAACATCGGTGACATTTATAAACCTAGTTCAAAATGATTAAACGAACTCTTTATTTCGGTAACCCGGTATATCTTTCCAAAGAAAACGACCAAATGATGTTAAGTTTTCCGGAAAAAGAAAAGAAACTGGTCCATGAAATAAATTCAATTCCTGTTGAAGACATTGGAATAGTAATATTAGATAATAAGCAAATCACTCTTACACATAGCTTGCTATCTTCATTGCTTGATAACAACTGTGCGTTAATAACCACAAACGATTCTCATATGCCAAATGGCTTGTTTATGCCATTGTCATCCAACCAGCTTCAAAGCGCAAAGTTTCAAGCACAAATATCATCTTCGGAGCCATTAAAAAAGCAACTTTGGCAGCAAACGATAACTGCTAAAATTAAAAACCAAGCAGCTTTGCTTTGGTCTATCAAGACCCCGGTAACCAATATGAATACATGGGCAAGGAAAGTTAAAAGTGGAGACCCGGACAATTTAGAAGGTAGGGCTGCCGCATATTATTGGAAAAATATATTTAAAAAATTGCCCGGTTTTATTCGTGATAGATTCGGAGAGCCCCCCAATAATTTATTAAACTATGGCTATGCAATTTTAAGAGCAATTACAGCACGCAGTCTTGTTGCTTCCGGGTTACTTCCAACTTTAGGCATACATCACTCAAATCAATACAACGCTTATTGCTTAGCCGATGATATAATGGAGCCATACCGTCCATACCTGGATAGGATTGTTAAAGACATCATAAATAATGGAGAAGACTACTTCGATCTCACAACATCAATTAAAAAGCAATTGCTCTCTCTACCAACTACGGAAGTAGTTATCAATAATGAAAGAAGTCCATTAATGGTTGCGATGCAGCGGACAACATCTTCACTTTCGAAGTGCTTTGAAGGTACCTCAAGAAAAATATCTTATCCAAATTTAGAATGAAAGACAGATTCAACGAGTATAGAATAATGTGGGTTCTGGTTTTTTTTGATTTGCCAACCGAAACTGAAAAAGATAAGAAGGCTTATACCCGTTTCAGAAAAGAATTATTAAAAGATGGCTTTACTATGTTCCAATTTTCAATATATGTCCGCCATTGCAGCAGCAGAGAAAACAAAAATGTTCATGTAAAAAGAATAAAATCTTTATTGCCGGAAAAGGGGCATGTAGGAATCCTATCTGTAACAGATAAACAATTTGGAATGATGGAAATCTTTTACTGCAAAGAGAAGGAAAGTGGTTTTGTAGAGCCACATCAACTCGAACTATTTTAAAACCCTCTCCTTTTAAAGGAGAGGGTTGGGTGAGGATCTTACTTTTCCAATCCTAAAACACTTCTAAGTTGTTATTTTTCAATGACTTTCTTCTCCCTACGTTGTTTATAAGATTGTCAAAGAAACATTTGAAAGCAAATCACAACTCGCCTTTGCTCTCTACGTAAGCTTTAAGAGTTGTTTATAAGATTGTCAAAGAAACATTTGAAAGCAAATCACAACTTAAGCGCTCATGGTCTCCGGCTTTAGAAGTTGTTTATAAGATTGTCAAAGAAACATTTGAAAGCAAATCACAACAAAAGCGACCGGGACCGCTTCTTCATGTAGTTGTTTATAAGATTGTCAAAGAAACATTTGAAAGCAAATCACAACACATTGGATACTTACACGCAAACCGAATTAGTTGTTTATAAGATTGTCAAAGAAACATTTGAAAGCAAATCACAACCGGGGCTGTGCGTTTTATAATATTCTAATAGTTGTTTATAAGATTGTCAAAGAAACATTTGAAAGCAAATCACAACATGATTCTTTTTGATGTCTTCTAACACCCCGTTGTTTATAAGATTGTCAAAGAAACATTTGAAAGCAAATCACAACTACCAAAATCCCAATAAATCTTTTTCCGCAGTTGTTTATAAGATTGTCAAAGAAACATTTGAAAGCAAATCACAACTTGTGCGTATGCGCTTAATCCCGGCTCCTCGTTGTTTATAAGATTGTCAAAGAAACATTTGAAAGCAAATCACAACTGCAATCTTGCTTTAGTATTCTTTTTATTGTTGTTTATAAGATTGTCAAAGAAACATTTGAAAGCAAATCACAACTAAATTTTATCGGTGCAGCTTTAGGACAACGTTGTTTATAAGATTGTCAAAGAAACATTTGAAAGCAAATCACAACCTTGCTAAGGAAGTTTACGATTGCCTCGATGTTGTTTATAAGATTGTCAAAGAAACATTTGAAAGCAAATCACAACAAATAATCAATCTTGCTCGAAAATGCTTAGGTTGTTTATAAGATTGTCAAAGAAACATTTGAAAGCAAATCACAACAGCAAATAAGAGAGCTAAGTGACGACATAGGTTGTTTATAAGATTGTCAAAGAAACATTTGAAAGCAAATCACAACTTAGAAAGCGACAACAAAGCAGAGCAACAGTTGTTTATAAGATTGTCAAAGAAACATTTGAAAGCAAATCACAACTAGTTGTAAGTTGAACGTAATTTCATAAACGTTGTTTATAAGATTGTCAAAGAAACATTTGAAAGCAAATCACAACTTAGCAGATACCCGTAATTATGAGGTACCTGTTGTTTATAAGATTGTCAAAGAAACATTTGAAAGCAAATCACAACTGATTTTGCACATAAAAAAAACCGGAAACAGTTGTTTATAAGATTGTCAAAGAAACATTTGAAAGCAAATCACAACTGATAAGGAAGTGAAGAAATGAAATACTTAGTTGTTTATAAGATTGTCAAAGAAACATTTGAAAGCAAATCACAACGGGTCTTTAGTCAATATATCAACTACATGCGTTGTTTATAAGATTGTCAAAGAAACATTTGAAAGCAAATCACAACTCAGGTCTGAACCCTAAACTACACTTCCATGTTGTTTATAAGATTGTCAAAGAAACATTTGAAAGCAAATCACAACTCCGCGTATAAATCTTCAAACAAATCTAAGGTTGTTTATAAGATTGTCAAAGAAACATTTGAAAGCAAATCACAACTGATTTGTTGTACTCTTGGTTTCCAGGAAAGTTGTTTATAAGATTGTCAAAGAAACATTTGAAAGCAAATCACAACTATGAGAGTCTGTTCCCTTATTATGAAAAAGTTGTTTATAAGATTGTCAAAGAAACATTTGAAAGCAAATCACAACAGTACTTCCTCGTTTACGAAGAGCTTGGGAGTTGTTTATAAGATTGTCAAAGAAACATTTGAAAGCAAATCACAACTTATTGCTGATAACAAAGTACACACTTTTAGTTGTTTATAAGATTGTCAAAGAAACATTTGAAAGCAAATCACAACCGTAGACCATGCTTGCCGAAGTGGAATAACGTTGTTTATAAGATTGTCAAAGAAACATTTGAAAGCAAATCACAACGGGACAAAGCAGAGGGCAGGATAACTGGTTGTTGTTTATAAGATTGTCAAAGAAACATTTGAAAGCAAATCACAACTGTTTTTAGTTGCTTCGTTAAGCTGTGTAGTTGTTTATAAGATTGTCAAAGAAACATTTGAAAGCAAATCACAACATAAACACTTTTTGAGATTGTAAAATATTGGTTGTTTATAAGATTGTCAAAGAAACATTTGAAAGCAAATCACAACCTTTATTTCGTTATAAGCATCTTGCGGGTCGTTGTTTATAAGATTGTCAAAGAAACATTTGAAAGCAAATCACAACAGTTTAGCGTGGATACACATTAAACAAACGGTTGTTTATAAGATTGTCAAAGAAACATTTGAAAGCAAATCACAACTCCAGTAGTTGGACTATCTGAAGAAGTGTAGTTGTTTATAAGATTGTCAAAGAAACATTTGAAAGCAAATCACAACTGTGAAAGACGAATGGGTGCAAACCACCAGGTTGTTTATAAGATTGTCAAAGAAACATTTGAAAGCAAATCACAACAGATAATCAATCTTGCTCGGAAATGCTTAGGTTGTTTATAAGATTGTCAAAGAAACATTTGAAAGCAAATCACAACATAATTTGCATCTTTATTTCTCCTTTGTGGTTGTTTATAAGATTGTCAAAGAAACATTTGAAAGCAAATCACAACTGATCCCCAGAATACCTTTCGGCCGCACAGGTTGTTTATAAGATTGTCAAAGAAACATTTGAAAGCAAATCACAACAAACATTCTTTTAATCATTTCTACTTTACTGTTGTTTATAAGATTGTCAAAGAAACATTTGAAAGCAAATCACAACAAATAACGATGCACTAACCATTCAGGCAATGTTGTTTATAAGATTGTCAAAGAAACATTTGAAAGCAAATCACAACAATCGCTTCCTTTGCGTTTAACGGCTTTTTGTTGTTTATAAGATTGTCAAAGAAACATTTGAAAGCAAATCACAACTTAATAACTGGAGTTTATTCTACTGATACGGTTGTTTATAAGATTGTCAAAGAAACATTTGAAAGCAAATCACAACGAATATATCAAAGAACCGCTATAAGAAGCGGTTGTTTATAAGATTGTCAAAGAAACATTTGAAAGCAAATCACAACTATTCGTGCTTTGTAAAAATCTTCCATCCGGTTGTTTATAAGATTGTCAAAGAAACATTTGAAAGCAAATCACAACGTAGTCGTTCTTAGATAAAGATGTGATGCTGTTGTTTATAAGATTGTCAAAGAAACATTTGAAAGCAAATCACAACTGCCTACTGTTGCAAATAATAGACTTCGAGGTTGTTTATAAGATTGTCAAAGAAACATTTGAAAGCAAATCACAACGTAGTCGTTCTTAGATAAAGATGTGATGCTGTTGTTTATAAGATTGTCAAAGAAACATTTGAAAGCAAATCACAACTGCCTACTGTTGCAAATAATAGACTTCGAGGTTGTTTATAAGATTGTCAAAGAAACATTTGAAAGCAAATCACAACTTATTAAGGTCTGATGACTTCAATTTACCGTTGTTTATAAGATTGTCAAAGAAACATTTGAAAGCAAATCACAACTGAGCCTGAGATATGGAAGAAGGCCACATCGTTGTTTATAAGATTGTCAAAGAAACATTTGAAAGCAAATCACAACGGTTCGATTGGTTGTTCCAACAATTTCTCTGTTGTTTATAAGATTGTCAAAGAAACATTTGAAAGCAAATCACAACGAAATCTCCGAGTTTACGTATTAATTTAACGTTGTTTATAAGATTGTCAAAGAAACATTTGAAAGCAAATCACAACCCTTCGATGCCAGGCATATCTTCATAGAAGTTGTTTATAAGATTGTCAAAGAAACATTTGAAAGCAAATCACAACCGCTACGGCGGGGTTCTTTTTTGTAAAAAAGTTGTTTATAAGATTGTCAAAGAAACATTTGAAAGCAAATCACAACATAGACAAATTGATAAAAGCCGGTGCAAAAGTTGTTTATAAGATTGTCAAAGAAACATTTGAAAGCAAATCACAACAGTTATCGTTTTCTACTCTCATCTCGATTTGTTGTTTATAAGATTGTCAAAGAAACATTTGAAAGCAAATCACAACTTCTGTTCGTGGTAGTGATTCCAGGTCGCTGTATTAATCGCACTACAGTAGAATTGAAACCTGGTATTATATAAATTTATTGAAATGAAATGTAAACGTATTAATCGCACTACAGTAGAATTGAAACTGATTATGCGGGAGTGGATGTCTTGGCGTGGTAAGTGTATTAATCGCACTACAGTAGAATTGAAACAGCAGATTATTGGGACGATAGGACGGCGGGCTACTGTATTAATCGCACTACAGTAGAATTGAAACTAAGTAAACCGGATGGGCAGATAATAAAAATTAAAAAAGTATTAATCGCACTACAGTAGAATTGAAACGTTATCAATAAAACGTCTGTAAGTATGTTCAGAAAGGTATTAATCGCACTACAGTAGAATTGAAACTTGGAGTAGGACCGGTTCTCGCTCCATTTATGACTGCGTATTAATCGCACTACAGTAGAATTGAAACTTTCATTTTAGTTAAATGCCGTTTAATTTTAACGATTGTATTAATCGCACTACAGTAGAATTGAAACGGGGGTATCAACAAGGGATGGATTCAATTGCAAAGTATTAATCGCACTACAGTAGAATTGAAACATTAACAATCTTATTTTAGCAGACATAGTATTATGGTATTAATCGCACTACAGTAGAATTGAAACACAAATCCAGCTTTTTATGTGTTAATTTGTGTAAAGTATTAATCGCACTACAGTAGAATTGAAACGAAGATAATTTATATATTCCTGAGGGGTATACCCAGTATTAATCGCACTACTGTAGAATTGAAACAAGGATGATGTGAAACCTTTAGACGATGACCGAACAGTATTAATCGCACTACAGTAGAATTGAAACGTTGCCTCAGGTACTCTACTTGCAGGTGGTGCGGGTGTATTAATCGCACTACAGTAGAATTGAAACGTTGCCTCAGGTACTCTACTTGCAGGTGGTGCGGGTGTATTAATCGCACTACAGTAGAATTGAAACGAACGCAGGTAAGGTTCAGAGGTATCGGGTGCAAAGTATTAATCGCACTACAGTAGAATTGAAACTGAGCTGTTTCTGTTCGTTTTTCGGCTATCTCTGGTATTAATCGCACTACAGTAGAATTGAAACATTAAATACAAAAATTGAGGAGAGTATGAGAAAGATAGTATTAATCGCACTACAGTAGAATTGAAACACTGCTGTCCTGTTCGCAGCAACGGATTACGATGGGTATTAATCGCACTACAGTAGAATTGAAACTGTGCTTGAATCAACTCTCTTGCTGTCTGCTTTTCCGTATTAATCGCACTACAGTAGAATTGAAACAATGAAGGCGGGCGGGATAACGGCACAAGCTACATTGTATTAATCGCACTACAGTAGAATTGAAACCATATCATTTTGTTGATTACGTGTAACCACCGGTTTGTATTAATCGCACTACAGTAGAATTGAAACATTGCTGGGACACTTGAAAGGATAATCCAGAGACCGTATTAATCGCACTACAGTAGAATTGAAACTACAAATAGTAAAATTTGCCCTAAAAACCTTTACCGTATTAATCGCACTACAGTAGAATTGAAACATTCTCCGGGAAATCAAGCCCGTAATCTGTGCGTGGTATTAATCGCACTACAGTAGAATTGAAACTTTGTTATATAAAACTTGTTGTTGTAGGCTATCAAGTATTAATCGCACTACAGTAGAATTGAAACACTTCAGGTGCGGTAAAGACGTATGTAGATACTTTTGTATTAATCGCACTACAGTAGAATTGAAACGTGGGGAGAGATTACATTGCTAAGCAATCTACTGTCGAGGGCCAGAAGTATTCCCCAGAAAAAGTGAGATAGGGCCAAAAAGATTCC
>CAZNTN010000010.1:121701-121807 GCA_964575995.1 uncultured Melioribacter sp. | reverse complement strand
ATTTATCAGATACCTTACAACATAATGTATAGTTATTAGGGTAACAGAACACTAGGATCCCGATTCTTCGTAAACTCAGTTCGGGATTTCGTTCCATAATGCGGAA
>CAZNTN010000010.1:0-121601 GCA_964575995.1 uncultured Melioribacter sp. | reverse complement strand
CAACACAACCTCATCTTACTAATGAGGTTGTCTGTGTTTAGTAGCGGGGCTAGGATCCCGATTCTTCGTAAACTCAGTTCGGGATTTCGTTCCATAATGCGGAACTCAACTTGAACCTGTTCTTTCCATTCCTTTTAAAACAACACAACCTCATCTTACTAATGAGGTTGTCTGTGTTTAGTAGCGGGGCTAGGACTTGAACCTAGAACCTTCGGGTTATGAGCCCGACGAGCTACCAATTGCTCCACCCCGCGGTGTATAATCGAATTTCGGGTCGAAATATATCCAAGAAACATCCATCTGTCAAATTATTGTTTTCTTTTTACGCTAAAAGTTACTGTGAATTATAAATTCCTTAGTTACGCAAACAAAGATATAGTTGATACAAGTCACTTCTCGAAGGGTTCCATTTCTTTAGTTTTAATCAAAAAAAGAATAGAAAATGTTACACTGGCTTTTGTTAATTGCACTGCTGATCTTCATTGTAATTTCTGTTTCAAAAGTTGTTAGAATTCTGAAAGAACTAAAATCTGGAAATGATTAATTTTTTGCAGTCTTGGAAATGAAAAGAAATAATTCTTGAACTTGGTAATATCATGTATCAAAAATATTTAACCCAGATTTACCATAAGAAAAGTTTCTAATTGCTGTTAATAGAAAAGCTGAGTTAAGTTGTTTTATATGAATTCTTGATGACAAATTTGGGTTTAACGTAAATCTAGGTAATAAAAATCATTCAGTCTTTTCAAGTACAATAATTTCTTTGCCAAGTATAGCAGAATGCAATCGAATCGATTTTTTTTGTTCGAGCAAATGCTGCCCAATCCAATTTTGAGAATCACTTTCTCCATGCAGTAAAACAATTTTTGCAGCATCAGATATTTCTGCTATCTTAAGTAAATCTTCCCGTTTGGCATGAGATGGAAAGAAGAATCGTTCAATATCACACAAAACTTTTTGAGGTTCTTCATTATAACCAAGCGTAACACTTTCTCCCTTAACTGTGTTAATCACTTTGTAGCCGGGAGTTTCAACATCCATAAAGCCAACACTAAAGATTCCAAAGTTATTTTGCTTAATCCAAAACTCCATCAACTTGTATGAAGTTGTTCCTTTTAGCATCATTCCGCTTGAGGCTAAAACTAAGCCCGGATTTTTCTTAAACGTGTTCAAATCATCAATTTCTGATACATTTACCTGTGGAATAGCTTTGAGCATAAGTTCTTTATTTCCGTAATTAACCAAATATCTGTTACGGTCGTAAACTCCCGAAATTTCTTTACTAATTCCTCCTGTGTAAATCGGCGTTTCTGTTAAAATTCTTTTTTGAATAAGATTATAGATTGTTGAAAGCAGCTCTTGAGTTTTACCTAATGCAAAAACGGGAATTAGAACTGAACCTCCGTTGTGCAAAATTTTATTTGCAGATTTTGCAAATCTGCTTGCTTCACTTTTCCAACTTCCAAGTTTTGAAGATTCTGTAGAGCCGTAAGTTGTTTCGGTTAGCAGCACTGTAGAATTTTGAAAAAGTTTTATATCTGCACTTTGCATTAAAGATTGCGGCGATAAATTTATATCCCCCGTATAAACAATTTTCTCTCCGGCAATTTCTATAATTATAGAAGCTGCTCCAAGAATATGCCCGGAATCTGATAACGTAACTTTTATGCTTTCATTTAGCGAATGACGTAAGCCCTTTATCTCAATTGGTTTTAGATATTCAACATCACGAATGGATTTTACTAACAGATCAATTTCTTCGTGAGTATAATTTCTAAGTTCATTATCTGCAATAGTTTCTAGAGCAAGGATATTTGCCGCATTGTGAAGTGTAATATCAGCAATCTCTTTGGTTTGATAAGTAGAAAAAATAATAGCATGAGGAAATTCTTGAACTAAGAAAGGCAGCGCACCTATATGATCTTGATGCGCATGGCTGATAAAAACAAAATCAAGAGGCTCATTTTTAATACGACCAAATAGCGGAAGCGAATCTTTCCCTTTTTTTCTTGGGTGAATTCCACAATCTAAAAGTAAGCCGGTTCCAAATATGTTAAGGTAAAAGCTATTAGCACCAATATCACCGGCTCCGTCTAAAGGCAAAAACTTAATCATTCGGTTTACTTGTAAAACTCATATTTGTATTGAGCTTGAAATGCTGCTTTATCTGTGTTATCGTAGCGTGTTTCATCATTCTGTAAACCATTTTCTAAATAGCTAAATACTACGCGGTACTGTCTAATGCCATCTTCAGTGAACATTTTGTCTTCTAAAATGTTGTTGTTAAGATCATAAGAAACAATTCTTTTAGTTTGAGGAGTTACTACTTCTGTAATATTGCCTTGCAAATCATAAGAATAGCTGATAGAGTAAGAGTTAGATAAGTCTTTAAAATCCTCACGGCTTAACTTGCCTTCAGAGTTATAAATAAACCAAATCTCTCTTTGCACATTTCCATTATTATCGTAAACCGTTGTTTTCTTTGCATTCCCATTCTCAAAAGAATTTTCATATCTCCCAATCATCTTTTCGTTTTTATCATAATTCAAAGATTGGATTATGTTTCCTTCTTTATCGTAAGAGAAAACCACTCTCATATTTCCGCGTCTTTTATCAAAAAGTCTTCTTTCAATTTCATTGCCGGCTTTATCATACTTAGACTCCCTCGTACCAGTTAAGAAATTTCCAGAATTCCTTGTTTCCATTTTACTTAATCTGCCTTTAGCATCATACAGAAATGAATATTTAATATCAACTAACTCATCTCCCACATATCTAATTAATTCTTTTCTTTTACCAGCAGTGTCAAAAGTTAACTTTTCAACAAGCACTTTTTCATGAGGTGTTGTTCCATCTGCATCAAAAAATCCTGCATATCTTAGTCTAGTTTTAATTTTATACTGCTTTGCTTTATCCAACTCTTTGATGGATTGTTCTACAAAATCGTTTTTTCCTCTTTTAGTTTCTTCCAAGTTTTGCGCTAAAGAAACAGCGCAAATAAAGAAAGAAGAGATGAAAGTGAATTTAAGCCAGTTGTAAACCATGTTGCTCCTTAAGAATTCATTAAAATACCAGATACTTTAATTAAAAAAGTAGAACAAAAGTTTCATCTAAGAGGCATTTTAAGGTTATGTTTTTCTCTATAAAGCTGTCCAATTTCTGCGCCTACAATAAACAAGCATGCCGAATAGTAAACCCAAAATAGAATTGCAATTATCAAAACAAAAGCGCCGTAAAACGTATTTGCTCCAAGTATGTTGTTAATATAATAGCCAAAACCAAATCTTGCAGCTTCCCAAAAAATAGTTGCCCAAAGTGCGCTCATAGCCGCAACCCGCTTCCCGAGTTGTTCGTAAGGTATTAAGTAATACAAAGCAAAGAACAATAAAAACATTAATAGCAATGATGAAAAATAAACAAGAGTATTCCAGATAGGAGTAATATCAAGTCTCTGCAACAAGGTAGTATTTTTCGAGAGCTCATAAATTATATTTATAGCCGGCAGAATAAATGTAGAAAGTGAAATAAGCAGAACAAGTAATGCTACCATTACTATGTCCCTTATCATTCCATAAATAAAGCCGCGTTCAACTTTTACATCGTAAATCTGATTTAAAATTGTGCGGATACTGCTGAACAGCCAAGTAGAAGTAAAAAACAATCCAACAATACCAATGTAAAATGCTGAGGTCTTATATTCTATAACTTCGGGAAGGCGTGTATTAATTATTTTTTTTACATAATTGGCATAAGAAGGATAAGGAATAGATTGATCAATTAAGTTGTTTATTTGTGTTTCAATAACTTCTTGATCAAAAATATTTCCGAGAAGAGAAAAAATTAGAAGAATGAAAGGAATCATTCCCAAGAATAAAGAGAATGAGATTCCGGCGCCGGCAAAAAAAAGATTATGCTGGTCCATTCTACGAAACAGATTAATAAAGTAGTAATCGATGAATTCGAAAACACTTTTTACAGTTGCGAGAGAAATATAAGAGGCAATTTTTTTTAATATCTTAAATTTTCGCATGCATCTTTCTTGCAATTGAGTTGTAGTACAAATCAATCAAGTGAGAAAGTGAAAACTCGTATTGTTCATTTAAGCAAAGTTTTTTACCGCCGGTAACTCCTAAGAGTGCAAATGGAGTAAAACCCTTTGAAGCATTATCTTCAAACTTTTCTTTGTTTTCTTCTTTTACAGAAACAATTACCCGCGATTGGCTTTCTGAGAAAAACGAAAAATCTTCTCTCTTTTTAATTGGCACGTGTACTTTAGCGCCAATTGGTTTTTCCGAATCTATAATACAACACTCTGCAAGAGCACATAAAATACCACCATCGGATACATCGTGAGCTGATTCAATCAATTCTGATTCTATAAGATGCAAAAGAGTTGTGTGCAAATCTTTTTCGGTTTGCAAATCTATTCTCGGTATTTCGCCTGTAATAAGATTATGAACGCTTTTTATATATTCGCTTCCCCCTACTTCTTCGTAGTCTTCTCCAAAAATGTAAATCAAATCACCTTCGTTCTTAAATTGAGCAGTAGTAACATTTTCGATGTCTTCAATTAAACCAACCATTCCAATTGTTGGAGTTGGGTAAACGGCTGCGTCCGGGCTTTCGTTATAAAAGCTAACATTTCCACCTGTAACCGGAGTATTAAAATAACGGCATGCATCTCCCATCCCTTCTATAGCCTTTTTGAACTGCCAATAATTTTCCGGCTTGTAAGGATTTCCAAAATTCAAACAGTTTGTAATAGCAAGCGGAATTGCTCCGGTACAAACAACGTTGCGGGCAGATTCTGCAACAGCAATCTTTGCCCCTTCTTTAGGATTTAGATAAACATAACGCCCGTTGCAATCGGTTTTTGCAGCTAAGGCTTTGTTAGTTCCTTTAAGATAAATTACTGCTGCATCAGAGCCGGGTCCCACAATTGTATTTGTGCGAACCATAGAATCATACTGTTCATAAACCCAGCGCTTGCTTGCAATGTTGTAAGAAGAAAAAACTTTTTCAAAAGAATCTATAATTGAGTCCGGTTCCGGAATTATTGATAAATCGAACTTTCTTGTTTCACTCAGATATTTCGGTTCTTCCGTTTCGCGGATGTAGACCGGAGCGTTTCCGCCAAGAACTAATTCTACGGGTGGAATTTCTGCTTTCTTTTCCCCTTTATAATTTATTACTACTTTTTGTTCGTTTGTAACGCAGCCAATTATTTCACAATGCAAATCCCATTTTTCAAAAATCTCTTTCACCTTATCTTCGCACCCTTTTTTAGCAATAACAAGCATTCTTTCCTGGCTTTCTGAAAGCATAATTTCGTAAGCGCTCATTGCTTCTTCGCGGAGTGGAACTTTATCTAAGTCAATAATCATTCCGGATTCACCTTTGGCGCTCATCTCGGAAGTAGAGCAAGAAATACCCGCAGCGCCCATATCTTGAATTCCAACTACCAAATCTTGTTTGATGATTTCAAGAGTGGCTTCAAGCAAAAGTTTTTCAGTAAATGGATCGCCAGCTTGAACCGAAGGACGCTTTGCTTCCGACTTTTCGGAAATTTCTTCGCTTGCGAAAGTAGCTCCGTGTATTCCATCTCTTCCGGTTGATGAACCAACAATCATAACCGGATTTCCCGCTCCATTTGCAACTGCAGAAATTACTCTTGTTGTATCAACCAAACCGATTGCCATTGCATTAACAAGCGGGTTTGCTCTGTAGCATTCATCAAAGTAAACTTCTCCGGCAACAGTAGGAACGCCAAAACAGTTTCCATAATCACCAATTCCTTTTACAACTCCTTCAAATAAATATCTTGTACGAGCATCATCAAGGGAGCCGAAGCGAAGCGAGTTAAGGCAGGCAATTGGTCTTGCGCCCATAGTAAAAATATCGCGCAAAATACCGCCTACCCCAGTAGCTGCACCTTGGTATGGTTCAACAGCCGATGGATGATTATGGCTTTCAATTTTGAATGCAATAGCCAAGCCATCGCCTATATCAACTAAGCCGGCATTTTCTTCTCCGGCGCCAACTAACAGGCGGCCGCCGCTTCTTGGCAAAGTTTTTAACAATGCTATAGAGTTTTTATAGCTGCAATGTTCACTCCACATTACCGAAAAAATACCAAGTTCTGTAAAAGTAGGAACTCTTGCCAGCCGTTCGCAAATCCAGCCATATTCTTCTTCTGTTAAACCATGTTCAAGTGCTAATTCTAAGTTTACTACAGGTTCTTTCATAGTACTCAGTTTCGTTTTGTTGGGCAAAGATAAGAATTTTTTGATTTGAGCATGACAGATTTTTGAGAGCAAATTCTTTTAGATGTACATCAATTGTAAGTATAGCTAAACCTTTCTATTTTGCAGCCGTCTTAAATGATGGAGAACAACATACGTGGATGCCCAAATGACTAAAAACATCAGCCATCACAAATACTGGATTTTAACTTCTGTTGTTTTGTTGATAGCGCTTGTTTCAGCTTTCTTGTCTTCTTCTTACCAAGAAAATACGATGAACACAACCCGCCCAGAAGCGATAAAAATTGCAAAAGATTTTTTAGCCAAAAGAGGTATTAATACAGAAGATTTTCATAGTGAAGCATTTATTGACGCATACTTGGTTCAGAATAGATACATAATCAAAAAATTAGGTGATGAAAGATATGCCGGGTATTTAAATTACTCTGAATTCCCTCTCAGAAGCTGGGATGTTATGTTCCACCAGAATCTTAGCAAAGAAATTCCTCAGTACAGCTACTATGTAGATGTAACTTCTAATGGTGAAGTAGGTGGGTTTAAATATGTTCTGCCGGATACTGTTTCTCTTCCATCTTTATCCGAAAAAGAAGCACTCGCTCTCGCTAAAATATATTTGGCTGATGAACAGAAAGTGGATACAGCTAAATTTGCTTATAAAGAAAGCAAGCAGGACAACTACAGAAACCGCGTAGATTATTTAATTCGCTTTGATAATTTCGTTCCCGAACTTAATGCTAAAATAGAACTACAGGTTTTTGTAAAGGGCAACAAGATTGGCGGCTTTTACAGCAATCTCGAAGTTCCTCAAGAATACAAAGAGTTCTTTAATGCCGGCGAATACTTATTTGGAACTTCATCTGCAATTATTGTTGTCTTTTTAATGTTCTTCGCTTTCTTCCTCTATCTCAAAAAATATCATCAAGGCGAAGTATGGATGAGTGTTGCAAGAAATTTGTTTCTAATTTATTTCTTGATTACTCTATTATCATTAGTTAATTACTGGCCCGGCATGGGACAAGGGCTTTCGATAGGAAATCTTGCTTTCTTTAACACAAAACTAATACTTGTACTTACAAACGGATTAATAGTTTATTTCTTTTTATCACTTCTTGTTTTTGCAACTTGGTCTGTAGGAGAGTCTTACGCAAGAAGTCTTTGGCCGGAAAAACTAAGAGGAATAGATAGTTTTATAAATGCACATATCTTTTCCATTCAATCCGGCTCTGCACTTGGCAAAGGCTGGGTACTCGGTATTGGTTTAGCTTTTGTTTACGCAGGCGCTGCAATTTTTCTTAACTACCCAAACGCAAATATGTTTATCAACACAAGCCGCAGTTTGGAAATCTTTATAGGTTTTGCACCAGCCGCCACAGTTGTTTTAGATTCTATGGCTGCTGCAATTATTACATCCATTGCAACGGTTTTCTTCGTCATTAATATTTCATATCAACGCTGGAAAAAGAAATGGCTAAGCATAGTTCTAAGCGGAGTTGTAACTGTATTTACAATAGTTATCTCAGATACACCGCCGTCACTTAATAATTTTACCGCTGGAATAATAAAAGATTTCTTGTTTGGGTGCTTACTTGGTTTTCTTTATTTCAAATTCGATTTACTAACAATTGCAAGCATGCTTTTCACAAGCGGAATGATTACACGAAGCTCTGCTTTGCTCAATTCTGACAATTCATTTTATCAGTTAAATTTAATTCCGATTGCAATTGCATTCTTAATTCCGGCTCTTATTTACATAATTAGCAGAGTTAGAAAAGAAGAGTACACTTTAGAAAGTTTTGATTTACCATCTCACGTCAAGAGAATCTCCGAAAGAGAGAGACTACGCAAAGAACTTGAAATTGCAGCTAAAGTACAGCTTTCACTATTGCCAAAAGAAGAACCAAAAATTCCGGGTTACGATATTGCTGCAATTTCTATACCTGCAATAGAAGCCGGCGGAGATTACTTCGATTTTGTAAAACTTAGCGGAAACAAACTTGGAGTTGCAATTGGCGATGTTTCCGGCAAAGGTGTTGGTGCGGCAATATATATGACCTTAACAAAAGGAATTCTTCAAGCACACGCCGAGGAAGATGCATCGCCAAGAAATGTTTTAGCAAAAGTTAACCGTTTACTCTTCAAAACTATAGAGAAAAATTCATTCGTAAGCATGTTCTACGCTATATTGGATGTTAATCAACACAAAATTATATACGCCCGCGCCGGGCACAACCCAGGTATATTAACAAACCAGCAGAGCGGCGGTTCAAAACTTTTGCTTAGCAAAGGCATGGCTCTTGGTTTAGAAGAAGGGCAGATTTTTGCATCAACTCTTAACGAAGAAGAACTTAGTATTAATCAAGGCGATGTTTGCGTACTCTACACAGACGGCTTTACAGAAGCAATGAATGAAAAGCATGAGCAATTTGGTGAAGACCGGTTAATTAGCTTAATTGAAAAAAATAGAAACGTTAATTCGCACGAATTGATAAATTTGATTCTAAAAGAAGTAAACAAGTTTGTAGATAACTATCCGCAGCACGATGATATGACTATAGTTGTGGTTAAGCGTACTTAAATATTTAATATGCTAAATTTTGACGCGGGCATTTTTACAGGGATTTGATGAAGAAAATTTTTCTCCTTCTGCTGTTAATTTACATACCAATTCTATCAGCAGATAAATTAGAATACAACTTAATGCAAAACAAAATTGATGTTTTGCATTATTCTATCCAATTAAAAATTTCAGATACTTCTTCAAAAATTACCGCTGCTGCCGAAATTACCTTTAAAGCTGTAAGCGATTTGCGTCAGCTAAAATTCAACTTGAACGACTTAGAAATCAATCTTTGCATATTAAATGGCAGGCAGCTTGTTTTTGAGCATGTTAATGGAATTATCACTATTCAGCTTCAGGAACCGATTTCTATAAATACAATTAATAAGCTTTATTTTGATTACGAAGGGAAACCTAGAACAGGTTTATTCATCGGCAAGAATAAGTACAGAAATTTTTCTGCCTTCAGTGATAATTGGGCAAACTTTGCAAGCAGCTGGTTCCCTTCGATAGACCATCCTTCAGATAAAGCCACTGTTTCATTTTTCGTTACTGTTCCTAAAAAATACGAAGTAATCTGTAATGGTAACCTAGTTGAAACTACACTAGTTGAACAGGAAAATGTAAAGTATGCTTACACTATAAATGAACCAATACCAACTTACTGTATGGCTGTTGGCGTAGGCGATTTTGCAATTACCGAAACAAAAACTAGTTCTGGAATTCCGCTTTATTACTATACCTATCCGGAAGACAGCTTGAATGCTGTAAAAAGTTTTAAGCGTGCAGCAGATATGGTTACATTTTACGAAGAGAAAATTGGTACATATCCTTATTCGCGGCTTTCACTTGTACAATCATCTACAATGTTTGGCGGAATGGAGAACAGCAGCGTAATATTCTTTGCAGAAAAAAGCCCATCATTTACAGGTGAAAAAGATAACGAAGAAACTGTTGCACACGAAATCGCTCATCAATGGTTTGGTGATGCCGTTACTATGTCCGATTGGTCAGAACTATGGCTTAGCGAAGGTTTTGCAACTTATTTTTCTGCCTTATATTTTGAAGCACGAGACGGGAAAGAGCGCTTTACAAAAATTCTGAATTCTTATAAGAGTACATACCAGCAAAATACAAATTGGAAAACGCCAATTGTTTATAAAGACTATAAACAGATTTCGGAACTGCTCAATGTAGAAACCTACCAAAAAGCAGCTTTGTTTTTACACGAGCTTAGGCTAAAGATTGGTGATAAAGATTTTTTCAAATCAATAAAAGAATACTATTCGAAGCATGTACATTCTAACGCAACTACACGTGATTTCAAAAAAATAATTGAAACTACCTCAGGGAAAAACTTAGATGCATTATTTGCACATTGGCTTTACTTTCCCGGATTACCAAATCAACTTTGATTCAATATTCTTTGTAAAATTTGCACTTAACAGCCACTAAGCTCATTAAAACAGAATTAACAGCAGCCTGCATCAAGCAAGCTAAAACTGATTACAGTTGAGAAGAAGATTATCTATCGAACTTAATTTGATGAAAAGCTTGAAGTGATTAACTAAAAAGAAACCCCGCAAAGCGGGGTTTCGAATTTTAGAAAATAAGACTTACGTTCAATCAACAAGGAGATTTCATTTTAGATACTGCTAAATCCCACTTTACCTGTTGATCAGAATCAAGAATACTTCTTACGCCATCGAGGAGTTCTTTTCTGGCTGCACACATTTTTCTCTTAATTCCAACAGTAGCTGGGTTTGTTTCAATTGCATTACGAACTCTTTCATTCAATTTTTTGATTTCCTCAGCGGCTTCTGCTCTTGTTAAAGTTCCAGCTTTAACTTTCTCAGCAATCTCTTTTCGTTTTGCGTTTGCAGCTTCAATTATTGCCTTATTCGCTTCAGCAAATTCTTTTACCAAAGGCTTCATTGCTTCGTGATAGGATTTTACAAGTACATCTACTTTCGATTTCTGGTCTTCAGTTAGCTTGAGTCTCTTGAAAATCATTCCAAGATGTTTGTTCCAATCATACTTATTTAACCAGCTAACCGTTATGCCTCTTAACATTCCTTTGCCGGGTGTAAAATCGGTTGTATTAACAAAACTGTATGAAAGCAATGTATGATTGATTGACATATCTGCATCCATAGTAGCATCTTCAACTGCATTCTGAGTATCGAAATAATCAATCATTAAGTATTGGGCTGAATCATAGTTTGCTTCAGGCGATGTTATATCATTAAGCTCCTTACAGCCCGAAAGCAACAAAACCGGTAGTGCTGCTACGGTTAATAACAATACGAATTTTAGTTTTTTCATTTCTACCTCATTTGTGTTTTATAGTTATGACAATCCGAATAATCTTACGGTTTAATGTGCAAAGAAAATTATTTGATTACAACATTATTTTTCTTAAAGAATAAATAAGTGATGTTAAGCAAATGAAAAATCCACTTAAGAAATAAGCTTGTCGTGCCCTAATGTGCCGTCTTTCGGTTCCGTTTTATAATCCCGCACATGCAGAATCCAAAATGCGGAACATCCCGAACAGCGGTACCTTAACTTGTCCGCCGTTTTTGGGCGAATCGGGCATCTCTGCCTAAGGCAAGCAAGCATTATTTAGATTCTTCTAACTATGTACGCGATTGATTGTTGGTTTTGAGCTGTACTGGAAACTTCAATAAATATGCAAAAATTTCATTTATCATCTCAGCGTAATATATTTCGGGTGAATAGAAATAAAATATGAGGTTAGATATGAAGAGTGTAATCAACGGGATTGCAGTTAATAGATTTGGGCAGCCTTCCAACAAGCCGGTGGTTTTCATCCACGGCTTTCCTTACGATTATACAATGTGGCACAACCAAATTGAATTTCTAAAACAAGAATACTTTTGTGTTGCTTACGATGTACGCGGCTTGGGTGAAAGTGAAGTTGGCGGCGGACAATATATGCTTGAACATTTTGTTGATGATCTTTTATCTGTAGTTAAAGAATTAGAATTAATTAAGCCTATATTGTGCGGAATATCAATGGGCGGATATATTGCATTACGTGCAGTTGAACGAAATCAAGAATTGTTTGGCGGGCTAATTCTTTGCGATACTAAATCTGAAGCCGATAATGATAATGCTAAGCTTACAAGAGCGAACAATATCAAAATGATTAACGAAGAAGGCTTGGTGAAGTTTACAGAAATGTTTGTAACTAATTGTTTTGCAGATGAAACCCCAAAACAGAATGAGAAAATGTTTCAAAGTACGCTTTACAAATCACAGCAAAATACTACGCTTGGCGTAAAAGGATGTATAATTGCAATTTTGAGCAGAACCGATACAACAAATTTTCTTCCAAGTATAAATCTGCCAACTCTTTTAATCTGCGGTTCATTCGATAAACTAACTCCGCCGCCTGTTATGCGCGCAATGGCAGAAAAGATTCCTAACTCGGAATTTGCTTCAATTCCTTTTGCCGGACATATGCCCCCGCTCGAAAATCCAGATTGTTTGAATGATTTGATAAAAGGCTTCTTAGAAAGAAAGTTTATTTCTTAATTACTCTTTCAATCTCCTTAAAATTAGGATTAGGTTGAATCTTTTTTTTAGCAGAATCCTTTTTGGCTGCAGGAATTACTTTTTTAGAAACTGCTTTTGTTTCTTGAGTAGTTTTTTCTATTACCTTTTCTACTGGAGCGAAATTCGGATCCGGTTTTTGAGTAGCAGCTGATTGAGTATTTGCTGGCGAAGAAGACTCATTAGCTCTTGTTTCTTCTGTGCCTTGTTTAGGCGCTTGATGAGAACCATCCACAGCTAAAATAACGTTTACTTTTTTGGGCGCTGGTTTTACAGATTCACCGCTTATGTTTATTTGCTCATCTTTTTTAATTTCTTTTGAAGATTTAGAAATAATTGTATTGTCGAATGTAACTTCGGCGCCTTTTCGAGGAGTTGTTTTAGTATTATCTACTACACTATCAACACTTACAAAATGGTTTCTATCCGGCTGCATCTGTTCAACAGATTCAATTATTTCTTTTCCCTTTTCAATTACCTCAGCAGCTTTCTGCTTGTAAGGCAAAATTGAATCTGCAACTCCGCTAACTCCAGCCATTAAAAAAACAGTAAGTATTACAGAAGCTGTAATAGGCAGTACTTTTGCTAAAAAGAATCTTAAAGTCCTATCCATAAATTTAGGACTATCATCTGTTGTTGCAGCAAGCGCTTTATCGGCAGAATTTATTCTGTTCACAAAAAACCAGAGCGAAACAGTAAGAAGCCAGCTGACAATAACTGCAGCAACAAGGAAAATCATTGCCATTTCTTTTCGCGAAATGATTAGCGAAACGACAATTGTTCCAATAAAGAAGAAAAGGAAAAATTGAAGCCTTCTTTCCAGTTGACCCTCCAAAAATATTCTCTCTTGAAATGCGTCCCAGCTCATTTTGTTCTCGCTTCTTAATAAAAATTTACTTCGTGAGAAACATATTTCCCGTTTTCATAAATAAACTTTGCAGAAAAATATTTATCTTCAAAAAGCCAAGGGATGAATATCTTGTCTCCATCCCAAAGATTTAGATTAACAAGCTCATCATTAGGAATCCACTCAAGTTTTCCTTCGTTAGAATCAGCAAGCTCGCCGCTGAAATTCTCGGCAGTAAAAAGGAAAACATACCAATCTTTTTTGTTGTCAAACATCGGAAAAGTAATAATGCCTTTCATCTTTGGAGTAATCATTTTAATTCCGCTTTCTTCTTCAACTTCTCTTACCGCACATTCTTCAGGTGATTCACCTTCCTCAAATTTACCGCCTAAGCCGTTCCACTTTCCTTCGTGATAATCATTCGGCTTTTTATTGCGGAAAAGCATCAATGTTCTTCCTTCGTGCATTACATAGCATAGAGTAGCAAGTTGTACCATCAGTTTCCTATTTGTTAATTGATTCAGCTAATACTTTAGAAATTTCATCCAGCTCTTCAATAAACCATTTTACTTTTTCGGATTTTGCGCGCTTGCTGTCTCTAACCAGTGCGAGCCAAAGTTTTGCTTCGTTGGCAAACTTAATTGCTTCAATAGTTGTGTTTGCTAAATCTTTTTTTGTAAGTGAGGCAGAAGATTCTATAAACTTGCTTATTACACTAGTTCCATTTTTGAAAAGCTCATCATTAATCTTTTTAGAAACATTATCTTTGGGCAGCGAGTCGATAAATTCTATGAGTTTCAGCGTAAAAAAATATATTCTCTGCTTAAACTCGCTTCGGGATTTTGGAGAATCTAAAGTCATAATTCTATTCCTTGCTTAATCCCAAATAAACATTTTTCAGCAAGTAATTTTTAACGTAATCAGCAACACCTTCACTCAAATCCAAAATAGGTTTATCATAACCAGCATCTCTAATTTTTTTCAAGTTAGCTTCTGTAAAATATTGATACTTATCCCGTAAATCTTCCGGCATATCAACAAACTCTATGTTGATCGGTTTCTCTAACGAATTAAAAAGCTCCGTAACAAGCTCAATCCAAGTTTGTGCCTTACCGGTACCAACATTATAAATTCCGTTTTTATCTGGATGATCGAGAAAATAAAGTGTCATATCAACAGCATCTTTTATATAAACAAAATCTCTTTTCTGTTCACCATCTTTATAACTTTCTATATGAGATTTGAACAACCTGACTTTACCATGATCACGAACTTGTTCAAAGGCTTTGTGCACAACGCTTCTCATATCATTTTTGTGATATTCATTTGGTCCGTAAACGTTGAAATACTTCAACCCCGCAACTTTGTTCATCAATCCGTTTCTCTTTATCCATGTATCAAACAAATGTTTGGAATAGCCATACATATTTAGCGGGCGTAGTATATCCAGTTTCGATTCATCGTCATTATAACCTTTTGAACCATCGCCGTAAGTAGCTGCTGATGAAGCATAAATAAATCTTGTTCCGTTTTCTAAACAAAACTTGGCAAGTTCTTGAGAATAGTGATAGTTGTTAACCATTAAAAAATCTGCATCTTTTTCAGTTGTAGAAGAACACGCACCGAGATGAATAACTGAACTAATTTTGAATGGCTTACTCTTTTTAAGAATCATTCCCATAAAATCGTCTTTGTGCAGAAAGTCCGCATATTTTAGTCCGTTAAGATTCATCCACTTTTCATCGAAGCCAAGTTCATCAACAATTACAATCCTGTCCACTCCTAATTGATTAAGGCGCCAAACAACAGCACTGCCTATAAACCCCGCGCCGCCTGTTACAACTATCATTATCTTCTCGATTATTTGTTATATTTGAACGAAAGTTAAGGATATATCACTACTGAATCAAAACTGAAATTCTCTAATTGAATCTTATAATTCATAATCACGTTCTTACTCATAATCTTAATCTGATCTTGAAGAAGAATGCCAGAGTATAACAAGAGTAGTATCAAGAATGGGAACACAAATGAAATACGATTTAAAATATTTTCAAGAGCTGCTTAAAAGAAGAATTCTCGTACTTGACGGCTCGATGGGAGTTTTTATTCAACGCTACAAACTTAGCGAAGAACAATTCCGCGGCGAACGATTCAAAAATCATCCAGTAGATTTAAAAGGCAACAATGATATTCTTGCTCTAACCAAGCCGGAAATAATTAAAGAAATTCACACAAAGTACCTCGAAGCTGGTTCAGATATCATAGAAACAAATACATTTAACGGTACTGCAATCTCGCAGGCAGATTATCAGACAGAGAACTTAGTTTACGAAATAAATTTTGAAGCAGCGAAAATTGCCAAAGAAGCTGCCAATGAATTCGCAAAAGTAAATGCGGATAAGCCAAGATTTGTTGCCGGTTCTATTGGACCAACCAACAAAACGCTTTCTATTTCACCAGATGTAAACGACCCCGGTTTTCGTTCTGTTACTTTTGATGAAGTTGCTGCTGCTTTCAAAGAGCAAGCCCGCGGATTGATTGAAGGCGGTGCCGATCTTCTGCTTGTTGAAACGATGATTGATACTTTAATATGCAAAGCGGCTTTGTTTGGAATTATGGAGCTATGCGAAGAAACGAATAACAACATCCCGATTATGGTTTCCGGCTCTGTAATTGATATGAGCGGAAGAACTTTAAGCGGACAAACCACAGAAGCATTTTGGAATTCAATCTCACACACCAAAAATCTACTTAGCGTTGGTTTGAACTGCTCACTTGGACCAAAACAAATTCGTCCGTTTATTGAAGAACTTTCCAGCATAGCTAACGTTTTTGTTTCGCTTTATCCAAATGCCGGCTTGCCGAATGAGTTTGGCGGTTACGATGAATCTCCCGAAGCAATGGCTGAAGTTTTAGATGAATTTGCACGCGAAGGATTTTTCAACATCATTGGCGGGTGCTGCGGAACAACTCCCGCACACATTAAAGCTTTTGCCGGGATTGCAAAAAAATATCCGCCAAGAACAATTCTTGTGGTTAAACCTTACTTGCGTTTAAGTGGACTCGAACCGCTAACTCTTAGACCAGAAACAAATTTTGTAAATATTGGCGAGCGAACAAACGTAACAGGCTCCAAAAAATTTGCACGGCTCATAAAAGAACATAAATACGAAGATGCTTTATCGGTTGCACGCGATCAAGTTGAAAATGGAGCTCAAGTTATTGATATCAATATGGATGAAGGAATGATTGACTCCGAAGAAGCAATGACAAAGTTTCTGAATCTCCTTGCAACTGAACCGGACATAGCCCGCGTGCCGGTAATGATTGATTCATCCAAGTGGAGTGTAATTGAAGCCGGATTAAAATGCATGCAGGGGAAAGGAATTGTTAATTCAATTTCGATGAAAGAAGGTGAAGAAGTTTTTAAGGAACATGCTCGCAAAGTTTTAAAGTATGGCGCTGCAATTATCGTTATGGCTTTTGATGAACAAGGACAAGCCGATACGCTCGAAAGGAAAATTGAAATCTGTAAACGCGCATATAAAATCTTAACTGAGGAAATCGGTTTCCCTCCGCAAGACATAGTTTTTGATCCGAACATTTTTGCTGTTGCAACTGGAATTGAAGAACACAATCAGTATGCAATAAACTACATTGAAGCGACACGCTGGATTAAGAAGAATCTCCCTCACGCAAAAGTTAGCGGCGGAGTAAGCAATATTTCTTTTTCATTCCGCGGAAACGACACGGTTCGTGAAGCAATGCACTCGGCATTTCTTTATTATGCAATAGAAGCCGGAATGGATATGGGAATTGTAAATGCGGGTCAGCTTGCCGTTTACGAAGGAATACCAAAAGAACTTTTAGAAAAAGTTGAAGATGTTCTGCTAAACCGCAGAGCAGATGCAACCGAAAGATTAGTGGAGTTTGCAAACACAATTTCGAAAGATGTAAAACAAGATACTGCCGATGCGGCTTGGCGGCACGAAAGTGTTGAAGAAAGATTGAGGCATGCTCTTGTAAAAGGGATTGTAGATTACATCGAGCAAGACATTGAAGAAGCACGGGAAAAATATCCTAAGCCGCTCCAAGTAATTGAAGGACCGCTAATGTCTGCTATGAATGTTGTTGGAGATTTGTTCGGTTCCGGTAAAATGTTTTTGCCTCAAGTTGTTAAAAGCGCACGTGTGATGAAAAAGGCAGTTGCAATATTAGAACCGCTTATCAAAGCGCCTCTCCAAACCTCTCCACAAATGGGAGATAAAAATGCAAGAGAAGCTAAATACAACAAGTGCAGCTGGCAAACTGCCGATCCGATACTTTATGAAAGATTAAATAAATTTGCTAAGCACAATCGCTTAAATACAACACTGGCAGAATTGATTCTGTGGCAGAATTTGAGATCTAAGCAACCTGGAGAATTTAAATTCCGCCGCCAACACATCATTGGTCAATATATTGCTGATTTTGTTTGCTTGTCAAAAATGTTGATCATCGAAATTGATGGTTCAATTCATCAAGTGCCAGAAAACATTGAAGCAGATGAAATAAGAACTAAGTGGTTTAACGAGCAAGGTTTTAGTGTAATCAGATTCAAGCATGATGAAGTAATTAATCAAACCGAAAATGTTCTTGAAAGAATTTTAAACGAATTAAAAAAGCAAAAAACAAAATCCCTTCCCATTATGGAGAGCAAGGGTAGGGCTTCAGGTACCATTTTGCTTGCAACAGTTAAAGGAGATGTTCACGACATCGGCAAAAACATTGTAGGCGTTGTACTGGGCTGCAACAACTACGATATAATTGACCTTGGCGTAATGGTTCCTAGCGATAAAATTCTTTCCACGGCTGTAGAGAAAAATGTTGATGTTATCGGCTTGAGCGGATTAATAACTCCTTCGCTAGATGAAATGGTGCACGTTGCAAAAGAAATGGAAAGAATGAATCTCACTATTCCACTTCTTATTGGAGGAGCTACTACTTCCAGAATTCATACAGCGGTTAAAATTGCGCCGGAATATTCGCATACTACAATTCATGTACTCGATGCATCAAAGTGTGTTGGAGTAGTAAGTAATCTGATTAGTGAAGAAGCAAAAGATGGGTTTGCTGCAAAAGCAAAAGACAGTTATAAAAAACTTCGCGAAGACCATTTCAAGAAATATTCTGATAAAGAATATCTTACTCTTTATCAAGCACGGGCTAACAAACTAAAACTCGATTGGGAGAACTATTCAGTCTGTAAACCAAATAAGTTGGGCATAACAACTTTCAAAGATTTTTCTCTTGCCGAAATCCGAAATTATATTGATTGGACCCCATTCTTTCAGACTTGGGAATTGAAAGGAAAATACCCCGCTATTTTTGAAAAGGAAGCATACGGAAACGAAGCTAAGAAAATTTATGTTGATGCAAATAAATTATTAGATCAAATAGTTGAACAGAAACATCTTACTGCTAATGGAATAGTTGGGCTTTTTCCGGCTAACTCAATTGAAGATGATATTGAAATTTTCGCTGATGATTCCCGCAAAGGAATTCTCGCTAAGTTAAACTCAATCCGTCAGCAGTCAATCAAATCTCAGGGGCTGCCAAACACCGCACTTTCAGATTTCGTTGCACCAAAGGATACTAATGTAAAAGATTATATTGGAATGTTTGCGGTAACTACTGGACATGGAATAGAAAAGCTGATCGAAAAATTTAAGAAAGATCATGATGATTATAATTCGATAATGATTAAAGCGATAGCTGACCGTTTGGCTGAAGCCTTCGCAGAGCTGCTTCACGAAAAAGTTAGGAAAGAAATTTGGGGCTACGCCGCTGATGAAAATTTAATAAATGAAAAATTGATCGCGGAGGAATATCTCGGTATTCGTCCAGCGCCTGGTTATCCAGCTCAGCCAGATCATACTGAGAAACTCACAATCTGGAAATTACTCGATGCGGAAAAAGAAACTTCAATAACATTAACAGAAAGTTTGGCAATGAATCCGGCAGCATCTGTTTGCGGAATTTATTTTGCGCATCCTCAATCAAAATATTTTACTGTTGGTAAGATTGGTAAAGACCAGGTTGAAGATTACCGCAAACGCAAAGGTATGAGTATGAAAGAAGCTGAAAAATGGCTGCGTCCAATCTTGAATTATGACGAAAGTGAATAAAAGTAACTAATCAATTTAGTTTGAGGCAGTTATGGATAAAGTGAAATCAGTTTTATTTGAACTATTAACAAAAGTTGATGATCTTAAAAAAAGATATTGATAAATTCCATCCACTTCCGGTTGATGTTGAAGAACGTATAATGCACAAGCTGAGGCTTAATTGGAATTACAACTCAAACGCGATTGAAGGAAACACGCTTAATTACGGCGAGACTTTTGCTTTTTTAATACATTGTATAACCGCGCACGGAAAGCCCCTTGAAGATTATCTTGATATTAATAGGCATAATCAGGCTGTTAATTACCTGCTCAGCTTTGTTAGGAACAAAGAAGAAATAACCGAAGCGGTTAAGTTAGAGAACTACATAAGACAATATTAGTTGAGCCTTACGAAGTTGATGCTGTAACAGCAGCCGGCAAACCAACAAAGAGAACTGTTGCAATTGGTGCTTACAAAACTCAACCCAATCATGTAAAAACTGCTACCAGCGAAATGTATTTCCTGCAACACCGGAAGATACACCCGTAAAGATGGAAGAGTTGATGAATTGGTACAGAAAAACACGCAAGACAAGGAAGTGCATCCGGTTGTTCTTGCTGGTTTTTTCCATCATATGTTTGTTGCTATACATCCTTTCGATGATGGCAACGGAAGAATGGCGCGCCTATTATTGAATTTAATTTTGATGCAAAGTAACTATCCGCCGGTTGTTATTAAAACTAAGGACAAAAACAATTACTATTTAGCTTTAAGCCAGTCTGATGCAGGAAACACTTTACCATTTGTTGAGTACGTTGCAAATGCTTTGATTCATTCTGAAGAGATTTATTTGAAATGAGCGAGAGGAGAAAGTTTTGATGAGCTGGATGATATTGATAATGAAATTTTATTATAATAAAATGAGTTAGAAGGCATAATGATTGGATAGAGAAGACCGTAACTATTGAGAATAAACAAGAAATAGTAAAAAACTCGTACAGAAAACTTTTATATTTGATTTAACAGTTAACGTTGAAGTTATTTTGATGATTTTGAGTTTGCGTTATCAATATAGTTTAGAGAAGAAAATGACAACCAGGTAAATACATTTTCGGATCTTGTGATTAATTCCGTGTGGTTTGAAACATTTCCTTACACAAAAAACATCGATGAATTGCAAATTCAAAAAGTGACCCGACAGATAGGCAAAAGCATAGTTGAATTTCTTAAAAATAGATCGCTAAAAAATCAAAATGGATAAAACATTTCGTCCAGGCAACATAGGCGCATTGATGGATGAATACGAGCGCGCATCACTTGATTTGAGAAGGATAATTTTATCATTCCCGCAAGAAGAATTTGTAAAAATACTTGATGACGAAACCGAAGATGAACACTGCCGCTCCGTTCAGGCAATAATGCATCATGTGATTTCGGCTGGCTACATATACTTAAATCAAATTTATATTTTTCTTAAACAAGAACAGATTACTACTAACTATGAAATTTCTTCCCCGAAATCCGCGATAGAAGAATTTGATAAAATGCTTTCACTTACAAGTGAAGCCGTTAAAAACAATTTTGTAATCAATCATGAAGATGTTTTAGCAGCTCGAACAAAAACATACTGGGGATTGTATGATATTGAAATGATGTTTGAACATGCAATCGTTCATATTCTCCGGCACCGCCGACAAATTGAAAAATTAACTAAAAAGGGCTGACCGATTTTTGAAAATTATCTTTTTACCCTTGCCCGAGATTTCTGTTCATCATTTTTCGACATTCTGTTTCCACCATTTTGTAGGGAAAAAATTACTCGAATCATTTGAGAATGAAATAGAATCTTTTAGCTAAAGCCCGCTTCGCTTCAGCGCTTCTTCAAGCCGTGAACAAGGAAGCGTAACTGAAGAATGCAAAAAATAATAATTCAGAAATCTTAAAAAATTTTTTAAGTTGCGGTTAAATTATTCGAGGAAAAAATGAAAAAATCACTTTTGGTTATTTTCTGTTTAGCGCTTCTCTCAGACGCAGCTTTTTCTCAATCACTTTCCTTTGGGCCTCATCTTGGTTTTGTAAAAACTAAAGATGCCGAAAAATCTGTTATGATGCCTGGCGGAGCTGTTAGATTATACTTAGGCGGAATTGGAATTGAAGGAGCTATTTATTACAAAAAAGATGAATATAAAATAGACCTTGGTAATTCGACTGCTACAATCACTACAAAAACTTATCCATTAATGCTTACCGCGCTGTTAAAAGTGCTGCCAATAGCACATCTTGAGGGTGGAGTTAGCTGGCTTAATACAAGCATTGATTACTCTAATCTCTCTACAGCTTGGGCTTCAATAAAGGAAGAGACCAAAAGTGAGGCAGCTTACCATTTAGGAGGCGGAGTAGAAATTCCTTTCGGCTCACTTCTACTAACAGGAGATATTCGATACGTCTTTTATGAACTCAATATGAATAAACTAACTAAACCGCAATCACTGAAAAGCGATTTTTACGCAATCATGGTTGGCTTAATGTTCAAATTATAATTTATTGAAGAGGAACTATGATTTACGATAATATCAAGAATGGTCATCTTTACTTTCCGTTAGGTGAAAAAATTGAGAAGGCTTTAAAATATCTGCAAGCAACAGATTTTTCTTCCATTGAACCGGGTACATACGATATTGAATGGACCGACATTTACGCTATTGTTAGCCAATACAACACTAAACCACTTAGCAGCGGTAAATGGGAAGCACACAAAAAGTACATAGATGTTCAGTATGTATATAAAGGCACAGAAAGGATTGGTTTTACAGAAGCAAAAAAAATGATGACCTTAGAAGAATATGATAACAGAAAAGATATTGTTATTTACAAAGGCGAGGGGCACTTTGTTAATGTTGATGAAAATCATTTTTTGATTTTATTCCCTACAGATATACATATGCCAGGAATTGCAATTAATATCCCTAAAGCTGTTAAGAAAGTTGTAGTTAAAGTAAGCACAGATTACATCGAACCTGCTGAAGAAGCTGAAGAGGAAATAGAGCCTATCGAAGATGCACCATCTCAGGGTGAAGATAATGCGGAACAAGTTAGCCAATAAAAAAAAGACCGGCGTTAAAGCCGGTTCTTTTTCACATCAAATTATTTTACTTCCAAAAGTTCTACTTCAAATATTAGCAGAGATGCAGGTGGAATTGCACCTTCTCTTCCCTCTTCACCATAAGCTAATTGGTAAGGAATATAGAATTCAAACTTGTCGCCCGCTTGCATAAGCTGCAAACCTTCTGTCCATCCCTTAATAACTTGGTTGAGAGGAAACTCCGCCGGTTCATTTCTTTGAACAGATGAATCAAAAACATTTCCATCAATAAATTTACCTGTGTAATGAACTTTAACTGTGCTTGTATCTTTTGGAGAAACTGTTCCAGTTCCTTTTGTAACTACTTTATACTGCAAACCACTTGCTGTTTCAACAATTCCTTCTTTCTTCTTGTTTTCTGCTAAAAAAGTTTCCTGTACTTTTTTATTTTTTTCAATTTCAGGTCCCATTTCGGCAAGTCGCTTTTCTTGTTCTGCTTTAGCTTGCTCAGATCTTATTGCCATCATTCGGTTGTTAAAGTCCATCATAATTTGCTGCATCTGCGTTGGCGAAAGTGTTGATTTGCCTTCAATTCCATCTTTCATTCCTGCAAACAGAGCTTCAAAATTTATTTTCATATTCGGGTCTTTGAGATTGGCAGCAATATTCTGTCCTATCGAATAGCTAACCGAATCTTCTTGTGTTTTAATTTGAAACATAACTGGTTCCTGTTTAGGTGCGGTTTCTTTCTTTGCGTCACTTTTCTTTTGAGCTGGTGTAATTGATACTACAGCCAACAACATTAAGAATATTTTTAAGTACTTCATTTTGTCTCCATCTATGTTTGATTTTTGGGTGGTGAAAATACGTCCCAAAGCCATTATAAGCAAATGATGAGTTTGTTTGAAATTATCTAATCACGTTATGAAAGAAATATTTAGCGACTTAAAACAAGAAGTTGCGGAACGTTAATTAAAGATGCTATAACAAGGATAGTTAACAATTTTAACTTGCGGCTTTGCCTCTTGGCAGAAACCTCTTTTTTCTCGCAGAGGCGCAAAGGCGCAAAGATTTTTGAAGTTACGTTCTGCGCGGAAACCTGTTTAAAACGCCAAGTCTTTCTTGCGTAATGTGAGTTATTAAGAAAACTACTCTAATCTGCTTGAATGAACTTACTCCATATTTTCTAAAGACTGTTCGGTTTGTTATTTTAGCGCTGGAGACCCAATGACATACTCAAAAATAATATTCACTACTCTCAGTTATTTAATGCTCGCTGGATTTTTGCCACTACTTTTTGGATTAGTCAAGCCAGTAATAGCTTATTCCCTTGTTTGGATTTTGCTTTCTGTCTTATACTTAATTTATTCCTTTCAGCTAAAAGGCATTCAAATAGAAGGAAGAGATATTTACAAATTTCTTGCTCTTTCAATTGTTGTGCGTTTGCTTTTCTTGTTTACTGAGCCCATTGGCTCTGATGATGTTTACCGTTATATGTGGGATGGAAAAGCTCAGGATGCAGGTGTTAATCCATATTTGTACAAGCCGGTTGATAAAGAATTGAATTATCTTCATTCAGAAATTCTTCCTTCTAAGATGAATTTCCAGGAGATGAAGACAATTTATTTCCCGCTGAGCCAGTGGCTTTTCTACATTGGTTATAAAATCAGCGGAGAATCGGTTTGGGCTTACAAATTTTTATTGTTGATTTCAGAAATTTTCACGCTTCTTTTGCTTTATAAGATTCTTGCAAAATTAAAAATCGCAAAAAAATATTTATTGCTCTACGCACTAGCGCCGCTTCCAATTATTCAGTTTGCTTTTGATGCACACCTTGATGGATTTGGTCTCCCGTTACTACTCGCCTTCATTTATTTCTATCTCGATGATAAAAAAATTCTTTCAGCAATTTTTCTCGGGCTCTCTTTTTCGATAAAACCAGTTGGTGTTTTAATTCTTCCTATTCTGTTCCTAAGAGAAAAAAGAATAACATACAAAGTTTTGATGGTTACCGTTCCATTTATTTCGTTTGGAGTGCAGTTTCTGCCATACATCTTTACTTCAAACCCGTTTGAAGCATTTCTGATTTACACGCGCAATTGGTTTTACAATGGATTAATCTTCAATTTGCTCAATTCTATAATTCACAATAACCAAACAGCAAGATTATGGTGCAGTATTTTGTTAGTTATTTCGCTTGTGCCGGTGTACTTCAGCAAAAAAGATTTCTTAGACAAAACTTACTTTGCTGTTTTACTTTTACTGATTTTCTCGCCCGTTGTTCATCCATGGTATATTGCTTGGCTCTTGGTTCTATCCGTAATAGCACAAAAAATGAGCGGAATTTATTTTGCAGCCGCCGCGGCTTTAACTTCATTAACGGTTTGGAACTATCAAATTAACGGCGTGTGGAAGGATTATCTTCATGTACAAATTATTGAATATGTACCAGTGATAATTTTGTTCGTCTATGAGTTTATTAAACCCAAAAAATTCAATATGCCAGTCTGCCGCAAGCTTGCAGAAATAATTAAGTTCAATTTTTTATGTTTCGAAAAAAAGGAGCCCCGGAATACCGAGGCTCCTTGAAATCATTTTATGTTTTTCAAATCAACGTACCAACTGCTTGATTTTTCCATCATCTCATTTAGGCGTTTGATAAGTTTATGCGGGTCTTCAAGGCTTCCTTCTTGAAGCAAAGCAGAGTCCATTAACTGCTCTGTTACTTTAACAATAAATTCATCGCTGCTATCGGCTTTGAAAACTTTAACAAGATTTCTCACCAAAATATGATCTGGATTTACTTCCAAAATTTTCTTTTCGATGCCGACATCTTGCTTAGTCATTTTAAGAATCTTTTTCATTTGAGCAGACATGCTGTCATCCTTAGAAACCAAACAAGCAGGGCTATCCACCAAACGTTTGGATTCAACAACATCTTCTACTCTTCCGCTTAAAATGCTTTTCATTTTTGAGAGCAGACTGTAAAACTGTTTTTGATCATCTTTAGCCAGTGGTTCAACATCATTTTTCTTTTCCTCAACATTCTCAAAATCCTTGAGGTCTTTCATATCAACATTGCTAACAAGCTTCAGTTCAAAATCTTTGTACTTGCGTATTGACTGAATGACAAACTCATCAACCGGATCGTATAGATAAAGAACTTCCAAACCCTTGTTCTTAAAAATTTCTATGTGAGGATCAACTGCAAGTGCATCTCTGTTAGCTCCGCTTATGTAATATATTTCTTTCTGTCCGGATTTCATTCTTCCAGCATAATCTGCAAACGATACGAATTCTTTTTCGTCTTTTGAAGAAGAAGAATTGAATCGAAGAAGTTCAAGGTACTTTTCGTGGTTGGCAAAATCCATGTATCCAAGTTTGAAAATTTTACCATGCTCTTTCCAAAATTCAACATAGCCATCAGCATCATTTTTAGCTTTATCGAGCAAGTAGCTTAAAATGTTTGAAGTAACACTAGATGCGATTTTTGTAAATACCACGTTTTCTTGAAGTGTTTCGCGCGAGATGTTAAGCGGCAGGTCTTCACTATCAACAACGCCTTTAACAAAGCTCAAATATTCCGGCAGCAAATCTTTATTCTTATGCTGAATAAGAACACGGCGTACATACAAATCCAACCCGTAATTCTCTCTATCGTAATAAAAAAACTCGTTGGATTTTTTTGGAACAAAGAGCAATGCGTTAAACTGAATAGGCGCATCAACTGACTTATGGATAACATCCATAGGCGGTTCGGTATCGTAACTCAGAAATTTATAAAACTCATCATATTGTTCTTTCTTAATCGAACTCTTAGGCTCACGCCAAACAGCACTAACCGTATTAATTTTATCCTTATCGAGATAAATTGGGAACGTGATAAAGTTTGAATGCTTCTTAATTGTGCTTTCAAGTTTCCATTTCTGAACAAACTCTTCTGCATCATCTTTAAGATATATTTCAACAGTCGTTCCGCGATTAATTTTATCGTTTAGTTCTGCTATTTCGTAATCACCAAGTCCATCACTTTTCCATTCAATTGCCTTTTCAGAATCTTTATAAGATTTAGATTTAACTATCACCTCTTTAGCCACCATAAAAACGGAATAGAAACCAACACCGAACCTTCCAATTATATTGCCCGGGTCGCCGTTAGCTTCGGCAATAAGTTTGGCAAATTCGTCTGTTCCAGATTTAGCAATAGTACCGATGTTTGAAATTATCTCATCGCGGCTCATTCCAATACCGGTATCTGCAATTGTAAGAACCTTTTTCTTTTCATCAAAAGTAATTTTGATTTCGAGCGGCAAATCTTTATCAGCTATTTCACTTCCTCGAGTGGATTCAAAACGGAGCTTATCAAGGGCATCCGATGCGTTAGAAATAAGCTCGCGCAAAAAGATTTCACGGCTTGTGTAAAGTGAATGAACTAAAATATCCAGTAGTTTCTTCACTTCAGCTTTGAATTCATATTTTTTTGTTTCGCTCATTTAGCCTCCAAATTAATTGTTCGTTTTGATGTTACTTCCATTTACGGGATACAAAAATATTTAAACAGATTCGTTTCATCAAATTGTATTTATGTGATTTAACAGATTACATCAAGATATGCCAGTAAATAGGTTTTCTATTCTGAATAGCAGTTAATTGCTGCGGTTGATTACTGTTTTTTTTCTTCGGAATCGTCTCCCTTTAAACCTTTCTTAAAAGAACGAAATCCTTCACCCAAACCTTTTGCGAGTTCCGGTATTTTCCTTCCGCCAAAAAGTAAGATGATGATAAAGAGGATTATCAGTATTTCGGTTAAACCAAAGCTGCCCATTTCCATTCCTTTCTAAAATTACTTGTCTAAAGATACAAGTCTTATAACTTTGTTACACAAATTAGTTTCGCCGCATTGAATTATTTTCTTGTAGTCCAGGTATTGCATAAGGAGAAAACTTTAATAGTTCCCGCACCAGCATTTCGGCTTTATCAACCCTGCCTTGTGAAAAGTAGATGTTCTTTAGATAAACTCTGGCTGCTGCGTTTGTAGAATCCGCATTGGCAGCATCGGTTAAATACTTCTCTGCAATTGTATAATTTTTTGCATGGTAAAACGCCATTCCCTTTAGTGTGTTAAATTCCGGCAGACTTACAATGCATTTTTGCAGCATCAAATCGAGTTCTACGTTAATTCTTTGTATCATTTTCTTATCGCCGCTTTTAATCATACTTAAAAACAAATTATTAGCTTCTATATAATGCTTTAAAAAGCCGCTTCCACAATCAGACGGCTCGCCGCGTACATTTTCCAGCCGTGTAAAAACCGGAAGCAGCTGATTAAGCTCTTTGGAGTAGAGAAGCTGCATATAATAATTCTTACGGAACTCTTTGTGAATAAAAACTGCACACTCGGCAAAAGCACTTGGTTTTGCGCCTGCAGGAAATATTATATAATCCGGCTTCTCACTTAAAATATAATCTGCATTATAATGTCTCTCTTTCCAAAGGATTTGCAATTCATCATCAATTCCTTCTACTTCTTTAGGATTATGCGCTACGTATTCATCTGTCAATCCAACAAGATCAATTACACGAGCGCCTGAATAAAATGAAAATGCACCAATAGTTGACATTGCAACACTAATCTTCTTACTCGTATTCTGGGTCTTACTATCTTTTTGCAAATTTGGTAAAAGCTCAGCATAAAATTTCATTTTGCTAACAAGACCACTCTCATAAGAGCGCTTTTCCAACATCAACGGTTCGTTTCTGTAATAATTGAAGATAGAATAGACTATTAGAAGAAACGCCAACCCTGTCTTAACTGCCTCAGCATATTTGCTTTTAATAAACTCATCAACCAGCACAGACGAAGAGTTGATAAAAAGAATAAATAACAGAGGCATTACTGGTAAGAAAAATCTATGAATTGGCAGAACATCTCCACCGATAAAAATTATCATCAAAGTGTAAACAAGACTAAAACCCAAAAGTACATTCTCTTTGTAATTTGTTTTGAAACGTAAAAGCTGAATAAGAGGCGGCAAGTAGATAATTCCGTAAACTAAATATGCTTCTAAAAAATCAATGTAATATTTCCAGCCTCGTTCAAGAAACGCTATCGTGAATTCTGTCTTTGCGTAAAATGTATTCGGGAAGGGATACCCGTAATAGATTAATCTGAATATGAAATGAGCAGCAACTGGAATTGAATAAATTATTAGCGTGTTAATTAGAGGTTTATCAAAAGAAGATTTTATTTTCTTGCTAAGTTTGAATTCTTCTGAGTCTAAATAATTTTTTAACACCCGAAAAGCAGCAAGAAGAAAAAAGAAAAACAAACCTTCTGGACGAACAAAAGAATTTAGCACGGAAACAACAGCAAACAAATTGCGCTTGCTTGCATTATCGTAATCAAGAAAGAAATAAATTGAAAGCAAGGCAAGCAAAACAAAAAGCGATGTTTCCATTCCGCTTACACTCCAGTAAATAAAAGGAGTTGAAAAAAGAAACATAGCCAGAACCGCAAATGAAATAACGGCTGCCGTACTTCCCTCTTGAAACCTGCCCAACAAAATTTTTTTAGAAAGAAAATAAACCGCAGGCAGCAGTAGAACGCCAAAAAAAGCTGAGAGAAACTGTGAGATGGAAGGGAGATCGAGAGCAAGATCAAGAGCAAGAAAGTTGACTGTAGAAATAAGTATTACCCATAGAAAATTTGTGTAGCCTTCTACTCTTTCTCCTTCGTTAAACACTAGTCCTTTACCGTTTACAAAATTTTCTGCATAACGAAGCGATGTGAAAGCATCGTCTTGAATAAAACTGATACCGGCAGCAAGTTTGTAATAAGCAGCGGTTAACAGTATAAATCCAAGTACAACTGCAAGCCGCCCAACATTATTTTTGTTTGGAAATAACTGCATATAAGTAAATTTATTAGCCAAAATATAACAGGAAAAGTAATGGATAAATTATAATTTATAATTGGGAATTGAGAATTGAAAATTGAGAATTGAGATTGTTTTCCAAAACCATTTTCGCGTTCAGGTGCAAGACTTGCTGAGCGCTAAAGGTGTAGTAATTGTAAGAATAATTTTTGGGTACTAAAAACATACTTTTTAATCATCAATCGTGCTGCAAATACTATCGGGTGTATCTCGGTAATAAACATAAGTAGGGAAGTTTACTTTTTCGATTTTGTACTTAATAACTGCACGCTCAAAGAAATCGGAATCATCACTGTACTTTAGATCTTTAAATCCATTAAGCTCTATAAAAAAACCCCGCTTGCCAAAAAATGTACCGCCAATAACGCATTCAGCAAGATGAATATCTTTAGACAGATCATTCTTATCTTTTACAAAAGGATGACCTATAATTTCAACACCGCCGTGAATCATATCTATCTCCGGATTTTTTCTTAAAAAGTTTATTCGTTCCTCAAGATAAGTAGGTTTGTATTCATCATCGCTTCCAAGAAAAGAAACAAACTCGCCTGCGGAAGCAAGCAGTCCAGCATTTTGAGAAATAGGCGGGCGGCGATTAGAATGTTTCATGTAACGAATGTTTTCAAAATTGCACATATATGGATTTACCAGTTCAAAAGTTTTATCGGCGCTTCCATCATCAATAATTATCAATTCCCAGCCGGCAAAGGTTTGGTTAATAACAGAATCAACAGCCCTTTGCAGCAGTTTTTCTCTGTTAAAAGTTGGAAGAATTATGGAAACAACAGGGCTAAATGATTTGTACACTTGCATAGTTCAATTCTTATAGTTGATGAACAAAATATAGTTTTTTTATTGTTCCTTTTTTTGATAATTTCACCACCCAAGTTCAAGATTCGCAAAATAAAAATGAGCCTTAGAGAGCAAAAAAACTATTTCGAGATTCTAAAACGCTACGAAAGAAAATTCGAGCCAAAAGAAATGGAAATGTACAAGATGCTTATTATACGAAACAAGGATGGTGAGGATTTAGACAAGCAGGCAATAGAAAAGCTAAGAAATCTGCACGAAAAATATCATGTAAACAGAGAAAGAAAGAATTACGATCACCTCTTCAAAAAACCCGAAGAGAATTCCGATAACCAATGAAATTTTCCGGTGAACAATGAATCAAAAGATACTTAACAGAATAGTTGCGGCAATAGTGTTTGCTATTTCCGCATTTACTTTTTTTGCTACAGCACAGCCTACTTTAGCGTTTTGGGATTGCGGCGAGTTTGCCGCTTCAGCATATTTGATGCAGGTACCTCACCCGCCGGGGACGCCTTTCTTTCTTCTTGTAGGCAAACTCTTTTCGTTTTTGCCTATATCCGATGATATTGGTTTTAGAGTTAATACACTTTCTGTCCTCTCAAGCGCTTTTACAGTTTTATTTTTATATCTGGTTATTGTAAAAGTAATTTTAGCCTACTGGAAAAAAGAATTAAATACAGTCTTTGACGGACTTACAGTATATCTTCCTGCATCAATAGGCGCCTTATCATTAGCATTCAGCGATACATTCTGGTTCAGTGCCGTTGAATCCGAAGTTTATGCCTTCTCTGTATTCTTTATCGGTTTTGTAGTCTGGTTAATGCTGTTATGGAATGAAAAAGCTGATGAACCGGAAAGTGAACGCTATATTGTTTTGATTTTCTATTTAATCGGTCTTTCTACAGGTGTTCATTTAATGTCTGTTCTCGCTATCGTTTCGGTAGTGATGGTAATATATTTCAGAAAATACTTAACAAACGAAGCAGTGTTGAAGAAAACGGCTCTCTATTTCGTAATTCACTCGGCTATAATTTTAGTGATTGGATTATTACTTTGGGGCACTAATACTGATACAAACGCACCAAGCCAGGAAGAATATGATGCAGTAGATTCCCGCTTCTTCATGATTTTTGTAGTGGCAAGTTTGGTCTTTATTGCTGCTCTTTACAAAAAGATTTTGGTTAAGAATTCTTTTTATTTACCAATTATTGCAGGCGGAATTGCTTTAGTAGCCGTTTATCCAGGCTTGGTTAAATACCTTACTAAAGTTGTTACTTTGGTAGGAAGAGATAGTTTGACAGTTGGCACAATTGGATTATTCGTAATAATTGGCGCTGTTATTTATGGAATTTATTGGACAAGCAGAAACAAAAAGGTAACAACTAATTTGGTTTTGAAATGCTTGTTATTTGGAATGCTCGGCGTAACTACATATACTCAAATTATAATTAGAGCTAACCTTGAGCCGCCTTTAAATATGAATAGCCCTAAGACCTTTTCTGAGTTAGAATCGTATTTAAATCGTGAACAGTATGGCGATTTTCCTACTTGGAAAAGAAGATTCTCAAGCGAGCCGCACCAGCAGCATATTTATACAGAGTACAAAAGCGATTTAGATTTCCTCTGGACATACCAGATGGACCATATGTTTAACCGTTACTTATTTTGGAATTATATTGGAAGAGAATCCAATTACCAAGATGCAGGTGTAAGGTTCTCACACTTTTTAGGAATACCATTTTTACTAGGCTTGTTCGGTTTGTATTTTCACTTCCGCAAAGATTGGAAAATGGCTTCGGTCTTTATTGTAATGTTTATCTTGCTCGGATACCTAACAGCGTTTTATCAGAACCAACAACAGCCTCAGCCGCGCGAGCGAGATTACTTCTATGTTGGCGCTTTCTTCGTTTTCTCACTTTGGATAGGACTTGGCGTTCGTGGACTGATTGAACTTCTTCAAGAAAAATTTTCTTCACAAAATTTATTGAAGCCGGTTATAATAGCTGTATTTACATTAGGTTTTATTGCTGTTCCATTCAATATGGCAGTAGGCGGATGGTTCTGGCATGATAGATCAAGAAATTATGTTCCTTGGGATTATGCCTATAATATGCTTCAAAGTGTAGCACCAAACGCAGTAATCTTTACAAATGGAGATAATGATACTTTCCCGCTCTGGTATTTGCAAGATGTGCAAGGTGTAAGACGCGATGTTAGAATTGCCAATTTGAGCCTGCTAAATACTCCTTGGTATGTAAAACAATTAAAAAACAACACTCCTTTCGGAGCTGATAAAGTTAAAATCAGTTTTCTTGATGAAGAGATAGAACAGCTTACTCCGGTTAGATGGGAAGCGCAAGATATTTCAATTCCGGTTTCACCAGAAATAATTAAGCAGTATGGTATTACAGATACATCTGTAGTAAAATCTGGAATGATAAAATGGACAATGCAGCCTCCGGCTCAATTTGGCGAGGTCCAAGCTGCACGAATTCAAGATTTAGTTGTGCTCGATATTATTATTCAGTCCGAATGGAAAAGACCAATTTACTTTGCAGTAACTGTTTCCGATGATTCTAAAGTTAGTTTAGATAGATATATGATTATGGAAGGAATGGCTTGGCGTGTTGTTCCAAAGAAAAACCCTTCCGAACAGCTTGAGTACATAGATGAAAAAATTATGCGCCAGCAGCTGATGAATGAACCTGAGGGATACAGTCTATCATATCAACCCGGTTTTAAATTCCGCGGGTTAAATGACTCAACTATTTTCTATGATGAAAATCATGAAAGATTAGTACAAAACTACCGAAACGCGTACATCAGATTAGCATTAGAATACTTGTATGCTGAAAAGAGCAGCCCTAAGACAGTAGAAGTTTTGAACAAGATGGAATCAAAAGTTCCGAGGGCTGTAATACCTATGGATTACCGAATTAAGCACGATGTTTCTAAAATTTTGTTCAATGCAGGAGCTATAGAACTGTATAAACAATATGCTGATGAAGTTATTGAAGCTGCCAGAGAAAGATTAGCACTTGACCCAAATGATTTTAACAGCTGGTATAATTCATACGATTTATTACTAACTCATTATGAAAACCTCGGTATGTATAAAGATGCACTCGCTCTTATTCAACAGCTGAAATCTTATGTACCAAATGAACCAAGCCTTATAGAGTTAGAAACCCGGTTCCAGAATTTATCTAACGGGGAAAAAAGTAATATTACTCCGCCAAAACTAGATACAAATAACTAAACTTTAAACGGCAAGCTTACTCTTGCCGTTTTTTCAATTCAATAAGTTTATGAAAATACTAATTATAGCGCTTTCTGGAATTGGTGATGCCTTAATGTTTACTCCAGCACTCGTAAAACTAAGAGAAGCAATGCCAAGCGCAAAAATTGATGCTTTAGTTATGTTCAAAGGAGTAAAAGATATTTTTGATAAACTGCCTTATCTAAATCAAGTTCACTTTTACGATTTTATAAATGCGCATAAAGCTGATTCTCTCTTCTACATTCTTTCATTGTGGAAAAAGTATGATGCAACTTTCAGCGTTTATCCATCAAACCGAAAAGAGTATAACTTGATAAGTTTCTTAATTGGAGCAAAGCATAGATTCGGCATTAAATATAAACGCAACGATTTTCTGAATTTTGGGTTTCTAAACAATGTTAGATGCGAAGAAGATGATAATTCACATAACGTAGAAACAAACTTCAAAATGGTAGAAAAATTGCTTGCAGAACAATTTGATAATATAACGCCATTGAAATTATACTTGCATGAAGATGATCTGATTTGTTCTTCCGATTTTCTGAATGAAAAAAATATTTCTAGCGATGACCTGGTAATTGGTTTTCATCCGGGCTGCAATACACTAAAGAACCATGATAAACGGCGGTGGGAAGTTGAAAAATTTGCTGAGTTGGCAGAACAGCTTATCGAAAAGCACAATGCAAAGATTCTGATTTTTGGCGGAGCTGAAGAAGAGCATCTTAAAGAAAGTATTGCTTCTATAGTTAACTCGCCAAGTATAATTTCTGTACAGACGTTCAGCTTAACCTACACTGCCTCAATAATGAAACGCTGTAAAGTTTTTGTTTCTAACGATTCTAGTCTTATGCACGTTGCCGCTGCTCTCGGGTTAAAAGTTGTCTCCATCATCGGACCAACAAATGAAAAATATATTGCTCCTTGGAAGACAGAGCATACAATTGCTTCATTGAAATTAGAATGTTCACCTTGTTTCTATTATTCACCTAAACCGCTTTCGTGCAGCAGAAAAGATATTAAGTTTAAGTGCATCAAAGAACTTACGGTTAAGTTAGTTTACGAAAAAACAATAAGCCTTTTATAATAGGCTTAGGATAATATACTCACCACACTTTTCTATATCATCAAAACATTTTAACAATCCTCTTTTTCTATTTTCTTTAGCAATTTGTTTTTCCATAACAGAAACAATCTCGTTCCATAAAATACCGTGAGCAGCAAATGGTTTTTCATCAATCATGCTTTTGTTCATGTACTCCCAAACTAAAGCAAGTTCTACAAGCGTTCCCGTTCCCCCTTGAAGCACAACATAAGCATCGCCAAAGTCAATTAATTTTTTAAGCCGTTCTAAAAGTGTATTACATTTTAATTCTTCGGTAAGATATTTTGAAGGCTTTGCATTATAAATATCCAATGTAATGCCAAGTGCTTCACCACCATTTTCTATACAGCCTTTAGAAACAGCATCCATAATACCATGATAGCCTCCTGAACAAACATTCAAACCAGCTTTGGCAAAAATGCCCCCAAGTTTTTTAGCAGCTTCGTATTCGCATTCACTCTGTTTTGGAATTGAACTGCCGAATACTGTTACACATTTTTTGGCGTTAAACATAAACTCCCTTTAAGTGTGATTAAAGAGAGAGGCTGTTCCAGAAATAACTTTAGAAACAGCCTCTGAGGTAAATAAATATGCAAAAGAAAAATAAATTAAGATACTTCTACTTGCTTAATTGATTTTTCAATAATCTTAACTGCTTCTTTAATTTGTTCTTCGTTAATAACAAGCGGCGGAGCAAAGCGGATTATATGTTTATGTGTTGGCTTGGCAAGTAGTCCATTCTCTTTCATCTGAAGGCATACATCCCAAGCTTCTTTTCCATTCTTAGGTTTAATCACAATTCCGTTAAGCAAGCCTTTTCCTCTAATCAACTCAATCATTTCCGATTTTATCTTGCCGGCTTCTTCTCTAAAAATCTTGCCCATTCGTTCCGAATTATCAGCAAGGTTTTCTTCCTTTAACACTTCTAATGAAGCAACAGCTACTTTAGAAGCAAGCGGATTGCCGCCGAATGTTGAACCATGTTCTCCGGGTTTGATAACCAGCATAACTTCATCATCTGCAAGAACTGCGCTGATAGGCATAGTACCGCCGCTAAGTGCTTTTCCTAAAATTACAATATCCGGTTTTATTTCTTCATGATCGCATGCAAGCATTTTTCCGGTTCTGCATAAACCGGTTTGAACTTCATCTGCAATAAACAAAACATTTTTATCTTTGCACAACTCGTAAGCTTTTTTCAAGTATCCTTCATCCGGTACCATTACACCGGCTTCTCCTTGGATTGGCTCAACTAAAAATCCAGCTACTGTAGGGTCTTCTAAAGCCTTTTCGAGTTCTGCTAAATTGTTATACGAAATTTTTACAAAACCAGGTGTGTAAGGTCCAAATCCTTTACAAGAATCTGGGTCGTTAGACATAGAGATTACCGTAATTGTTCTGCCATGGAAATTGCCGAGGCAAACAATAATCTTTGCCTGGTTTTCAGGAATTCCCTTTTTATCATAAGCCCATCTTCTACACAGTTTGAGAGCTGTTTCATCTGCTTCAGCACCAGAATTCATTGGCAGCATTTTATCGTAGCCAAAATATTCTGTAATGTATTTTTCGTAAGGTCCCAAACAGTTATTATAAAATGCTCTCGATGTAAGCGTAAGGGTTTTAGCTTGCTCAATCAGCACATTAATAATTTTAGGATGGCAGTGCCCTTGGTTTACTGCAGAATACGCGGAGAGGAAATCGTAATATCTTTTCCCTTCAACATCCCATAAATAAATACCTTCACCTTTGGCTAAAACTACAGGAAGCGGATGATAATTATGCGCTCCATACTTCTCTTCTAATTCAATAAAATCTTTTGAATGCATCTTTCACCTTTTTTTTGATTTTAGGGTTCTCCAAATTTATCAAAAAGAAGCTGGCAGAAAAAATGGGATTATTGGTGTTTAGCGTTAAGCCACTGATCGATAGTAATTTTTAAGAAATGTATGTTTATAGGTTTAGCAATGTAATCATCCATCCCTGCATATAAACAGCGCTCTCGGTCTTTCATGCTTGAATGAGCTGTAACGGCTATAATAGGAATTTTTGAATAAGGACCGGGAAGTTCTCTTATTTTCTGCGTAGCAGTAATTCCATCCATATCTGTCATTTCAACATCCATCAAAACCAAATTAAAAGAACCGGTTTTTACATTTTCGATTGCTTCAATACCCGAAGATACAGCTTCAACATCGTATCCAACTTCGCGTAATATTTTTGTTTCGAGATTTTGGCTTATAGGGTTGTCTTCAACAAGTAAAAGTTTTTTCTTCTTTACTTCTTCTACAGCTTTTACAGATGCTTTATGGTTTACTTGCAGCAAATCTTCACCAATATTTTCAATTTCTCCTTTTGCTTCATCAAGATCCGAAAAGTTTGTTGGCTGCAATTTCATTTTAATAGTAAAGAGAAACTTGCTGCCGGCGCCAACTTTGCTTTCAACTCTAATCTCTCCATTCATTAATCGAACAAATTCTTTAACAATCATCAGCCCTAAGCCGGAGCCCTCTTTGGCAGATTTCCTGCCCTTAATCTGCACAAATGGTTCAAACAAAAGATTTAATTTGTCGCTTGGAATTCCGGAACCTGTATCTGCAATAGTTCCAATTAGTTCTATGTAATTGTTATCCTTTGCTTTCGTTTTAATTCCAACCGAAACTTTTCCATGATCTGTAAACTTAACTGCATTGTTTAAGAGGTTAATTAGTATCTGTCTAAAACGTGTAGGATCGCCATAAATTGTCTCCGGAATATTTTCATCTATGTGATATTCTAAATTAATCCCTTTAGTCTTTACAGATTGCCCAATTATGGAAAGAGCTTTGTTAACCTCATCTCTAATATCAAAACCAACTTCATCAAGCTCCATTTTGCCGGCTTCAACTTTAGAAATATCAAGAATGTTGTTAATTATATCGAGCAAAGATTCTGCAGCAAGCCTTGCATCGCGTGCAAATCCTTTTAATTCTTCCTTGCTTTCAAACAGATCGTTTTCTATAAGAGTAAGAAAACCCATTACGGAGTTCATGGGTGTACGAACTTCGTGGCTCATGCTTGCAAGAAATTTTGTTTTGAAATGGCTCTCTTGCTGAGCTTTCTTAGCCAAAGTATCGGCTTTCATTTTTTCTAAACGGAGCGCATCTAATGCTTTCTGCTTTTCAACTTCTGCATGCACTTGCTGTGTTATATCCTGAAGGCTTCCTTCATATATATTTTGAATATTCTCCTCATCATCGTTTAGACGAACATTCATTCTTACTGTGATTTCGTTTCCATCTTTCTTCAAAATAGGAACGCGGTAGTTGCGAACTTTGCCCTGCTTTTCTAACAGCTTATTTAATAACTCCCAATCGCCACTCCGCTTGAATAAATCTTTTTTTAGCGAATTTTTCTTTAGGTCATCTTCTGAAGAAAAACCAAGCATTTTAACTAAAGATGGATTAACAGTTAAAAATTTTCCTTCGGCATTAAACTGAAATATTCCTTCTGCAGAGTTTTCAACCAAAGTTCTAAACTTTTTCTCCGAAACTGATATTTCAAAATTCTTGATTATTGCTTCGTGGCGGAGTTTGAAATTAATATAACTTGCTACAATTGCCATAACACTTATCATTATAACCAGCACAACAGATTCTACCATATTTGGCAGAATAAAAATCTCTCTGTTGCTCATTAAAATTGATACCGCAAAAACAAGGTTGTAATAAATAGCAAGAATAATTTGATTGGCAACATCCCAGCTAAGAAACAATGCTGCAACGAAAATTATCAAACTTATAATCTGAGAATTAAATATGAGCGTTTCTGGTATTAAATAGATCATTAAACCAAAAGAGCTAACAATAGTCAGTAACAGTATATGTATTAAAATAACAGGATGCTTTTTGCCTAATTTTGTATATGACAGAATAAGAAGTATAAAAGCGATGAGAATAGCAGAGAGCCTACTACCGTAAATCCAAGGGCCCATCCATTTATCATTTTGGAATTGTGTAAAGTGGCGTATTTCAAAGACCATAGCTACTAAACCAGCAACAGAAGTAAATTTTGCCAGAGATTGAAATGGTGCAATCAAAGATTTTTTGCTTTCAACCCTGAAGAAATCATATCTCTTAATTTCTGCACTATTTTTTGTCTTTCGTGAAGCCACTTTTCTTTCTTCAAATAATCGGTATATAATCGGAAATTTTTACTTATAATTTAGAATAACTTACAATAAAAAAGTACTCGCTAATATTGTAAATTTTTCCGAGCTTAGATAAAGAAATTTGAATCAAATATCAATTAAAGCCACAGAGAGGTTCTTTGGATTTCCTTTATCAACTTGATGTTACAATCTTCTATTTTATTAACCATACATTATCAAACCAGGCTTTTGATAAATTTTTCCCTTTCTTCACCGAAGTAAAAAATTGGTACATAACTTATGTAATCTTGTTTCTATTGATGATATCCAAGGGTGGAAGATTAGGAAGAATAGCTGCATTTGTACTTGTTATACTAATTACAGTAAGCGATCAGTTTAGCAGTACGTTTCTAAAAAATTGGTTCGAAAGAGCAAGACCTTGTAATGTTTTAGAGAATGTAAATATTCTGGTTACCTGTACAGAATCTTTTTCATTCCCATCTTCACACGCCGTAAATAATTTTGCTGCCGCACTGTTTTTTACGATGATATTCCCTAAATACAAAATTTGGTTCTTCATCATTGCTTCCTTACAGGCTTTTTCACGCCCTTACGTTGGAGTTCATTACCCCAGCGATGTAATTGGCGGAGCTTTAATTGGAGCTGCTTTAGGCTGTTTTTTTGGATGGCTCGTATTAAAAATAAATTCCTTTTTCGCCGTAAGGAAAACACAAATTACAGATAAATATCAGAGGATAGAATTAAAATAAGATGAAAACAAAATTGGAAATTGCAAAAAATTGGCTTCCACGTTATACAGGTGCTCAAATTGATGAGTTTGGCGATTATATGCTGCTTACTAATTTTCAAAATTATGTTGCAAAGTTTGCCAATCAGTTTGGATGCGATATTAAAGGTGAAGGCAGACCAATGAAAACTGCTACAAACAGTAATGGGCTTTCTATAGTTAATTTTGGAATTGGTTCTGCAAACGCGGCTACAATTATGGATTTACTGAGCGCACGGCAGCCAAAAGGTGTTTTGTTTTTAGGTAAATGCGGCGGACTAAAAGATTCTACAGAAATTGGGCATTTTATTTTACCAACTGCTGCAATACGCGGAGAAGGAACAAGCAATGATTATTTCCCTCCGGAAGTTCCGGCACTTCCCTCATTCAAACTGCACAAATTTGTTTCAGAGAAAATTATCGAGAAAGAAAACGAATATCGAACGGGTGTAATTTACACTACAAACCGCCGAGTTTGGGAATGGGATGATGACTTTAAAAAGTACTTAAACAAGATTGGCGCTATTGGCATTGATATGGAAACGGCAACTTTGTTTATTGTTGGTTACGCTAACCAAATAGCTCGCGGCGCTTTGCTTCTTGTTTCCGATCTCCCAATGATTCCAGAAGGCGTTAAAACCGAAGAATCCGATCAAAAAGTAACTCAAAACTTTGTAGACCTGCATTTGCAAATTGGTATTGAAGCTATGACTGAAATAGACAGTAAAGGTGAGCAGATTAAACACTTCACTTATTGATGTTGTAAGAACACAATTATACATGTTTATGGAACAAAATTGGGATTATACTTTTCAAAGAAGTAATAAAGTAATTAAGGAGATAAAAATGAATAGAATAAAATATTGGTTTATGTTCGCGTTTCTAATGGGTTTATCAAATAACTTAATATTTGCTCAAGGAAACGATGTTACTAACAATCTGAAAAATTTATTTGAGCTTAGCAAAGCTAAATCATATGAAAAAGCAGCAGATTTAATTGCCTATGATGGCGAAGATAAAGCACGCATTCAAATGGAATCTTTTAATGCCGCTAATAAAGATGAAATTGCACAAGTGAAAAGAGTATGCAAAAAGATTTCTGCGTTGATCGAGCTTTCATCAAAGTATGATTTTGGTACGCCCGTAGTGAAACAAGATGGCGAAAAAGAAATTCAAACAATTGATGTTAGTTTTGTAAGCGGAGATCAGAAATTAGTTACTGAATTCTCATTTATAAAAACAGAAAAAGGTTTCCTACTTTTCAATATGAATTAGCTTTCGGAAGCGTGCAGATTATTTCTGCCCGCTTCCTTTCTTAACAAATGTTACTCCAGCTAATATTACTGCCGAGGCAGCTGCAATCCAGATTGTTATTGGCTCATCTAAAATCAACCACCCGAGGAATAATGCAATAATTGGGTTTACATATGCGTAAGTTGAAACAAGCGAAACCGGCAAATTTGCAATTGCATAAATATAAGAACCGTAACCAAGCAAAGAACCAAAGACTACTAAGTACAAATACGCAATCAAGCTGGAACTTGTAAATTGAAATCGGCTGCTTTCCCCTATCAGCAAACCGAATAATGTTATTACTACCCCGGCAAATATCATTTGTCCGGCAGCACCCATCAATGGATGAACAGAAATTTTTTTATGCTTGGAATAAATAGTTCCAACAGACCAGCTTGCTACAGCTATCATTAATCCCACTACGCCGCTAAAATATGTTGGCTCAAATAGTTTGGTAAAATCTCCGCCGAAGATCATTACTATACCGGCTAAACCTAATATTAATCCAAATGCAACAAGAGAGTTTATTTTATTTCCATTTGGCAAAAAGGCATCAATGCCAACAACCCAGAAAGGAACAGTTGTAATAAGCAAAGCTGTTAAACCGCTTGGCACCCATTGTTCGGCAAAAACTACTAATCCATTTCCGCCGCCTATCAAAAGCATACCGCTTATTCCTAAATGAATCCAATCCTGCTTGCTGGGCAATTTGTATTTACGAAGTAAAAGTATTCCCATTAAAAGTGGTCCGGCAGCAAGCCATCTTAATCCGGTAAACAAAGCTGGCGGAAGCTCTTGTACACCAATTTTAATTGCTAAATATGTTGTTCCCCAAATAAAGTAAATAGATAATAAAGCTAAATAAGCATAAATGTTTTTTTTCTCGGTCATAACCGTTCCATTATTAATGCAAATATAACAAAGAGTAAAAACCTGTTGGTACACTTGATTAATCTTTTTGTAAATTTGATTCAACCAAATAACATTTCAAGAGATATGTTTCAAAAATTTACCAAGTGGCTGCAAACTTTACCCTGGATAAACGATACTGTGCTTTTCTTAGTTGTTCTCGCGTTAGCTTTCTTCTCTTACATCATTTTACGTGGAATTGTTTTTGCCTCCATAAAAAGAATAGTTAAGAAAACTTCTACACAGATTGATGATATACTTTTTTCCAAAACATTCTTAAGAAGGATTTCTTATTTAGCCCCTTTGTTTATAATCTATCATTCAACCGGGCTTATACCTGGTGCAGAGAAAGAACTCGATAAACTTCTTACTATACTTTTTGTATTTGTGATTTTCCTATCAATAGGTGCAATTTTAAGTGCTGTTATCGAGTTGCACGACAGGCTCGAGAAATTTAAGGAAAGACCTATCAAGGGGTATATTCAAATAGTTAAGATTATTCTTTACTCATTTATGATTGTTCTCATTATTGGTATAATTTTCGGTCAAAGTGTTTGGTCAATAGTAACCGGACTAGGAGCGTTTACTGCGATACTTATTTTAATCTTCCGCGATACAATTCTTAATTTTATCGCAAGCATGCAGATTTCTTCTTATGATTTAGTACGAGTAGGAGACTGGATTGAAGTTCCGAAGTTTGGTGCAGATGGAGATGTAATTGATATTTCTTTAATGATTGTTAAAGTGCAGAACTTTGACAAAACAATAACAATTATTCCAACTTATAAATTGATAGAAGAAACATTTAAGAATTGGCGTGGAATGCAGCAGTCCGGAGTTCGAAGAATTAAACGTTCGGTTTATATAGATCAAACTTCTATACGCTTCTGCTCCAACGAGATGCTTGACCGTTTTGAAAAAGTAAATATCATTTCCACTTACATTAAAGAAAAGAGAGCCGAAACAGAAAAAGAGAATTCTGAAAGTGGAATCGATTTGAACAATCTTGTTAATGGAAGAAGACTTACAAACATCGGAACTTTTAGAGCTTATTTAATCGAATATCTACGGCATCGAAATGATATAAGCAAAGATTTCAGTTTTCAGGTTAGACAAATGCCAGCAAGTCCAGAAGGACTTCCGGTAGAAATTTACGCTTACGCTACCAAAACAAATTTTGTTGATTACGAAGATGCGCAGGCAGATATTTTTGATCATATTCTTGCTATTGTTCCGGAGTTTGGATTACGTTTATTCCAAAATCCTTCCGGCTGAGATTATTCATCTTTCGGAAAATTAAAATGTAGAGACTTGCAGTAAGCCGATGCGGCAAGAGATTCGGGCATTTACATTAGAGAGACAATCTTGTTTCTTTTTGAATCAAAAGAAAAGCAGAACCACTCCCGCCAGAAAGCGGCGGGCAGACGCAGTTTTTAATTGGTTATAAATCATAATTAACCTGCGTGCCAAAATTTAATATGAATGATGATAAATGATTCACGAAAAGAAAAATATCTTTGATGAGCTGCCTAAAGATTTACAGGAAGAAGTCTTTGAAAAAATAACTGAAGGCAAAGATTTTCTTTTAGAGAGAATAATTTCTGGCGGGCATTCTTCCCCTCCAAATTTTTGGTATGAACAGGAGAAGAATGAATTTGTTATTTTGCTAACCGGAAGCGCAGAAATTATTTATGATGACGGAACTTCTTTTTCCCTTTTACCAGGAGATTATGTAACCATTCCGGCTCATCAAAAACATAGAGTTGAAGAAACCGATAAGAATCAAAAAACAATTTGGCTGGCGTTGCATTATAAATGAAAACACTTAGAATATTACTTTTAACAATTACATTAACAAGCATTTGTTTTGCCCAGATACAGTTTACAAATGCAGGCGCATCAATTGGCACCGGTTCTATTCACGGAAACTCGCCAAGTATCTCTGCATTAAGCGGTTCTATATCTACAGACTTTAAGCTGTGGTTCAGCAATGTAGTTTCTTTCCGCTTAAGTTATACGCACGCACGAATGATCGATTATTTCCTTCCGGAAAACCGTGCTAACAAATATTATCCTTTTCTAAACTACTACTCGCTAAAAGGTGTAATCTATCAACCGTTATTTAAAAAACTTTTTATTGAAGAATCTGCCGGAATTATTATTCTGAATGACAGAACTTTTGTTGATACTAATGTTTGGGCTTTTGGAGGAACATTTTCTTTTCTTGCCGGATTAGACTTCCGAGATTTAGATATGAACGGTTTTACAGTTGGATTAAGCACAAGCTATGGTATTACTATAAGCTCTACAAGTGCAGGATACTCTATTTTTGCTCTAAAGGGAAGCTACTACTTTTAAGGAGTGTAGAACGAAGAACTATTAAAATGTAGTTGCAGCACATAACCGCTGAACGAGCAAACGCCAAAGCAGAGCAGGCAGCTGTTTTCGCATTAGATATGCTTCTTCAAATATGTGTGTAATTTTTGATTTGGCTCTTCTTTTTATATTTCAGAAGCAGTTCTGTACGCTTTGTACTCTAACCTGTTAGAAAATATTAGACTAACGATTCAACAGCGTTGAGAAGAAGCATAAAAACATTTACTCGTATCGCAGCGCTTCTATTGGGTCTAAGTTAGCAGCTTTTTGTGCCGGGTAAACGCCAAAAACAACACCAACCAAAGTTGTTACAAACAATCCGATCAGAACCCAGTCTATTGGAATAACCACATTAACGCCAAGAACAACAGCTACAATATTACCGCCGATTAATCCGAGCAGAATTCCAATTAGACCGCCAAACCAGCTAAGTGAAACAGCCTCAATAACAAACTGAGCCATTATATTTTTCTTACGGGCACCTATAGCTTTACGAATTCCGATTTCGCGCGTACGTTCAGTAACGCTAACCAGCATAATGTTCATAATACCAATACCGGCAGCTAGTAAAGCGATAAAAGCAACTACGCCGGCACCAATCTTAAAATATTTTGTAATATCGTTAAACTGTTCAACTAACTGTTCGTTGGTGACAATTTCAAAATCATTTTCGGCTCCGGGTTCAACTTTTCTAATTTTTCGGAGCGCACCAATTACTTCGTCCATTGTTTCTTGTAGATGCTCTTCGCTTTTTGCCATCACAGTAAAATTGGCGCTTCTTTCTGTTCCAAAACTTTTTTCAAAAACTGAAAGAGGAATACAAACAAAATTATCTTGAGACTGCCCTAGCACACTTCCAAGTTTTTCAAAAATGCCTATAACTTCTACGTGCAGGTTTTCAATTTTTATCGTTTGTCCAATAGGCTGAATTCTTTTGAATAATCTTTCTGCAACATCGGAGCCAATTACAGCTACTTCTTTTGCCGCATCATCATCGGCTTTAGTAAAGTTTCTGCCATCGGCAATTTTAAGATCTCGCGCAATAAAGAAATCGAAGTTAACTCCAGCTACAGATACGTTTGGGTTTGTTTTTTCATTCCTGTATTTAATTGTTCTTCCGCCTCTGCCTACAGAAATACCAATTACACTTGGCAGCGAGGTAATTTCCTTTAGCTTCTCACCCTCTTTAATAGTCAAGTTTTTTCTGTTTCGTCTGCTTCTATCGTGCGGTCCCATACGAATTGCAGGCCATTTCTGAACTACAAAATTGTTAGTACCAATAGCATTAAATGTATCTACAACACTTTGCTGGATTGCACTGATTGCCGTCATTACAATTATGATAGAGAAAAGTCCTACTGCAACACCGAGAAGGGTTAAAACAGACCTTAGTTTGCTGGCTCTAATCGAGCTAAAAGCTAATTTTATACTTTCAAGAATTTGCATTATTCATACCTCAGTGAATCTACTGGGTCTAATCTTGAAGCTTTCCATGCAGGTAAAAAGCCGGATATTACACCAACTATTGCAGAGATAATAAGTGCCATTGCAGCAATAGACCACGGTAAAGAAGTTGGTAGAAACTGGTTTACAATTAGGCTGATTGGGAAAGAAATTACCAGCCCGATTAATCCGCCGAGTACGCAAAGTAAAGCTGCTTCAACCAGGAACTGCAATAGAATAGACCAAGTTTTAGCTCCAATTGCTTTACGTATCCCGATCTCTTTAGTGCGTTCGGTTACTGAAACAAACATAATATTCATAATACCGATAGCGCCTACAAAAAGAGAAAGCGCGGTAATTAAAATGCCGGCATAAGCAATTACCCCAACAGTTTGATCATACATCTGTTTGAAAGCTTCCTGCTGGTTAACGGCAAAATCATCTTCTTTACCGGGTGGAACTTTGCGAACAACGCGCATAGCCGAAATAATCTCTTCTTTTGCATCTTCAAGTTTATCTACATCTCCAACTTTAATATCAATACGTAATCTTGCTCTAGCTTCGCCGGCAATAACTTCAAAAGTTTTTAGCGGCATTATTATCATTCCATCCATACTGAACGAACCCAAAAAGCCGCTTCCCTGCTTTGTCATTACTCCAATAACTTTAAAAGGCACATTATTAATTCTAATATCTTGATTAACCGGATTTTCAAACGGGAAAAGTTCATTAACAATATCCTGCCCAATCATACAAACTTTTCTTCCAGCATCAACTTCCATTTCATTCATAAACCTGCCTAATTCAAGTTCTATTTGTGAAGTACGTTGGAAATTTTCTGTTGAGCCGTAAACCATGGTAGATGTAAGAGATTTAGAGCCGCGCTTAACTTTCATTCCAAATGTAGAAATTGTAGGCGCAATAGCTTCATAATTCTTAATTAGCGATTTTAATTTTTCGTATTGATCAAGCGTAATATCTTTGCGGTTTCTGTAGCGGCTCCAATCACCCATTGCAATCCAAGGAGTTTTACTAACGTAAAGAACATCGCTGCCCAGAGAAGATATTGAAGAAAGAAAAGCCTCCCGCAAACCAACAATAGCAGTTGACATTGTTGTAACAGCAACTATGCCGATAATTATTCCGAGTGTAGTTAGTATTGATCTAAGTTTATTGGCTCTAATAGCTCTAAGTGCAATAGCCAAAACTTCCCAAAATTCAATAAAGAAATTCTTCATTATCTTTACTTGTCATTTTCTTTTGCAATATAATTAAGCTGGATATAAAATGTAAAAGACTGCAAACATTAGCAGTCAATATATTCTATTCGTACCTAAGGGCTTCAATAGGATCTAAATTAGAAGCTTTGTATGCAGGGTACGTTCCAAAAGTAACACCAATTATCACGCAAAGAAAAACACCGATAACAACCCAATCAATAGGTATAACAGCATCTGTGTTTAAAAACGAACCGGCAAGATTGCCAACAAATATGCCGAGAAAGATTCCGGCAATGCCTCCAAATAGGCTCAGCACAACAGCTTCACTTAAAAATTGAAAAAGAATATTAGATTTACGTGCGCCAATTGCTTTACGTATTCCAATTTCGCGTGTTCGTTCTGTAACAGAAACTAACATTATGTTCATAATACCAACGCCGGCAGCAAGCAGCGCTATTCCGGCAACAACCAACGAGCCAATTCTAACACCGCTTGTAATATCGTTAATTTGAGAGAGTACACTTTCGTTTGAGAAAATATCGAAATTATCCGGCTCGCCCGGCTTTACTTTTCTAATTGTTCTAAAATATCCGGAAGCTAATTCCATTAAATCTGTGTAGGAAGCATCTTCAAAACCCATTACTGTAATATTTATACTTCGGTTACGTTTCCCGTAAATAGATTGGAAAGTAGTTAGCGGCATAATGGCAAAGTTATCGCGGCTTTGCCCAAATACATCTCCTTGAGATTCTAGAACACCGATAACTTTCAGCTTTTTCCCATCAACATTAACGTACTGATCTAAAGGGCTTATGTTAGGGAAAAGTTTTTTAGAAATATCCGGACCTAACACAATATAATTCTGATAGCTATGAACATCTCTATCGCTGATTGCTCTTCCATCTTCAACTTCCCATTTGTTGTTAGGAAATGCTTCAGGTGTAACACCGCTTATTTGTATGTTCGGGTTGGTTTCTCTTCCGCCTGCTTTAATTTGAACTCCAAAATTCCATTGCTCGGCTCCAACATATTTTGCTTCTGTAAGTTTTTCTTTCAAAGCGAAGTAATCTTCTAAAGTAATATCCGGACGGTTTCTAAATCTAGCTCTGCTGTTACCGCCTTCGTTTACAGCAGGCCATTTCTGTATTTGAAATGTATTTTGCCCCAATTGAGATACACCTTTTTCAATGCTTGCTTGCAGCATTTCAATAACAGTACTTATTACAATGATGGAAAAAATTCCTACCACAATACCAAGAATAGTAAGTGTAGAACGTAATTTGTTAGCACGCAAAGATGAAAGTGCAACTAAAATAACTTCGAGAAGTCTCATTCGTACCTCAATGCTTCAACAGGGTCCAATTTTGCGGCAGTATAAGCCGGCGCAACACCAGAAAGAACGCCAGTAACTATAGAAATAATTATTGCAAGAATTACAGAATCTGCCTGCACGGAAGTTGGTAGAAACTGATTAATAACCATACTTAACAATACGGCAATACCCAGACCAACTAAACCGCCAAGCAAACAAATAACGGCGGATTCTGTAATAAATTGCCCAAGAATTGCCCGGCGCTTAGCGCCAATAGCTTTTCGTATTCCAATTTCTTTGGTTCTTTCTTTAACAGAAACGAACATGATGTTCATGATACCTATAGCGCCAACAAACAAAGCTAACCCGGTAATAAATAATCCGGCTATTTGAATAACACCAACAGTTTCGTTAATTGTGTTGAGCAAACCTTCCTGCTGATTTATGGAAAAATCGTTTTCTTCGTTGTAAGCTAAACCTCGCACACGTCTCATCAAGCCAACAGCTTCTTCCTTTGTAGCTTCAACTAATTGGCTGCTGCGCGCACGAACGTTGATTGTTACGCTTCGGAAGTTTTGCCCTTGAAAATATTTAAACACATTTTGTATAGGAACGAAAGCTTGTTTATCCGGATTAAAATTTCCCATAACCCAGCTTCCCTGCTCTTCCAAAACTCCAACTACTCTAAACTTGCGCCCTTTAATTTTTACTTCTTGATCTAAAGCGTAACCTTGCGGGAAAAGAGTTTTAGCAATTTCACTCCCTAAAACAACAACATTTCTTCCTCCGTTGCTTTCAAGCTCGTTAAAGAACCTGCCCTGGCTAAATGAAAGGTTTGTTGTTTTAATGTAATCTTCATTTGTGCCTTGTATCATTACAAAATCAACTGCTTTTTCTTTGTTCTTTATCGATTGGGTAGTCCAAACAGTTGGAGCAGCTGCAAGCGGCAGCTTAGCAAGTTCTTTATATTTTTTGAAGTCATCTAAATCTAAGTTTTTGCGGTTGCGTAATTCCCACCAAGGAGTATCGTTATTAAACCATTCCCATTTATCTATGTAAAGATTATCCGAGCCAAGTGAAGCAACGCCGGTTTGAAAAGCATTATCAATTCCTTTTATTGCTGTTGACATTAGCACAACCGAAGTAACTCCAATTATAATTCCTAATGTTGTAAGAATTGAGCGAACTTTGTTAGCACGTATTGCCCGTAAAGAAATCAACAATCCCTCTCTTAATTCAAATAGAATGTCCTTCATTTTTTTCCTTAGGTTTTAGATGCATCATTTATCTTTGGTATATATCTTCTTTTAACGTACTCATCTTTTTCAATTAATCCGTCTCTAATTCTCAAAATTCTGCCAGCATGTTCTGCAATATATTCTTCGTGTGTTACAAGAATAATCGTATTGCCTTGTTCGTAGATTTCGTTAAACAGACCCATAATGTCTTCGCCGGTTTTGGTATCGAGGTTGCCTGTAGGTTCATCGGCTAAAATAATTGAGGGCTTTGTAACAAGTGCTCTTGCAATAGCCACACGCTGCCTCTGCCCGCCGGATAGTTCATTTGGTTTGTGATGCATTCTATCTGATAGACCAACATGATCTAAAGCTTCTTTTGCTCTTTCTTTTCTTTCTGCCGAAGAAACACCAGCATAAATTAATGGAAGTTCGACATTATGAAGCGCATCTGATCTAGGGAGTAAATTGAATGTCTGAAATACAAACCCGATCTCTTTATTCCTAACCTTTGCTAATTCGTTATCATTCATCTGGCTAACGTTACCACTGTTAAAATTATAGATTCCTTTAGTAGGCGAATCGAGGCATCCGAGTATGTTCATTAAAGTTGATTTACCGGAACCAGAAGGTCCCATAATAGCAACATACTCTCCTTTATCAATCTTTAAAGAAACATCGGCAAGCGCATGAACTTCTTCCGAACCTACCTGATATATTTTTGCAATATGCTCTATGTTTATGATGTTCATTTTTCTTTCTCGTTTTGTTTAATAACCCGTTTTGCGGGGAAATTATTTTTTCTCTTTCTCGCCTTTGCGTTTGGATTGCAGCGAAATTTTTGTTCCTTCTTCTAATTCTTTAGAGATTGCTCTGTAAGGTCCGTTAATAACATCTTCACCGCCGTTTAAACCGCTCTCTATTTCGATGTATGTGTCATCGCTTATTCCGGTCTTAACTTCTACCATTTTGGCTTTGTTGTCTTTAGCTAAGAAAACAACTTCTTTAGCTTTGTTGGCTTTTCCATTCTTCGGTTTTTCAGCTTGAGGCTGCTCGTTACCTTCTTCTTCACCTTCTTTCATCATCGGCTTATCCATTCTTGCAGTTACACTCTGAATTGGAACAGCAATAACATTGTTTTTTGTTTCTGTTTTGATATCAGCATCGCAAGACATTCCGGGACGTAATTGTTTATCCGGGTCTTCAATTAAGACTCTCACTTCAAAGTTCACAACTTCGTCTTGAGTTCCTAATCCTTTAGAGACAGCGCTGTTGCCAATTTGTGTAACTCTTCCTTTAAGTTCTCTATCACCAAAAGCATCTACTTTAACTTTTGCTTCATCGCCAACAGCAACAAGAACTACATCGTTTTCATCAACATCTACGCGTGCTTCCATTTGGCTTAAATCTGCAACGGTAAGAATTTCTGTTCCGGGACTAAAATTGCTGCCAAGTACGCGTTGAGCTAATTCAACATTAAGTTTGCTAATAGTTCCATTCATTGGAGCGTAAACATAAGTTTTGTTTAAATTTTCGTTGGATTCTTTAAGAGCCGCTTCTGATTGAACTACAAAAGATTTTTGAGATTCATAGCTTCCTAGTGTTTGTAGGTAAGCAGCTTTAGAAGTTTCGAGTTCAGAATCGCTGGCAAGTTTCTTTAGGAACAAGCCTTGAATACGCTTATAGTCAGATTCAACTTTATCCAATTGTGCTTTATTAGAACTTAAGGAAGCCTTAGCTTGATCTAAACGAGCAGCAGTATTGTTACGCTGTGCTTCATAAATATCCGGTTTAATTCTAACAAGAAGCTGCCCTTTTTTAACAACATCGCCTTCTTTAACACCTAAGTAAACAATTTCGCCGGTTGCTTCTGCGCTAATCATTACCTGGTAAACCGGGTTTATTTTACCTGTTGCTGAAACTACTTGTGTTATTGTTCTCTTTTCTACCTTCTCTGACTGAACTGAAACAATTTTTTCTTTATCGCCGCCAAAAACTACTAAGAGTATTATTACAACAACAAGCAGAGCCAATCCGCCGAAAATGAAAAATTTCTTTTTGTTTTTTTTGCCGTTAGCCATTTCCATTTACTCCTTGATATAATTTTTTATTCAAATTTCGAAAAATCTAATCTACCGATTGCATTGTTTAGTTTATCATATTGGCGGTAGAAATCAAAAACCGTATTAATTTTATTTCTTTGGGCATCAACAAAATCTCTATTTGCTTGAAGAACTTCGAGAATAGTAGCAGAGCCTAAGTTATATCTTTCTTGATTAATCTTTCTATTCTCTTCTGCGGCTGTAACATTCTTTAGAGCAACTTCTAAACTTTTCTTGGCTGCTATTAGATCGTTATAACCTTGCTTAACTTCAATTTTAATTTGTCTTTCGAGTGCCATCAAATCTTCTTTAGCATTCATTGTATTAATTTCTGCAAGTTGAATTGCAGTCTCGGTTGCAAAGCGAGAAAAAATTGGAATGTTTAGCGACATATTTACATTAAGAGATTTTCTATCGAACAATTTATCTACAGAAACAGCGCCCGTTCCATAATTGTAATTTGCAGAAAGAGAAGGAAGAACACCCGCAAATGCAATTGTTTCCCCTTTAACAGCGGATTTCACTTCCAACTGCTGGCTCTTAAAATCGAATCTTTTGTCTAAAGCAACGCTTACTAAAGTCTTCATGTCTTCAAAATTTTTTAGAAAAGAATTTGTATCTATTTCTCTATCAGCGCCGAAAGGATTAACCAATGTGTAATCTTCCATCACATTAAGAGCTAAATAGCTTAGCAAACCATTTTTAGATTGGTCGTAAGCATTTTGTGCTTGAATGAGCGTAAGTTCTGCATTACCAAGTTGAACTTGAGCAGCATAAACATCTGCAACAGCAACAGAACCAAGTTTATTTCTTTCGTTTACGCTTTCGTAAAATTTTTGAAAGTACTTTACGTTTTCTTCGCGCACTCGCATCAAGTCTTCTGCATTAAGAACAACATAGTAGAAATCCGTTGTTTGGTAAACGATTGTCTGTTTAAGTTTAGCAATATTGTATTGAGAGGCTTCTAAACTGTTCTGCTTTTGAGAGATGTTTGCATAATTAGCAAGTCCATCAAACAAAGTAACGCCTCCGCCAATTCCGGCACTGTAGCTTCTATTTTCTACATTTGAAGGAGCAATTTGAACTAATTCTCCAAGAAAGTTTCTTTGGCTGCTGCCGGCATCTTCAATTCTTTGCCAGCTAAAATTTGCTTGAGCACCAAGGCTTGGCAATAGATCGCCGTAAGCACTTTTTAACTGTGCTTTTGCGCCATCAAGGCTGTTTTTTAGTTTAATGAGGTTTGGGTTTTTCTGTAAAGCAATCTTAACCGCTTCATCGAGTGTTAACTGCTTCTGTGCAAACGTTGGAATTGTAACCAAGAGTGCAGCAGCAATCAAAAAGTACTTCTTCATGAAATTCTCCTTTTGAGAACATTTTTTAATTAACCAACATTTAAGACGAATTTAATCTATAAAAAGTTACGCCAATAATTATTTTTGTTTGTTCAAGAAGCCATCTTTGATTTGTATGAAATAAGCATATGCTTCTTGATAGTTGTTGCCAATTATTCCATCTAAGATTGCTTCTTCAATTGCAGTTTTAATATCACCCACAAGTTTGGATGGCTCGATTTGGCAAACACGCATAATTTCTTTACCTCTAACCGGAGATTGAAATGCGCGGAGTTGATCTCTCTCTTTAACATCACGAACTTTTTGCATTACAATTTCGTAATTCTCAAGATAGCGGTTTACCTTAGCCGGATTCTTGCTTGTTATATCTGCACGGCAAAGTGTAATCAAATCTTCCAAATCTTCGTCAGCGGCTACTATCAATCTTCTTATGGCAGAGTCTGTAACTTGCTCATCAACTAAAGCAATTGGGCGCAGGTGGAGCCGAATCAGTTTTTCGATGTACTCAAGTTTTGTATATGGAAGTTTCATTCTTATAAATATACTTTTCATCATACGCGCACCAAGTTCTTCGTGCCCGTGAAATGTCCAGCCGATGCCTTCAACAAATTTTTTAGTCGGCGGTTTTGCAATATCATGAACAAGCGCTGCAAAGCGGAGCCAAATATTGCTGCTTACATTAGCAAGATTATCAACCACTTTGCACGTATGATACAAAACATCTTTATGATGAAAATCTTTTCTTTGTTCAACGCCTCCAAGATTATGAATTTCGGGAAAAATAACTTTCATCACTCCGGTTTCGTAAATAAGTTTCAAACCAACACTTGGCTTTGGCGATTCAAGAATCTTCAAAAATTCATCCGTAATTCTTTCTTGAGAAACTATCCTAAGCCTTTCTGCCATATTGGAAGCGGCTTGAAGAACTTGCAGCTCAACTTCAAAATTTAACTGCGATGCAAAACGGAATGCTCTCATTATACGGAGCGGATCGTCATCAAAGGTTTTTAAAGGATCGAGCGGAGTTTTGATAACTTTATTCTTGATATCATCTAAACCGTTAAATTTATCATGCAGCTCGCCAAAATTATCTTTGTTCATCGAGACAGCTAATGTATTCACAGTAAAATCCCTTCTGTCTAAATCATCATCAAGAGTGCCTATTGTAACTTTTGGGTTACGGCTTACTCTGGTGTAAGATTCTCTTCTCGCTCCTACAAATTCCAGCTCTATGCCGTTATAATTAAAATGTGCCGTACCAAAGTTTTTGAAAATTACAACTTCATTTACACCTAATTTATCTGCAAATGCTTTTGCAAATGCAGGTCCATCGCCAACAATTAAAAAGTCCATTTCCTGTTTTATTCTGCCAATCAAAATATCGCGTACAAAACCGCCAACAAGATAAACTTGTTCACCACGGACTGTGGCAACTTCTGTTAATTTAGACAGAAACGAATAATGTGTAAGTTTTTCTTTTAAATTCATTTTACGAGTTCTACTTTCAGTTTGGTCTCCTTAGCAAAATTGAAAAACCAATTAGCCATTCTTAAATTTTCAACGAGTGCAAATTCTTTATGCTCATCCTGGTATTTTTCCACCGCTTTAACAGCAAAATATTTTGCGCTTTCGTACTCTTTGTTCTTCAAGAGAAATTGAGAAATATCTGCTGCAATTTTTCTCGAAGTGAAATCTGTAAGACTAAACTGTTTCTTCAGTTCGCTAATTAGTTTTGTAATCCTATCCGAGTAATCTTTCTCTTCACCAAGTAAATATGGAATAAGTACAACATTTTTTGAATTCTTGTATAGATTAAACAAAATATTTCTTCTTTGCGTTTCATCAGAAATTAAAAAAACTTTCAAGGATTCAACGCCTTTGCACTCCCAGATTAACCTAAGCGCTTTTATCCAGTTCACAAAATTTTGATGTGGATTTTGCTTTACAATCAAATCATAATAAAAATTTGCTCTTGTAGTATCACCGCTTAATAAATAACAATCCGCAAGCTGCAATTGAAGACTGTAAAGAGATTGGCTCCTGCTGAAATTCTTTATTTCTTTTTCTAAAACAGAAACAGCATGCTCATACAGCTTTTGCTTTTTAAGTGAAGCAGCATATCCGCTTAACGAACCGGCAGATGAAGCATATTTGTAAACAGATAAATATTTTTCCGCCGCCAAATCATAATTCTCGTTGCTAAACTCGGCTTGTGCTTCTTTTATATCATTCGAAGCCATTCTTGGGCAATGCTTTTTGAAAATTGTCTGTCCGCCAAAATAAAGTTTAGCTTCGTTCTGTTTTGCAGCAAAAGTGGAATCGGTTAGATATATCTCGAATTGTAATGCTAACGTTTCAAACTTCTCTCCTGTCACTTCTTCAAAATCTAAATTTGCGTAAAGCTCTTTTACTTTTGCAACGCCAAATCTATTTGATAGAAATTCTAAAAAGGCGCCGGAATAAATATAAGAGAGTGAAGAGTAGCTAGTAAAAAACTTACCTGTGCTGAATAAGTCTTGCAGATTAACTTTATAATTATTGTTGTAAGCAAGCTTAGCCCCATAGCTAACCGTAAATCCGGCAAAGTCATTTTCGATAAACACAGCCAAGCCCTCAATAAGCGCGCTGTTAATATTATCGGCTACCTTGAATGGAGTTACACCAAACTTTGCAGCAACCGTATGAACAATTTCATGCTTTAATGAAGACTGATAATTGGTATAGTTCAAGAAAATCATATTCATCCAAGGTTTGGCAACATCAGCATTTCCAGCGCCAAATAATTCTCTCTTTTGATTCTTATCATTAAAGATATAAGAAGTAATCATTGGCGTTTCGTTTAACCGCAATTGCTCAAGCACTCGCTCGTAATAATATTCATGCTGCAGCGCTATAAATTCAAACTCGGATTTTTGTACACTATCTCCTAAGAAAATTTCAAAATGCTCGGTTGTAATTTTATTTTTCAATTCAGATTCAAGTTTAGATTTGCTGGCAGCAAAACCGAGCAAAGGCTTCAGAAATGTAGGCAGCAATATTAAAAGCAAAAAGACAACAACTGCTGGCAGCACTTTATATCTACTTTTCAATTCTGAAATTAGAAAGAGCCCCAAACCAAATAATGAGAGATTGAAGAACTGGTATAGAATCAGTTTTAGATTTACAGATATATCTTCATCGTAAATTGTACCCGGGAAGTAACCAAATAACGGATTGTAAAAATAAACTTGAGGCAGTAAATAAAATTCCATCAAAGAAGTTAGCAGCAGCAGAACGGCAGCGAACGAAAAAACAAATTTGTTGTATTTCAGATTAATAGATGAAGAAAGCAAAGCTAGTACGATACCGAGCATAAACGAAGGCAAAAGAATTGCAGCATAGAAAGCGAGCCCATCTTTAACTGGACATCTTGAGTATAGCAGACTTGAAAGCGTGCCTATAATTAGTGGAATTAAGAAGCAGATGATTAATTCCGGATAATTCGATTTTAGAAATTGATAGATTTTTGCAGAAGGTTCAGATTTAAGTTTGCTGCAAGTTAAGAACCCAGTTAGAAAAAACGAAATAATTGAGTTTGCCACAACAAACTCATACCCAAGCGAGTTTGTAAGAGGCAAAGTAATTAGAAAAATGTTTATCAGAATAAGAGAAGCGAAAGGAATTGCACTCTTAAATCTAATGTTAAGAAAAGATGGCAATCTAAAATTCCGTTGTTGTTTCTCTTTGAATATCTGCGCCTAAAGTTTTTAGTTTTTCTTCAATTTTTTGGTAGCCTCGATCAAGATGATATATTCTTAATACTTCTGTTGTACCTTCGGCAGCAAGACCGGCAAGAACCAAGCAAGCGCTGGCGCGTAAATCAGTGCTCATTACTTTAGCTCCGCGTAAAGATTTAACACCCTTTACAATAGCGCTGTTGTTATTTACTTCTATTTTTGCTCCTAATCTAACAAGCTCAGGAACATGATTAAATCTATCGTAATAAATCGTGTCAGTTACTGTAGAAGTTCCTTCAGCAAGTGACATAAATGAGATCCATTGAGCTTGCATATCTGTTGGAAAACCGGGATAAACCGCCGTAGTAACATCAACACTTTGTGCTAAACTGTTTTCGGCGAATACACTTAATATTCCGTTGTTGAAAGAACTTTGAATGCCGCTATCTGTAAGTTTTGCAATTATAGAATCAATATGCTTTGGCGAATTGTATTCGAGTTCTATGCTGCTTTTTGTTATTGCAGCAGCACATAGCAGCGTGCCAGCTTCAATTCTATCAGAAACATTTGTAACAGAAGCCGGCTTCAGTTCATCAACTCCTTCAATTTCTAAAACAGTTGTTCCAACACCGTAAATTTTTGCACCCATCAGGTTGAGATATTCTGCAAGCTGAGTTATTTCCGGCTCAATTGCAGCATTGGAAATATACGTTGCACCTTTTGCAAGCACAGCAGCCATAAGTGCATTTCCGGTTGCACCTACAGATGAAACATCAAAATGAATTCTGTTTCCTATTAGTTTATCTGCTCTAGCAATAATGTAGCCTTCTTCAAGCTCTATTTCTGCACCAAGTTTTTTCATAGCTTCGAGATGAAGATTGATTGGGCGCGGACCCCAAGCACAGCCGCCAGGCATAGAAACTTTTGCATAACCGTAGCGAGAAAGTAGCGGGCCCAAAACGTAAACCGATGCACGCATTTTTTTTACTTGTTCGTACGGCGCAAACTGACTGTTAATTCCGGTTGTATCTAACTTTACAACTTGATCATTGAACTCCGATGCAACACCAAGCTGCTTAAGCAGTTTGATCATTGTATAAACATCGTTAACGTGCGGTGCATTATCAATTGAATTTATTCCGGAGTTCAATAACGTAGCTGGGAGTAATGCAAGCACAGAATTTTTTGCGCCGCTTACTTTTACTCTACCGGATAATTTTTTACCGCCTTGTATAACAAATTTATCCACTACATCTCCATTATTGAATTCTATAAATCATTCCATTAATGCCAACTATAAAAATCTTTCCGTATGCACTTACAGAAAGACCGTTTAGATTAGAATAAACCCGCGAGTCAACAACATTCCATGTTTCACCTTTATCTTTTGAAACAAGAATAACACCTTTGCTGCCAACTATTAAGCTGAAATCTTCATTAATAAATTTTACTTTCTGGAAACCGCCAGAAAATTTGATATCGAGTTTATCCCAGCTATTGCCAAAGTTTGTAGTTCTAAGAATAGTACCATCGCCGCCAACAATTAGACCAAAACCTTTATCATTTAGATCAATCGATTTTAGGTAGTTATTATCAACACCACTTTCTTCGTTATTAACTTTGTACCAGCTATCGCCGCCGTTTGTAGTTGCCAAAATAGTGCCGTTCCATCCAACAGCAAAACCTTTTTTATCATTGAAGAAAGAAATGTCAAACAGAATCTCGTTCGTGTTGGTTTTTGTTCTTGTCCAAGAATAACCGCCATCCAAAGATTTTAGAATAACGCCTTTGTTACCTGTAATAAAGCCGGTTTGATTGAAAAACTTAACCCTGAAAAATGTATTACCAGGTGTTTGAGGTACTTGAATAAGTGAATCGAGACTGTTAACGCCTAAATAAATTGCAGAAGAATCACCAACTAGAACTGCATTTCCGTTACGAAGCAAGTGAACATCGCTAAGGTTTAATTTTCTTGAAGTAGATTTTTTAAGCCAAGTATCGCCGCCATCTGTAGAAGTTAAGATTGAACTGGAATCACCAACAACAACGGCAAAGTTAACATCGGCTGCAAACGAGATAGAATTCAAGTTTGCAATTACCCCGCTTGGTACTCTTGTTATCTCCGATAATTTCATTTTCTTGTCATCGGATTCAAACAAAGTCTGAATGCTGTACTTTTTGAATTTTTCTAATTCGTTGCTGTCAAGAATGGCTGAAACTTGGTTAATAACAAAATACATTAAAGCAAGAAGAAAAATACCCGCTCCAATAAATGTGGAAGCTGCAAAGAATTTATATTTTTTACTTCTCTGCGGCACTTTTTCAAAATAACTTGTTTGAATTTTTGAAAGCTGTTTATCAATAGACAAAACTTCGTTGTACATTTCTTCACAATTAGCATACCTTGCGTTAGTATCTTTTTGAAGCGACTTTGTAAGAATCTTTTCCAACTTTTCCGGTATTCCTGTTACACGCTCGCTAATCTTAGGAACAGTCTTTTTAAGATGCCCATCCATAACTTCATATTCGCTTGTAAAATCGAATGGAGGCTGACCAACAATCATTTCATAAATAGTGCAGCCAATAGAATAAATATCGCTGCGGTTAGTTACATCATGTCCGCGAATCTGCTCTGGACTCATATAATAAACTGTTCCAATCTTTGAGCCGGTCTTAGTCATATTATTATCATACAAAGATTTAGAAATTCCAAAATCCATTATCTTGGTAATTCCTTCCTTGTTAAGTATAATGTTAGAAGGTTTTATATCACGGTGAATAAAACCCCTTTGATGAGCATATCCGATACCTTGAAGTAAATGTTTAAGAATGTAAATAACATCATGAAGATTAAATCTTCCCTGCCGGTCAATAACCTTTTCCAAACTTTCCCCTTCAACGTACTCCATTACTATTCCGAGAAGGTTGGAGTATTCTATAAATCCGTAAACAGCAACAATGTTTGGATGAGTTAGTTTAGCTTGGTTTTTAGCTTCCCGCTTAAACCGCTCAACAAAACGTTCTTTCTCAATTACAGAAGAACTAAGCAGTTTAATGGCAACGTAGCGGTCTAATCTCGTATCGTAAGCTTTATAAACAATTCCCATTCCCCCTTTCCCGAGCACAGAAACGACGCGAAAGTTATCAATAACCTTTCCAATTAGGTTTTCCATAAGAAAATATCACAAAATTTTAATGCAATATAATAAATGAGCCGAATCTAAAAAGGGACAATTACTGAAAAAATATTTCTCTGTTTTGAATGAAATCCCTTCTATACCAGCTAAAAAATCTTTATACAGCATGCTGAAAATTGTGTTGATTGAAAAGCTGAAAGCATTGGCTTTGGTAAGGCGATTTGTGATTAGACTTTAGCTGAATGTACTTTGTTAAACCAAATTATCCGTTAGAAAAATTTGCCTTACAGGCAAACAGTCTTCAAATCTTTCATTCTAATTAGTTTAGGAAGATACTTTTAATAAACAAAGATTATTAAACCTTACAAAGCTGTTCGGTGCCAACCGCGTCCCACTGTTCTGGGCAACCCCGATGGTTTTGGGTAATACTGACTACTGCAGAAAAGCCCAAAGAATTTTTGGTTTAACCCAGGTTTATCATTAGTAAAAATATCTAAGGACTGCCAATAGAAACAGAAAAATTAAGAAGCAAGAATAACAGACTAAGAATCTTAAACTTACTATTTGTCTTTACAACCGACTGAATTCAAAATGCAAATTCGGGTTTAAGATACAAGATACCAACGCTTGAGAATTGAAGAATTGCTTTTTATTAGATAATTGATATCTCAAGTTCATAAAAATTAAAACCTCACATTGCGCAGAAACCTGTTTTAAGACATTAAATCTTTCCAGCGTAAGGAGAATTAAAATGATGAGAAAGGTATTTGAGATTGCATTCAGTTTCGCTATTTCAGTATGGTTATTCTTTTGAAATTATAGAAAGTATAACTAATTTTGCGAGCCAAAAAGCGAGAGTGGCGGAATTGGCAGACGCGCTAGACTTAGGATCTAGTACCCAAAAAGTGTGGGGGTTCGAGTCCCCCCTCTCGCACTAATCTCATCAACTAAGAATAAAACCGAGGAATATTTGGAAGTTATAGTAACCCAACCCAGCAACGATCAACAAGAAGTTGAAGTAACCCTGTCATACGATGAAATCCAGCCAGAAATTGAGCTAGCATACAAAGAAGAAGCCAAAAAACTTACTATTGATGGTTTTAGAAAAGGTAAAGCCCCTATGGGAATGATAAAAAAGCTTTACGGCGAAGCCATTGAATACAAGGCAAGCGAAGATATTTCTTCCAAAAAATTTTGGGATGCTGTTGAACAGGAAGGATTAAAACCGATTAGCACGCCACAACTGTTAGATATTAATTTTGTACCGGGAGAGAAACTATTTTTCAAAGTAAGATACGAAGTTAAGCTTAAGATCGAATTAAAAGACTATATAGGAATTGAAGTAGACAAGCCGATATTCAAATTTGAAGCTGCCGATGTTGATAAAGAAATAGATTTTATGCTAAAGCCGCACTGCAAGTTTGAAGAAACTGATTTTGTTTCAGATAATCAGCATAAAATTACTGTTGATTTACAGCGAATAGATGAGCAAGGAATGCCAATGGTTGGCTCTCGCAGCGAGAATATTCAAATTGATTTGAGCGATGAAAAAGTGAATCCGCAGATTAAAGAAAACGCAATCGGCAAAAAAGTAGGCGAAGAATTTGACTTCGCTTTCACAGATGAACATTATCATGCTGAAGAACTTCACAAGGAAGAATTCAGATACAGCGCTGACTTAATAAAAGCTGAAAAAATTGCAAAGCCGGAATTGACGGAAGAATTAATCAAGAAAATTTCTAAAAATAAAGCCTCCAACATTGATGAGTTGAAAGAGGAGATTGCAAAAAACTTAGAAGAACACTATACAAAGCAGACTGAAGAAATTGTTACTAACAATTTGCTAGACAAAGTTGTTAAGAATAATGATTTCACAGCACCTCAAGGTTATGTAAAAACTCTTCTTCAAAGAATGGTTGATGCAGAAAGAGAAAACGCAAAACGTTACAAAGTTCCAAACTTTGATGAAGCCGTTGTTTCCGATTACTTTAAGCCGCGTGCTGAATGGAACGCTAAATGGATGATAATTATGGAAACGTTGGCTGAAAAAGAGAATATTAAAGTTGAAGAAAGCGAACTTGAAGAACTTGCTAATGCAGAAGCCGAAAAGACCGGAATTACTTTTGCAAAGCTTATGAAGTATTACAAAGATGCAGGGCGCACAGGAATACTCCTCGAAGAAAAAGTAATAAAATTCTTGATAGATAACGCTAAGATTACAGAAATTGATGCCGCACAAAAAATGAAAATGATAAAAGGGCGCAAACATGAACATTAAAATCCGCAGTTACGAAGAATATCTAAATCAGCCGCTTATTATGAATCAGTTGGTCCCTTATGTAATTGAGCAAACCGGACGCGGTGAACGTGGAATGGATATTTTTTCCCGTCTACTGCGTGAAAGAATTATTTTTCTCGGAACCGCAGTTGATGATCATGTTGCAAGTTTGATAATTGCTCAGCTTCTTTTCCTTGAAGCGGAAGACCCGGAGAAGGATATCAATTTGTATCTCAATTCTCCAGGCGGAAGTGTAACTGCCGGCTTGGCAATTTACGATACGATGCGCTACATCAAATCGAAAGTTTCTACAATTTGCGTTGGTTTGGCTGCAAGTATGGGTGCAGTTTTGTTAGCCGGCGGCGAAGCCGGTAAAAGATCTGCCCTTCCACACTCAAAGATTATGATTCATCAGCCTTGGGTTGGCGGTCTTCAAGGACAAACAACCGATATTGAAATTCATGCTAAAGAAATGATTAAAACACGAGATACTCTCTATAACATTTTAGCTGAGGCAACCGGAAAGCCTTTTGAACAGATTATGAAAGATTGCGATAGAGACTATTATCTTACTTCCGAAGAAGCAAGGGAGTACAAGTTGATTGATAATATTTTGATTCAACGGGCTACTCCAAATAATAACACGAAGAAATAATTTATCTTTTTCGCCTAATAATTTTTAGGTAAAAAGGATAATCAGATAGTTCTTTTTCTTAATTAATCACGTTACACAAGAAAGACTATATGTCATTCTCTAATACTCTTATTAGGTCCCAATATTGAGTAAGGCTTGATTCCAGCTCCGCCAGAAACAAGGCGGATAAATATGATAGAGCAGGAATGACAGAAGCAAACGGATATATCTGCAGCCAAAGAAATTTAAAACTGTTCTCTTCGTAAAGTGAGTAATTACTTCTCAATTATAAAGACCTCTGGGTTGCTTACCATACTTCGGCTATTCAGTCGGTAAACAGAACTGAGGCAAAGCATCTAAGCACCTAAATAACTGCTGCTTTAGAGAAGGCTTTTAATCAAATTGGAGAATAGTTCTCCTCTTGTTTCAACTCTTAGTTAAAATCTTTATTTTTATTTGCGATAATAGATAATGAATCAAGACAAATAGTTGAGAAAAAATTGGTCGGCGCTAAATTTGAATTATTACAAAAACTAAACGAATTGGCTAACCTTTCGAGTAAAGGTGATGCTTTCTTTCCTGCTGAATTATGTAATTTACTTTGTGATGAATTTGATCTTTCGGCGCTGGTGTTATTTGATCTAAAGGATGACAAGCAGCTTGAAGTAATAGGAAAATCCTCCTCGGCAAAGAAAAACTTCAAAGACGGTTCAACCTACAATTGTATTTCCTGCCCGGCAATTCTCAGCAACGAATTCAATAAGCTCTTCTTTGAGAGAAACTGTGCTATTCAAGTATCGGACTTTATGACTTACGAAGGATGTTGTTTAATAGCGCTTCCAATCTCAGAAAAAGCATTATTCAAACTCGGTAAGAAATCTGCTTTTACACAAAGCGATATAGATCAGTTTGAAAAATCGTTGCAATTTGTTTCTCTCCTAATATCTATTTGGAAAGAAGCCAAATCTGCTTCCTATAAACCATCGGTTGGCTTTTCTCATGTAGTTGAAGAAACAGCGCGTGAATTGAAAGCTAATTCAAATTCGATAATTGGTTCTCTTTCTTATCTGCTAAATGAAAATCCTACATCATCGCAGCAAGAGTATATCTCTTCAATTAAAAAAAATGTGCAGAGCATCTCGCTTAATATTAATGATCTTAATGAACTTGCCAAGATAGATAAGAATAACATAACAACGTATCTTAAACAGGTTGACTTAAATATTCTGATAAATGATATAATAGACAGCTTTAGCAGCCGTTTAGGAGCGCGCAAAATAAATTTCAATGTTACTTTGGATAGACATCTTCTTCGTCCCGTTGAACTTGATGAACAAAAGCTGAAGTATATAATTACTATGCTTTTGTTTGTATCAACAACACTTACATTGCAGGGAGAAATATCTGTTAAGGTCAGCGTTTCAAAAAACAGTAAAATTCGTTTTGAAATTTCGGATACAGGTAATCAACTTGACACCAACACGCTATCAAAGTTCTTTGAACCATTTGTAGCTGTTAACAGAAGCGAGTTCAAAACAACAAATATTACCGGACTCAGTTTAACTTTAGTAAAGAGTTTTGTAAACTATCTGGGCGGAGAAATAACTGCCTGTAAAAACGAAAAAGGAAATTCATTCATTTTCACAATTAGTGGAGACGTAATGCCGGATTTCGAATCAACAATATCACAGCTTCCAAAACCGACAACGAAGAACAAAGTGCTCGTTATCGAAGATGATTACGCAACCTCAAAATTGTTGAGCAACTATCTTAACAAATGGGGTTACGATCCAATTATAGTTAGCACAGAATCTCAAGCTTTCAGCGTAATTGAAAAGGAGACTTTGCTTGCAGTAATACTAGATATTGAATTACCAACTGCAAATGGCTTAGAAATGCTGAAGAAAATGCATGATCATCCTAGGACAAAAAATATTCCGGTGATAGTGTGTTCTGTAGAGCCGGAGCACCAAAAAGCTTTTTTAATGGGCGCGGTTGAGTATTTCATAAAGCCCATTAATTACAATTATTTGGTAGAAGTGCTAACGAGCTATAAGCTCAGAAAAAACTCCAACATTTTATGTGTTGATGATGATTTGCCTACTCTCAACTTAGTAAAGCAGGCAATAGAACAAGCCGGGTTTAATGCTGTTGCCATTAATATTTCTGCCGCAGTAATGGAGGTAATTAAGGACAAAGATATTGATCTTGCAATTGTTGATTTGGATATGCCTGCCCCAAACGGGTTTGAATTGATAAAGTTAATTAAGTCTGAAAAACGATTTGCAAAACTTCCAATTATAATTTATACAGGGAAGGAGAACTATCAAGATGATTTGAAGCAGATAGAAGGTTTGTTTGAAGATTTGTTAGAGAAACGTTCTACCAATATTGAAGACCTTGCAGAAACTATAAACGCCATGATTAACCGCTACGAAACTCCTCCTCCGGCTGCGGATGTAATTAAGAGCGAGAGCGGATTAAAGATTCTACTTGCAGAAGATTACAAACATTCTCAGATTATAGTAACGCGATTGCTCAAAAAGAATGGCTTTGAAAACATTGTTGTTGTAGAAAATGGTGAAGACGCTTTTAAATTGGCCCGCGAACAAAAGTTCGATTTGATACTAATGGATATGCAAATGCCAATTATGAACGGATTTGAAGCTACAGAAAAAATAAGGGAAATTGCTTCTTACAAAGGAACACCTATTATTGCACTAACTGCTTTTGCTATGAAAGGAGACCGTGAAAAGTGCATTGAAGCAGGCGCAACCGATTATATTCCAAAACCGATTGACAGTAAGGAGTTTATAGATAAAGTGAAATATTACACCAACACACTTACCTAAAAATTTCCCTCTTCGGAGGGATTTTTTTTAACAGCTGCTCATCAAGTTTCCAGAATCCAGCATCATCTTTATTATATTTGCACAAAAAATTTGGAGAACTTGTGAACGAAATACGTGTGCGATTTGCACCAAGTCCAACCGGATATTTACACGTGGGCGGCTTGCGCACAGCATTATATAATTTTCTTTTTGCCAGAAAGAATAATGGCAAATTTATTTTGCGAATTGAAGATACAGACCGCAACCGCTATGTTGAAGGAGCAATAGAAAATTTAATTGCATCTCTAAAATGGTGCGGTTTAGAATATGATGAGGGTCCGGATAAAGAAGGCCGGTTTGGCCCTTATATGCAATCGCAGAGATTAGATTTATACAAAAAGTTAGCCGATGAATTAATCGAAAAAGGACACGCCTATTATTGCTTTTGCACGCCGGAAAGATTAAAGCAGCTTCGTGAAGAACAAGAGAAGCAAAAACTGCCTCAGGCAAAGTATGATAAGCATTGTCTTTCTCTTTCTAAAAGCGATATTGAAGAAAAACTCGCAAGCAAAATACCACACGTAGTAAGACTAAACGTAATACCAAACCAGAAAATAATTTTTGATGATGTAATTCGTAAGCGCGTTGAATTTGACAGCGGTAACGTTGATGATCAAGTTTTGATTAAGAGTGACGGCTACCCAACCTACCACTTGGCAAATGTGGTAGATGATCATTTAATGCAGATTAGCCACGTTATCCGCGGTGAAGAATGGCTCTCATCAACTCCAAAACATGTACTGCTTTATGATTCTTTTGGATGGGAACGACCAACATTTGCACACCTTCCACTTCTTTTAAATCCGGATAAATCTAAACTTAGCAAACGGCAAGGTGATGTTGCAGTTGAAGATTACCGCGATAAAGGATATTTACAAGAGGCACTTGTAAACTTCGTTGCATTACTTGGCTGGAATGCCGGAGACGATAAAGAATTTTATTTTATAGATGAATTAATAGAGAGTTTTTCACTTGAAAGAGTTAACAATTCCGGCGCTGTCTTCGATCTTGAAAAACTAAACTGGATAAATGCAGAACATTTGAGAAAGAAATCCAACGAAGAACTCTTGACGCTAATGAAGTTGGAAATTGAGAATTCAGAATTGATAATTGAGAATTATTCCGATGAATTTTTGTTGCTGATAATAGGCTCAATGAAAGAGCGGGTTTCTTTTGTAAAAGAATTCATTACCGAGTGCAAATACTTTTACACGCCGCCAACAGAGTATGAAAAAAAAGCGGTAGAGAAAAATTGGGAAAGTGATACTGCAGAAAAAATGAATCGGCTTGCAGATGCTTTTTCGGTTTTAGAGAATCCTGCCAAAGATGATTTTGAAAATGCTCTAGCAAAAGTTGCAGAAGAATTAAATGTTGGGAAAGGAAAACTAATACATCCCCTCCGACTTGCTGTTTCAGGACAAAGTACCGGACCTGGTGTATTTGATATACTCTTCATTCTTGGGAAAGATGAAGCAATTAAAAGAATTGATGCTGCATTAAATAAAATAAGATAGAACGCAGATGAGATTTGATTATTATGATCGATTATAATAATCATAACTGTCATAATAAATCTGCATTCTATGCTTTCAGCCAAAAATTACTTTTTCCAGCTATCTTTTAATGTAACTGTTCTATTAAACACCAATTTTTCAACAGTAGTATATTTTGAGTCAACGCAGAAATAGCCCATTCGCTCAAACTGAAATTTATCTAGCGGTTTGGCATTTTTGATAAACGGTTCAATCTTAGCATTCGTAATTATATCCAAAGAATTTGGGTTAATCTTTCCTAACCACTCTTCTTCAGTTCCGGGGTTTTCAACAGCGAACAATCTATCGTATAATCTTACTTCGGCTTCTACAGCATATTTGGCAGAAACCCAGTGAATAACACCTTTAACTTTTTTTGAGGTGGTTCCGGCACCACTCTTTGTTTCTTTATCGTAAGTGCACCGAAGTTCTACAATATTTCCGGCTTCGTCTTTAATTACTTCTTCACATTTGATAATGTATGCGTAACGAAGTCTTACTTCTCCGCCGGGAACTAAACGGTGAAATCCTTTAGGCGGGTTTTCTAAGAAGTCGCTTTCTTCGATGTACAACTCTTTACTGAAAGTAACCATTCTCATTCCGGCTTCGGGCTTTTCCGGATTGTTTACTGCTTCCAGATTTTCATCATCAACAAAATTTGTGATGACTACTTTAAGAGGTTTCAAAACAGCCATTACACGCTGAGCGTTTTTGTTTAGGTCATCGCGTATTGCAAACTCAAGCAGCGAAATATCTGTAAGCGCATCTCGTTTTGCTACGCCTATTATCTCAGCAAAATTTCTGATTGCCTCTGGTGTGTAACCTCTTCTTCTGAATCCGCTAATAGTTGGCATACGAGGATCATCCCAGCCATCTACATAATTTTCTTTTACAAGCTGCAGCAATTTACGTTTGCTCATTACAGTATAACTCAGATTCAAACGGGCAAACTCTATCTGCTTAGGATGAAAAACTCCAAGCGAATCTAAAAACCAATCATAAAGCGGGCGGTGATTTTCAAACTCTAAAGTACAAATAGAATGAGTGATTCTTTCGATTGAATCTTCATTACCGTGAGCCCAATCGTAAGTTGGATAAATACACCAGATGTTTCCTTGCCGGTGATGTTCTGCGTGAACAATGCGGTACATTATCGGGTCGCGCATGTTGAAGTTAGGAGAAGCCATATCAATCTTTGCGCGCAAAGTTTTTGCTCCATTTTCAAACTCTCCTTTGCGCATGCGTTCAAACAAGTCCAAATTATCTTCAATACTTCTATTTCTGAATGGACTTTCTGTTCCCGACTCTTTAAGAGTGCCCCGAGCTGCACGAATTTCATCTGCATTTAGATCGCAAACGTATGCTTTGCCTTTCTTTATCAAATCTACAGCCCATTGGTACATTTGCTCAAAGTAGTCTGAAGCGTAGAGTATGCGTTCTTCAAAATCAGCTCCAAGCCATTTTACATCTTCAACTATCGAATCAACATATTCTTGTTCTTCTTTTTCCGGGTTTGTATCATCAAAGCGGAGATTAAATTTTCCCTTGTAATCTATTGCAATTCCGTAGTTCAAGCAGATGGATTTAGCATGACCAATATGAAGATAGCCGTTTGGCTCAGGAGGAAATCTTGTGTGAACTCTCCCTTCCCACTTATCATTTTTAATATCTTCATCAATTATTTCGTAAATAAAATTCTTAGGCTTTCGCTCACCCGAATTTTCGTTTGTGTGTTTCTTCCCTTCCATAATTTCCAGTTATTAATTTGAACTCACTTAAAAATAAGAAATACTTTAGCTACTTGTAGTCTTGTAAAAATTCAATTAGGAATGCTGAGTATTTTTGATGTCTTGAACCCATCAAAGGTTTCTTTCAGCATGTTTAGTCTAACATTAATATTCTTTTCGGTAATCGAAATTTCTATAAAATGAAACATCCTTTTTTCTTCGGTTTGTGAATATAAATCTTTGAAGAGAGCATCCTTGTTTAGATAAAGAGGCTGCTGAATTCCTCCACCGCCGCCTATCACAAGAAAGTCTTTTCCATAAATTTTGAAATGCTCAAATGCGTGGGAATGCCCGCTCAGAAAAAGTATAGTCTTTTTTGACTTGAAAAATTCTGGCAGCAAATATTTCTGTACATCTTTTGAAGGTGAAACAATTTTACTATTAGTAAATGGCGAATGGTGGCAGGCAACAATTATTTGTTTGATGTTAGAATCGTTTTCATAAAGAGTAATTAGCTTGCTGTATTTCTCTAACAAGAAATTTCTTTCCTTTCTCGAGAGTTCATCGAAGTTAGAATTGATGAGAATTACACCAAGCTGATTTATTCTTGTGCTGTAGCAAATGCCAGAAAGCACGCCAAAGCGTTTGAAGTAACTCGCTGCACTTACATCCCCAAAAGGAATGTACTCGTGATTACCAGGCACTGGATAGACATATGCTTTTTGATTTTTTAACCGGCTGACTAAAGTGTCAATTTCTTCCCAGCTGGAAATCAAACCTGAAGCAACCAAATCGCCAAGATGAAAAACTACTCCAGGCGAATCGGCTACAATCTTGTTGAAAATCAGTTCCCTTGCTTTAGCGTTATTATTATAACTTAGAAATAATCTTTCAAAAAGGGTCGGTTCCTGCGTATCGCTAACAAATGCAATCTTAACAGAATCAACCTGGTGGTTCTGCGAATAAGTAAACGAACATATCAGCAGTAAGCAAATAGTAAGGTTTCGTAATAAGTGCATAAAGTTTTTTGAATTGAGTGAAGAATATAATTTTCTTTCTTTGAAGTAAATATACCGGAAAAGAAGGATTTTTTTTTTGATTAATTCTTCATTCGGACATATAATTCAAAAACTCAACTCAACTTAACTATACTTTATTCTGGATTATATCTCGCACCTTCTCGGTAATAGCACGAAAATCAATCTTACCGCTTCCGGTCTTCGGCATTTCAGGCAGCACAACAAATTTGCTTGGCAATGAAATGCTTGGCAATTGTTCAGCCATTTTTTTAAGGGTTGCTTTGTCATCTATAGGCTGAGTTACTGCAGCAACAATTTTGGCAATTTTAATTGCATCCGGAACTTCAACAACGCAGCATTCAACATCTGCCGGAAGAATCTTTTCGAGTACATCTTCTACTCGAATGAGCGAAACCATTTCGCCGCCTATTTTTAAGAATCTTTTAAGTCTTCCTACATGCCACAAATAACCATCTTCATCCAAGTAGCCCATATCGCCGGTATCATACCAACCATGCCTAATGCTAAGTGAGGTCTGCTCAAAATCATCAAAGTAGCCTTTCATAACATTCTCACCCTTAACAAGAATTTTACCAATTTCTCCAGCTTTGCACTCATCACCGGTTTCGTAGTTCTCAACTCTAACTTTAACATTTTCAATTGGTTTGCCAACACTTCCGGGTCTGTTATTTTCAAAAGTGTTAACTGTAATTGCCGGGCTTGTTTCTGTTGCGCCATAAGCTTCGAGCAATATTTTTCCATGTTTTTCCATAAATCCTTTTCTCAAAGCATCGGGGCATTTATCAGCGCCGGATAAAAGAATTCGCACGGATTCAAAATCGCCCGGTTTAGAATTCCTTAAATACCCCCAAAAAAATGTTGGGGTTCCGGCAACAAGTGTTGCTTTTTCTTCACGAATTATCTCGCATATATTTTTAAAATCTAGTGGATTAGCATAAGTAACTAATGTCATTCCTTCAATCAAAGGGACCCAAAGATTAGCAGTTTGGCCAAAAATGTGAAAGTAAGGCAGGTTGGCAAGAAAAACATCATCTACGGTAAAGTTGTAGGCTTTTACAAGACTATGATAGTTTGAAGAAATGTTTTTATGTGTAAGCTGAACACCTTTAGGTTCTTTTTCACTTCCGCTGGTAAATAAAATCATCAAAGTATCATCTTCATTTCCGGCGTGAATACTATTGAGTATTTTATCAACCGATGCGGCGGCTTTTAATGCAGCTCGAATTTTATTAAGCACATTAACAGTTTTCATTATGTCTTCGAGGTAAACCATTCCATCAATATGCTTGCAGTTAATTTTTTCAAGTAATGCTCTCGAGGTGATAATAGTTTTGAAAGCACACTTCTTCTGTGCAAATTCGCAATTTGCAGCAGCACCGGTAGAATAATTAATCATCACCGGAATTCTGCCGCTCATTAATGTAGCTAATATCGATAATACTGAACCGGCAGAATTTGGCAGCATAATTCCCAAAAAACCCGGCTCGTAATTCCCAAACTTCTTCATTAGAATAAGCGACCCTATTAGTGCCCGCTTGTAAGTTACTCTTCTGTTCAAGGTTCTATCTACAATAGCAAGTTTGCTCTCTAATTTCTTCGCTGATTTTACAAACTGTTGATGCAATAACATTTTTATCTCCAGCTTAGTTTTAGTTTTGTTTAACGGTCTTTATAGAAATGCGGAAAGACAGGATTGAATTTGCTTTTCTATTCAAGTTCAATCACAATTTCGCATTTCAGTTAATACGATGCAAGAATTATTTCTTAATTAGAATAAGGATGTCTTTGATATGTGAGCAGCTTAATTGTTTAACCTAATTCAATTTTTTGGAAATCAATTTCTGATAATTCATCAGTACCCAGCTTAAGACCAGCAGAAAGCTTAATATGCTGAGCAGTGTTTTCGGAAATTACACTCATACCTTCTGCTTTGCGTTTTTCATTAAGTATTCCAAACATAATTCTATCTACTGCAACCGGATCCGTAGAAACGAGAATTCCACCGTAGTTCCACATGTAATCTCTATTCCAACGCGGACCCCCATTAAAAACACCTATCAGTGCATCTGCAATTATCAGCTTTTGTTTGGTACGAATTTGTGGAAGTGCATTTATTTCTGGTATTCCAGGATTTGTACAATTGTTTGAATGAAAATCTCTTGGGTTGTGTATAGTACCGTAATGATTTTTTAGCGCACCGGTAATCCCTGCTAACCCGTGATCTTTAAGCACCGGCATATTAATTAATGCTGTACATGTCTCAGAAAGTATTTTAGATACCCTCGTAAATTTTTCACCTAATTTAACCTCTTCACTAAAAGCTGCATCAATGCTATCGTTTCTCGAAGTTAAAGTTCCATAATATTTTGTTTTGCTAACTTCATTTTGAATTGATAAACCGGAAGCATTAAATTCTTCATTGTTTCTATCCCACACAATAAATTTTTCACTCAGCAAACCAGCATTGCCTGCGCTGCTAAGTACAGAATCGATTATAGCTGCATAATGTTTAACAGCACTGCTGCCGGAAATTGAATTTAGCCCAAGCAAATTAACTTTAATGCCAATTATATCTTTAGGAAGGAACAACTTTCTCCATAAATTTGCAGAATTATATCCATCGTTAAAATTTGCAAGAGCGGTTTCGAGCATTTCTGCTAAAAGATCTAAATTAACATTGCCCTCTTGATCTAAAACTTTAGAATGGCGGACAAGTACTACTTTACTTTTGTAAGTTTCAAGAGTAGATATAGAATTAGCAAACCCATCCGGAATGTTTCCGAGAAATGCCGCGCCGAGCAAACCAGCAGAAGCTTTTTTAAGAAAGTCTCTACGCGATTCTTCAAAATTTGATTTGTTCTCTTTCATTTTTGTTCACCTTGTTATTGAACTAACAATTTCGTTGAAACATTTTTTTTAACACTAACACTGAATTGAATTTGTTGAATACGCAGAATCTTTATAACTGAATCATTATTATATCCACGAAGGAAAATTTTGTAAACACTTCTTTACCAAGAAAACTCGTTGCTGAGCTTATCAAATTCCGTTTTAGGCAATTGAATTAACAAAGGATTTTTCTTTTCATCTAACCAGTGCAAAAGACCGAGCAAAGATTTTTCATCCATTGCTGTGCAGCCTGCCGTAGGCTTAGGTTTTGGGCTTGTCAAGTGAAAAAATATACAAGAGCCGTATCCCTTTTTTACAGGAGAGGAATTATGGCTGATTACAATTCCATATTTGTAATCTTGGTCATCCATATTTTCAGAGCTTTTCCAATTCTTATCTATTTCCAATGTATTAACTATCTCGTTATAATAATTTGATGAAGTATCGTCAACACATTCGTTAATTTTCGAAATTTGCTTGTAAGTGTATTTCAACCAGCTCGAGCTGTCTGGCGGCAGTAACCCAAAAACATATGGAAGCGAAAAAACACCTGCGGGAGCTTTTTTATCGCCTTCTCGTTTGATAGGACCATCTGTTGTTACAAATTCGATTATTCCTCTTCCCCATCCTAAACCTGATTTACCAAGAAACACATTTACACATTCACCAATCTGAATATATTTACCATCACTCTTCTCTAAACAAGTCATAACGGCAGTAGGCGAATCCCAATTATCCGATACAACAACAATTAGCTGATCCGATTTCTGTAAAAGTTTTTTTAAACTAGTACCTGTATATTCTGCCTTAATGTTTACAACCGAAAATGCGGTAAGAAATAAGATTGGGAATACTAAATTCATTTTACCAGTGGTTCTCAAAATTTTCCTTTTTATAATTTAGCTTCAAATCACAAATGATAATAAGAAAAATTACACAAAAGTGTAAAAAATTTTAAGAGTAGTTTTAGTACTTAAAGCAAAGAAAAACGTAGTTCCTATATTTAATTCACTTTCAGCCCAAATTTAGCCGCCATGCAGGTTAATCATTTGTGGGTAGTTCTAAACCCTCAATATCCTTTGCGAACTTTGCTTTTTCTTTGTCCCGCCTTTTCGCCTATGGCGGGATTAAATATTAAAAAAGATAGTTTTAGCAGAACCAATAGATTTATAGAGCTTTTTCTAAAATTTGCCTCGTAACATCCAGCGTAATTTCTCTTGTTTCGGAAAGAGCTGTTAGTTTCTTTTCTTCAAGTCCTTTCAAGATTTCATCAAATGACGCCGAAGCTACGCCATAATCTGTCAATCTGGTTTTAATGCCAAGACTTTCAAAGAATTCACGTGTTTTGGTAATTGCCAAAGCGGCTTTCTCATCATCGCTTCCATTTTCAATTTTCATAACACGTTCTGCGTACTGAACAAGTTTATCTTTCTTTTGCTCAAATCTGACTTCTAACAAAGCCGGCATTATTACAGCAAGAGTTTTAGCATGATCAATTCCGAAAAGTGCTGTAAGCTCGTGCCCAATCATGTGTGTTGCCCAATCTTGAGGGACTCCGGCGCCAATTAATCCGTTTAGAGCCATTGTAGAACACCATACAAGGTTTGCCCTTGCATCATAATCGGCTGGATTATCAATTGTCGTTCTGCCAATCTCTATTAAGGTTTGCAAAATCCCTTCAGCAGTTCTATCCTGAAAGCGGGCTTCAACTGGATACGTTAAGTACTGCTCCATAACATGAACAAATGAATCTACAACTCCGTTGGCAATTTGTGTTTCCGGCAAAGTATAAGTTAGCGTTGGATCGAGAAAAGAAAATTTTGGAAATGTTAACGGACTGATAATACCATACTTTCCATTTTTATAGCTAATAACAGCAGCAATATTCATTTCGGAGCCTGTTGCCGGCAGAGTTACAACATTACCAAGCGGCATTGCTTCTTTAAGGTCAACCGGTTTGAAGCCATGATAAAGTATATCTTCTGGGCTGCCGTTGTACTTTACTGCGAGAGATATAAACTTTGTGCCATCCATTACAGAGCCGCCTCCAACTGCTAAAAGAAAAGTTACATTTTCCTCTTTGATCAGTTCAACAGCTTTCATCAATGTTTCAAATCTTGGGTTCGGTTCAATTCCTCCAAACTCTAACACAGTATATGAGTGCAGAGCTTCTTTTACTTTTTGAAGCGTACCGGATTTTATTACGCTTCCGCCGCCATATGTAATTAATACTTTTGAGTTTGCGGGAATGTAATTTGGTAATTCTTGTAAGCGGTCTTTACCGAATACAATTACTGTTGGGTTGTAAAATGTAAAGTTGTTCAAAGCATTTCCTTTATTGATTTTCTACGCTAAAATAAAAAAATAAAAGCCTATATAGCCAATCCCTCCGTTGGCTAACGGAGCTGCCGGATTGGCAGGCTGGGCATGGGGGAAATCTGTCAATTACAACGCCCGCCCAACTCCTCGTTCGATGTTGGGATATTTGTTGTACTAAAAGATGTATAATTACTTTTTATCATCCCATTTTCATGAGAGTATTTGTGTGTGTAGAGCAATTTCTTCAAGAATAGAAGAAACCTTCAAGCATTCATTCAAGGGTCCATTAAACACAATTGCTTTACCTTTAACATGTGCTTCAAAAGCTAAATTACGTGCTGCATCAAAACTGCATTTAATTGCTTTTATAAGTTGAATTATCACTTCATCAAACGAATGAAAATCATCGTTGAAAAGTACTACCTTAAACGGCTGCTGGATAGCTGCTTCTTCATCAATCTGTATTTCGGTAATTTCCTGCGGTTTTTGTTCAGCCATATTAATTCCAAGTATGGCAGAAATTTATAAAATTGTACCACAAAAATAAATTTGTTTATATTTGATTTGTAAGTGTAAAAAAACAAAAAGGTTTAGGAGGTTAGATGAAAATTGCTGTGTGCGTAAGTCACGTACCGGATACAGCAGCTAAGATTAACATTGGCGGCGACGGAAAGAGCATTGATACGGCTGGTGTTACATTTGTAGTTAATCCATACGATGAATTTGCAATTGAAGAAGCATTAAAGACTAAAGAAAAATTAGGCGGTGAAACTGTTGCCATTAGTCTTGGTGGAGATGCAAATAAAGAAACTCTTCGTAAAGCATTGGCAATGGGAATAGACAATGCCGTATTACTAAAAGATAATTCTTACCGTGATTCACTTTCTGTTGCAAAAGCTTTGGCTGAAGAGATTAAAGCTCAGGGCGCTGAATTGGTTTTCTTTGGTAAGCAATCTGTTGATTTTGATAACTCTGTAGTTGGACAAATGACTTCGGAGCTTCTTGGTTTTAATTGCATTTCAGTTGCTGTAACTTTTGCTTTAGATGGAACTAAAGTTACTTGTGAGCGCGAAATAGAAGGAGGCAAGGAAGTAGTTGAAACTTCACTTCCGGCTGTTATAACTACTCAAAAAGGATTGAATGACCCTCGTTATGCTTCACTTAAAGGAATTATGGCTGCAAAGAAAAAAGAAATTGCAGAAAAGCTGCCGGCACCGGCAAGCAGTTTTGTTGAAGTTGTTACTATGAAACGCCCGGCAGCTAAACAAGCCGGTAAAATTGTGGGAACAGATTCCAGTGCCGTACCGGAATTAGTTCGTTTATTAAGAGAAGAAGCAAAGGTATTATGAGGTTGATATGGCAAAATTTTTAGTATTCATCGAACAAAGAAACGGACAAATAAAAAAATCCTCTTTTGAAGCTGCAAAAGCGGCGGCTGCTTTAGCATCCAAACTTGAAGGCTCTGTTGAAGCTGTTGCAGTTGGAAACGAAATAGCTGGCTTAGAATCACTCGGTGGTTTTGGTATTGGCAAAGTAACTCATCTCAAAAATGAAAGCTTAACTTTCTATTCTCCTTCTGCATACACTCAGGCAGTTGTAAAATTTGTATCCGAGAATGGATTTGATACAATTGTTTTTGCAGCAAGTTCTATGGGAAAAGATTTAGCACCAAGAGCAGCAGCTAAATTAGATGCCGGTCTTGCTGTTGATTGCATTGCGCTAAATATTGAAGGTTCAGAGATAATTGCAACACGCCCGGTTTATGCAGGCAAAGTTTTAGTTGATGTTAAAGTTACTTCTTCGGTAAAAGTATTTGCGCTTCGTCCAAATGTTTTTAGCGCTGGAACACCAACCGATGCTAAAGCAGAAGTTACATTAGCAAATATTAATTCACCGAATTTGAATGTGAAAGTTGTTGAAGTAAAAAAATCCGAAGGTAAATTAGATGTAGCAGAAGCAGATGCAATTGTAGCCGGCGGACGTGGAATGAAAGGTCCGGAACACTTCGGAATGATAGAAGAATTAGCTCAGTTGTTAGGTGCGGCAGCAGGCGCTTCGCGCGCTGTGGTTGATGCAGGCTGGAGACCTCACGCCGAACAAGTTGGTCAAACCGGTAAAGTTGTTTCTCCAACACTTTATATTGCGTTAGGGATTTCCGGTGCAATTCAGCACATAGCCGGAATGCGTTCTTCTAAATTCATTGTTGCTATAAATAAAGATAAAGACGCTCCAATTTTCCAAATTGCGGATTATGGAATTGCAGGCGATGTTTTTGAAATATTACCAAAGTTCATTGAAGAAATAAAGAAAGTAAAAGCATAAAAGTGCAAAAAGTACAAGTAGAAATATTAGGACTTTCTGCAAGTCCATCTGCTGGCGGCGCGTACGCATTACTGTTAAAAGAAATTTACGGTGTACGCCGCTTGCCAATTATTATCGGCTCATTCGAGGCACAGTCAATTGCGCTTGAAATGGAAAGTATAAAGCCTCCGCGCCCGCTTACACACGATCTCTTGAGAAATGTAATAGATAACCTTGGTGGAACAGTAGTTGAAGTAGTTATAGATGAGCTAAAAGACAATACTTTTTACGCTAAGATTAAACTCGAATATTCCACAATGACGAATGAAATTGATTCCCGCCCGAGCGATGCAATTGCATTAGGAGTAAGAACTGGCTCGCCAATTTACGTATCAGAAGCAGTAATGAAAGCCGCAGCATTTGTACCTTCTTCAGAAGATCAGGAAGAAGCTCAGCAGGCATTTGATGAAGAAGATGATGAGCAGGAAATGCAGAAAAAAGGTAAAACGCACGAAACTAAACTTGCAAGTTTGCAAAATCAGCTTCGTGAATCTTTGGAAAAAGAGGATTACGAAAGAGCTGCAAAACTTAGAGACGAAATAAATAGAATTTCCGGATTACAAAACTAACCGAAAACCGATTCCCCTATTCTACACTCCAAACACTTGTTTCTTGAACAATAGTTTCTGTAAAGTTCTATCATTCCTTGAGCTACTACAGTTTTTCTAACAGACTCATTTATCTTTAGCGATGCCGCAACTTCAGTAATAATTTGATTTTCACCTTTCTGCTGAAAACTTGTGTACATCTTGAGCAACTTCTTTGATAAATTTTGATTGCCGAATACATCAAAATATACTGTGAAGAATGGGATAAGAACATTAACAACAATTTCATCTGCACGAGAAATACCTACAAAATAGTTCAGCTCAGAATTAGCTGTTTCATCAAAAACATAATGATTCTTCCAATATCCTTCTGCCTTAACTATCATTAACGAGCGTAAGGAATTAATTAAAACATTATGACTGTGAATTTCTGTAATCTTCTTAATCATTGTTCTAATCAGTTCGCCGTGTAAGAGAGAAAAGAGAATTCTTGCGCCGCCAGCTATACGAATTGTAGGGAAATTCTGGGGACGAAGCCGGAAAAAATGCCACTCTGTTTCATCCATTAATTTACCATCATACATTGTGCGGATAGAGTTCCAGTGCAAGTAAATGCGTTCCAAATATCCCTTTGTCTGGGCATCACTTCCGATTATGCTGTTTTGAATAAGCCCGCTTATCAAAAATAAAATCGACTCATACTTCTCAATAACAACGCCATCTTTTTCAATTTTCGATAAGAACTTAATATTGGCATGTTTAGCCAGATCTACCATTTGAGTTTTATTTTTTGAATAGCCGAGCGCTTCAAAAATTAATTCAAACAAAAGCTGATGCCAGACCTCTCTAACTCGAAAGTCTTTATGACTAAAAGACTTTTCGTGAAATCTGCCGGATAGTTCGTAAGATATAACCGGCTCGTTTACTTTCATCTCACTTAAGAATACTAATTCTTTAAGACGGGTATAAATCTTTTTGCATTTTTTCTCGAACCTAATTATACCGAGCTCTGATAAAAATTTTTCTTTCTCATCACGTGGAAAAGTTTCATTCACTTCATCGCATTTTAATACTTTACTATTATTCTTTAGAGTCTCTTCATATTCGCGTGTAATTGTTTCGATAAGTTTGGTGTCTAAAAATTCATTGAGGCAGATAGTAGGTACTTTTCTTCCATCTCTTGTGTAAACATGAGAGTAGTTATTTTTATTAAGTAACGAAACGTGCAGCACAACTCTATTGTATTTGCTGTCGAGATGATGCCCATGTGTTTTCCAATCGGAATAAGCGCAGTCAATCTCTACATCCCCAACATAAGTGAGATTACCAATTACAATGCGAGCGTTATGGAAATCAGGACCGCCAAGTTCATGGTTTTGAGTACCTTTATCAAGGATTACAATATCATCTCCGGTTGGAGTGCTAAGATTGTTCTTGAAATCATAATGATTCCAAATTTCATACAATATGCTTTCTTTAATTTTGGTTTCCCTTCCCATCGCTTTACCAAAACTTATGAATGAAATATTTGCCGTCTCCCCATTACGAGTTCAAATTACAATTAGATTCCAACAAATCCTATCATAAAATTTATTATACAGAATTGAAAACAGAATTATTATAGTTTTTTAATTGCTCAGTTACTTTTGAATGAAACGACATTGATTCATCGCAGTAAAGAAGCGAGCGGCTTATGTTTATAAGAAAATTTTTATTGCTGTTCTGGTTAAAAGTTGTAACTGTTTCTTCAAGACTGCCGCCTTGCGCGCCTACTCCTGGTAGTAAAACAATTAAATCATTAAAAGAAGCAATGTTTTCTTTAAGCTCGTTAATATTAGTTGCACCAAATACAATTCCGCAGTTTTTATGTTCGTTCCAAATGTTTGCCTTTTCAATAACAAGCTGAAATAGAAATTTACCATCTTTCAGTTTTTGCTTTTCAAAATCTACCGCTCCTTTGTTGGAAGTGAGCGCAAGTATAAAGTTGATTTTCTCTTTGTAACTCAAGAATGGCTGGAGAGAATCTAACCCCATATAAGGATGAAGTGTTATAGAATCGAACTTGAGTTCATCAAAAACAGCGGCAGCATACATTTCGGAGGTGTTGCCAATATCTCCTCGCTTGGCATCGGCTATAGTAAAAATTTCTTTAGGAATTAATTCTAAAGTTTGAGCCAAAGCATCAAATCCTTTAGCGCCATATTTTTCGTAGAAAGCAAAATTGATTTTATAACAAGCTGCTTGCTCAAAAGTGCTTTCGATAATAATTTTATTGAATTCAAGAACAGGATCTATTTCTTTAAGCAGATGTTTAGGAATTTTATTTATGTCAGTATCCAAACCAACACAGATATGATAATTCTTATCAAACTTTGATTGCAGCTTTTCACGTGCTGTCATTTTGTCCTCACAAAATCAAGTGTGTAATTTTCTGTTCCGGTAAATGTTTAAAGCTAAACCAACAAGCAGCATGTTAATCATTAAAGAGCTTCCACCATAACTCAAAAATGGAAGAGGCAAGCCAATTACAGGTGTAATTCCCAAATCCATACCAATATTTAATGCAAAATGAGAAAAGAGCAATGTTAAAATACCAACCACAACAAGTGCGCTAAATTTGTCTTTTGCCAAATTTGCAATATTTAGCATTCTTATAAAAATAATAGTAAAAAGAATAACTACCGTTACACTTCCAATAAAACCAAATTCTTCGCCAATTACACTGTAGATAAAATCTGTCCATTGTTTAGGAATAAATCTAAGCTGTGTTTGGTTTCCATTAAGAAAGCCTTTCCCAAACAATCCGCCTGAACCAATTGCTACTTTAGCTTGCAAGGCATTATATCCGGCGCCAAGTGGATCAGCCATTGGGTCCAAAAACGATTCAATTCTTTTCTGCTGATGCGGTTTTAGAATTCTAAAAATATAATCGAAGAAAAAACCTGAAGCCAAATTAATTACAAAGACAGTAACACTGTTAAATAAATCTCTTTTGAAAAAAAGTAATGCAGCAATAATTAATAACAGAGCAATAATTAGCGCTATTGTTCCAAACAATGAAACAAAAATGACCACTAAAGGAGAAAGCACTACAAAAATTCCAAATAAACTTATACCGCTCCAGAATACCATTACAAGAGTGATTAGCCCGAATACAATTGCAGTGCCCATATCAGGTTCAAGTAAAATCAAAAAAATAGGTACAAAACCAATTCCTAAAGCAATAGTTAAATCTTTGAGATTATTTATATCCCGGTTCTTATAAGTGAGCCAATGAGCTAACATTAAAATTGTGCCACATTTAGCAAGTTCGGAAGGTTGAAAGCCAAATCCGCCAATACTTAACCAGCTTTTAGCGCCGTAAACAGTTTTACCAAAAGCTAATACAGCAAATAAGAAGAACAAGGAAATGCCATAAACCTGAATAACTGCCATTTTAATTGTTTGGTGAGGCAGAGTATATGCAACCAAAAAAATTATAAGTGAAATCACTGCAAAAACAATTTGTTTGTAAAAATCGCCGTGAGCATTAGGCATGTTAAGCGTAGAACTGTAAATAGCAAGCAGCCCAAAACCTATTAATAAAAGAACAGGAATAAATACCGCTAAATCAAACTGGTCTTGAAGTTTGTAATTAATTTTCAAAGCAAAGGTCCTTAATGCGCTTGTGCAATAACATTGTTTTGTTGGTTAGGAATTGCCTTTCTCATATAAGCGGCAATCACATCACGTGCGATTGGTGCGGCAGAGGCACTTCCAAATCCGGCATTTTCAACTATTACAGCAATAGCAATTTTGGGATTAATATAAGGAGCAAATCCAACAAATACAGCATGATCATTTCCATGTGGATTTTGCGCTGTACCCGTTTTTCCCGATATATCTAATTCCGGGTTACGAATATTACCTGCTGTGCCGGTACCGTTAACAACGCGCCACATTCCGTTTCTTACTATTTCAAAAGAACGCCTGCTTATACCAATATCAAAATAACTTGGCGTAACTTCTGTCCTAACTTTAGTTTTAGAATCAACATAAGCTTTTAGAAAACGAGGCTTTGCAGATTTACCAAAATTTGCAAAAAGCGCCGTGTATTGTGCAAGCTGTAAAGGTGTAACACTCAGTTCACCTTGACCAATGCCTAAGCTGATAACGAAACCTTTAGTCCATCCTCTTTTTCCATAAACTTTGTTGTAATATTCTGTTGAAGGAACTATACCATCCTTTTCTTCAGCTAAATCGAGTCCGCTCTTTTTACCGAATCCAAATTTCTTAGAATAGATTGACCATCTGTCTAAACCAAGTTTGTTTACAAGAGAATAGTAAAAAGTATTGCACGATTTTTCGATAGAAGTTCCAACATCAGTTGCTCCGTGGATGTGCAAACATTTGAAGAACCGGTCTCCAAATTGAAATCCGCCGCTGCACCCAATATTGGTATTTTCATCAATAAGTCCTTCTTCAAGCGCTGCAATTGCAGTAATCATTTTATAGGTTGAGCCGGGAGAATAATAACCCGTTGAAGCACGGTTTAGCATTGGTTTATCTGGATTATCACGAAGTGCATTATAATTTGCTGCTGTTGTAACTTTTGAAAAATTCTCCAAATTATATTGAGGTGAACTAATAAATGCTAAGATTTCTCCGGTAGAAGGTTCTATTGCAACTAAAGCTCCTCTTCTCTCTTTGAATGCATCTTCAGCAGCTTTTTGCGCCGGTTTATCAATGGTTAGAATTAAATCATAACCTTTAATTGCAGAAAAATCTTCCTCACCGCTTTTGTACTTGCCAATTGTTTTTTGCCAAGAATCTACTAATACATAATGAATTCCTTTTTTGCCTCGCAGAATATCTTCGTAAGTTTTTTCTAAACCGGCAAACCCAATTTCATCTCCCAAAGAATATTCAGCTTTTCTTTTTTGAAGAATGCTCATAGGAATTTCTCTAGCATAACCAAACATATGAGCGCCTATAATACCAAAAGAATAATCGCGCTGGGTTTCCATTACATAATCTACACCGGCAAGTCTCCCTGCATTTTCTTCGTACCAGGCTATTACGTTAAAACTAACATCCTTAGCAATTCTCCGGGGGATATATTTCGAGTAGCTTGCATTCGCTTTTAGAATACGACTGACATAACCGGATTCTACACCTAAAATATTTTCTATGTAAGGCGAAAGTGAGTCTTTATATTCTGATGGCGTTATTCGTAGAGTGAAAGAGGGTTTATTTCCAACAAGTACATCAACATTTCTATCGTATAAGATACCGCGAGGAGCTGTTTGGTAAATTGGCTTTACGCTGTTATCATCTGACCGCTCTGCATAAGTTGGTGCGTTTATAATCTGCATATTAAAAAGCTGTGCAATTATAAGCGCAACAAAACCAATTATGATAAGAGACAATATCCTTTTTCGAGCCGGAGAGCCAAACGCATCATCACTCATAATCTTCCCTTTCTCATATTAAAAGCTACAACTCCTAAACCAATAATTGTAGTGTAACAAGCCGGAAAAATTGCGCCTTCTAATATCAAAACTGAAAAGCGAACTTCTGGGTTAAAATTACCGGCAAAGGAGTAGATTATAGAATTAACAAAAGAAGTAATAAAAAGTATTACCAAGAAAAAATAACTTGCGGTATTTGTATCAACCCGGTTTTCGTTGTAAAAATACCCGGATATGAAAAGCGCAATTGTCATCGATAGCATCGAGGCTCCGAGCACACCGCCTGAAAACAGATCGAAGAAAAAGCCAAAGAAAAACCCAAGGACCATTCCGTAAATCTGACCCCCTTGCAGCGCAAAATATAGTGTTGTTATAATAATCAGATTAGGAACTACACCAAATATTGAAATGAGAGGAATGACAGTAAGCTGTAAGATGATTAAGGGAATGAAATACAATATTGGTTTTAAGTAGCTGCTCATGGTTTCTTTAATAAATTCATTTCAAGCCGATTTATCTGCTTACTAGGGACAATACCAATGACAAAAAGATTGCTTGCTGTTTCAATTGAAGCATAAGGCTTTACAATTAAGCTATGAAGTAACCCGAGTTCATTAGAGCCTATTTTAGAAACAATACCAACAGGAATTGAAGGTGGAAAGAGTGAACTAAAATCGGATGTTTCTATTTTATCGCCAACTTTAACATCGTAGGTAGTAGGAATATTTTTCATCACTAAGTTTCGTCCGTCAAAGCTTAATATTCCATCCACATTTGAACGCTGTAAAGTAGCGGCAATGCTCAAACTTGTGTTGTGCAAGTTTTTTACAACAGAGTAATCTTCGGCTGCATCCATAATCAACCCAACAAGCCCTTGATGATTGATAACAGGCATACCTATAATAATGCCGGAGTTTGCTCCGCGGTTTACAATAAAATTACCTTGAATTTTAGTTGACAGTTTAGAAACAATACGCACTGGAATTAAAGGAACTGAGGATGTATCGCGCATGTTTATCAAACGGCGGAGTTCATCATTTTCTAAAGCAGCATTTTTGAGTTTGCTTAACTGGAGCGCCATTTTAGCATTTTCAAATTTCAGTTCTTCAAGCGAAACATCGTTAGAGAAAATAGAAGCAACCGATTCTGCCGCTTCGTTCAGCAGAGCAAAATTTGCTAATGCAAAAGCTTTTAGTTTTTTCGCTTGTGGATTTTTGCTAAAAGAGATAGTGATTAAACTTACAACAACCAGAACTACGAGTAAAACGTATTCTTTGAATTGATATCCAAGCCTTTGAAATATTTTAATCATTAATAAGTTCTTTTACGAATAAAGACTTTAGAATATTTATTAATATTTTCTATAGCTTTACCGGCACCGCGTACTACAGCAGTTAAAGGATCATCTGCAACGTGAACCGGCAAATTTGTTTCCATTCTAATTCTTTCATCCAAACCTTTAAGAAGCGCTCCGCCGCCGCTCAGCATAACACCCCGGTCTAAAATATCTGCCGATAGTTCCGGTGGTGTTCTTTCTAAGGTTTGTTTAACTGCTTCTACAATCTGCGAAACGTTTTCATTTAATGCTTCGCGTATTTCAACAGAGCTTACTTCTGCAGTTTTAGGAATGCCTCCAACTAAATCTCTTCCCTTAACTTGAATTGTAACTTCCTCTTTAAGTGGAACTGCGCTTCCTACTTCGCATTTAATTGATTCTGCAGTGCGTTCACCAATAAGCAGGTTGTAATTTTTTTTGAAGAACTGCATAATTGCATTGTTCATTTCATCGCCCGCGATACGAATAGATTCTTCATTAACAATTCCGGCAAGAGCAATAACGGCAATTTCTGTTGTACCGCCGCCGATATCAATAATCATATTACCAACAGGAGCTTCAACATCAACGCCAATACCAATAGCAGCAGCCATCGGTTCAGCAATTAAATGCACTTCTTTAGCGCCGGCATGTTCTGCTGCATCGCGTACAGCGCGCTTTTCAACCTCTGTTACTCCGCTTGGAACTGCGATAACAATTCTTTTACTTTGAAATGTATTTGGCGTAACCATTTTTATAAATGCACGAATCATTCCCTCAGCAATTTCAAAATCTGCAATAACACCATCGCGCATCGGGCGGGTAACGCGAATCTCTCTATGCTCGCGCCCCTGCATCTCTTTGGCTTTATTTCCCAGTTCAATAATCTTTTTTGTGTTTCTATCAAAAGCTACAATTGACGGCTCGTTTAAAACGATCCCTTTTCCTTTAATGTAGATTAAAGTGTTCGCTGTTCCTAAATCTATTGCAACGTCTGTTGAGAAAAAATCTAAAATACCCATGTAATTCCTTAGTGCTTAAAATTTCTTATTCCGGTAAATACCATTGCTATATTTTTTTCGTTTGCGGCTTTGATAATTTCCTCATCGCGCACCGAGCCGCCGGGCTGAATTACTGCTGTAATTCCTTGTTCGGCAATTTGAAGAAGCCCATCTGCAAATGGGAAAAATGCATCTGATGCTGCAACTGCTCCATGCAAATCGTGTCCGAATTGCTTTGCTTTTTCTGATGCTAAGCGGGCAGAATCGACGCGGGACATTTGTCCGGCACCAACTCCAATTGCTTTTTTATCTTTAACAAAAACTATTGCGTTGGATTTTGTATGCTTACAAACTGTCCACGCAATTTTTATATCTTCCATCTGTGCTTGATCAACTTGTTTTTCTGTTACAACTTTTAATTCAATCTCAGAAATTTTCGAATTGTCTTTTTCTTGAACCAGAACTCCGCCCGGCACAGATTTAATTTGTAAATCAGACTGTGGAAGTTTAGTTCTTTGCTTTATAATTCTTCTATTTCTCTTTGTTGCTAATAATTCTAAAGCCTTTTTTGTGAACGAAGGAGCGGCAACAATTTCCAAAAAGAATTCATTCAGCTTTTCTGCTGCTGCTTCATCCACTTGGCTGTTGAAAGCGACAATTCCGCCGAATGCAGAAACATTATCGCAAGAGAGAGCTTTTGTGTAGGAATCTAAAACGCTTTCTCCAACAGCAGCGCCGCAGGGATTTGTATGCTTGATAATTGCGCAGGCATTATTATCTAAATCATTAACTAATTCAACTGCAGCAGCTAAATCAACAATGTTGTTATAGCTTAATTCTTTTCCGTGAATTATCTCAAAATACTTATGAAAACTGCCAAACAGAAAAGCCTTTTGATGCGGATTTTCGCCGTAGCGTAAATCAAAATTGGCTTGCAAGTTTAAACGGAAATCGAGCTTAGGCTGCTTGAATTCTTTTTCAAGATAATTTGCAATTAGTGTATCGTAGTAAGAAGTGTAAGCAAAAGCTTCGTAAGCAAGTTTTTGCCTTGTATCCAAACTTACAGAGCCGCCTCTCAATTCAGTTAAAAAACTTGAGTATTGAGAAGAATCTGTTAGCACGCTTACAAACTTGTAATTCTTAGCTGAAGCACGTATTAAACTTGGACCGCCAATATCAACGTTCTCAATTTTTTCATCGAGAGAAATATCATCTCTATCAACAACATTTGGGAAAGGATAAAGATTAACGCAAACAATATCTATAGCTGCAATTTCGTTTCTTTCTGCTTCGTCATGGTCTGTTATATGATTACGGCGCATCAATATTCCGCCAAAAATTTTTGGATGAAGAGTTTTAACTCTACCGGCAAAAATTTCCGGAAACTTAGTGAAGTCTTTTATTTCAAAACAGTTTACAGCATTATCAATTAATAATTTGTAAGTATTGCCGGTTGCAATTATTTGGTAATTGAGAAGGTTTAATTCGAGGGCGAATTCCACAACTTTAGACTTATCCGATACACTAATTAAAGCGTACTTGCTCACACTGAATCCTTTTACTTACCGCATAGCGGCACTAATTTATTTTGATACTACATTTTTGAAAATTTTAATACAACTTCCGGCAATAATTCATGTTCAATCTTAAGAACCAGCGATGCAATTTCTTCTGGAGAATTTGCATCACTTATATCTACGCTTCGCTGAGCAATTATATCACCATTGTCATAAATCTTATCAACAAAATGAACAGTAGCACCCGAAAGTCTTTCTTTCGCTTTAAAGACTGCTTTGTGAACATTCATTCCGTACATTCCTTTTCCACCGTAAGAAGGAAGAAGCGCAGGGTGAATGTTTATAATTTTCTTTTCAAACTCATCAACAAATTGATCCGGAATTTTTTTTAGAAATCCGGCAAGCACAACCAAATCAACAAACATTTTTTTTAGCACTTGAGCGAGATCTTTGTAAGAACTAAAAGCATCTTTATTTATGCTGCTAACAAAAAAAACGGGGATAGAATTATGAACAGCAAATTCCACAGCCCCGCAATCTTTTTTATCACTAATAACAGCGCAAATTTTAATGTTGTGTGGAGAAATCTTTTCAAACAAGGCTCTTAAGTTGGAACCGCGCCCGGATACGAAAACAGCAACATTAAACATAGATTACGTTTTTTGGTGGAAAAAATTATCTAAACGAGGCTAAATAAGCAATTAAAAGATTCGTTTTTATCAAGATTTTATAAGGTTTTTTACAGTTATTACCTTATTCTCCTTTTAAGCCATTCAATTTGAGATTGTATATAATCTCTAAAATCAAAGTCGTTTTCTTTTTCGGCATCCAGAAGTAATTCTTTAGCAGAAGTTTTATCTCCGAGCGCAAATTTAGCTTTTGCATTCAAGAGGTTTGCCATTGGCTTAATCCATTTTTCCGATGATAAACTAATTTCAGTAAGTTGGTCGCAAATCTCAATAACTTCGTTATGCTTTCTCAAATTTGATGCAGCTTTTGCCAGGTAAATCTGAGCCAAAGCTTTTGTATCTCTATTATCAATTTTCGGAATATCTATTTTCAGACTGTCATAAACGGTTTTATAAAAGCCAGTATAAATTCTATTCCTCATTCTAATAAGTTTTAACTCGGTATTAGAGATTGCTTGGTTTTGATACTGCTCTTTCTTTTGCATAGCATAAGTATCTTCAAACAAATCCAAGTTTCCATTGCCTGCCATATCCAGGTACTTTTTATATGCTGCTTCGTCTCCAAGCATGTTATATGCTAATGCAGTGTTCAGAGCGGCAATGCCTGTCAAATCAAGTTCCTTTGTTAAGTCTAAAAACTTAGTATAATTTCTTATAGCCTTATTAAACTGGTTTTTCTTGAAATAAATTTCACCGCGCCTGTAGTAAGCCAAAGCGGTTATCTGCGGAACTTGCTTGTTGTTAAGCTGAATTACTCTATCCAGAACAATTAAAGCCCGGTCTAATTTTTTTGCTTTAATTAGGCTTATAGCCGATTGATAAGCAAATAAACCATTACGCGGATATTTTGCCGTTAGGTCTTTAAGAATAACATAGCCGCTGTCATACTCTGCAAGATAATCGTTGTAGATTTTGGAGAGATGAAATGCCGCTTCTGTTTTAACAGTATTTCCTTTACGCAAAGCAGTTTTGATGTACCTAAAACCTCTTTCTTTATCGGAGCTTAATCCTGTTAGATTAACAGCCCATTTCAAAAAATCTGGAACGAAGCTCATAGCATAATCGAACAAACCTAAGCCTAAGTAAGCGTCGTAATATTTAGGGTTAGCTTTAATAATTTCTTCAAATTGGCTAACGGCTTTTTTGCTGAACCAAAAGGCATCAACAGATTGGTTGCTTGCAGCCTGTGCCATAGCTCTAAAAGAAGCAAGATTTGCGGCGAGATATTTTGTATCAAGGTCTTTAGAATTTTTATCTAAAACGGCATCAATTTTTTGCTGAGCAAGGTCGGCAAATTTCAAAAAGATCTTATATTCGCCTTCATCGCGCGAGCCGAGGAAAATCCAAAAGTGCATTTGTGCAATTCTGTAATAACCTTCAGGAGAGTTAGGCGCGATTTCCAAAATCTGGTTAAAAGTTTTTTCAGCAGATTCAAACTGAAAGTTGTAGGCTTCGTTCATTCCCTTCCGAACAAGAGATTGAACTTGAGCCGGTAAGCTGATTGATGAAAATAAAAGAATAAAGTAAACTAATCCTGCTTTCAATTTTAATTTTTCCTTTGTGTGAATTCAAGTGAGGCTTTTACAAACTCTCTAAAAAGAGGATGCGCTTTAATAGCCCGTGATTTTAATTCTGGATGAAACTGGCAGCCAACAAACCAAGGATGATCGTTCAGTTCAACCATTTCTACTAATAACTCATCTGGCGATGTTCCACTAATTACCATACCATTTTCTTCTAACACGGTTCTAAATTTATTGTTAACCTCAAAACGATGTCTGTGTCTTTCCGAAATTTTTGGTTTTCGGTATGCATCGAAAGATTTAGTACCTTTTTTAAGAACACAAGGATAAGCGCCAAGACGCATTGTAGCTCCTTTGGTCTTAACCTTCTTTTGTTCCGGCATAATATGAATAACGCTTTTACTATTCTTTACAAACTCTTCGCTGTTTGCATTTTTAATTGCGCATACATTACGAGCAAATTCAATAACTGCGCACTGCATTCCCAAGCAAATTCCTAAAAAAGGTATTTTGTTTTCTCGTGCATATTGAATAGCTAAAATTTTTCCTTCAATTCCTCTTTCGCCAAATCCGCCTGGAATTAAAATCCCATCGTAATCTTTTAGAACATTATCTGCGCCTTTGTCTTCAATAGTTTCCGAGCTGATAAAATCTACTTTTACGCGCGAGTTGTTTTCTGCGCCGGCATGAACAAAAGCTTCCGAAATACTCTTATAGGCATCTTGGTTCTCAATATACTTACCGCAAATTGCAATTTTAACTTTGTTTAACGGATTAACAACTGTAGTAACAAAATTCTGCCAATCCTCAAGTTTAATTGTTAACTCGGGTAGTTTTAATCTCTCCAAAATTATCTGGTCAAGATTCTGTTCATAAAGAACAACCGGCACTTCGTAAATTGTAGAGCAATCGTGCGCCGAAATAACTGCTTCCTTTTTAACGTTAGTAAAGAGAGCAATTTTTTCACGAATCTCTTTTGAAAGTTTATTCTCTGAACGGCAGACAAGAATATTAGGCTGAATGCCAAGTTCTAACAAATTTTTAACACTGTGCTGAGTAGGTTTTGTTTTCATCTCACCAGCAGAAACAATATAAGGAACTAGCGTAACGTGTATATTCAACGCATTCTTCCTTCCCATCTCTAACATAATCTGTCGCATAGCTTCAATAAACGGGAGACTTTCAATATCGCCAACAGTTCCCCCAATTTCTGTAATTATAATATCGTACTTTCCGGTTTCGCCAAGTACCATCATTCGGCGTTTTATTTCATCTGTAATGTGTGGAATAACTTGCACAGTTGCCCCGAGAAAATCGCCGCGGCGTTCTTTTGTAATCACATCGAAATAAATTTGTCCGGTTGTTGTATTGTTAGCCCGCGAAGTATCAACATCAAGAAATCTTTCGTAGTGTCCTAAATCCAAATCGGTTTCAGCGCCGTCATCGGTAACGTAAACTTCACCGTGCTGAAATGGATTCATTGTACCGGGGTCCACGTTTATATACGGATCAAATTTTTGAATTGTAACATTATATCCGCGGAGTTTTAAAAGCAGACCAATAGAAGAGGCAGTAATTCCTTTACCTAAAGAGGAAACTACTCCGCCCGTAACAAATATATACTTAACTTTTTTCTTAGAAGGCATGGCGCAAAGGTTGGACCTATTTTGTTTGTCAAAAATAAAAAAAATTCTCTATTTCATATCAATTGATTGGAAGGATTTTGCTATTCTCTTGCAATTTTTACTTCGCCCTGCTTAGGAATTTTAATAATATAGGTCTTTCCTGCCCGGTTTGGTAGAAAATGATTCCGCAGCCACGGATTAAAAATCTTGAGCAATTTGTAATTGATTCCTTTTTCCTCAGCAAATATAGCCAAATCCTTTATTGGGTAATTTACTTTCAGTTTGTTGGTTTCTATACTTGTATATAATTCTTCCTCAACAAAATAAAAGCCGTATCTCTTTGGGTCTTTGAAAATTTCTTTAAGCGCAATAATTCTTGCCACGAAACGGTAAGTTTCATCATTTAGAAAAAGGTTGTAATAATTATTGCTGTTTTGGCGCTGCATTTGCTTTGAAATGCCGGTTATACCCAAATTGTAAGAAGCCCCGGCTAAAGTCCAATTACCAAGTTTTGCCTTTGCTTTTTTAAGATATTCGCACGCAGCTTGTGTTGATTTTTCTACATTATAGCGCTCATCAACTTCGCCGGAAACTTCAAGTCCGTATTGCTTGGCGGCGCTTTCCATAAACTGCCAGAAGCCGGCAGCTCCATCCGGCGAAACTGAATTTATCAATCCGCTTTCTGCAACTGCCATATACTTAAAATCATCAGGTATTCCATTCTCTTTCAAAATTGGTTCGATGATTGGGAACCAGCGGTTAGCACGTTTTAAATAAAGCAGAGTTGCAGAATGCCAGTAAGTATTAACAAGAAATTCTCTTTCAATTCTTTCGCGAACATCAAAATCTTCCAACGGAACTTTTTCACCGCAGAAATCTAGTTCTTCGGATACTGGCGGAGTGTAAATTCTTCTTTCATTTTCTGTAATAATAATTGGCTGCTGGTGTATTGCTTCTTTAATTCTTGCACTCAAATAGAAATAAGTAAATCCAATTGAGCCAGATAAAACAACAATAATTGCAATAAGAATGAAAATGGTTTTTCTTTCTATCAATAGTTTCTCCTAAGAATTACACAAAGATAAATATCAGATAGTAAAAAAACCCCGATTCGTTTTACAAACCGGAATTTTCTATGCTTGTACCTTGCCCATCGAACCAATTTCCAGCAAAGCAGAAACATCAACTCCGTTAAAAAAATAGCAGCTGTTACAGAATAGCATTCTGTGATTAAATTATACAAAGCGTTTCATAAAAAATAACTCGTTAATCTTTAGAAGCCTCTATTAACTTAACAAGATCAAGTTTTTTCATTTGGAAGAATGCATGTGTAACTTTCTGTCCATTCTTGCCCGACATTAATTCTGGCAATTTAGTTGGAATAACCTGCCAAGAGACACCAAATTTATCTTTAAGCCAGCCGCATTGTTGTGCATTCGGGTCGCCTCCTTCGGAAAGTTTTTTCCAATAATGGTCTATTTCATTTTGTGTTTCGCAATTTATTACAAAAGAAATAGATTCGTTAAACTCAAAAACCGGACCGCCATTTAAGCCGATAAAGTTCTGTCCGTTAAGCCAAAACTCTACAGTCATTACACTTCCTTCCGGCTTCTGATGAAACTCGAAACCTTCTTTTCCGTAGCGGGCAGTTTTTCCAATTTTAGAATTTTTGAAAATGGAGGTATAGAAAAGCGCTGCTTCTTCTGCTTCAGAATCAAACCAAAGACAGTTTGTAATACTTTGCATATAATTTCCTTTCTTGATGTGGTTTTTTTCCAGCAAATAATAATTATTCTCAGCACGATTCCAAAGTCATTCTTAAAATCATTTCACAGCAAGACGCTGAGTCAGTTTCTCTCTCTAGTTCTTCACTTTGTGTACAAATATTTTGTTTCTTTGATTCTAAAAGCACATTAGCCTATTTTTACGCCGCAATTAAGAGATAAGCAATGACTGTAACACCATTGATGGCGCAATATGCAAAAGTAAAAGAAAGCTGCCCAGATACTGTACTGCTGTTTCGTGTTGGAGATTTTTTTGAAACTTTTGAAGACGATGCAAAGACAGCTTCTAAAGTGTTAGGCATAACTTTAACAAAAAGGGCAAACGGCGCTGCAGGAGAAGTTCCGCTTGCCGGATTTCCACATCATGCCATAGATAATTATTTACCAAAGTTAGTGCGTGCCGGTTACCGTGTTGCTGTTTGCGAGCAGATGGAAAACCCAAAGTTTGCTAAAGGAATTGTTAAACGTGAAGTTGTAGAAATTGTAACACCCGGCGTTGCAATATCCGATAAACTGTTAGACCATAAGAAAAATAATTTCCTGCTTTCTATTTACACTGAAAATGAAATTGCAGGATTGGCATTTGCCGATATTTCTACCGGAGAATTTCAGGCTTACGAAGTAAATATAAGTGAGTTAGTTCAGCAGTTTGGCGCAATTAATCCATCCGAGATATTAATTCCGAAAAAGATGAAACAAACGCTTGAGCCGATGATCACAAAATCAGTTCCTGCTGCGCGAATTACCAAAGTTGATGATTGGATTTACGATTTCGGCTACGGCTCAGAACTATTGATGAATCATTTCAACACCAAAACATTAAAAGGGTTTGGCATTGAAAATTTTTACAATGGAATTTGCGCCGCCGGAGCTGCATTAAATTATATTCGCGAAACACAGAAAGCCAATCTAACTCATATTAATAAGATTACACGCTTCAACCATTCGGATTATATGCTTCTCGATTATTCAACGAAGCGCAATCTCGAAATTACTTTTACAATGCAAGATGGTGAGCGGGAAGGTTCTCTTATTTCTATACTCGATAAGACAGAAACTTCTATGGGCGGAAGAATGCTTAAGAAGTGGATTACTACCCCGCTCAGAAAGCTTGAGCCGATTTTAAAAAGGCAAGAGTGCATAGAAAATTTTGCTCATAACAAAACGCTTCGCAAGAACATTAAGAATGAGCTAAGTGAAATTGCAGACCTTGAACGGCTGATATCTAAGGTTTGCACCGGAAGAGTAAACCCGAGAGAAATTGTTAGCCTTAAACTTTCGTTAAAAAAAATTCCTCTTATTAAACAATTGTTAGATCAATCATCTGTTGAAACGATAGCTTCAATTAACAACAGACTGAATCCGCTTGAAAGCTTAGTTGAAAAAATAGAAAGTGCAATTGCCGATGTTCCTCCTATTTCAATTTCGGATGGAGGGATTATACGCAAAGGTTTTAATGCCGAGCTTGATGAACTTCGTTCCCTATCAGCTAACGCAAAAGATTGGATTGCTAACCTTCAGAAAACAGAACGTGAACGAACAAAGATTTCTTCGCTCAAAGTAAGCTACAATAAAGTATTTGGATATTACATAGAAATAAGCAATGCGAACAAAGAGAAAGCACCGGATAATTACATTCGCAAGCAAACTCTAGTAAATGGCGAGCGCTTCATTACTCCGGAGTTGAAAGAGTATGAAGACAAAATTTTGAATGCTCAAGAGAATATTCAAAAACTTGAGTACAAATTGTTTGACGAAATTAGAGTTGAAGCTGCATCGGAAACCGAAGCAATTCAAGATACTGCTCAATTAATTGCGATGCTGGATTGTTATCAATCATTAGCCGAATGCGCTGTTGAATACAATTACGTCAAGCCGGAATTAGATAACACAGACAGGCTTGAAATTATAGAAAGCCGTCATCCAGTAGTAGAGAGGATTCTGCCGCCGGGAGAAAAGTTTACACCAAATAACTGCAAACTTTCTTCTTCCGAAGAGCAAATAATTATTCTAACCGGACCAAATATGGCGGGCAAATCGGTTTATCTTCGTCAAATTGGTCTGCTTGTATTGATGGCGCAGATTGGTTCTTTCATTCCGGCAAAGAAAGCTGCTATCGGTTTAGTTGATAGAATTTACACACGTGTTGGCGCAAGCGATAACATTTCCGCCGGCGAATCTACATTTTTAGTTGAAATGCAGGAAGCAGCTAATATTCTAAACAACGCTACTAACAAGAGTTTAATCCTGCTCGATGAAATTGGGCGGGGTACTAGTACGTTCGACGGAATTTCTATCGCTTGGGCTATTACAGAATATCTGCACGAAAATCCAAATCTTACCGCTAAAACTTTGTTCGCTACTCATTATCACGAACTAAATGAAATGGCAGATATCTTCCCACGGATAAGAAACTATAAAGTTGATGTAAGAGAATATGGCGATAAAGTTATTTTCCTTCACAAAGTTACACCAGGCGGCGCAGACCATAGTTACGGCATTCATGTTGCGCAAATGGCTGGGCTCCCTCAATTTGTAACGAACCGGGCAAAGGAAATTCTTGTTAACCTTGAAGGGAAAGAACTTACTCCTTACGATGTAAAGAAAGCTAAAATGAAAAAATTTAAGAAAGATGATATGCAGATAAGTCTGTTCGAAATGAAAGATGATTTACTTAGAAAAGAAATTTCCGATATTACAATTGATAACTTGACTCCGCTCGAAGCATTAAACAAATTAAGTAAACTTAAAAGGCAGGTTAATGAAAACAATGAATAAAGAACAAGAAAAGGAGCAAGGTGGAAGGTTGAAATCATCCGCAATTCATTCATTTACTCTTTTTGTGTTTCTTCTTTTGCTGATTGCATGCGGAAAGAATTACACTCCTGAACAAGAAGTTTATATTAAAAAGATTGAAGACTTCCGCACGAAAAAAAATGCTGAGATGAAGAATGATCCATCTTCACCATTCAACCTAAAAGGTAAAGTTGCATTCCACAACCTTAATTACTTTGATGTTGACCCGGATTTTGTTTTTAGAACTAAACTAACAAGGTATGATATGAAAGACACCGTAACTATTTACGGTACTAAAGGCGAAGCTCGTAAAACGGTTCGTTTTGGATATTTAACAATTAACTATAATGGCAAAGAATATAAGATTAATGTTTATGAAGGAACTGCAAAAACCGGTCAGGCTTATCATTCAATTTGGTTTACAGATCTAACAACTAACAAAGAATCTTACGGTGTTGGGCGTTACATAAACTTTGAAGTAAATAACGATCCAAACTATATTTATGAAGTAGATTTTAATTTAGCATATAATCCTTACTGCGCTTACAGTCCTAATTATTCTTGCGCAATTCCAACTAAAGAAGATTTCGTTCCGGTTGAAATAATAGCCGGCGAGAAAAAATTTAACGATTAAGAACGGAGTATAAATTGGTAGTTATTTTACAAAAAAACGCAACCGAAGCCCAGATAGAAAATGTGGTTAAACATTTAGAAGGTTACGGTTTTCAGACACATAAATCCATTGGTGCCGAAAGAACAATTATTGGTGCAATTGGTGTTAAGCCAAATTTTGATACAAGAAACATAAGCATACTAGACGGCGTGGATGAAGTCTATCGCGTTACAACTCCTTTCAAACTTGCCGGAAGAAGCTTTCAAGAAAATGATACAGTTGTAAAAATTAGAGATGTAGAAATCGGTGGCAATAATGTAGTTATGATGTCCGGTCCATGTTCGGTAGAAAGTGAAGAACAAATTTTTCACCTTGCTAAAATTGTTGCAGAATCGGGCGCTAAAATATTGAGAGCAGGCGCATTCAAACCCAGAACATCTCCTTATTCATTTCAGGGATTGGGAGAAGAAGGCTTAAAATTTCTGCGCGCTGCGGCAGACCAATACAATCTACTCGTTATAACAGAAATTATGCAAAACGAGCAAATTGATGTTGTATATCAATACTCGGACATCTTTCAGGTTGGCGCACGCAATATGCAAAACTTTTCACTTCTTAAAGAACTTGGAAAGATTAACAAACCAATTATGCTTAAAAGAGGTATAGCCGCAACTATTGAAGAATGGCTGATGTCTGCTGAATATATCTTAGCCGGCGGAAACAAAGATGTAATTCTCTGTGAACGCGGTATAAGAACATTCGAAAATTACACACGAAATACATTTGACTTATCGGCAATTCCGGTTGTGCATAAGAAAAGTCATTTACCAATCATTGCCGACCCTTCTCATGCAACTGGAATAAGAGACCAGGTTCCGCCAATGGCTCGCGCGGCAGTTGCTGCAGGAGCAGATGGTTTGATGATAGAAATTCATCACGACCCGGAATCAGCTTTAAGTGATGGACCACAGGCTTTGCTTCCATCTACTTACTTAAAACTTATTGACGAATTAAGATTGATTGCAAAAGCAATTGGCAGGACTTTATAATTGAAAATAAAAAGTGTTTCAATAATTGGTTTAGGATTAATAGGCGGCTCATTAGCAAAATCTCTGAAGGTTAGCAATCTTCCTTTAAGCATTTCTGCATTCGATACTCCTCATATTCTTAATTCAGCTTTTTCGGAAAATGCTATTGACATAAAGTTAAACTCTGTTGAAGAAGCTCTTGAATCTGAATTAATTTTTCTATGCCTTCCGCTTGATGCTTCAATCAATGTTTTCAAAACAATTGCACCAAAACTAAGTGAAAGAAATTTAATTACCGATGTATGCGGTGTAAAAACTATTTTTCATAATGAATGGAATAAATGTAATTCGAAAGGTTTTTTTGCCGGCGGACATCCGATGACCGGAAAAGAGAAAGGAGGATTTGAAAACTCCGATTCTCTCCTTTTTGAAAACTCCATTTACATTCTTACAAACGAAGCTAAAGATTTTTTTGGATGGAATGATTTTATAGATATACTTCATTCTATTGGCGCAAGAGTAGCTTTGCTAAACCCGAAAGTGCACGATATGGTAGTAGCCTCGGTTAGCCACCTTCCGCAGCTTGTTGCAGTTTCACTTATCAATTCTGCTAATCTTAAAGACAGCGATGTTAACTTTTATGATTATGCAGCCGGCGGTTTCCGGGATATGACCCGAATCGCTTCAAGTGCATTTGATATTTGGGAACCGGTTGTTAAACAGAATAAAGATAAAATCCTTTCCGCTTTAGATTCGTTTCAAGAAGAATTAATCGAAATGAAAAAACTTATTAGCGAAGGAAAACTAAAACAACTCGAAGAACGGTTTGAATCTGCCAGAATTAAGAGGGATGAAATTCCAAAGAACACAAAGGGAATGCTATCTCAGCTTTATGATTTGTTTGTTTACGTTAAAGACCAGCCGGGAGAAATATCAAAAATTTCTACCGCTCTGTTTGAAAAGAATATTAACATTAAAGATATGGAGCTGCTTAAAATACGTGAAGGAATGGGTGGCACTTTCCGCTTAGCTTTCAGCACTAAAGAAGATGCTAAACTGGCTAAAGAAGTTGTTGAAGCAATCGGTTTCTCAACAAAGGTTTAAGCACCGACTGGTTCAATTTTTTCCTTGTATCCCAATTTATCCGCCAGCCCGCAGCATATAAGCAAAATGAATTTTTTGAGATTAAATTGAAAGGTAGTATGCAGCCGCTTCAGCGCTTCGTTCTCCATCAATAGCAGCAGATACAATTCCACCTGCATAACCTGCGCCTTCTCCGCATGGAAATAATCCTTCAACTTCGATGTGCATTAATGATTTACTATCGCGAGGAATTTTAACCGGCGAGCTGGTTCTTGTTTCTGCGCCAAGAAATTGTGCTTCTTCGGTAAGATAGCCTCTCTTCTTTTTATCAAAGATAAAAATACTTTGCTTAATTCCATTTGAAATTTGTTTTGGAAGCAGCTCATGCAAAGGTGATGATACAACCCCAGGTATGTAAGAAGTTTTTGGTAATGCAGAAGAAGTTTTTCCTTTGATAAAATCTGTAATTCTTTGAGCAGGAGCTCTTTGTGTTCTTCCTCCGGCTTCAAAGGCAGTTTTCTCTGCTTCTTTCTGAAATTCTAACCCTGCAAAAACTCCATAAGAAGAATATTTTTTCCAATCATTTTCATTTACAGAAACAACTAAACCGGAGTTTGCAAATGGAGAATCTCTTCGCGATACACTCATTCCATTTAGAACCAACTCATCTTTATCGGTTGATGCTGGAATAATAATTCCTCCCGGGCACATACAAAAAGAATACACTCCGCGCTCATCAATTTGGCAGCTAAAGCTATAACTCGAAGCCGGAAGATTTAGATTTCTCTTTTTAGAATGATATTGAATTTCATCTATCAATGCTTGCGGATGCTCAATTCGTACTCCCATTGCAAAAGGTTTAGCTTCAATTCTGATTTTCTGTTTATCAAGCAAGTAATAAATGTCTCTTGCAGAATGCCCGGCTGCAAGAATAACAGATTCACCAAAAAATTCTTTTTTATTGTTGATTACAACGCCTGTTATTTTGTTTCCATTTCGTATGAAATCAGTTGCACGAGAATCAAAATGAATTTCTCCGCCACATCTCAAAATTGTTTCTCTAATTGATTGAACAACTTTAGGAAGTTTGTTAGAGCCAATATGCGGATGAGCGTCAATCATAATTTCTTCTTGTGCGCCATGCTGAACAAAAATGTTTAGTATTCTTCCTACATCGCCGCGCTTAGTAGAACGTGTGTAAAGTTTTCCATCGCTGTAAGTTCCAGCGCCGCCTTCGCCAAAACAATAATTTGAATCTGGATTTACATAGCCGTCTTGAAGAATAGCTTTTAAATCTTTACGCCGGGATTGAACATCTTTTCCTCTCTCTACAATAATAGGCTTGAATCCAAGTTCTATTAACCTTAATGCTGCAAACATTCCGGCTGGACCCATTCCAACAATAATAACTTTTCGTTTCGAGTCAATAAATTTATAATCAATCTGCTTTGTGAGTTCTTGTGGCTGCTCATTTATATATACCAATGATTTAATTCTGTAAACGGGATATTTGCTTCGTGCATCAATTGAACGTCGTAACGATTGTACTGCGTTTATCTCAGTTACATTGACTTTTAACAATCTTGCAGATTCTGCACGTAAATACTCATTATCGTTTAACCTATCCGGCGGGATAATTATTTCAATTTCATGCTTCATGGTAATTGAGGATTGAGAATTGAGGATTGAGGATTAAATGTTTGCATCGTTTGATGATAGCAATTAGTAAACGTATCAATTCATCACAATCGTTTATTAAGCTTAGAAACTCTTTTTCATTTACAACTTCTGTCCCTTTCAATAATTTCAACCAATATTTGCATTCACGCGCTTCTTTTAATTCAATGCTAAATTTATTTATAAAATCCTTTTTTGAAGAAGCTTCTTGCGATTCAGTTACATTTGCGCCACTCAAAGTTCCACACCTTAGCAGTTGTTTCAATATATCTTTTAAGTGAAATTCATTTTTGATCCTAAGTAAATAGAATTTTACAATTCTTACACTGAATCTAAAACTCTTTTCTAAAATCGGATTGCCATACTCAACATGCTTCTCAAATACTTTCATTTTTGCAATTCTCAATTCTCCATTCTCAATTAATAAGTTGCTCTAATCGCCCCGCCATCAACCACAATTGTTTGACCGGTAATATAGCTTGCTTGTTCGGAAGCTAAGTAAACAATCATAGAAGCAATTTCATCTGGACGTGCAAGTCGTTTCAGCGGAACATCAGCCGCAATAGAAGATAAAACTTCTTCGTGCGAAACGCCTTTTTGTTTTGCTCTAACTACAGCAAGTTCGTACAGCCGCCCGGTTAAAGTATAACCAGGCGCTACATTGTTAACTGTAATGTTATACTTTCCAACTTGAGAGCTTAATGTTTTAGCAAAAGCAGTAACACTGCTTCTTAAAGAATTTGAAAGCAGCAAATTATCAACCGGTTGTTTTACCGAAAGAGAAGTAATGTTAATAATCCTTCCCCAGTTTTTCTCTTTCATACCTGGTAAAACTAATCTTGTAAAACGAACAACGCTCATTAAAACTTGCTCAAATGCGTGTTCCCAATTATCATCATTCAAGTCCTCAAAAAAACCTGGCGTTGGTCCGCCGCAGTTATTTACAAGAATATCTATAGAGCCAAAATTATTTTGCACATGTTTAACCAAGTCTTCAATTTCTGTTGGGTTATTAATATCGCATTGTTCCCAAAGCGGTTCAATGCCAAAAAGATTCTTCAATTCATCAACAGCTTTTAACAAATTTTCTTTGCTGCTTGAAGAGATAGCAACACGGCTGCCTTCGCCAATAAACAATTCTGCAGCTGCTTTACCAATTCCAGCACTTGATGCAGTAAGCAATACATTTTTATTTTTTAAGTGTAGATTCATAAATCACCTTTTTTTGAGAATGAATTTAGTGAGTTTTGAGTAAAGCAACTTTAAAAAACAAATGCCGGATCGTCTCCGGCATTGCATATAAAAATTGTGAACTATTAGCTGTTTATATGCTTCAACTGTTGGCACACAATATCTTCAGTATCAAGAGCAATAACCAATTCTTCGTTGGTAGGAATTCTAAGCACTTTAACTTTAGAGTTCGGTTTAGAAATAACAGATTCACCTTTAACGTTTTTATTAGCTTCTACATCAAATTCAATTCCTATAAATTCCATTTCCGAACAAACATCTCTTCTAACCAAATCCGAGTTTTCACCAATACCACCTGTAAAAACGAGAGCATCCACTCTGCCCATAGCAGCGGCATAAGCGCCAACATATTTTTTTATTTTATAAGTAAACACATCGAAAGCCATTTTGGCTTTCTTGTTTCCTTCTTCAAGAGCATCTTCAATTTCACGCATATCGCTGCTTTCGCCGCTAATGCCAATAAGCCCGCTGTGTTTGTTAAGTAAAGTATTAGCTTCAGAAAGTGATAAACCTTCTTTAGCCATAATGTATAAAATTACAGAAGGGTCCATATCGCCGCTTCTTGTTCCCATTAACAAACCTTCAAGTGGAGTAAAGCCCATAGTTGTATCAACAGAATGTCCGCTATCAACAGCAGCCATAGAACATCCGTTGCCAAGATGAGCGGTAATAATTTTTAGTTCCTCTAACGGTTTGCCCAATAAGAAAGCAGCTCTTTGAGAAACATATCTGTGAGAAGTTCCATGAAAACCGTAACGGCGTATTTTATACTTCTTGTAAAGCTCATAAGGTATTCCATATAGATATGCTTTAGGCGGCATCTTAACATGAAAAGAGGTGTCAAAAACTCCAACTTGGGGAGTTGAAGGCAGATGCTCTTTTGTTGCTTGTATGCCTTTTATGTTTGGCGGATTGTGAAGCGGTGCTAATTCAATGTTATCTTTGAGTGCCTTCATAACTTCATCTGTAATTAAAACTGATCCGCTAAAAGTTTCGCCCCCGTGAACAACTCTATGCCCTACAGCATCTATCTCTTTTTTATCCTTAATAACTCCGTGATTAGGAGAAAGCAGTACAGCAATAACGTATTCTATAGCAATGGTATGGTCTAAAATCTCTCCAACAATTTTAATTTTTTCTCTTTCGTGCGGCTGATGCGTTAATATAGCGCTCGACATTCCAATTCTCTCTACCATTCCTTTTGCTAAAGGAACAGAAAGAGCCGTATCCATAAATTGATATTTTATTGATGAACTTCCACAATTAAGCACTAAAACATTCATTCTATCCTCTATTTAAGAAATTATTCTGCCATCAGAATCATATTTAAAGAAACCTTCGCCTGTTTTCTTACCAAGTTTACGTTCGCGAACTAATTTTCTGAGAATTGGGCATGGGCGGTATCTTGGTTCACCTAATGTAGTCCATAAAGTTTCCATCCACGCTAAAACTTCATCAAGCCCCATTGTATCTGCCATTTCGAGTGGACCCATATTAAAATTGTAGCCTAAACGCATAGCAGTATCAATATCTTTAGCTGTAGCAACATCTTCTAACAAAATAAACATTGCTTCATTTAGCAGCGGTACAATTGCACGCGTGGTAACAAAACCAGGATACTCGTAAACCTCAACAGCAGTCTTGCCAATTTTGGAAGCAAACTTTTTTATAATTTCTACAGTTTTGTTAGAAGTATCCATAGCCCGAATCAGTTCTACAAGAGGCACTTTAGGTACCGGGTTCAAGAAGTGCATTCCAATAATTTTGTCTTTGCGGTTTGTAACTTCGGCTATTTTAGTTAGGCTTAGAGTGGAAGTATTAGAAATAAAGATGGTCTCAGGTTTTGCTATAGCATCTAACTCCTTAAAAATATACATCTTGAGGTCGTAATTCTCATCAACTGCTTCTATAACCAGGTCACACTCTGGGACTTCCATTTTGTCAACAGTCCATTTAATTCTACTAAGAATAGATTTCATTTCGCTTTGCGTCATAGCCCAGCGTGTAATTTCTCTTTCCATAGTAGCTTTTAAGTTGTCTTTAGATTTTTCTACTTGCTCCTCATCTTTTTCAACAATAAGAACATCAAGCCCGGCTGCCGAAATTGTTTGCGCTATTCCCTGCCCCATAATTCCGCCCCCAATTATTGCAACATAATCTATGCGCTCTTTTTCTTCGGTACGCTGAACTTCGCCCAGCAAATCCTCTAATTTTAGTTTTCCATCAGCCATATAATTCTCTGTTTATAAATTAATCAGTTCTGTGTACAAAAATTATACCACTAAAATATGCTTAATCTGCCTTATAAGCGCAGTTATACCAAACATTTTTTCTGGAAAATGAAATTGTTTTGATTGAAATGAGAATTAAACCCGGTTTGTCTGTAGAAATTCACTCCGCTGCTAATGATAAATCCGGGTTTAGTTAAACTCATTAGAATAAGCATGTAACTTTAACAGCTCTCTTTCTGCATATCTTATTATCTATCTTTATTTTAGCTGAACAAAATTATTGATTTACGTTCACGAAAAAGAGAATTATGAAACCGATAGAAATATTAAGGAAATACTTTGGATACGAACAGTTCCGCATCGGGCAGGAGGAAATAATCACCTCAATTATATCTGGTAATTGTGTTTTAGCTGTACTGCCAACTGGAGCCGGAAAATCGTTATGCTATCAAATTCCAGCGCTGCTTTCTAAATCTTTTGCAATAGTAATTTCACCTTTGATCGCATTGATGAAAGACCAAGTAGATTCATTAAACAAAAACGAAATTGTCGCATCGTTCATTAACAGCTCATTAGATTTCCAAGCAGGGGAAAAGGTTTTGCGCAATATCGAATCCGGAAAAATTAAAGTACTTTACATTTCACCGGAAAAACTTGCTAACAAAAATTTTATTGAAAAGGTAAAGCAGCTTTCGCCAGAATACATTTTTATAGATGAAGCTCATTGCATAAGCGAATGGGGGCATAATTTTCGTCCTAGTTACAGAAAGATTCATGAGTTTATAGAGTTTACCGGGATACAAAAAGTTTCTGCTTTTACAGCAACTGCTACCAAAGAAGTACGTATAGATATTTTGAAGCAGCTTACACTAACAAACCCAAAAGTTTTTGTACGCGGGTTTGAAAGAGAGAACTTAAGCTTAAATGTTATTGCTGCTACTCGAAAGAAAGAAAAAGTTACCGAGATACTTAGAAACTGTAAACTTCCTGCGATAATTTATACGGCAACGAGAAATGGAGCTGAAGAACTTACAGAGTACCTTCGTAAAGAAATGATTAACACCGTTTTTTATCACGCCGGCTTGCCTTCGGAGATGAAAAGGATAATTCAAGATGATTTTATGTCCGGAAGAGCAAAAGTAATTTGTGCTACAAATGCTTTTGGAATGGGAATAGATAAAAACGATATTCGTTTGGTAATTCATTATAACTTACCCGGTTCTATAGAAAATTATTATCAAGAAATAGGCAGGGCAGGCAGGGATTCTAAACCATCAAAAATTTTTCTGCTTTATGAAGAGCGGGACAAGCAGATACAAGAGTATTTTATCAACAGTTCTTTCCCATCAAGAGAGCAAATTGAAATACTTTACAACTGCATTTGCGATTATGGTAAAGCAGCGCTTGGTATGGTAAACACTCTACCAATTGTCTTTGATGCCGGATTGCAAAGCCTTCTTAGTCTAAAAAAACTTTCAAGCGGCATCGTTCAATCTGCTGCAAAAGTGTTAAGCGAATCCGGTTACTTGCAATTGAAATCTGATCAGCTAACGCATCATTTAGTGCGCTTTCCTCTAAAACCAGATCAATTACGTTCTTTCATTTTTAATTTTGCTGCCGCAAAACATAAAGATTTTTTGGTTCTGCTTGCCAAAAAGTTTGGAAGCAGAATCTTTTCAGAATTATGCAGAGTAGATATAAAACCCGTTGCAGAAATTTTGGAAACCGATGAAGAAGAAATAGTAAATGATTTAATAGAGCTTGCACGCGGCGGAATAATTGAGCATCATAAGCCGCAGAAAAATCCAGTTTTCGTTCTGTCTCAGCCACGCGTTCGAGCAAACTTTCTTAAGTTAGATTTACTGAACATAAATAAAGTAAAGAAAAATCTTCAGCAGAAACTTAAACTAATGCTTGAGTATGTAACTTCCGAGCAGTGCAGAATGGGTTATATGCTTAATTATTTCGGTCAGAATACAGAAGGCTATAAATGCGGAAAGTGCGATAACTGCAGCGATGGTAATAATAACTCAACTATTGAATATTTGGACGAAATTATTTTAAGAACTTTACACGAGTCTAAGCGCCATCTTAGAGTAAAAACAATTCTTCAAATACTTCATGGAAGCAGCACAGTTGGAAATCTTAATAAGTTCAGCACTTTTGGAACTTGTGTTCATTTTGGTAAAGAACAAATTGAAGATGCAATTCAGCAATTGGCTATCTCAAAAAAAATCTTAATCTGCAGCGATACTATTAAACTTTCTGAATTGGGCATAGATTTATTTGCAAGAGATAGGTTAACAGAAGCTGCAGAAAGTCTTGTAGATTACGAAAATGAATTAAAACTGTTTAACACGTTAAGGCAGATTAGAAAAGAAGCATCGGATAAATTTGCACAACAGCCTCATCTTATTTGCAGCGATGAAATCTTGCGGGCAATTTCAAAAGATAAACCGCAAAGTCATTCGGCTTTGCTAAGTATAGATGGCTTTAACCAACGTATGTATAACAAGATTGGCGTTGAAGTGCTAAACTCTGTGAAAGAGTTAAGCAATAGAAGGGTAGATTCTTTTAGAAATAATCTGCCTCGCAAATCTAAATTAATTTTAGAGTTAATAGAGAAAAAGTACTCGCTTGAAGAAATTGCTGAGTTGTCAAAAACTTCAGAATCGTTATTAGCAGTTCAACTTGAAGGATTAATAAGCATTATTCCCAATTTTGATATAAGCAGTTTAATTAAGAAAGAAGAATTAGACTTGATTAACCATAAAATAAATGAAGGGATAACAGATATTAAAGAGTTGAAAAATGTGCTTGGCAGTAAAATTGGTTATGCGAAAATTAGGTTAGCGTTAGCAAAGCATAATTTTAGTTAAGGGCTTATCTAAAAATACAGGCGATTGTAATTGCGAGCCGTTCTTTGGCGAAGCAATCTCGTTTTTCTCTTTTTAATTGAACGATGCTTCTGCCGCCTCGCTCCCTCGAAATGACAGCAATGTTTTTAGAGCTGCCTTTTAGTTAACTGCCCCACTCTTTCGTAAATCTTCTAACAGTTCCCTGGATTTATTGAAAAAACTTTCCCACTTGTATTTATCGGTGCCAATCTTAGTCAGCTCGGTTTCAAACTTATCTTTAGTAGTATTAAATTTTTTGAACAAACTTTCTTTCTGCATTCTAATAGTTTCCGAATTGCCCCGGTGAGTTTCCTCGATAATGAGGTTTTCTACATAAATTCTTACAAGTTTGTCTTCATCCATTTCCTCATTTTGGCAAGAAGAGAAAACAAAAAGTGCAATTACAAAAAAAGGTAAAAGACTACTTCTTTTTACTAGCTTCAAACAGTATTCTTTTTTCATGATCGCTTAACCCTTGGTAACCGCTTTTAGAAATTTTGTCCAATATCTTATCTATTTCTTCTTGAGTAACTTCTTCTTCTCTTGGCTTTTCATTTATATCGTAGTATTGTGCTTCCTCAACATCAAAATTATTCGCCTGTCTTTTCTCAAATTTTGCTCTAAAAGAATTGTTTACAGATTTGCTTCTTCTTTTAAAATTGCTAAACATACGGTTAAAGTTAAACTGATTTTTACGGTCTATTAATAAGAAAATAAAGCCGGTTAGAGCACCGCCAATGTGTGCCAAGTGAGCTACAAAAGAAGCTTCACGTACAGAAATAAATTCGAGTATAATGAAGAAGGCAATAAGGTATTTAGCTTTTACAGGGATTAAGAAATAAAACATTATATATCTATCCGGGAAAAACATGGCAAATGCAATCATAACACCATAAACTGCTCCGCTAGCGCCAATAGTAAATCCAAAACTATCGGAAAGAATTGGCGACCCGAGCAATTGCAGTATTCCGCCGCCCAAGCCGGCAACCAAATAGAAAACTAAAAATTTCTTCGAGCCTATAAGATTTTCGATTTCCATTCCAAACATCCAGAGCATAAGCATATTGAAAAAGATGTGCATAAAATCGCCATGCATAAACTGATAAGTAAAAAGCTGCCAGATTTGAAAATTGGAGTCTATTCCTAACAATGGGTTTAGGGCAAAATAATGGTTGAGAAGCAAATCGCCTCTAATTCCATCGAAGGAAATGCTTTCCATTATTTTTTGGATAAAGAAAACAACAATATTGATTATCAAAAGATTCTTTATCATTGGTGGGAAGAATGAAAAACCACCAGAGGGACGGTAATAATCGCGTGAATCTATACCCATAATATTTCCTTTTTATTTTAGAACAAGAGTAAGATCAAGATAATTAACAAACCAGAAAACTTTATGATTACTCTTAATCTTACTCTTAATCTTACTCTTAATCTAATTCTTACACTACCAATAACAACTTAATTCGCATCGTTCAAAGCAGCAACACCTGGAAGAGCTTTTCCTTCCAAGAATTCTAACGAAGCGCCGCCGCCGGTTGAAACGTGAGAAACTTTATCATCTAAACCTGCTTTGCTGATAGCAGCAGCAGAATCTCCGCCTCCAATAATTGTAACTGCACCGTTTGCTGTAGCATCAGCTAAGGCTTTAGCAACTGCGTTTGTTCCGGCTGCAAAGTTATCAAACTCGAAAACGCCCATTGGTCCGTTCCATATAACAGTTTTGCTTTCAGAAATAATCTTCGAGAATTCTTCAACTGTGCTTGGACCAATATCCAAACCCATTTTATCAGATGGAATCTTGCTTGAATCTACAACATTAGCTGGCGATTCATTTTTGAACTCCGACACTACTACATTGTCTTTTGGCAGAACTACTTTTGCATTAGAAGTTTTGAATTTTTCCAACATATCTTTTGCCAGTTCAATCTTTTCGGCTTCCAGCAGAGAAGTTCCTATTTCGTAACCCATAGCTTTGTAGAAAGTGTATGCCATTCCACCGCCAATTAATAAATAATCAACCTTTGGCAGTAAGTTTTCGATAACATCTATCTTTCCGGAAATTTTTGAACCGCCTAAAATTGCAGTAAACGGCCGGACCGGATTAGCAACTGCTGTCCCTAAATAATCTAATTCTTTCTGCATCAAATAACCGGAAGCACAAACCTTGATAAACTTTGTAACACCTTCTGTTGAAGCGTGTGCGCGGTGAGCAGAACCAAATGCATCGTTGATGTAAACATCGCCAAGTTCTGCTAATTGCTGTGCAAATTCCGGTACATTCTTTTCTTCTTCGGAGTGAAATCTCAGGTTTTCGAGAAGAAGAACTTCACTTTCCTTCATAGAATCAACAATCATTTTAACATGATCGCCAACGCAATCTGGAGCAAATTTTACTTCTGTTTCCAACAACTCGCCTAAACGGACAGCAACCGGCTTCAAACTGTATTTAGGGTTTGGTCCGCCTTTAGGTCTTCCAAGGTGGCTCATCAAAATACATTTTCCTCCTTCAGAAATAATTTTTTTTACTGTTGGAAGTGCAGAAGTAATTCTAATATCATCTGTAATTTGTAAGTTTTCATCTAAAGGAACGTTGAAATCTACACGAACTAATACTCTTTTACCTTTTAATTCAACGTTATCAATACTTAGCTTTTTCATGTTTCCTCCTAAAAATTCTTCGTTATAAAAAGACGTCCGCCAGTAGGCGGACGTGCACATTGGCAAAAAATATTAATTGCTTATTAAGCCATCTTTAAAAGCATATCAACAACACGGTGAGAGTAACCCCATTCGTTATCGTACCAAGTAATAATTTTGAAAAATCTCTTTTCGCCTTTCAAGTTGTTTTGTTTAGTAGCAAGTGAATCGTATATAGAAGAGCGTTCATCATGAATAAAATCTGTTGAAACTACTTCTTCATCTGCATAACCCAAAATGCCTTTCAGATAAGTTTCACTTGCTGTCTTTAAGAGAGCATCAATTTCTTCTATGGAAGTTTCTTTTTCCGTGCGGAATGTTAAATCTACTACAGAAACGTTGGCAGTTGGAACGCGGAAAGACATACCGGTTAATTTACCTTTAGTAGCCGGTAAAACTTCGCCAACTGCTTTTGCTGCACCGGTTGTAGATGGAATAATGTTGATGGCAGCAGCGCGTCCGCCTCTCCAGTCTTTTTTAGATGGACCGTCGACAGTCTTTTGCGTAGCTGTGTAAGAGTGAATTGTTGTCATCAAACCGGTTTCAATTCCAATTCCCTCTTTAAGAAGTACGTGAACTACCGGAGCCAAACAATTTGTTGTACAAGATGCGTTGGAAACAATTGTGTCTTTATTTGCATCGTATTGATCATCATTAACGCCAATAACTATAGTTTTAACATCACCTTTGCCAGGCGCGGTAATAAGTACTTTCTTTGCACCTGCTGTTAAATGCCCTTTTGCTTTTTCTGAGTCTGTGAACAAGCCTGTAGCTTCTAAAACAATATCTACACCTAATTCCTTCCAAGGAAGCTGCGAAGGATCTTTCTGAGCCATAATACATTTAATTTCTTCACCATTAACAACTAAAACATCGTCATTTTCTAAAGCCGGGTTACTTTTTTTGCTGCCTACCGTTCCTTTAAATCTACCATGAATGGAATCATATTTTTGCTGATATGCAAAATATTTTGCGTCGGTGCTTACATCTACTACTGCTACAACTTCTACTTCTTTACCAAGAAGATTTTTTTCGGCAAGAACACCAATTATTTGTCTTCCAATTCTACCGAATCCGTTGATACCTACTTTTACTGCCATTAGTCTTATCTCCTATTACATGTGGTTATATCTTTCGCCAGCAAATATAGATAATCACGTCGGAAGTTTCAATCTACACAAGAGCCGCTCAAAATCTTTATAATCAGCATTGTGCCTTAATACCGAAAAATTTATCTTGCTTACAGAAACAACAAGGATTCTTGAACGAACAGAGGGCTTTGATGGAAGATTCCGAATTTCTCACTTACGTTCCAATTTTTTCTGAACTTGATAATGACACAATTGAAAAAATCGAAAAAATAGGCTCGAGTAAATTTTATGCTAAGAATGAAGTTATTTTGATGGAAGAAGAAGCCGGAACTGCTCTTTTTGTTATTGTTAAAGGTAAAGTTAAAGTAAGCAGAAACAGCAACGATGGCAGAGAAGTAATTTTAACAATACTTGGAGAAAGTGATTTCTTTGGAGAAATGGCAATTCTTGATGGTCTAACCCGTTCTGCTACCGTAACTGCAATAGACAAGAGCGAATTGTTTATAATTCAAAGAAACGACTTCTTAAATCTTCTTTACGAACACCCCGAAGTTTCTATTGCTCTTCTTCAAGAGCTTACAAGAAGATTAAGAAACGCCGATATGAAAATTAAAGCTCTATCTCTTAAAGATGCAGAAGGCAAAGTAGCTACAGTTATTTTGCAGTTAGCAGATGATGTTGGAAAGATAAAACATGGTAAAGTAGAAATAGATAAACTGCCCTTGCAGCAAGATTTGGCAAATATGGCAGGTACATCGAGAGAAACTATTTCGCGTACTTTACATTCTTTTGCAAAAAAAGGTTTAGTAGAAATGGAAGGAAGCAAACTTAGAATACTTGACTATGAAAAGTTTAAGGAAATGTTCTTCTAAGTATGCAAACTAAAATTGACCTTCATACCCACACACTGTACTCGGACGGGGCATTAACACCTTGTGAGTTAGTTGAACTAGCACATAAAAACGGATTACATATACTCAGCATAACCGATCACGATTCGATCTATGCTATCAAAGAAGCAGCAGAGTGTGCTCGTGATTTAGGCATTGAGCTTATCACAGGGGTTGAAATTAGCACTGATCTCGATGACAAAGAAATTCATCTGCTTGCTTATTTTATCGATTTAGACAATGAAGAACTTCAAAAGTATTTACAATTTTTCCGAGATGAGAGACTTCACCGTGCGAAGAGAATTGTCAAGAAACTTCAGAATCTTGGGCTTAAAATTACAGTTGATGACGTGCTGGATCGCGCCCAAAACTCGGCTGTTGGAAGACCACATATTGCGTATGCTTTAACTGATCTTGGAATTGTAAAAAATTATCAAGATGCTTTTGAAAAATATATAGGAGATTACGGGCCTGCTTTTGAAAGAAAAATACATGTTTCTCCTCAAAGCGCACTAAAACTAATAAACGATTCAGGAGGATTATCTTTTATTGCTCATCCCGGTTTTATGAAAGAAAGTTTGTTAATGGGCTTAATAAAAGCCGGAGTAGATGGCATTGAAACTATTCATCCATGCCACAACGAAAACCAAATTCAGTTTTACCGTGGGATAGTAAACCAGTATTGTCTTTTAGAATCCGGCGGTTCTGATTTTCATGGAGGGAAAAAAATGGATAACGAAAACTTCGGTAAGTATTATATTTCGGTCAGCCAATTAGAAGCTATGAGAAAAATGCTGCAAAAGAACAATGCTTAAATCTTTCCACAAAACATATCGCCTATGAATTTTTCTACTTTTTGATCTAACATTATTAGGTAAATTTGATTATTGCTTTTTTCTACCATCTGTAACCATAAAACGAGGATTAAATGAAAGTATTAAGAATTCTCATAATTCTTTTTGTCTATACTGCTTGTTTATATGCACAAAATTTCGGCAGCTGGAAAGTATATGCCGATATGAAAAGTGTAAAAGGCACTGTTCTAATTGGAAATGAGATTTGGGCTGCAACTTCTGGCGGGGCTTTCAAAACAGGAGTTGGAGATTCTTCCTACACTATTTTCACTAAAGCAGATGGGCTAAGCAGTCAAAATTTAACCGCTATTGGCTTAGATGGAAAAAACAATTTGTGGTTTGGAACTAGTGAAGGGCATATTAATTCCTTTAATCCAAAAACAAATTCTATTGATAAAATCTTAGACATCTACAGCACAAATAGAACCCAGAAAAGCATTAACGAAATTTTCGTTAAAGGTGATTCTGTAATTATCTCTTCCGATCTCGGAATTACTGTTATAAGCGCGCAGAAACTTGCGTTACTTGACAGCTACTTAAAATTAGGCTCTATTCCTTCCGAAACTAAAGTGCTAAGCGTGTTCAAAAGTAAAGTGTTCTTTGCCTGCACTCAGTACGGCATTGCAGTACAAAAAAGCAATGCTCAGAACCTTGCAGCGCCAGAGTCTTGGGATAGTTACACTCTAAAAAACGGAAGCCTTTCTGTAGTTCCTTACAAAATAGTTCGGTTCAATTCAGAAATTATTGCTGCTACTTCGAATGGTTTGTACAGATTTCAGAATAATAATTGGAGCCAGTTCTTACTAAAGGATATCAAGATCAATGATTTAGTTGTTTATAATAACTCGCTATATATGCTTGGAGATAATATTTTATACCAATTAGTAGGTATTCGGGAAGTTGCTTTGTATGAAAATACCTCAACCAAATTTCAATCGCTAAAAATTTCTTCAACAGGAACTTACATTGCAACTACAAATGGTTTATTAGAATTAAGGAACAACAAAACAAGAATAATTTTGCCAAGCTCGCCGGCAAGTAATTCTTTTTTAAATATGGCAGTTTCAAAAAGTGGTTCGGTTTGGGTTGCAACCGGAAAAGATGTAACAGGCAAAGGATTTTTTGAATTCGATGGTACTAAATGGAAGACTTATGATATGAAGAGTTATCCTCAGTTAGTTTCAAACGCCATTTACAATATATCTGTTGGAAGCGATTCTACTGTTTATTTAGGAACTTGGGGACATGGGGCAGTTTTTTATAAGAAAGGAAAGTTTGAAACTTATAACACGGCTAATTCCGGTTTAGTTGGCATTCCGGCAAACGATAAGTTTATAGTAATTTCTGATATTAAAACAGATTCTAAGGGTAATGTTTGGATGATTAATCCATTATCAAATGCTGGTAAACCAATCAGCCTCTTTACTAAAGACAAAAAATGGTATCATTATTCTTTTTCAAATCCTAGTATTTCTACAAGTGATTTTCTCGATAAAATGGTTATCGATGAATATGGTTCTAAATGGTTTTTCCCAATTCAAGGTAACCGCGGGCTTTATTACTTCAACGATAAGGGAACTTTCGATAATACTTTGGATGATACTCAAGGTTATTTATCTAAAACAGACGGGCTTACAAGCGACTTGATTTCTTGTCTTGCAGTTGATAGACGCGGGCAGCTTTGGATTGGAATGGATATAGGACTAAATATGATTAGCGATCCTTCAAGACCAAAAACTACTTTAACAAAATTAGTTGGGTTAGCAGTTAGAAATCTTTCTGTCAATTGCATTGCAGTTGATCCCATTGATCAGAAATGGATTGGAACTAACAAAGGGTTATTTGTTCTTTCTTCAGACGGCTATCATTTAATTAAAAACTTTACCGCAGAAAACAGCCCTCTGCCAGATAATAACATTGTTAGCTTAGCTGTCGATCCTAAAAGCGGAAAAGTATTTATAGGAACAAATTTTGGTTTAGCAGAACTATCCACTTCATTTGTAGAACCAAAAGAGAGCTTTGATGATTTATTCATTTATCCTAATCCATTTGTAATTGGGAAAGATAACAACGTAACAATTGATGGATTGATTAAAGGGTGCAGCATAAAAGTATTGAGTATTACAGGTGATCTAATAGCAGATTATGAAACTCCGGGCGGCAAAATTGCTTTTTGGGATGGAAAAGACTTGAAGGGGAACCTTGTTGCAAGTGGTATTTATTTTATTGTTGCTTACGATGATGAAGGCAACAACATAAAAACAGCTAAAGTTGCTGTAATACGGAAATAGTTTTGCATGATTGATATTTCAAATCTTTCAATTCAGTTTACCGGAGAAAATTTATTTGAAGGTGTAACCCTAAGAATTTCGAGGCATGATAAAATTGCGCTTGTAGGTTCAAACGGAACTGGCAAAACTACTTTTCTTAAACTGCTTTATGGAACTGAGCAGCCTGAAACCGGAAATATTAAGAAGCAAAAAGGAATTAAGATTGGTTATCTGCCGCAAGATATAATTGCTTTCCGCGGTCAAACTTTATTTAGCGAGGTTAAATCTTCTCTGCCAGATATCCGCTCGCTCGATGAAAGAGAAAAATTAGCACTCGAAGATTTGAATGACCCCAATATTTCTGAAGAAGACCGTGCTGAAGTTTTAGAGGAATTAGGGGAAATTGAGCAAAGAAAAGAGCAGATCGATTTCTATTCCGCAGATTCGAGAATCGAAAAAGTATTGATGGGATTAGGTTTTAAGGAGAAAGATTTTTTTAGAAGGACAGAAGAGTTTTCAGGCGGCTGGCAAATGAGAATTCAGATGACGAAGATTCTTCTTTCTCAAAACGATCTGTTGCTGATGGATGAACCTACAAATCACCTTGATATTGATACACTTGGCTGGCTAATCAATTTTCTTCAAACATCTAATGCCGCACTTCTTATTATTTCGCACGATAGATATTTTATTAACAGCGTAACAAACAGAACCATAGAAATTTTTGATAAGCAGGTAAATTTTTATTCCGGTAATTACAGCCAATATTTAGTTTATAAAGAAGAACGGGAAAAGCAGATTATTTCACTTCAGAAAAGTAGTGAGAAGCGTAAGAAGGAGATTGAAAAGTTTGTTGAGCGGTTTAGATATAAAGCTTCAAAAGCAAGGCAGGTTCAGAGCCGGATAAAACAGCTTGAGAAAATGGAAACGTTTGATTTACATGGGGAGGAGAAAAAGATTGAGATACGCTTTCCGGAGCCGCCTAAAAGCGGTGTAATTCCTGTAGAAATAATTAATGTTAATCATTCTTTTGGTTCTTTAGATGTTCTGAAAAATGTTAATCTGCAAATTGAACGGGAAGATAAAATTGCAATTGTTGGTCCAAACGGAGCCGGCAAAACTACCTTGGCAAAAATTATTGCTTCTAAACTAAAATCTTCTGCAGGTTCTGTGGAACTGGGGCACAATACTTTGCTTTCTTATTACGAGCAGGAAGTTGCAGATTCTATAGAGCCAGAATATGATTTGATTGATGCGCTCGAAGAAGTAAATAACGAATTATCTGCCGGACAGATACGTTCAATTCTTGGCTCTTTTCTTTTTTCCGGCGACGAGGTTTTCAAAAAAATTAAGGTTCTTTCGGGCGGAGAAAGAAGCCGTGTTGCTTTATCAAGACTTCTTCTTACCAAAGCCAATGTTATAATTCTTGATGAGCCTACAAACCATCTCGATTTTTCTTCCAAAGCAGTTTTACAAGAAGCGCTAATTAACTTTAGCGGCAGTTTGATAATTGTTTCCCACGATGTAGATTTTCTTCGCCCAATTGTAAACAAGGTAATAGAAATTCGTGATTGCTTAGTTAAAGTTTATCCGGGCACAATAGATTACTATATGATTAAGCGTGAAGAATTGTTTGTGCCCAAAGAAGAAACAGTTGAAATTACTTCTTACGAAAAAACAAACCGTAAAGAATTAAAGAGAATTGAAGCGGAATTGCGTCAAAAAAAATTTGCTGCAACTAAAGAAGCTCGTGCTAAGTTAGAAAAGTGCGAAAATGAAATATCTGGGTTAGAAGAACAAAAGGTAAAGTTAGAAAACGAACTCTCTGAGCCGAAGATTTTCAGCAATCCACAATTATCAAAAGAAAAAAATTTAGATTACGAGGAGACAAAAACTCTGTTAGACAAAGCCTACATCATGTGGACAGAGTTAAGTGATAAGTTAGAAAAAATAGAAAAAGAATATGAAGTTAATTAGCTTCCAAGAACTCCTCAGTTAATGCAATACCGCCGTATAAAGCTGCATCATCGCCAAGTTTAGTTTCAAATATTTTAACACATTTACCCGGAGCCTCTAAAACGGAATTATTAAATGTTTCGGTTATAATTGGTACCATAAACTCGTGCATAGCTTCAATTACACCGCCGCCCAAGACAATAGTATCTATGTTAAGCAGAGTAGTGATGCTTCCTAAAACAGTTCCTATAGCTCTGCTAGCTTTAGATAGCTGCTTTATAACAACCGGATCCTCTTTTTTAAGTGCATCCAATAGTACTTTGCTCTTAATTGGCTTTTTAGATTTCGAGTAGTCTCTAAGTATGCTGTTCTTCCCTTTTATAATATTCTTTTTAATTTCTCTAACAATTGCAGTACGGCTCGCTGTTAATTCAAATGTAGAGTGAATTGGAGAAATTGAAAAAGCACCTTTAGAATCAACTAACATATGCCCAATTTCGCCGGCATAAAAAGTAGAGCCGCGGTAAATTTTTCCATCAAAGAATAAAGCACCGCCAATTCCGGTACCTACAAAAACAACAATCATGTTTTTTACTTCATCTTTCAATTCATATTTCTTGATGCCAAGCCCGGCAAGGTTTACATCATTTTCGATTAGAACAGGAATTGATAATTGACTTGCTAAAGATTCTTTGATGTTAAATTCAACTAAGCCAAGGTTTGGAGCTGCGGCAATAATTCCCGTGTAAGGATTAACAGTTCCGGGAACTCCCATACAAAGCGCTTTAATATCGCTTTGTACAAGGTTGTTTTGGGCAAGTACTTGTTTAACAGATTCTACAATGGCGTGCACAATTACATCGCCCCCTTTTTCTATTTCAGTTGCAATTTTTACTCTGGAGACAATTTCATTTTGTTGATTAATTAGAGCAGAAAGGATTTTTGTTCCGCCTAAATCCACACTAATTATGTACGAAGCTGCCATTTTTGTCTCCGGTTTTGATTCTATACTTCGAGAATAGTTATTTAATTTTTACTAAATTTCTTTTGGAAAATGATAAATGATTTGTGAATTCTACTCACTTAAAATAATAGTTTTTTGAATTATGCGGGAGTATTAATGTATATAAATTTTTCAAATATACCGGCGCACCAAAATCTGTTTCTGGATTATATTGAAGAATTTGACAACGTAGCAAGATTTTACGGTAAAAATTACAATGCTTCAGAGCAGTATTTGAAACATTTTCAAAAACTTGCCTCTACAGTTAAACCGCATAGAGAGCTGCTTTCAGAAATTATACTTACTCAATATCTTAATCAGAAAATTTCCAGACTCACTCAGCGTAATATTGAAATTTTATCTTCGCCTAAAACTATTGCCGTAATTACAGGGCAGCAGCTTGGTCTTTGCGGCGGCCCGCTTTATACCTTTTACAAAACTATTACTGCAATTAAACTATGCCAGTCTTTAAGCCAAAGATATTCGGAGTATAGTTTTGTGCCGGTTTTCTGGTTAGAAGGAGACGATCATGATTTTGAAGAGGCATGCAATTTTTCTGTATTGAGCAATGAAAATTCTTTACTTAATCTTAAATATGAAGATGGATTAGGGGAAGAGTTCAACCGCGGTTCTACAGGTGAATTAAAATTTAGCAGCAATCTTAACTTTGTTTTCGATAAACTTTCCGGTTCATTACGCGAAACAGAGTTCAAGGCTTCTTTGATTGATTTACTAAAGTCAATTTATCAGCCCGGCAAAACATTTTTAGAATCGTTTCGAGACTTGTTGATTAATTTTTTCGATGAGTACGGATTGGTAATTTTTAATCCGCTCGATAGTAGAGCAAAGAGACTGTTAATCCCGCTTTTTAAGAAAGCTATTTCGGAGTATTCAGAGCAATCACTTGTTCTTGTAGAAAGAAGCGCAGAACTTGAAGAAGTTTATCATGCACAGGTAAAAGTAAAACCAATCAACATGTTTTATCTTGAAGAAAACGAGCGCTTATTGATTGAGCCCACAGATTCTGGCGAACTGCGATTAAAAGGAAAACGAAAAAGATTCTCTTTTGATGACATACTTAACCAAATAGAATTTACTCCGGAGAAATTCAGCCCTAATGTTTTGCTTCGCCCAATTTGCCAGGATTATCTTTTTTCAACCGGATTTTATGTAGGGGGACCAGGAGAAATTAGTTACTTCGCTCAGGTAAACCCGCTTTACGAAATTTATGATATTGAAGAACCTTTTATTTATCCGAGAGCAAGCGCCACTATAGTTGAGCAAGGTGTAAATCAAGTTTTGAACAAACACTCATTTACATTCACAGATATTTTTAGCGAGGAAGAGGAATTGATTAAGAGAATTGTAAGAGCTTCTTCGGAGCTTAATTTGGAAGTGTTATTTGAAAAATCGAGTGAAAATATTTCAACAATGTTCTCTGAAATTTCGGAAAAACTAACTACAATTGATGTTACTCTTGGCGATATGTCTGAGAAATCTAAACAACGAATTGAGCAGGCGCTCGATTATCTTAAAACCAAAGCAACTGAAGCCGAAAAAAGAAAGTATGAAACTTCAATCCGCCAATTAACAAAAGTTAGAAACATTCTCTTCCCTAACGGCAGCCTGCAAGAAAGAGAAATAAACTTCATTTACTTTGTTAATAAATATGGAATTGATTTTATGAAATGGCTTTTCAACAAATTAGAGATAAACAAGTTCGAGCATCAGATATTGGAGTTGTAAGCCAGAGATATAAGCTGTTCATAAAATTTAGGATTAGAAATTCCAACACACTCGAAACCGGAAACAAAACCGCCGTTATCAAGCAAAGATGAAAGTACCCCAAATGTCATTGCAATTCTATGGTCGTCATAACTTTCAAACGTTGTTTGAACATTTAAAGGCATTCCTCTTAGTTCAAAACCATCGTCAAACTCAATTACTTCAACGCCACTCTTCTTATAGTTTTGACAGAGGGATTTAATTCTATCGGATTCTTTAACACGCAACTCCTTAGCGTTCTCAATTCTGAAATTTCCTTCAGCAAACAAACCCGCAACAGAAAGTATTGGAATTTCATCTATGATGTTTGGAATAATATCCTTTGGAATACCAACATTCTTTAGCTTGCTCGAAACTATTCTCACATCACCGGCTTCCTCTCCGGCTTCTTTTCTTTTGTTTATTATTTCAATTTGTCCACCCATTTCTTTTAGAACTGTAATTATTCCGGTTCTAGTCGAATTGAGAGAAACGTTATTCAAAATAATATCAGAATCGTTTGTAAGAAGTGCTGCAACAATAAAAAAAGCAGCGCTCGAAATATCTGCCGGAACGGTAATATCAAATGGTTTTGGATAATTCTTCTTTGAAGCAAATATTTTTGTTCCGCTGTTTGTTCTTTCAGTCTTTAAGCCAAGCATTAATTCAGTATGGTTTCTCGTTGGAACCGTTTCTATAAACTCCGAAACCTCATCTAAGTGAATTGCCAGTAGTATCATTGCACTTTTTACTTGTGCGCTCGCAACTCGAAAAGTGTAGCTGATATTGTGAATATTTTCTGAAGGAAAAATTTTAAGAGGCAGTGTACCATCTTCGTTTACTTCTAAATTAGCGCCCATAAGTTTTAGAGGTTCAACAATTCTTTTCATCGGTCGTTTTGATAATGAAGCATCGCCAATAATTACCGATTCAAAACTCTGCGCTGCTAAAATTCCGCTTATCAATCTTGTTGTTGTGCCGGAGTTTCCAGCATCAAGCTCTGTTTGCGGCGGTGCAGATAATTTACCAATACCTTTACCTATTACTTCAATTGTGTTTCCATCTCTCTTAAATTCACAGCTCAATTTAGCAAAGCATTTCATGGTTGAAGTTACATCTTCAGATTCCGAGCAGTTGCGGATTACAGATTTTCCTTCAGCCATCGAAGCAAACATTACAGCGCGGTGCGAAATTGATTTATCACCAGCTAGGTACAATTTACCTTTCAAACTTTTTATCTTTTCAAACTTCCGAATCATTTATCGCACCACTTTTCTATTAAATTATCTAGTTCATTTTGCGGTAAAGAAGCAGCCGCGTACATTCCCTTTAAACTCCTTTGCCTTTGAGCTTCATACAAAATTACAGCGCTAGCAACTGAAACATTAAGACTTTGCACCATTCCTCTCATCGGAATGAAAAAAGTTTTATCGGCAATCTTTTGCATCTCATCGGAAATTCCCCTGTGCTCATTTCCAACAACAAGAGCAACCGGTTCAGTTAAATCGAACTGGTAAAAATCAACAGCGTTTTTATCAAGAACGCTTGCATAAATTTTAAATCCTAGCTTATGTAATTCATCGCAGCAGTCTTCTACAGATTTATACCGCTGTGTATCAATCCATTTATTTGCAGAAGAAGAAGTAACTCTGCTAATCTTAGGAAAATCTTCATTCGTGTAAACGAGCCCAACATTCTGCACACCTGTAGCATCGCAAGTGCGGTATATGGCGCTTACATTATGCGGATCGTGGATATTTTCTAATACCAATCTAAGTGTGGCTTGTCTATTTTCTGCCGTTTCGGTAAGCCGTTGTAATCTTCTTTCTGTCTTAAATTTTCTCATTACTAAGCAAAAATCAGTTTGTAAATCAAATTGGGAGATTCTTTTCTAGACAAATCAACTTTAATTTTCAAATCTGGTCTTTTCAAATAATACTTAACCAGCTCAACAGTTTTACAAATAGCTTCTTCTTCTTCATGTGCCCAAGATTCACATCCATAAATAGAAGGAACGTTTGTTGAGTAGCCGTCATCTGTTTTTGTTACTATAAGGTCTAAGACCATAAAATTCTCTATTTATGGGCAGCTAATTTATTTACTATCTAACCATTGCGCAATTTTTAGGTAAACTTTCTTAGCGGTCGTTTTTTTAAATAAAAACCCCTGTTTGCTTAAACGAGAACCGGGGCTTCTTTAGCTTGCAGATCGAACCTTTTCCTTTGAAGCTATTAGACGAGCATCATCTTCCTTGTAATAAGTGCAGCAGGCGTTAATAAGCAGTAGAAATAAAACCGAGCTTAGAGACACGCCGCCCTTGCTCGGTGTTTTATTCGGAGGCTGTCTCTATGTTAAAAGTTGTTTTGTAATTTCCTGCATTCTTGAGTTCATCTGCTAACGTTGCAGCTTATCTTCCTAAAACATCTTAAACTTTTAGGGTTTCGCGGCTTGCTGCTAGTGTTTTGTTACTAACAATTCTGTACGCAGAAACATGTTCTGATGACATTAAACCTTACTTAGGTAACATAAGTAAATAAGTTCTTGATCTTACTCGTTGATCTTCTTAAAATCTCCACAAAAATCGAAATTGAAATGGCGGCAGCTCCTAAATCGAAGGGACGGGTATTTATCTTAAAAATTTCGGGATAATTTTTACGCAGCGTTAATTAAAGATACTTCAGCGAGGATAGTTAACAACTTTTAACCCAGCCTCATTTTTCGCCTTGTTCGACGCTGGACGAAGCGGGACTTATCGCCT
>CAZNTN010000009.1:0-122547 GCA_964575995.1 uncultured Melioribacter sp. | reverse complement strand
AAAAATAAACAACTTACGCCACTTTTTCTGCTTTTCGTTTTAGAATTTTAGGTATTAAATTAAAATATGTGTAACAATTTATTTAATAGGAGTTAAAAATGGAACACCGAAAAAGAATGAGTGCAAAAGAAAAAATGATGATCCTACGGGAGTTTCTTGAAAACAAAGTCCAGATCGGAGAACTGGCTGAGAAATATCATATTCATCCAAATGTAATCTATAACTGGAAAAAAACATTGTTCGAAAAAGGTGATACTCTCTTTGAAGATAAACGTGAAAAAACAAATAATAAATCTGAAGAAAAAATTTCCCGTCTGGAAACAAAGCTGAAAGACAGAAATTCTCTGATAAGCGAAATTCTGGAAGACAATATTCGATTAAAAAAAAGTCTGAATGGGGAAGACTAAATAATCTTTGGGTTGATGTTGACATACGAGATTCAATTGTAATTTATGTTGATTATATAATTCAAACCTCAGAGATAAAATTAATACAGTTACTAAGAATGATCGGAATAAGCAAAGCAAAATATTATAAATGGAAAGAACGACTGGGCAGAGACAATCAGCATAACTGTAATTTGCCGAAGAGTAATTGGCTGTTGCCCTGGGAAAGGGAAGCAATTATCAATTATGCAAAAACTCATTATGCTGAGAATGATTACTATCTGCGCGATGGTTATAGGCGCTTAACTTATCGTATGCTTGATGAAGATATTGTTGCAGTTTCTCCCAGTACTGTTTATCGTATACTAAAAGCTGAAGGTCTTCTTAATCAGTGGAATACTGTAAAAACAAGCAAAAAAGGTAATGGATTTATGCAGCCAGATGGCACTCATCAGCATTGGCATATTGACATTAAGTACATCAACTTTCATGGAACTTTTCTTTTTCTTATCTCACTTTTGGATGGATATTCACGTTACATTCTCCATCATGAAGTTAGAAATAATATGACTGAATATGATGTTCAAATTACACTTCAAAGAGCAAAAGAAAAATATCCAAATGAAAAACCAAGAATTATTTCTGACAATGGTGGTCAATTTATTTCAAAGGATTTTCAGCAGTTTATAAAATTTCTGAAACTTACTCATATTAAAACTTCTGTAGCTTATCCTGAAAGTAATGGTAAACTGGAAAGGTTTCATCGTTCAATAGGCATTGAATGCCTTCGTACTAACAGTTTTATAACTATTGAAGATACCAGAGAAATTATTGCTAAGTATATTGATCATTATAATCGCGTTCGTTTACATAGCGCCTTGTTTTATCTTACTCCGGAAGATTTCATGCTTCATAGAGAAAAAGAAAAAATTTCTCTAAGAGAACAAAAACTTTTTCAAGCAGCTTTAAATAGAGAAAGTTATTGGAGTAAAAATGTGGCAGCTTAATAAACAACTTTGCTATTATCTACTATCTCAGCGGAACGTTCGGAGCGAAGACATCCTTAAAAATGTCGTAGCGGAGATTAGTGGAGCGGATTTTTTAGTGGAATGTTCTACAAACTTCTTTTACCAAATTATTTTTCTCTAAAGTCTTTTTTCACTTGAACCTTTACACTATTGAATAAAAATATACCGACTAATCAAAAAATTTATTTTGTCTTTCTTACCTTAGTAACAAACCTAAACACAAGTTAATTAACCTTATTACCTTATTTGGCAAATAGCATTATGATTTACATCCTTCGGCAAAATTGTGAGCTAAAAGTATGTCTGGAAGTGTTAGTGGCAAAACACTATATATTTAACAAAGATGCAAAGGGCAAAAACAGGGAATCACAGAGAATAATTTTCATTCTGATTCTTGCGTAAGATGAGTAAATAAGTTCTTACTCTTACTCCTTGAACTTCTTAAAATCTCCCCAAAAAAATACACACAAAAAATCGAAATGGCGGCAGTGCCTAAAACGAAGAGATGAGAATTTATTTATAAAATTTCGGGATAATTTTTACGCAGCGTTAATTAAAGATGCTTCAGCGAGGATAGTTAACAACTTTACTTGCGGCTTTGCGTCTTGGCAGAAACCTCTTTTTTCTCGCAGAGCCGCTAAGACGCAAAGATTATTGAAGTTACGTTCCATAGTAACTTGTTTTAAGTCGTTAAGTCATTCTTGCGTAGGTGAGTTATTCATTAACTTAGTGTAGTATATGGTTTAGTAACAGAGTAACGCTGCTAAGATTACGCAGAACCCAGTTTTGACGACGTTAAACCTCTCTTACGTAACGTAAGTTATTATTATAAAACAAGTCAATTCAACTTTTCTATTGCAGTCATTAGAAACGCTGCAATTGCAAATTTGGGTTTAATATTGTAAAACTATTTCATAAATGAACATAAAAGAGCAATCCTAAACTTTATTCCTTTTTAACCATTACTTAATTCTAGCTTAATACTGACAAGGTATTTTGCGCCCCATAATTATCAACTAAGAGGAATGTATGAGAAAGCTATTTCTATTTTTTGTTCTATTATTTACCGGTTTCACACTTTACGCACAAGCTAAGGGAGTAATTAAGGGTAAAGTTGTTGATGAGAAAAGGCTATCACTTGCTGGAGCTAATGTATTTGCAAAAAGTTTAGGTTTGGCAGGCAGCACAGATCAAAAAGGGGAATTTATTTTTGTTAACGTTGCCGAAGGGAGGCATGATTTAAGAGTATCATATCTTGGTTATAAAACTATTAGTGCTCAAGTTGATGTAGCAGCCGGAAAGACTTCGGTTGTAAATATTGGAATGAAAGAGGAAGACATTCTTGTTGATGAAATTACTGTTCGAGGAGAAAGGCTTTCAGGTCAATCAAGAGCATTAAGCCAGCAGAGAGCAAATGACAATATCACAAATATAATCTCTTCTGAACAAGTGGGACGTTTTCCGGATGCAAATATTGGCGACGCATTAAAAAGAATTCCTGCAATTAATGTTTACTATGATCAAGGCGAAGCACGCTTTGCCAACGTAAGAGGAACTGAACCAAAGTTAAATTCTATTATGATCAACGGAGAAAGAATGCCTTCTGCAGAAGGTGAAACACGTGCTGTTCAATTAGATTTAGTTCCATCTGATATGGTAAAAACCATTGAAGTTAATAAAGCAGTAACCCCGGAAATGGATGGGGATGCTATCGGTGGTGCAATAAATTTAATTACAAGATCGGCTCCAAATGGAATGATTATTTCGGGTACTTTAGGAAGCGGTTATAATTTCCTTTCAGAAAAACCTCAATATATAGGTTCGTTTGTTTTTGGGCAAAGATTTATGGATAATAAGCTCGGTATTGTACTTAGCGGTTCTTATCACGATCATAATTTAGGTTCAGATAATGCAGAAGGAAAATGGAGAAAAGATGCTGCAACCGGAAAAGTATTTACAACTGCATGGGATGTTAGAGAATATCAAGTTAGAAGATTACGTCAAAGCGTTTCATCAGCATTCGACTATGAATTATCTCCAACCTCAAAATTGAATTTGAACGCAATTTATAATCATAGAAACGATTGGGAAAATAGATACAGACTAACTTATGATAAACTAACGCTGCCCGATGCATCCGGTGTAGTTTCAAAAGCAAGAATTAGAAGACAAGTGAAAGGCGGTATCGGGAACGATGTAAACAATAATGCTAGGCTTGAAGATCAGAGAACTTACTCATTGTCACTCGGCGGACAGCATCTGCTTGGCGATGTATTAAACACGAATTGGGCTGTATCATACTCTAAAGCTTCCGAAGAAAGACCGAACGAAAGATACTTAAGGTATGAAGTTAAAAGCGCCCCAGTATCTGTTAATATTTCCGATTTGAAAAAACCATATTTTACTCCAGCAGACCTTACAAAAGTGAAGCCTGTTGATTTTACTTTTAATGAACTTGCTGAAGAATTCCAATTTACAGAAGAAAAGAATCTTAATACACGGCTCAATTTTGAATTACCAATTTCATCTTCAACACGATACAAAAGCGTTCTCAAGTTTGGCGGTAAGTATAAATTGAAAGATAAAAAACGTGATAACAAGTTCTTCTCGTACAAACCATTAAACGGGCTTGCTACTTTAGCCTCAACTAATTATTCAGATTATACAAATTCTGGGTACTTGGCAGGCAGCTATCAAGTTGGAATTTTCCCAACAGAAAAATATCTCGGTTCTCTTAATCTTAAAAACAAATCTTTATTTGAAGAATCTGATGAGCCTGCAGAATACGCTGCCGCTAATTTTACAGCAGCAGAAAATGTTGTTGCCGGCTATGCACAGTTAAATCAAAACATTGGTGATAAGCTGTTAATTATTGCCGGGCTCAGAATCGAAAACACATCAGTTGAATACAAGGGAAATGAATTTAATGATGATACTGAAAAAATAACTCCAACAAGCGGAGATGACAGTTACTTGGATGTTATGCCTGGAATTCATTTTAAATACAATTTTGATGAGAACTTAATAGTACGTGCTGCATGGACAAATACCTTAGCAAGACCAGACTATTACAGCCTTGTTCCATATAGAAGTATTGCTGTTGATGATTCAGAATTAGAAATGGGAAATTCTGCCCTTAAACCTACAAGAGCAATGAATTTAGATTTGATGGTGGAAAAATATTTGCAATCAATTGGTTTACTATCTGCTGGAGTTTTCTATAAAAATATTGATGATTTCATTTATGTACACGTACAGGATAAATACAATTTCAATGGAAAAGAATACAAACTATTTCAACCCAGAAACGGTGGTGAAGCTGCTTTGTTTGGATTTGAAACCGCATTTCAACGTCAGCTCGATTTTCTTCCTTCATTCTTAAGAAATTTTGGTGTTTATTTCAATTATACGTACACAAATTCGGAAACCGATAATCCCGCTTATGGTGGCAAAAAGATTGATTTACCTGGTACTGCGCCTCATACATTAAATGCAGCCTTAACTTATCAAGATGGCTCTTTAACACTCGGACTATCCTTCAACTATACTGACGCTTACTTAGACCCGAATGAGACAGATCTTACTCCCGGTTTAGAGAGATATTATGATGCAGCTGCTTACTTGGATTTAACCGGTTCATACCAATTTATTAAAGGGTTACGTTTATTCTTTGAGGTAAACAACATACTTAACCAGCCACTTAGATTTTATGCCGGAGAAAGCAGCCGTACTTATCAAGCAGAATATTATGATAGTCGTTTTAGCGCTGGATTGAAATTCGATTTATAAATAGAATATTTCAAATTTTATACAGCGGGTAGCAATGCCCGCTTTTTATATTCCTTTCGATGAAGAGGTGAAGAATGAGAATAACATTTGTATTATTTCTAATCGGGTCATTTTTTGTTTTATTCGGTAAAACCAGAATTGATTCTACTTCTACCGTACAGATATTGAATGAAAAATATCAGACAGAAAGAAACGAAAATGATAATGTAGATTCTCCAGCCTTTTGGAAAGGGAAAAACGGAGAGGCTTGGTTGATTTCAACGGCAAAGTCAACTGATTTGCTGATTGTAGATGATGCAGTTTCTGGGAAAAACATTATGCGTATTGGCTCCAAAGGAACAGGACTTGGTAAATTTAAGCGGCCAAACGGTATTGCCGTGATTGATAGTTTTCTTTTCGTCGTTGAACGTGATAATCATAGAGTACAGGTTTTAACTTTACCCAGTTTTCGATCTATTGGTACTTTTGGAGATTCACTTCTATTGAAACCTTACGGAATTTTTGTTTCTAAAGAAGAAACGGGCTATAATGTTTTCATTACGGATAATTATGAGTTTGCAAAAGATATAATACCACCCGATTCATTATTAGGTAAACGTGTGCATAAATATTTTGTTAATGTTAGTAATAATAGTCTAAAAGTTAAACTTCTTAGATATTTTGGCGAAACAAAAGGAACTGGAGTATTGAGAATTGTTGAATCAATATATGGTGACACACAAAAGAATATAGTTCTAATTGCAGAAGAAGATACAAGCAGATCTGAAATAAAAATTTACGATATGGAAGGAAGGTTTTTAGACAGTACGTTTGGAAAAGGAGTATTTAAAGGGCAAATTGAAGGTATTGCTTTGTATGAAGAAAATGATAATGGATTCTGGATCATTACTGATCAGTCGCATAATGAAAACATCTTTCATATATTTGAAAGAACAACATTTCGTCATTTATGCGCTTTCAAGGGTGCAGAAACTACAAACACAGATGGAATATGGCTTACTAAACAATCTTTCGGAAACTTTGTTGAAGGCGCTTTATTTGCTGTACACAATGATGGAAATGTCTCTGCTTTTGACCTTGCCGAAATTAAAAAACTAACTTCAAAAATCAATAACTAAGAGAAAAACCTTTAATGAAAACAAAACTATTCTTGTTACTTGTAATCGCTTCAATATTTTCATTAGCACAGCCCATTAAAATGAAAACCGGCAGCGTAATATTTATTCATCCGGATGGAACAGCATTAGCCAATTGGAATGCACTCAGAATATTAACCGTTGGTCCCGATTCCGAAATAAACTGGGATAAGCTTACCGGTATTGGCTTATATCAAGGGCATATAAAAAACCGAATTACTGCTTCATCAAACGCTGGTGCAACTATTCATGCATATGGAATAAAGGCAGATTTAGCTGCCTTTGGAATGGATAACGGAGATATTCCAATTTCGTTATCAGGCAAAAAACAAAGTATTATGCAAGAAGCAAAAGAGAAAGGTATTTACACAGGCATAATAAACTCTGCTTCAATTATTGAACCAGGAACAGCAGTTTTTGTTGCCAGCGAAACAAGGAGAAGTAACTACGAAGCAATTACGAAAAAGGTAATCGATTCTGGAACCGACTTAATTTTTTCGGGCGGAGAGAACTGGCTGCTTCCCGAAGGTGTTAAAGGTAAATTTGTTGAAAGCGGAAATAGAAAGGATGGTATTAATTTAATACACCATGCAGAAAATAAAGGTTATAAAATTGTTTATACAAAAGAAGATTTAGCCTCACTATCACCAAATGAGAAAAAGGTTTTAGGTGTTTTTGCAGCCGAGCATACGTTTAATGATTTTACAGAAGAAGAACAACAAGAACGAAATTTACCAAATTACATTGAAACAGCTCCTACTTTAAAAGAGATGACAGATTTTGCATTGAAGTTCTTTGCAAACAAAGGGAAATTCTTTTTAGTAATTGAAGAGGAAGGAACTGATAACTTTGGAAACAGAAATAATGCTCAAGGCAAAATTGATGCATTGAAACGTGCAGATGATGCTATTGGTTCGGTATTAGATTTTATTAATAATAATCCTAATACCCTATTAGTTACTGCTGCCGATAGCGAAGCAGGAGGTATGGAAATTTCTGGCTACGAAATAGACAACCTTGATAAAGATACACCACTGCCTGCAGCCGACCCGAATGGTTCGCCAATTGATGGAGTTAAAGGTACAGCCTCGCTTCCTTTTTTATCAGCTCCGGATAAGATGGGAAATCGTTTTCCATTCGGTATTGCATGGTCAACATTTGGTGATGTTACAGGCTCAGTTATTGCAAGAGCGCACGGTTTGAATTCCGACAAAATGAAAGGCAAAGTAGATAATACCTTTATTTACCGCATAATGTACTTAACACTGTTTGGTAAATGGCTTGAATAAGCGGTAGAGCTGTTTTTTGGTTAAAATTCTGTTAATGTTTGGTTAACTATGCACCGGCTCCAGTTGTTTTTATAAATTTGCAATCGAAAATATTAATACTTTGATTTCAGAAACTACATACAAAAAAGCATGGCTTGTTTCGGCAGATATGGGTTATGGTCATCAAAGGGCAATATACCCGTTGAGACTAATAGCTAATGGAGAAATTATTAATGTCGGTTCAAATTCTAACGCTTCGAAAAATGAAGAAAAATTATGGAAACGTGTTTTAGCCGCCTATGAGTTTGTATCCCGCGCTAAAAGTCTGCCCATATTTGGTAAATATATTTTTAGTTTACTCGATGTAATGCTGCGTATTCCCTCGTTTTATCCTTTAAGAGATCTTTCAAACAAAACATTTCAGGTAGAAATTCTTGAGAAGAATATTAATAAAGGACTTTGCTCTGGAATGCTTGAAATTATAGAAACAGAAAAACTTCCGCTTGTTACATCGTTCTATGCCCCGGCAATTGCCGCAAATATGAAAGGTATAAATGAAGTTTATTGTATTATATGCGATGCAGACTTAAACAGAGTTTGGGTAGCAAAGGAACCATGGGAAAGTAGAATAGTTTATTTTACACCTTGCGGCAAAGCAAGCCAAAGACTTAAAGCTTATGGCGTTCCAAACGAAAAGATTGCGACCACTGGTTTTCCAATACCAATTGAATTATTAGGCTCAAGGCAATTAGATGTTTTGAAAAAAAATCTTGCGGCAAGATTGAAAAGATTGGACCCTAAAGGGATTTTTTGGGCAAGGCACGGTATAAATGTTGAGCACTTTCTTGGTAAACATAATTGTTCTGTTGAGGTTGAGAAAAAAATAACTTTAGTATTTAATGTTGGTGGAGCAGGAGCGCAAAAGGAAATCGGTTCTTTGATTGCGCATAGTTTAAAAGATGAAATTCTGAAAAAGAAAATTAAACTCTACTTAGCAGCCGGAACAAAAGTTGATGTTAAAAATTATTTTGAAGATGCTGCAAATCATATAACAGAAAAGAAAGATAGTTTGGAAGTGATTTATGGTGAAACTACAGAAGAGTATTTCAATAAATTCAATCAGATACTACATTCTACAGATATACTTTGGACAAAACCAAGCGAGTTGTCATTCTATTGCGCACTAGGATTGCCAATAATTATTGCACCGGCAATTGGTTCGCAAGAAAAATTTAATCGTAAATGGTTGTTAGAAATTAGAGCTGGAATAAAACAGATCAAACCGGAATACACTCATCAATGGTTGTTTTCATTACTTGAAAATGGCTCTATAGCTGAGGCAGCTTGGTCGGGTTTTCTGAGAGCACGCAAATTGGGCACATACAATATTCTTGATTATATAAACAATGGTTATGTCCGCATTAATAATTCGCCCGTAATGAGATGAGCAGAAAATGAAAAATAAAATTATGTTCGTTTACCTTAAAACGGGCGGTGGTCATTATTCACCTGCTAAAGCATTAAGTGATTATATAAATTCACAATTTCCAGATTCTTGCGAGACATGCTTAGTTGACGGCTTAAATGGCAGCTATAAATTTTCTCAAATGATTTTAGAAAGGGGTTACAGTTTTTTGCAAAATCATGCAGTCTGGATTTACGAATTTATCTACCTCATTCATAAAATTAAGTTTGTAGCTTCGCTTAGCAACTATCTTATTACAAAAGACACAATAAAATATTTAACAGAACAGATTAATAGAGAACAACCAGCAACAATTGTAGTTGTACACTCTTTTTTGATTAACCCGGTTTTCGAGATTATTAAAAAAGCTAGATTGAATCCAAAAGTACTAGTTGTTGTAACAGATCCTTATACAGCTCATCCTCTATGGTTTGCAAATGAGGATGCTAATTTTGTAGTGTTTAGCGATGAACTAAAAGCAAAGTGTATTGATAAAGGAATTTGCGAAAATAAAATTTCTGTGTTTCCGTTTGTTGTAAATATTAAGTACAGCAAAGCGCTTGAGAAAGATTCAATTTCTAAGTTAAAGCGCAATTATTCTCTGAAGCATGATAAGACAGTGTTAATTATTGGAGGCGCTGACGGGCTAAAAAACGGCGCAAGGTTGATTTTGGAAATCCACAAAAAGGTAAACAACATAAACCTAATATTTGTATGTGGAAGAAATGAAAAACTGTATAAAGAAATTTTAGACATAAAAATGAAGAAAGCGCTAGATGATTTGATTGTATTGGGATTTGCAGAAAATGTTTATGAGCTAATCAACTTAGCTGATTTAGTTATTACCAAGTGCGGCGCTTCAACAATAATGGAAATTCTATTACTTAAGAAAATTCCATTAATCAATAGTTATTTGTGGGAACAGGAAAAAGGGAATCTAGATTACATAGTTAACAACGAGCTTGGTTTTTATATCAAAAACAGTCATAAGGCTGCTGAAAAAATTTTTGAACTCGTTTCCAATTCAAAATTAATCAATGAATATGAGACTAATATTGCACGAAAAAATATAAAAAATGGATTGCCTGATGTTGCTGCATTCATTCAACAAATGAGTAACGGTTCTCCACAGAATTAAGACGCCTTCATAATTAACCTAAACTTAACTATAACTTAAAAGTAACTTAATAAAAGCTAAGCACAAAGTAGCGATTATTGGGTGTGGCTTTTCTTCTCTTTTATATAAGGAATGATTGATGACTCAGTTGGAGGATGTTTCAGTTATGTTGGGACTTGATTCAACGGTAGAAGATTTAGAATTGACTTCTATTACTATCAATTCAACAGATAACCTAATTGAGGTTTACAAACTATTTGACCGAAATGCTTATCTAACAGGAATAATTGTTCTAAAGAATCAAAAGTATTATAAGCTGCTCTCAAAAAACCGCTTCTTTAAGTCTATGAGCAATCAGTTTATGTACGATTTGTACCTTAAAAGATCAGTCGGTTTTTACTTAGAAGATCATGATAAAGAAGAAGTCTTGGAAATTCCCCGTTATACCACAATTCTTGATGCGGCGAACTTAGCCCTGAAGCGTCCAGAAAACCAGCTCAAAGATCCTCTTGTTATTATGTATGAAAACGGCGAAGTAAAATTGCTTGACGTATATCATTTGCTTCTCGCACAGATTCATGTGCATTCGATGACTTTGGAATCACTTAAAAAGGCAAACGAATTCAAGAATGAAGTTCTGGAAATGATAGCTCACGACCTAAGAACTCCAATTGGAAGCATTATAGGTTTTTCAGAAGAATTAAATGATATGAATAACGATGAACAAGCTATCGAGTTTTTGAAATACATCAACACTTCAGCAAAACAGATTAACGAGATGGTTAGCGAACTTCTAAGATCGGTAGTTAGTGATTCAACTCAATTTGACTTAAATATAACTTCATTCAAGGTGAATGAATTAATTGAGTCGGTGATTTTTTCTTTAGGCAAGAGCTTAAGTACAAAAGAGCAGAAAGTTGTTGTTAACACTTCCAGTGAACCAATTGAGATTGATGCCGATAAGATAAAAATAAAAGAAGTGATGGAAAATCTTCTTACAAATGCAATTAAGTATTCGGATTTCGGCTGTACTACTATTGTAGAAATTGAAGAGTTAGACCTAAGAGTCATTATCAAAGTTAAAGATGAAGGGCAGGGACTTAGCGAGGCGGACTTAAAAAAGATATTTGGCAAGTTTCAACGGCTAAGCGCCAAACCTACGAACAGAGAATCATCTACCGGACTTGGTCTGTACCTAACAAAACAAATTGTAGAACAACACTTCGGAACAATAACCGTTACCAGCAAAGTTGGCGTTGGAACTACGTTTATTGTTACTCTGCCCAAAATTTATAAACAATTATGAGTATTCCAATTATGAATGAAAAAGAAATAGTATTTAAACATATATCAGATATGATCTTTTTTGTTAAGAGAACAAAAGAAAAAGAGTACATAATAACTTTTACAAATGAAGTGTTTAAAAATATAGTTAAATGCCGGACTGGCAGAGAAAACTCGAATAATTTATATGAAGTTTTTGAAAGTAACACTTGTTCCCTCCTTGTTGAAGCAATAGATAATTCTAAGTTCAACCGCGGCAAAACAATAACAGAAATATCTATAGAATATGGGGAAGAAAAAAACACTTACGCCGCCAGTATTATACCTATTAATGAAGAAAAGCCGGAAGATATCTTTTTGATTTCTTGTAACGATATAACTAATCGAAAGGAATATGAAGAGAAGATTAAACGAGTGCAATATGAGGCGGAAGAATCCAGCAGACTTAAGGATTCATTATTGTTGAACATAAACCATGAGTTCAGAACGCCATTGCATGGAATCTTAGGCATATCCGAAATGCTATCCGAAGAAATAAACGATGCTAACCAAAAGCTAATGCTGAAAAGAATTACAAATTCTGGAAGGAGACTGCTTAATACTCTCGTTTCCATTATAGAACTTTCGAGATTAGAATCACTCGAGAAAAAAATATACTCTACTAAAGTTATGCTGTCAGAAACAATCATTAGTGTGGTTGAAAAGTACAAGGTAGAGGCAGAACATAAGGGACTTGTGTTACAATGCAATATGCCAGATAACAATTTAGCAGCACATGTTGATGAATCATTTTTACGACTGGTGATTACAAACATAGTAGATAACGCCGTTAAGTTTACGAAAAAGGGAAGTATAGTAGTATCATTATGTAAAGATATAAGCAGCAGCGGTTTTGCTGTAATTCAAGTAACTGATACCGGTATTGGAATTTCAAAGAAAAATCTTGATAAAATATTTAATGCTTTTATGCAAGAAAGCGAGGGCGTTGGGCGTTCTCACGAAGGTATTGGAATCGGGTTAACATTAGTCAGCCAAATGACGAAAATGATGGGCGGTGAAGTATCGGTTGAAAGTGAAAAAAATGTTGGAAGCACGTTTACTCTTAAGTTCCCAGCTATTAATGATGATAAACTGCAATACCAGGGCGGATTTGTAAATAACAGAACACCTGTTTTAGCAAATGGCACAGAATTACCTTTAGTATTAATTGTAGAAGACAACGAAATGAGCAGTACTTTGACCAAAACTTTTCTTCGAGGAAAATACTTTGTTGATATAGCCGAAAATGCTGTTGAAGCATTAAAACTAATTAGTCAAAAAAACTACTCCATTTTGCTTTTGGATATTAACTTGGGAAGCGGAATGAACGGCGTTGATTTACTTAAAGAAATCAGAAGTCATTTCAACTATATGGATACTCCAATTCTTGCTATGACAGGCTACGCTTTTAATTCTGATAAAGTTAATTTTTTGAATAATGGTTTCACAAATTACATAGCAAAACCATTCAGCAAACAGCAGCTGTTAGCATTACTCGAAGATTCACTGAATATTTTAGCATTACTGCACAAGTGATTAGTAAAGAAGCACATTGCTGGTACAATGTGCTTCTTTTGTAGAGATAAATGCTCGGCGCGCGTGTTCGATAATACAAAACGAAAGAAATAAGTTGCGGTTTCAGCTAATTATCGAGCAACATTTAAATAAAAAACATTTTCGGACAGTCTCTTAGTTAAACATATAACGTACACCAATCTGCATTTGCCAACGTGAAAATATTCCTGGATCATCCTGAAATGTTTGTTTCAAATTGGTATTAAATTTAAAGACGGGTGTTCCCTGTGCATTAAATCTAACAAACTGTAATGGAGAAGTTGCAGAAGTAGTTGCTACCTGGCGAACTCCCCAGTCAGAATTTAATAAGTTAGCTACATTCAGAATGTCTATGTTTAGCTGGATAGTTTGCTTTTTGTTACCCAGCAAGAATGAATAATCTTGGAGGAGTCTGAAATCAATATTGCTGAACCAAGGGTTAATACCTCCGAAGCGTTCTGCAATTTGTCCACGATGATTTTTTAAGTACTCGTCTTGCTCTATGAAAGCGTTTAGTGCGTTCCATTGTGCAACTATTTCGGCAGTAGTTCCTTCAAATTGAATTTCATTTTGATTTCTAGGAATATAAATCAAATCGTTAGACCCTGAACCGTCGCCATTTAAATCGCCGCTGTATGTGTAAGAATACCTGTTGCCTCCAGCACCTGCAAATCTATTCCCTTCTGCTATTTCAAAGAATAGCCCAATACTTGTTGCCCAATTTTCAGTCCATTCATGTTTGTATGTAGCAGTGGCAATTATTCTATTGCGGTTTCCAAATTCAGAATATCCTAATAGTGGTTTGTTAGGGTTGCCACTAGTTGGGGTGTTGCCATAAAGATCGAGTGCTATTTCTGTTGATTTTAGTAAATTTCTTGCGTCTAAATACGTATAAGCAATGCTTGTGCTTAGCCCGGATTCAAAGTTCTTTCTTAGTTGGGCTGTAATACTGTAATTGTATCCTTCACTAGAATTATCTATAACATAAGCGCCGCCGATACTTGTATTTAATGGACCCTTCCCATAATAAGGTCTGCCATCAGGTAAAGTACCTGTAGCTTTAGATAGATTAGCATCTCTAACATATATGGCATTTATGTCTTTACTATAAATAAACTCAAGTGTACCTAAAACATCCCAAGGTAAGGAATGGTCAACTGCTAAATTTGTTGTCCAAGCTTGTGGCCATTTGAAGTTTTCAGCCATAGCATTCAAAAAATAGGTTTGCATGTGTGCAGGGAGATTTGAGTTCCACCCAGGGTTAGAAATATTGTTACCTATCCAAACAAATGGTAACCTACCCGTAAAAATTCCTGTACCGCCACGCATTTGTGTTAAACGGTCTCCTGTAACATCCCAATTAAAACCAATGCGAGGGGAGAATAAGGGCGCTGCGGAAGGTAATTTGCTTTGATCAACAATTTCTTTATTGCCATCAGCATCAAGTAAGTTTAATGAGCGGGAGAATGGATTATCTACCATATCATTAAAATACATAGGTATATCTACCCTTAAGCCGTAAGTAAGCGTCAACTTGTCAGTTATGAGGTATTCATCCTGGGCATATAATGCTAACTGACCGACCTTAATTTCTTCACCCTTAAATGGTTTTTTTACCGCATCGGAAGCAATTTTATTGAAATCCACAAAGTTAGCATTCTTTGGATCTGTAAGGTTCAAAAATTCCTTCACCGAATTAAATGTAGTGCCTCCAAATTGTGCCGGTACCATAAAGAAACCTGCATAGAATAAATTAAAGGAATTGTAGAATTTGAAATACTCAAAATTTACACCTGCAGTAATAACATGTTTACCAATGAAGTAACTAAAATTATTAGTGAACTGCAAAACATCCTGATCAAGAATATTGTTGATCGAAAATGGCTCTTGACCAAGTGTTGTATATGCAATGCCATTTTCAGCAATTTCTATAGTTGGATAAATTTTTGAAGTGTTTGCTTCTCTAAAATCTCTAAATCTGTTATAGCTTGCAAAAAATCTGTTAGACCAATTGTCACCACGGCTATTGAGCTCTGCTGCAAGAGAACTAAGTTGGTTATTAATTCTATAACCGGAACTTTTAAACGGAAGTGAATTTTCGTTTGGACCTCTGCCGGTTCCGTTGTAACTAATAGCAAACGGATGTGGAGGAAGATCGCGCTTTGCGTTCAAGTAATTATATCTAAAAGTGAAAGCATTATTTTCGTCTATATTCCAATCTAGCTTAATAAGGAATTTTTCATTATCAGTTCTATTAATGTAGTTTTCAAATGGGCCAGGATCATAACCAAATACGGATTTCATCCTTTGGCTGATTAATTCTAAATCGCTAGCCTTAACTCTTGAAATTCCAAAGCCTGAAGTACCTTTGTTAGGTGCAAAATTGCTTCCCGGGTCTTCACGTCTTTCAACTTCACCATTCATAAAGAAAAATAATTTGTTTTCGATTACTGGTCCGCTTGCTGTAAAACCAGTCTGGTTATAGACTAAACTCGGCTTAGCAACAACTTTATTTCCAGAAACAGTATTGCCTACAAAATTTTCATCGCGCATGAAACGGTATAAAGAGGCTTTGTATTCATTTGTACCGCTTTTGGTAACTGTGTTAATTCCAGCGCCAGTAAAACCACCCTCACGAACATCGAAAGGAGCAACAGAAACTTGAACTTCTGCAATAGCATCAAACGGTACTGGTTCTGCATTTGTTTGCCCGCCTGGTGCAGGATCATCAAGACCAAACGAATTGTTAAAGTAAGAGCCATCTAACGATATATTGTTGTATAACCAATTTTTACCGCCAAAACTATAGTTACCATCATTTCTAGGATCCAGCCGGATGATGTCTCTAGTGCTTCTTTTTATAGAGGGCATTTCTGTAACCTGTAATGGAGAAATAAATGTAGCTGCTCCTGTTCTTCGGCTATTGAGCACATTATCATTTTCGGCTGTTACAGTTATCTCTTTCATTTTTACATCTTCATTTTGCATCACAAATTCTGTTCTTAGGTTCTGCCCTAATGACAAATAAAGATTTTCTTGTTGCTCTTTTCTAAAACCAATGGATGAAACCGTTAGTAAATATGGCCCGCCAATTTTTAAGTTTGGTAAATTAAAATGACCATCAATTGTAGTATAAGTACCATATTTGGTACCAGTAGGTTGGTGAATAGCGATTACTATTACGGCAGGTAAAGACTCTCCCTCTGTGTCTTTTACAATTCCATTCATTGAGGCTGTCGTTAATCCTTGTGAAAATATTTCTTTGGGATTTACAATTAGCATCAATAGAAGAAATAAAAACAAGTTTGTTAGTTTTTTCATCATACACTATCTCCTCTTATGTGGTTTATTTTGAACAGCGGTTGATTAATAAAACTTTTTGATTTTGGAAAGTTTAATAATAAACTCTATGTAAATTGATAATTCCTGAACAAAACTCCAACTAAATTCTAAAAAATCTTATTCTCTCACCTTACGCAAGAGAGCCCTAATGTCATCAATGCTGTCGGGTTACGAATATTAGACTTTGGACAATCCGAATGATTCCTACGGAAAAGTCCAATAGCAGTGGTATTCTTATAACAACACGCTTAAGCGCGTGGATGGTCCAAGCAAAATATAAAAAGGGATTTAGCCCAAATCTTAACCTGACAGCTTGCTTAATGTCATTCACGAATGTACGTTTTTTGCATTTATCCCGTGTTTTTACTTTCTTTGCTCACGGATGTTCTTTATTGGAATTACGGGATCCCGCTTACCAGCCTCTTATTGGGCGGGTTTACTCGCCGTCCGTTGGCTAACGGATTGGCGGATGGAGGGTTTGGCAGATCGGGAATCTGTATTTCCCATTGTACGATTCTTAGTAGAGACATCTGCTCCGCCTGCACTGAGTGCCGCTTTCTGCCTCGCTATGGCTACTCCAGGAGGGTTTACCAGTTATCTATTGGGCTACTAGTTTGCTCGCCGTTAGTTGGCTAACGCAACTAACGGAGTGTGGGAATGACAGATGGCGAGCAGGGCTTTTTACTCACCACCTCATTAAAGCAGTTTCCTTGCGTAACGTGTGCTATCACTGTAAACATCATAATACAAGATTCTGCGTAACTAAATTATTCAATTTTTAAAAAAAGGTTTGCCATTTCAATTGCAGATATTGCAGCATCCCAGCCTTTGTTGCCGGCTTTTGTTCCTGCGCGTTCCAAAGCTTGCTCAATTGAATCTGATGTAATAACTCCGAATATTACAGGAATGCCGGTTTCCAATCCAGCATAAGCAACACCTTTAGAAACCTCAGCAGCGATGTAATCGAAATGAGGCGTTGCACCACGTATAACTGCGCCAAGACAAATTACAGCATCAAACTTTTTAGATGAGGCAATTTTTTTTGCTGCAAATGGTATCTCGAATGCGCCGGGAACATATACAACAGTTATGTGTTCATCTATGCATTCATGCCTCTTTAGGCAATCGATCGCGCCAGAAAGGAGACTCCTACTAATAACTTCGTTAAATCTGGAAACTACGATTGCGAATTTTTTCCCCTTCGCCGTTAAATTACCCTCAAGAATCTGCATTTCATTTTCCTTTTTATGATATAAGAATTATAAACTTGTTAACAAGTGTCCCAATTTTTCTTTTTTTGTCCGCAAATAACTTGTATTGCTGTTGTTTGGCTTTACTTCTACAGGAACTCTTTCCACAATATCTAAATCGTATCCGTTCAAGCCAATAATTTTTTTTGGATTGTTAGTTAATAAACGAATCTTAGATAAACCGAGGTCTTTCAGAATCTGAGCGCCAATGCCGTAATCTCTTAGATCGGCTTTGAATCCTAACTTTTCATTTGCTTCAACTGTATCGCTCCCTTTATCCTGAAGTTCGTAAGCCATCAGTTTATTAACAATTCCAATTCCTCTACCTTCCTGCCGCATGTATAACAAAACGCCGCTTCCTTCTCTTTCAATCATTTCTAAAGCAGAGGTTAATTGCTCTCCACAGTCGCATCTCAAGGAACCAAAAACATCGCCGGTTAAACATTCCGAGTGAACTCGAACCAAAGTAGGTTTATCGCTTGATAATTTGCCTTTAACAATTGCAATCGGGTTATCGTTTGAATCGAGCAGGTTTTCGTAAAGGTGAAGTCTAAACTCACCATAAGCTGTAGGTAGATTTATAACAGTCTTGCACTTAACTAATTTCTCTTCTCTTCTTCTATACTCAATTAAATTTTCAATTGAAATAATTTTTAGATTGTATTTAGCTGCAAAATCAATTAATTGGGGCAAACGAGACATAGTTCCATCATCGTGTAAAATCTCGCAAAGAACGCCTACAGGTTTTAGCCCGGCTAAAGAGGCTAAATCAGTTGCTGCTTCAGTGTGACCCGCTCGCTTTAACACACCGCCGTTTTTAGCAATTAAAGGAAATATGTGTCCGGGTCTGGCAAAATCGTTTGGTTTGGATTTTTCATCTGCAATAGCTCTAATAGTTGCAGTTCTATCATAAGTTGAAACGCCTGTTGTAGTACCGTGTAAATAATCAACAGAAACTGTAAAAGGAGTTTGATGGAAAGAGGTGTTTTGATTTACCATCAAGTCAAGTTCAAGTTCTTGTGCCTTTTTTTCGTTGATTGCTACACATAATATTCCTCTGGCTTGGCGTGTAATAAAATTAATTTGTTCAGGCGTAATTAATTCTGCAGCAGCAATTATATCTCCTTCGTTTTCACGGTCAGCATCGTCAATTACAATTATCATTTTGCCGCTGCGAATATCCTCAACTGCTTCTTCAATTGTGCTTAATTTATGCGTGTACTCATTTTTCTCTTTGTTCATTTTAGTATCCAATTTTCTTTAGCCATTCTTCAGTTAATCCCTCTCTGCTTACACTTAAACTGCTTTTAAAATTTTCTGCATATTTTGCAAGTATGTCCACTTCGATGTTTACTTTTTCACCGGTTTTTTTATAACAAAGGTTCGTATTCTTCCAAGTATGAGGTATAATTGAGCAGGTCAATTCATTAGAATTAATTTGAGCAACAGTAAGACTAATTCCATCTACTGCAATCGAGCCTTCCTTAACAATATACTTCTGTAATTCGGCAGGAAATGAAAGAGTTACTAAATAGTTTTCCCCTTTGTTCGTGATCGAAGTAATTTTTCCGGTTTGATTAATATGACCCTGTACTAAATGTCCGCCAAGATTCTGTCCAACTTTTAACGCCGCTTCAAGATTTACTTTTGAACCCGTTTTAAGTTCTCTAAGAGTAGTTTTGTTAATTGTTTCATAAACAGCATCGAAAGAGAAGAGGCGTTCTGCAAGTTTAGTTATAGTTAAGCAAATGCCATTAACTGCAATCGAATCGCCAACTTTAGCATTTTGAGTCAATTTTTCGGAAAAGATTTCAATAGTAAGACCTCCGCCGAGTGATTTAGAAGAAATAATTCTGCCTACATCTTCGATTAAGCCTGTAAACATTTGCTGCTCAAGTTTTTGTAACGGTACATAGTGTCTCTGCCCAAACTTTGATTTTCAATCAGTACAAAATTACTGAATAAACCGGAATCAACAACTCTTACTCCTTTTGTAAGAAAAGCAGTTGACTGAAGGTGAATTAGCTCATCAAAAAGATTGTAACTTAAAAACTGTTCAAAAATGTCCTTACCGCCTTCCACTAGAACAGAATTAATTTTTTGTGCAGCAATTTTTTTAAGAACTTCTGTTAGTTCTATGTGCATGTCATAATCGGTTTCAACTTCAATTAGACTTACATTCTTTTCTGCAAAGGATTTTTTAAGAGATGTTTCGGCTTTCTCCGAACAGAAAACTAAAGTTTCAGCTTCCGAATCGTTAAAGACTTTTGATTCTAATTTGGAAGAAAGTTTGCCATCAATAATTATTCTCTTCGGGCTTCGTCCCTCTGTTTCTCTAACTGTAAGCTGCGGGTTATCGATATTAACAGTGCCAGCCCCAATCAAAACTGCATCATAAGAAGAACGGAGTTGGTGTACAAATTCTTTTGCTGCTGTGCCTGTAAGCCATGTTTGTTTTCCTTCTTCTTCGGTAATCATCCCGTCTCTTGATGTAGCAATCTTTAAAGTTATATACGGAATTCCACAACTCTGAGTTTTGAAATAGAATTTATTTAATTCGTTACCTTCGTCTTCCAAGACACCAGTTACTACATCTATTCCGGCATCTCTTAATTGCAGAATTCCTTTTCCTTTTACTTTTGGATTAACATCAACAGTTGAAATAACAACTCTTTTAATACCGCTTGAAATTATTAGAGGTACACAAGGTGGAGTTTGTTTATCGGTATGCATGCAAGGTTCAAGATTACAATATAGAGTTGCGCCGAAAAAATCTTCTGTTGAGTTTAAAATTGCATTTCTCTCGGCGTGCAGCGCTCCATATTTTTCATGAAAACCGGCTGCTATTATTTTTTCTTCTTTAACAATTACGCAGCCCACAAATGGATTAGGACTAACAAATCCTTCACCTTTCTTTGCTAATTGAAAGGAGAGACGCATGTATTTCTCGTCGATAATGTCTTTCATAATCAAACAATTTCCAGCATTCGGTTAATTGGAATTCTAGCTTTATCAGCAGTTTCTTTTGGTACTTTAACTTCATACTGTTCGTAGAGAAGAGCATTATAAAGCTGCTGTAAATTAATGAGTTTCATGTATTCGCAAATTGCATTTTCACTTAAAGCAAAAAAATCTGCATTTGGGTTAACCTTTTTTAATCTGTGGAGAATTCCAACTTCTGTAGCTATCACAAACTCCTTAGAAGAAGAGTTGGCTACATAATTTATCATTCCATCGGTAGAAAGCAGATGTATTCCTTTGCAGTCAAAGTAAACTTCAGCTTTCAACATACAAGAAGATGAACAACCACACTCGGGATGAATTAGAAACTCTGCATTTGGATGTTCTTTTTCAGCTTGTCCAAAATCTGCATCTCCAATTTTTTCGTGAACGTGGCAGCCGCCATCCCATATATTTAATTTTCTATTTAACACAGCTTGAACATATCTGCCTAAGTGGCGGTCCGGTAAAAATAAAATTTCTTTGTCAATCGGGATTGAAGACACAACTTTAACTGCATTAGAAGAAGTGCAGCAATAATGGCTCTCGGCTTTAATTTCTGCGGAAGTATTAACATAAGAAACAACAACAGCTTCCGGTTTTTGTCTTTTCCATTCCAACAGCTGTTCTGCTGTAATAGACGAAGCGAGTGAACAACCCGCATCTAAATTAGGGAGCAAAACTTTTTTATCCGGCGAAATAATAGATGCTGTTTCTGCCATAAAATGAACGCCGCAGAAAACAATTAAAGATGCATTTGTTTTTGCCGCCTGCCGTGAAAGCCCGAGTGAATCGCCGACATAATCCGCTATATCCTGTATTTCTCCCGGTTGATAATTATGCGCAAGTATTACAGCGTTCTTTTCTTTTTTTAGCTCGTTAATATTTTCTATCAAGTGATTCATATCTAATAATGTCTAAGTTTTTAGTTTGGGTATCTCAAATAATTGTCATTCCTAACCAGACAAAGCCGGGGCTGGAATGACAAACGTTTTTGGTTTTTATAGATGCCCTTTAGTGTACATTGCAATATCAAGCGCTTTTACCGAATGAGTTACAGCTCCGACCGAAATATAATCCACTCCGGTCATAGCAATTTTTCCAGCGTTATTTAAAGAAATTCCACCGGATGCTTCTACCTTGCATCTGCCATTTATAAGCTTAACTGCCTTTTTCATTTCGGCTAAGTTCATATTATCAAGCATAATTATATCTGCGCCGCATAAAACTGCTTCTTCAACTTCTTCCAAATTTGCTGTTTCTACTTCAACAAGCATTTTATTCGGTTTATTCATCATAACTTTGTTAACTGCTTTAGTAATACTTCCGGCGGAGGCAATGTGGTTTTCCTTTATTAAAATCATGTCGAACAAACCGATGCGGTGGTTTGTTCCGCCTCCAATCTTTACTGCATATTTATCAAGAAGTCTATGACCAGGCGCAGTTTTTCTTGTATCGAGCAAAACTGCTTTTGTACCGGAAAGTTTTTTAACAAATTCGTTTGCTGCAGTTGCTATTCCAGACATTCTCTGCATAAAATTCAAAAGAGTTCTTTCAATTGTAAGCAGGGAAGAGCAGCTTCCGTAAACTTCCGCTATCTTTTGATCAGCATAAACTACAGCGCCTTCTTTTACAAATGTCTTAATTTTGATTCTCTTATCAAAGACACGGCAGATATATTTTGCAATCTCAATACCGCAGATAATTCCATCTGCTTTAACAACTACTGCTGCAATTCCTTTGAGTTTATTATCAACAATCAGACTTGTAGTAATGTCTCTCTTGCCAATATCTTCTGTAAGTGCCAGAGTAATTAACTTTTTGGTTTGTTCATTTAGTTTCATAAAAGAGTTTAATGTTGTTTAATTGAATTGTTGAAGCACGGAATTTTGATTTTGGGTTTGGATATTCAATTCTGCAGTGGCATCCTCTGCTCTCTTTTCTTGATAATGCAGCTTTAACAATCAGATTTGCCAGCTTAAGTAAATGTTGAGTTTGTAAAAAGTAAAATTCGTTTTGCTTACCTAAATATTTCTTCCCAATCTTGTTCAAAACTGTAATGCAATGTTCCATTTGCTGTTGATTGCGGATGATTCCAACTTTTTCCCACAGTAGTTTTGCAACCTCTTTTCTCACTTTTCGATAATACAATTCGTTTCTTTCTACAAATTTTAGCTCAATAGGATTGATAAAATTAATACTGTGAATCACATTTTGTTTTCTGGAATGCTCTACAGACCGCTTGGCAAAAACTAAACACTCAAGTAAAGAATTACTTGCTAGACGATTAGCGCCATGAACACCTGTAGAAGCAGCTTCGCCTATAGCGTAAAGTCCCTTTATGTTACTGCTTCCATTTAAGTCAGTTTTAATTCCGCCAACAGAATAATGAGCCGCCGGACTAATTGGAATTTTATGTTTCGTAATGTCTATATCAAAATTTTTGAGTGTCTTATAAATAGAAGAGTATTTCGTAAGAATTAATTTTTTGTCTAAGTTCTTGAGGCTAAGGTAAATGAATTCTTTTTTGCTCTGTTTAAGACTGCATATAATTGCTTTGCTCAATTCATCTCTTGGAGAGAGTTCATTGACATCAGAACCTTCAAAAATTCTCTTTTCTTTATTATCAACTATCAATGCTCCATCTCCCCGTAATGCTTCACTTAATAATAATGCAGGAATATTAGTTTTGTTAAGAGCAGTTGGATGGAACTGAACAAACTCCATATTTTCTAAAGCAGCTCCTGCATTGTATGCGGCAATAATACCTTCGCCTATTGTTGTGCTTGGGTTTGTTGTACGATTGTAAATACCGGTAAAGCCGCCCGTAGCTAGAATTATTTTGTTGGAAATAAGACTAAACACTTTTTTCTTTTTTAGTTCTATAAGCTGCACCCCTTTTGCAAATTCTTTTTCTGTGATTATTTCCAGAAGCAAAGTATTGCCAAATTGTTCAATATTGTTTCTGGCTGAAATTAATTTTGAAAAGAAGCGAACCAATTCTTTGCCTGTAGCAATTCCTTTTGCATGCAATACTCTGCTTTTTGAATGACCTCCTTCAAGACTAACAGCCAATTCAGAGTTCTTTGAATCGAACTTCATACCTAACTGAATAATCTCTTTTATTACTTCTGTGCCCTCTTTAACAAGAACTTTAACGGCGTTATCATCACATAGTCCTTTTCCAGCCTTTATAGTATCTGTATAATGAAGTGAAGGTGAATCATTACCCGAAATTGCTGCTGCTACACCGCCTTGTGCTAAATATGAATTACTAATCTTTCTATTCTCTTTAGAAATAATTGCGACAGAGCCAAATTCTGAAGCATAATAAGCAGCCGCTAAGCCCGCTAAACCCTGCCCTACAATTATGTAATCGTAAACATTTTTCATTTAGCAATAACTTCTTTTATTATGTTATTTTCTTCAAGAAGAATAACTTTTGGCCTATGTACTTTAGCTTCCTCTTTATCAAATAAAGCGTAACAAGCAATAATAATTTTATCTCCAGTATGTACAAGTCTAGCAGCAGCGCCGTTTAAGCTAATTTCTTTCTCGCTGCCGTAAATAACATAAGTAGAAAAGCGGTTGCCGTTATTGATGTTATAGATTTCCACTTTCTCAAACTCTGTAATATCTGCTTTTGCACAAAGCTCTTTATCAATTGCGATAGAGCCTTCGTAATTTAAATCGCTGCTAGTAACTGTGGCGCGGTGTATTTTTGATTTCAACATAATCTTGTGCATTATCATTCCTTGCTATGTGTGTTATTTAATCTGTAGGCAGTAAGCAGACCCTTCAATACCAAAGTTGGAAGTGTTAAATCAAATAGTTCTTCGCTTTCAAACAAACTGCTAAAACCGCCGGTGCCAACTACTACTGGAGTTTCATCCGTAAAAACTTCTTTAATGATTCTGTTTTTGATTTCTCGTACAGTTCCTGCTTGTCCATAAAATAAACCGGACTGGATGCTTTCTATAGTAGACCTCCCAACAACATTTTCCGGTTTTTTTATTTCTACGCTTGGCAATTGGGCAGCTTTTGTTTCCAACACTTCCATTGATATTCTGATTCCGGGTAAGATAATTCCGCCCAAATAATCTTTTGTTTTGCTGATAGCACAGAATGTAGTGGCAGTTCCAAAATCTATCACAATAATATTTTTGTTTGGAAATAGAGAAATAGCTGCAATTGCATTGGCAATTCTGTCTGTTCCAACTTCTAATGGATTTCTATACTTTATTTTTAATCCGGTTTTAACTCCAGCTTTTAAAAAGAATGGCTCAATTTTAAAATACTTTAAGCAGCCGTTTCTAATTGAGTGATTTAAATCTGGCACAACACTACAAATAGATATTCCGGAAATAGTATTTGGGGCAATATCGTTTTCCCGCAAAACCATTTTTAGAAACAACCCAATTTCATCCGATGAGAATTGCTGCCGCGATGTTTTACGGAATTGCATTATTAATTCGTCTTCGTTAAAAACACCGCCGTGTATTTGCGAATTTCCGATATCAATGCAGAGTATCATAAATTATTCTCCAAGATGATTTCAATTTCCTTTGCAAGTTCTATGGCTGTAGAACATTCTTTTCTATTCATTAGTTTATCATAAACTGCAAAATTTGTTTGTTCATCTGCTGGTGTTCTCCTCCCCAAATCGTTATGAACAACATAGTCGCAGCCTGATTCATCAAAGAGCTTATTAACATCTCTTACGTTTTCGGTTTCATTATGATTATTTGTCAATTTAAACCCGATAACTTTTATTTCTTTGTTTTTTGATGCTGCTTTTAGTTGAGAAATTATTTTCGGATTCTTTTTAAGCACAACTTTAATTGTATCCATTTCCGATTTAAGTTTCGACTTGAGAGGCAAAGTACTTACTTGATCATCGTATTCAATTTCTGTAGGCTTATAATCGCTCAATGCAGCCAAATGGATTACGGCATCAAAATCCTTTTCGGAGAGCAGTTTGAATATTCCCTTTTGGTATTCATCAAAATTAGAGTAAGTAAGTTCATCGTATTTAAGTTTAGAAATCAATGAGCTACGTGCACGAAGAACTGTAACTTTATGCCCGTTCGCGGCTAATTGACCTGCAACAGCCGCTCCTGTTTTGCCGGTGCTCATATTAGTAATTGTTCTTACACCATCTAAACTTTCTGATGTGCCTCCATAAGTAACTAAAATATCTTTTTTGCTTTTTGAAATTGAAGTTAATGATGAAATAATTATCTCGTAAATCAAATCTGTGTCTAAAAGTTTTCCCTCACCAACATCTCCGCAAGCTAAATAACCAACATCTGTTGGCAGAATTGTTATGCCCCAGTTCTCTAATTTATTCATAGCTTCTTTAGTTGCCGGATGTTTGTACATGTTTGTATTCATAGCCGGCGCAATTAAGTAGGGCTTGCTCCTATCATGTGCTAAAAACAGCGATGTGAGAAGTGAATCTCCTACTCCTGATGCAAGCTTATTTATTGTATTGGCAGTTGCTGGAGCAATAATAACTAAATCAGCCCACTTAACAAGGTTGATATGGCTCATCATTTCCCCTTCGGCGAAGGAATCCGTAAAGACTTTATTCCCGGTTAAACCTTCAAAAGTAGCGCTGCCTACAAACTTTAAAGCGCTTTCTGTAGCAGCAACTTTCACATTGCATCCAGACTGAACCAGCTTCGAAATGATTATTGCGCTTTTATATACCGCAATAGAACCAGTAACCTTGAACAAAATATTATAGTTTAACATTATCTATTAACCTCACTTTACCTAAATATACTGCGCCAAATCTTCTGCTTTCCACATCTTCTATATAGTCAACTTTAAATCCCAGCATCTCCAGCTCTTCTTCTGTTTTTGCAATAGTATAGTTTTGACTAATAATTTTATAGAAGTGTAGTGCAATTTTTCGTTCATTTTTAGTTAGTAACAAATTTCTACTGCTCATTGCTAAGCCATCGGATTCTCTAACAATAGGACAACCAATAATTTCAACATCAAGAAAAAATGATTTACACATATTTTTGATTAATAAGTACTGCTGGTAATCTTTTTCGCCAAAGTAAGCCCGCTTAGGATTAACAATATTAAGCAGTTTCATAACCACAGTAAGTACACCTTCAAAATGCCCTTCGCGCGATTTGCCGCATAGTGTTTTGCTGAAAGAATACTCATTAACTCTAAAATTATAATTATCAGCATAGATGATTTCATAACTTGGTAAAAAGAGAATATCAACATCTGATTGCTCTAAAAACTGCACATCCTTTTCAATTTCAACAGGATAGTTTTCGTAGTCGCTCCTTTCGTTAAACTGAGTCTTGTTCACATAAATACTTACAATAGTTACATCGTTCTCTATAGCAGATTTTTGAAATAATGATCTGTGCCCATTATGAAGTGCGCCCATAGTTGGAACAAATCCAACATCCTTCTTTTCTTCTAAAAATATTTTTCTAAGAAATTTTAGCTCTTCGGCTGTTTTAATTATTATCATACAAAGCTCTCATTATCATTCGGAAATTTTAATTCGATAACATCTTTGTGATAGCTGTTTAATGCTTTTAGTGTTGTCTCAAAGCCGTTCAAATATTTTCTAACAAACTTAGGGTTGAAATCTTCATTCATTCCAAGTAAATCTTGGAGCACTAAAACTTGCCCGTCTGTTCCATTACCAGCGCCAATTCCAATTGTGGGTATTCTAATTTTATTTGTTATTTCAGAAGCTAAATCTCTTGGTACAAGCTCAAGTACAATTGCAAAGCATCCGGCAGTTTCTAATTCAGCAGATTGTTTAATTATTAGTTCAGCTTCGGCGTTTTTTCTACCTTGTACTTTGTAGGTACCAATCGCATTTATAGACTGCGGAGTTAAGCCAAGATGCCCCATAACCGGAATTCCAGCTTTAGTGAGAGTTTCTATCAAATCCAGATTGCCAAACGCTCCCTCAATTTTAACTGCATGAGCGCCGCTTTTCATAATTTTATCAATAGATGAAATCGTATCGCTGATACTTTTTTTATGTTCGAGAAATGGCAAATCGGCAATAATAATTTTGTCTTTTATGGCACGCTTAACAGCGCTTAGATGGTAGCACATCATTTGTATTTCAGCATAAATTGTATTTTCAAAACCGTGCATAACCATAGCGGCGCTGTCTCCAACTAAAACCGCATCTATATCACTTCTGCTTATAATTCTTGCCGAAGTATAATCATAGCAAGTAACTAAAGAAATTTTCTCGCTCTTAAGTTTCTTTAAAGAAAAATCGCTTATGTACTTCATAGCAGCAGCTCCGGAGCATTCTGTTTGTATGAATGTAGAGTTTCAAAACAAATTATAACTAACGATGTGATAGATGCGTTAGAGCAGTAATCGGTAAGAAATAAAATATAGTTGTTTCTGGTCATCATTCTGGTACCTGTCAACGGATCAAGTCCTATTAAATATTTTGTAGTTTTTTGTAACCGTCCATCAAGGATCGATTCATTAAGCTGCTCAAAAATAATAACAAAAGTATTAACCCTCAAAATCTGATGAATATACTTTTGACATTTTACAACAACATTAATCAATGGAGTAATTAAATAAAGAGTAAAACCCTTCTTCTTCAATAATTTTCTGCCCTTTAGCGCTCAGAACCCAGTTGATAAATTTTCTAATTTCACCTTCAGGCGGATTCAAAGTGTGAAAGTGCAAATATCTTGAAAGGGGATAGTAGCCGCTTAGTACATTTGAACTGTTGGGCTGAATATTATCTACAGAAATAATTTTGCAGGAAATATCTTTAACCAAGCCGGAAAAAGTAATAGAGTAAATATTGCTGGCAACCGCTTGATGAAGACTTTCATTTGTATTAAAAGATTTAGAAGAATTAACGAACTGTTCATTCTCTAAAACTAATTTCTGGAAAAGCTGCAGTGTACCAGATGAACCGTTTCTTAGGTAAACGTTTATGGGTTTATCTATCCATCCAAACCCGCTCCAATTGTTAATTTCGCCTAAGAAAATCCTTTTTATCTCTTGTAGTGTTAGAGATTCAAGAGGATTATTTTTATTTACATATATGCAGAGAGCATCTTTTGCAATTGAAGTAGAAACACCTATTGATCCATATTTTTCTGAAACGAGTTTAATTTCCTCCGGCTCTAAATTTCTCGAAGCAGTAGAGAGCATTATTTCGCTTGCAACTAATGCTTTAATTCCGGCTGCTGTTCCTCCGGCTTCAACCACAAAATCTATTTGAGGATTTTCCTTTGAATACTCCAATGCTAATCTTTTTGTTAGACCAAGCATTGTTTCCGAGCCTTTAATTTTTATTACAACTCTATCATTAGAAAGAAAAGTACACCCGCCGATAAAAGATAGTATTAGATAGACGAAAAATTGTTTTCTATTCACTTTTGTCTCTTTTGAGAAAGTATTCTTGCATATCTAAATGGAGAATCAAAATTCCATTCCGGTTCATTCTCTGAGTTTACAAGTTCATCAACAACACCAAAAATAAAACCTATGTGCTGCTGCGCTGCATCATAATTTATTATTTGTGTCAGGTCATCAAAAGGAGTGTGATAAATGTTTTCAGCAAATTCAATCATTCTCATAATTCCTTCGGCTCTGCTTATGTTTTCGTAATCTGTTCCTTCGGTAATTAGAATTGAAGGTATGCCGGCTTTAGCAAACGAAAACTGGTCTGATTTAGCGAACGAATTTTCTCTCTTAAACATTCCGGGAATTGATGTCTCTTTGAGTCCTCTTATTTCTGCTGCGTTTTTAACAAAACTTCTCAAGCTGGAAAACTCTGCACCAACAGCAACGTATGATTTGAATTTGTCGTAAGATGCAATACCATCAATGTTTATGTTTGCTACAGTTTTGTAAAGAGGCTGTATTGGATTTTGTGTATAATACTCTGAACCAAGCAAGCCATACTCTTCTGCTGTAAGCAGAACGAAAATAATAGAACGTCTTTTATAATAAGAAGAATCTGAGAACACACGTGCAATTTCTAACAGCGCAGAAACTCCAGCTGCATTATCAAATACGCCATTATAAATTGAATCACCTTTTACTGCAGGACCTATTCCAAGATGATCGTAGTGGGCGCTTACAATAATATAAGTGTCTTTGTAACTGGCATCATCACCTTCAACTATTCCAATAATATTTGGACTTACAAAATCTCTTTGTTTAAAACTACCCTGAAAAGTTAAAAGTCCGTTTAGCGGAAATGATTTTACTCTGTTGCCTCTTTGCATTTCTAAAAGTTTATCCAATGAGTAAGTACTTCCGGTAAAAAGTAAATCTGCAATTTGAGGATTAATTACAATATCGAAATTTGTTGATGGAGAAGTTGCCAAGGTTAAATTTTCGAAAGAAAAATCATGCACTGCTTTTTCCCAATCGTCGTTTTCATTATAAGAAGAAAGAGGAATTAAAATACTTCCTCTTGCGCCGCGCGACAGAGCAATTCTCTGCTTAGATTCAGGTAAACTATATAACGATGATAAAGCTCCATTAAAATAATCCGGGTCTTCGGAGTATGGCTCTCCATCTAAGAAAACAACAATTTTGCCTTCTACATCTAAATCATAATAATCATTATAATCAAATTCCGGCGCTGTAATTCCATAGCCTGCAAATACCATTGGCGTTTCGTTAGGAATAAAAACAGGGTTGTTAGTGTTATACATTAAGAAATCTTCTTTTAATCTAAAGCCAATTGATTCAGTTTCAAAGCGGATATTTAACTTAGAATTGTAAAGCGGTTTACTTCCATGAAAAGGAATGTATTGATAATATTTTGTCTCGTTGTTAAATGGCTTGAGCCGAATCTTTGCAAATTCGTTTGCTAAGTATTTAGCTGCAAGATTTCCGCCAAGTGTTCCTGGCGCTCTTCCTCCTAAACTATCGCTGCCAAGTTTACTTAAATGTTTAGCAAATAGTTTCATATCGAACATGCTGCTTTTTTGTACAACTTGAGCATACTGATAACAAAAGGCTCCGTAGAGAATAATTATTATTTGTATGACTGCTTTCACAACAATTTCCTAAATCTTCAATTTTTGCTTAACAACTTATAAATGCCGAAAAAAACTAACAAATATCTTTTAACTATTAAACCAAACTTAACAATTATTTAACCCAGCTTTAACTTTCTCTTAATACACGAAATCTATATTTGCCTCACAAAATTTATTTCAAATCGAGTGAGAGATACTTAATGAACAACCAATCAATCAAGAACTACACGAATAGTTCTTACAAACTAATCTGCACACTCCTTATTATACTGCTTTCGTTCAGTTTCAACACAGCAGCACAACAGAAAGGCAGCATAAGCGGAAAAATAACCGATAAAACCAATAACGAAGAATTAATTGGCGCCAGCGTTTTAATTGCAGGAACAACAACCGGTTCTTCAACCGACTTAGATGGAACTTTTTCTTTAAGAGGATTGGAATCCGGAAACTACCAATTACGGGTTTCTTACATCTCTTATCAAACTACAGTTATAAATAATGTAGTAGTTAAAGCTGGACAAAACACAATTGTAAATATTCAGATAGAGCCTTCAACTACCGAATTAAATGAAGTAGTTGTATCTGCCGAAGCATTGAAAGCAACTGAAGCATCTGTTCTTAACATACAAAGATACTCGTTAAATATTGTGGATGGACAAAGTGCAGAGCTGATAGGAAAGAACAACAGCTCCGATGGAGCAGATGTTTTGAAACGTATGACAGGCGTTACTATTTCTGATGGTAAATATGCTTACATACGCGGCGTGGGTGATAGATATAATAATACATTGCTGAACGGTTCCAACCTGCCAAGTACTGACCCGGAAAAAAGAACTTTTGCTTATGATTTGTTTCCAGCCAGCTTGATGGAAAATGTTCTTACCTCAAAAACATTTATACCGGATAAACCAGCGGACTTTACAGGCGGTTTGGTAGAAATTAACACGATAGAGTTTCCATCAAAATTTATTTTCGATTTAAGTTTATCAACTGCTTACAATTCCAACACTACTTTCAAATCCTTTAATTCATATCAAGGCGGAAGCAAAGATTTTCTTGGTATCGATGACGGGACCCGCAAACTGCCTTCTACAATAAACGTCGATAAAGTTTCCAAATCAGTTTACAGCAGCGAGCAGCTTCAAACTATTGGTTTATCATTTAAGGATAATTGGCAGATAAAAAGATTAAACGCTCCAATAAACTCAAGCTTTAGAATAAACATCGGCAATCAAACAGAATTTGAAGAAAGCAAACTTGGCTACATAGGCTCATTAACTTATTCAAACTCGGTAGAAAACAAAGAACTGAATCAAGCTTCATATACCTTTGAAGGACCTAGATTTGAATATTCCGGCAATAACAATACTCGTAATGTTAACTGGGGCGCGCTTTTTAATGTAAGTTACAAAATTGGGAAAGACCACAAATTCAGCTTTAAAAATGTTTACAATAACACGAGCGATGATGAGACTACTACTTATGAAGGCGTTTACAATAACACACAGCAAATAAGAAGAGTAACCGCGCAGAGATTTGTTTCAAGATCGTTACAATCTCATCAGTTAATGGGCGAGCATCATTTCGACTTGTTAAGAAGCTCCCGGGTTGATTGGAATATAAACTATGCGGCATCAGAAAGAAATGAACCCGATGCAAGAAGATATATCTATGCAAGAGGCATTGAAGAAACAGACCAGCCATTCAAATTTTTACTAGACCAATCAATTACAACACGTTACTTCGGCAGCTTAGATGATAAATCTTACGGCGGCAATTTCAATATAAAGATTAACCCCTTCGATAACGCAGCTTTCCCTTCGCTAAAACTTGGCTTCACTTTCGATAAAAAGGAAAGAGGCTTTACAGCAAGAATCTTCGGCTTCAGAAATATACCAGGCGGAAATTTTTTAGAAGAAGAAAAAATACTTGTGCAGTCTGTAGATAAAATCTTTGCGCCTGCAAATATCAACCCGACTTTTATTGAGGTTATCGAAATTACACAGCCGAGTGATAGTTATAAATCCAATCAAACCATTTCTGCAGGATATGCAATGACAGATTTTCAGCCTGTCAAAAGCTTAAAAATTATTGCCGGTTTTAGATTCGAAAATTCTAAACAGAATTTGTTTAGTAAAACTAGAACAGGTGAAGCAGTTGAAGTACGCTCGAACTATAATGATCTGTTCCCGAGTTTGAATATTACATGGGAAGCTGCAGAATCTATCAATTTCAGATTAGCTTACAGCAGAACTACTGCACGTCCAGAATTTAGAGAAATTGCCCCTTTTACTTATTTCGATTTTGTTCAGAACGAACTAGTTATTGGAAATACCAATCTTAAAAGAAGCTTGATAACTAATTACGATGTTAGACTTGAATATTATCCGGCTCCAAAAGAATTGCTTGCAGTAAGCGCATATTATAAAAAATTCTCTGACCCGATTGAGCAGGTACTTTTGTCATCTTCATCCTTCGAGCCTCTAAGATCCTACGATAACGCAAAGAAAGCTAACAACTTTGGTATTGAGTTCGAAGCAAGAAAATCTCTTGAGTTTGTATCAACATCGCTATCAGATTTTTCATTCATCGGCAACTTTGCTTTGATTAATTCTAAAATAGAATTGGAAGATACTGGCTTCCAAGTTTCCGAACGCCCGCTTCAAGGACAAGCTGATTTTATTCTTAATGCAGGATTCTACTACGAAGGCTTTGATAACGGTTACACTGCATCAATTATATATAACAAAGTCGGTCAAAAAATTGCAAAGGTTGGCTTTGCTAACTTAGGCGATGTTATAGAAAAGCCGAGAGATCAAATTGATTTGTCTTTCTCAAAGAAAATTTTCGACTTTCTAAATCTAAAACTCGTTGTTAAAGATTTACTTGCTCAAGACTACAAGTTCATTCAAAAAACTCCAAATGGAGATAAAGTTTCTGAGTTATCAAAAAAAGGTCAAACTATTTCGGTCAGCTTATCATATAAACTTAACTAAGATTATTTCTAACAAAAGGAGAGTCTATGAAGTCAATTTCTAAAACACTGGTTTTACTGATGTTGTTTGTAGGAAATTTAGTTGCTCAAGAAGCTTTGAGCGGTAACATTACTGCCAATACAACACTAACTTCTAATAAAACATACATTCTAAAAGGTATTGTTAGGGTTATGTCCGGCGCAACACTTACAATTGAACCGGGAACAATTATATATGGAGAGGCAGCATCTTGGGGTTCTTTAATAATCAAACCTGGTGCAAAGATTATGGCAACTGGCACAGTTGATAAACCAATTGTGTTTACAAGTGAATTTACAAAACCGGGCTCAACTAAAGCGCCTAACTACGGAGACTGGGGCGGAATCATAATATTAGGAAATGCACCAGTAAACGTTCCTGGAGGCAAAGCATTAATTGAAGGTCCAGGCGATGAATATGGCGGAACAATTGTTGATGATAACAGCGGTGTGCTTAAGTATATTAGAATAGAATATCCTGGTATTGCATACTCGCTTAACAACGAAATAAATGGAATAACTTTTGGCGGTGTAGGCAACAAAACCTTAGTAGAACATATTCAAGTTAGCTATTCTGGCGATGATTCTTTTGAGTGGTTTGGCGGTACAGTAAATGCCAAATATCTTATAGCTTACCGCGGCTGGGATGATGACTTTGATACAGATTTCGGTTACAACGGCAAGTTACAGTTTTTACTTTCAGTTAGAGACCCGCAGATAGCTGACCAGTCTTCCTCTAACGGATTTGAAAGTGATAACGATGCAAGCGGTTCAACAAACTCCCCAAGAACAAATCCTACATATTACAACGTAACATTAATAGGTCCGGCAGCTGTAAAGACTTCCTCATATAATTCGTTGTTCAGAAGAGGAATGCACTTAAGAAGATCATCACAGAACAAAATAGCTAATGCATTAATAATGGGCTGGCCGGATGGTGTGTTAATAGATGGTACAAATACAGTAGCAGATATGAAGAGTGGAACAACAGCATACATAAAGAACAGCATTATAGCCGGTTCTGTAAGCGCAGATTTCAAATCTACTGATGCAACATTTCAAACAGAAATGCCTGCATGGTTTACAGCAAATGGCGGTAAAACTTTTGCAACTAATGCAGAAGTTGGATTGATTGATCCTTTTAATCTTGCTAAACCGAACCCGATGCCAAAATCTAATTCTCCTGTATTTACAGGCGCAGCAACACCGCCTTCGGATGGATTTTTTGATACTTCGGCTAAGTTTATTGGAGCATTCGGTTCAACAAACTGGGCAGATAGATGGAGCAGTTTATCTTTTACCGGGGTAAGTGTTGAAGAAAAAGGAAGCTCATCTATCCCAACAAAGTTTGAATTAAGCCAGAACTATCCAAACCCGTTTAACCCTAGTACAGTAATAAACTACAAGATACAAGCTGCAAGCCACGTAACACTAAAAGTTTACGATTTACTCGGAAGAGAAGCTGCAACACTTGTTAATGAATTCCAGCAACCTGGTAATTATAATTCTCAATTCTCAATACTCAATTCTCAATTAAGCTCCGGTGTTTATTTCTATCAGCTTAAAGCCGGAAGTTTTACTTCGACAAGGAAAATGAATTTGTTGAAGTAGTTTCTCTCTCAAAGCATTGGGCGTCTTTCGTGGGGCGCCCTTTGTTGTTTATGTAAAGATATTGTTAAGGGAAAATGTTTATGAAAAAATTTTTGTTAATGCTTATTGCTTTAGTCAGCTCGTATGGTTCCTTTGCTTCGGAAGAAACTATTACTGTTAAAGGTTCCGATACGATGGTAATTCTTGCTCAGCGCTGGGCAGAACTATTTATGAAGGAGAATAAAAATGTTGTTATACAAGTAACTGGCGGCGGCTCGGGTACAGGTATTGCCGCATTGTTAAACGGCTCTACTGATATTTGCAACTCATCGCGTCAAATGAAGCAAAGTGAAAAAGAAAAACTAAATAATAAGTATGGCTCTCCTGGTGTTGAAATTAAAGTGGCTATTGATGGGCTCAGCGTTTATGTGAACAAAGCAAATAAAAAAATTGTTGAGCTTACTCTCGAGCAAATTAAAAAAATCTATCAAGGTCAAATTACTAATTGGAAAGAATTAGGCGGTAACGATGCTAAGATTATTATTTATGGACGTGAAAACAGCTCCGGTACTTATGTTTATTTCAAAGAATTTGTACTTGAGAACCAGGACTTTAGTTCTTCAATGCAGAGTCTTCCGGGAACAGCAGCCGTTGTAAATGCAGTAAGCAAAGATAAAAATGCAATTGGTTTTGGCGGAGCAGCGTATGCAAAGGGAATAAAAGATATAGCGGTTAAAAAAGATGCAAACTCTAAAGCCTTTTTACCAGCAAAGAAATTTATAGGATCCGGCGAGTACCCGATTTCCCGCTATCTCTATATGTACACAAGAAAGAGACCAGAAGGAAACATTAAAAAATTTGTTGATTGGGCATTAAGCGAAAAAGGGCAGAGCATTGTAACGGAAGTTGGTTATTTCCCTTTAAAGAAAAAATAAGGAAACTCTTATGCCGCATAAATTTCGTCTTAGTTTTGAAGAGCTTAAGGCGAACTTAAACCAAATGTCTTCGCTTGTCAGCTATCAAGTTCTGCAGGCAGTTAATTCTCTTACGCTTGATAGCCGAAGTATCTACAAAGAAATTAAATTAAGAGATGATGTGATTGATGCTTATGATGAACTGCTTCAAATTCAGTGTGAAAATATTTTTGCTCTCCATCAGCCAATAGCTTATGACCTTCGGTTTGTTATCTCCGCTTTGATGATAAACAATCAGCTTGAACGCTGCGGTGATATTTCTGTAAGTATTGCTAACCGCGCTAGAAAGCTTTCATCACATAAAAATTTAATATTAGAAAGCGGCATTGTGGATATGGCTCAAGAATCTCATAAAATGATAAGCCAAACAATCGATGCTTTCCTGCATTCCAACACAGAGCTGGCTAACAATGTTATTGTCAACGATGATAAAGTTGATGAACAAAATTTCTGTGTATTTAACTACACAACTAAGAGAATGAGTATCGAAAATGAGCTGGTTGAACCGCTTGCACACATACTTATACTTGCAAGACAAATTGAACGTCTTGCCGACCACGCAGCTAACATTGCTAAGCAGGTACTTTTTCTTGTAGAAGCACACGCTGGTTCAAACGTACAAGTTTTGAGTGAGAAATTAAACACAACACAACCAACTAATATGAGGTTATAATGGATGCTTGGAAAATCAAACTAGTTAATTCCGAAACTATTACTGTAAAAGCAAAGAAAAAGGATTTGATCAAAGCAGATAAATCTCTCATCTGTGTAAAAAAGCTAGAAGATAACTCCGATTCTGAAGTACTTATTAACCCTGCCAATGTACTTTGGTGTGAAAAACTAAAATCTGAAAAAGAAGAGAATGAATAATTTTGGAATGTTATGATTCAAAAAATATTAGTAGTTGATGATGAAAAGGATATAGTAGAACTTTTAGAGTATAACTTAGCTCGTTTCGGCTATAAAGTTATTACAGCAAACAACGGAAAAGCAGCGCTCGAAAAGCTTGAAGAAAGCCCTGACCTCGTTATTCTTGATGTGATGATGCCTCAGATGAACGGTTATGACGTATGCACAATAATTAAGCAGAGCGATAAATACAAGCATATTCCAGTTATGTTTTTAACAGCTAAAACTTCAGAAACAGATGAAATTTACGGCTTAAATCTTGGTGCAAGTGATTTTATTCAAAAACCGATTTCGATAAATAAACTGCATGCCCGAGTTGCTTCTAACCTTAGAATGGCTTTTAATAATAAAGTAGTAAACGGAAATGTTAATATCGGACCAATTTCAATCAGCCGCGATCATTATTCGGTTAAGGTTGATGGTATCAATGTAGAGTTTGCTAGAAAAGAATTTGAGATATTATTTCTTTTGGCTTCTCAACCGGGCAGAGTCTTTAAAAGAGAAACAATTCTTGCAGAAATATGGGGTAAAAATGTTTTTGTGATTGATAGAACTGTTGATGTACATCTTCTTAACGTTAGAAAGAAACTTGGCGTGCGAGCAAACTTGATTGAGACCATTAAAGGTGTAGGTTATAAATTTAACCCAGATTTGTCTCTAACTAAAGTTTCTAATAACTACCAATAACTCTCTTTCCGAAACAAAAATTACCCAAGAATTGTTATCAGCTAATGTATCTAAAGTCTGTCAACAGAAAAAAGTTGAATTAAGTTGTTATGCTAATCGGTTTCTGCAATTGACTTTAAGAAAAACAGACTTAAACAAACTTAAGCTGCAGCTTCAAAAATTTCTCTTTACGCGTATAAGTTTACTAAATCTATTTTTTTGTAGAGCACGCCGCGCTTACTTCGAGTTTTGTTCTGAGGCGTGTCTTTGTTTTCTAGTTCAGAATTTGAAAATTGGTGCGGTTAAATTAGAAAAGTATTCTACCTTAATTGCCGGTTCATAATTGGTTAGAAATATTGACTTAATGCTGCTGCTTTCTCTTTCCTAATTGCAATAGCTTAAAAGAAGGCCGTACTCGAATTCTGCTGCGCTTCTTTAGATGAAGCCCACTTTGCAAAATTCTTATCATCTTCTAACATATGCTCCACAAGCCATTTTTCTAAAACTGAAGGTAAATCGTAAACCAACTTTTCTAAAGAATTGTTCTTTTTAATCATCTCTACAATTTCATTTCTTATCATCATGTGTTTCTGAATATGCAATTCTTTGAACGGATATTTGAATTTAACAAAAAGCGCTTCTTCTGTGTTGAAGTGTACGGTTAAGTTAGTAAGTAGCGCTTTAATTAATTCCGAAACTTCTTCTTTATGTTCAGTTGGTTTCTTGAAAGACAGTATTTTTTCTGCAATTGTAAATAATAACCGGTGTTGGCTGTCTATTTGGTTAATTCCAATGTTGTATGTGGAATTCCACGTTATTTTAGCTTTCATATATCACATTATTATTTGTATTAGTTAGGTTCGTTTTTTCTCCACCACAAAAAATATCAAACTCTTACAGAAAGATATTTGAAATTTTGGAATTTAACAATGCCCAATAACTACATTGTTAAATCTAAAATAAGTTTATGAATAACTTGAGTTCAGTAATTAGTTACAAAAGTATTCATTCAACTTGTGTTTTTGATATATTTGAATACTTTGATTACTAAATGCTGTATCTGCAAAAGGGCAGCTTCATAACACAATTGCATATTGAAGCGATGTAAAACTAAATTAGAACAATTATGGCAGAAAAAGACAAAAGACTTAAACAAACAAGTTTACTTCGCACTTTTAGAAAAATTCATAGGATAACGGGTGCTGTGTTATTTATATTTTTCTTTTTTGTTGCGGTAACCGGCATTTTATTAGGCTGGAAAAAGCACAGCGCCGGATTAATTCTAGCAAAATCTCATCAAGGTTCATCTGCCGATCTAAAAGATTGGCTGCCCATAGATAGCTTACACACTCTTGCCTGCAAGGCATTGCACGATTCTGTCTCTGCTGCTCTTTCTCTTGAACTTGACCGTATAGATATCAGAAAAGATAAAGGTATGGTAAAATTTGTATTCGTTGATAATTATTGGGGCATTCAGCTTGATGGAGCTTCTGGCAAAATTTTACATATCGAAAGAAGAAGGGCAGACTTTTTAGAAAATGTACATGACGGTTCATTTTTAGATAAATACCTCGGTACGAGCAACGGGCAGATAAAATTAATTTATACAAGTATTATGGGACTTGCATTACTGGTGTTTACTATAACAGGTTTCTGGCTTTGGTACGGACCAAAACGAATGCTGAAACATACATCAAAACGCTGACAGCGCTTATTGTGCAGAGACAAACGAATTTGTTATCCTAAAAAAATTATTAGAAACTCCTCCGATATCATGTGAAGGAAGAGTTCTCAATAAACTATTGGTTAAAATTCATTTGACTGAATCTAAAAATGTTACACGAAAAACAGAGCCTTTACCTTTACAACTTGTTGCCAATATTTCAGCTTTATTAAGCTCGCAATATTTTTTGGCAAGCGCCAATCCTAATCCATTCCCTTCGTAATTTCTTGTATAGCCTTTTTCTTCGCTAGTAAATGGAGTAAAGATAAGCTGCATATATTCTTCAGAAATTCCAATACCAGTATCTGCAACTTCAACATATAAATTGTTGTTGGTACCTCTATTTACAGAAACCTCTATTCTTCCTTTAGGCGTATATTTAAGTGCATTATCCACTAAGTGAGAAAATATTTGGCTGAGCGAATATTTATCTGCAACAATAACAGGGTTGCCGGCTCTGTTTACTAAATCAAAGGATAATTCTTTCTGCTCGGCTCGCAATTGATACGCTTGGTGAATCTTTACAAGTATATCGTTGTAGACATTAATTTCCATTGGATCGGATTTGTAGCTTCCGGTTTGCAGCTCAGACATATTAATGATAAGCTCTATTGTCCGCATTAATCTTTTCCCTTCATCATCAACATCTTTAAATCCTATATACAGCTCATCTTTTAGCAAATCTACAAAACTAAGTATTACGTTGAGTGGAGTTCTAATTTCGTGCGATATTTGTGATAAGAACTCAGATTTTAAGCTGTCAGATTGTTCTGCTTTCTCCTTTGCCTCAATTAATTCGATCTCTGTTTTTTTCGTTTGTGTTATATCGCGAACAACAGAAATAACAGCGTCTATTATTCCATCAGTTTTAAGAAATGTTGTACGTACATCGCAATAAATTTTAGTCCCATCCTTCTTTAATAATTCCAGTTCCTTTTTAACAAAAGGAGTATTTCCTTTGATTGCATCAGAAAATGTTTCACCATGTTCAAAATATGTTTCTTCGTTTGCGTAAAGCATACAAGTATTTTTTCCAATAATCTCTTCAGGTGCATAACCAAGTAAATTAAAGACTGCCAAATTGGTATGTCTAATAATTCTGTTAGGTAAGGAGACAGTTAAAATTACATCGGTGATTGAATTAAATAATGAAGACAGGTAAACTTCTGTTGCTTTAATGGTTTCTTCAGCTTGTTTTTGCTGGGTAATATCTTCCGAAAGAATTAAAATCCCTTCTTTCACCGGTTCAAAACTAAGTGTAAACCATCCTTTTGAACCATCCGGAAATTCAAATTCATTAATCATTTTAGAAGAAACGCGCTGCTGCATACACTTTTTTAAGAGAGAAAAAACATTAGTAGATTCAATACCGGGCCACATATCCATATAAATCTTTCCCAGCAATTCCGATTTAGGACGGCGGTTCTGTTTCTCGGCAGAATTATTTATGTAAAGATATTTCCAATTATGATCTAAAATTTGGCATCCTTCAATCATATCATCTAAAGTTGTGCGAAGACGTTCTTCACTTTCCTTAACCAACCTTTGCTGTTTCCGCTTCTCTGTTTCATCTGTAGAAGCAACTACAATACCCAAAAGAGTACCATCAGAATCATAAATAGGTGCGCCGGTATCCATCACCGGCATTTCTTTACCGCTTTTAGAAATTAAAATTGTATGATTAGCAAGTTCTTTTACAATACCATGCTTTATCACTCTATCGAGTATATTATTTTCAATAAGTCCTGTTTCTTCATTTCTAACTTTATAGCTTTCGCTAAGATGCCTTCCTTTTGCCTCTCTATAGTTCCAGCCGGTTAATTCTTCAGCGAGCTTATTCATATACTGAATTTTTGCTTTAATATCAGTAATAAGAATTCCAGAGCCAAGGCAATCCATTGTTACTTTGAATTTTTCCTGGCTCTGCCAAATTTCCTTTTCCTTTTTGTATAACTCTTTATAAATATCTTTCTGGCGCGAATTGTAAAATAATAGAATACCAACTACACAAATAAAAATTATTAATAAAGTAAAGCCGGTAATTACCGAAGCGGCAATAGTAATCTCTTTATAAATTTCATTTTTATCTACTTTAACAACCATAATCCAATTGGTTTGTGGAATGATACGTATGTCTGCTACAACCGGAACGCCGCGGTAATCTATACCTTCTATTATTCCCTTTACTCCAAGTGCTGCTTGAACAGATGGTGTTTCTATTCTTGTTATAGGAAGTCTAGTTCTGAGCGCAGTATTTTCTTTGTGGCGTAAATTATTCAGGTAGAGAACGTAATCACCTTCACGCCTAAGAATAGCAACCTCTGAAGTTGGACTTGAATTTGGGAAATCTTGAATAATAGGAAACAAAAAGAGATTTGGGTCTCTTCGGAACAAAATTAGAGCAATAATATTTTCATATTCATCAAAAATTGGAGCTATAATATCAAAATGAATTTCATTTTCTATACTGCATAAGTAAAGATCGGTAAGCGTAATTTTTCTATTCTTATAAGATTCCATCAATTTTTGTTTAACAATAGAATCAAGTTCACCGTATTTTTGCTTAGTTGATAACAACAATTTACCATCAGTAGAAAAAATGATGATATCCTGATAATGAAGCTCTTCTTTAATAAATTCAAAACGATGTAGTATATCATTTTTTAGATTGCTATTACCAATATCGTTAAGCCATAAAGAAATTGGGTTGGCAAGAAAAGCAGGTTTAGTTGAAATCTGAACATCATCTATTATTTCGTTGTACCATTGTTCTAACTGCTTCTGTTTTAGATTGGCTACAGTTCTTAATTCTGTGTGTTTTTGCTGTAGTATTAAGTTTTCTTCATATTTATAAATTGTAAAGCCGATGGAGATAATAAAAATGCTTACGGCTATAATTAACAAAGCTATCTTTTTTTTATTATTTAGAATCTTTGCTGGTTCTTTAATCATAAAAACCCCTAATAAAATTTAAGGTTAGCATTAAGTTCAAATTTTGCTTTTTGGAATAAAACGTTTCAGGTAAACGAGCCTTTACCTTTATGCTTGCTGCACATATTTCTGCATTATCAGGCTCACTATATTTTTTGGCAGGCGCCAATACTAATCCATTCTTGTTGAAACTTCTTGCATAAATTTATGATTTTATAGACTTGCTTTTTAAAACTGCACCCTCAGATTAATAATTACAAATTTATTTTTCCTCGCAGTACAGTATAGTAACTTTTTATATTAACAACAATAGAGCAAAAAAAATCAAAAAGAATACATACGTCTTATATCTAAACCGCAGTTTACAGATTAGTTTGTTTGCAGAATAACTTTAGGAACAACTTTGGAAAATTTGTGCTAAATATTAGCGGGAGAATGTTGCTAATTTCCTTAAATTTGTCTCCACAATTAAACAATATTTTGAGGATTAGATGAAAGTTCCTTTGCTCGATCTTAAACCGCAATACTTAGCATTAAAGAATGAAATTGATGAAGCCATTCGGAGAGTTGTAGAATCTCAATTTTTTATTAACGGTCCCGATGTAGCGAAATTTGAAGAGGAAATTAACACTTACCTTGGAGTAAAATATTCGGTTGGCGTAACAAGCGGAACAGACGCACTACTTTTAGCTTTGATGGCTTTAGATATAAAGCCGGGCGATGAAGTAATTGTTCCTACTTATTCTTTCTTTGCGACAGCTGGTGTTGTTGCAAGGTTAAACGCCGTTCCGGTCTTTGTTGATTCTGATCCGGTTACTTTTAATATTAATCCGGCATTAATTGAAATGAAAATTACAACAAGAACAAAAGCTATAATTCCGGTTCATCTATATGGACAAAGTGCGGAGATGGATGCGGTTATGGAAATTGCCAAGAAGCATAATCTAAAGGTTATAGAAGATGCCGCTCAGGCAATAGGCGTTCAGTATAAAGATGGTAAATATCTGGGTGGAATTGGAGATATTGGATGTTTTTCATTTTTCCCAAGCAAAAATCTTGGCGGTTTTGGAGATGCCGGTATTTGTACTACAAACGACGAAAATCTTTACAAAACAATGAAGATGATGCGTATGCACGGTATGGAGCCAAAGTATTACCACAAAATAATAGGCGGAAATTTTAGAATTGATACTTTGCAAGCTGCTGTTCTACGCGTTAAACTTCCTCATCTTGATTCATGGTCAGCTAAAAGAAGGGAAAATGCTTCACTTTACACAAAGTATTTTATAGAAGCCGGTTTAGCAGAGCTTGAAGGGGGACTTTGTTTTGATCAAAGAAATAATGTACTTCTTCCTAAAGCTGTTTATAAAGAATCCGGTTACAAGAACTATCACATTTATAACCAATACATCATTAGAGTAGAAAAAAGAAATGCTTTGTGGGAATTCTTGAAGAAGAAAGATATCGGGTGCGAAGTGTATTACCCGGTTCCGTTTCATAGACAAGAATGTTTTAAGTACTTGAACTGTAACGATGAAGAGTATCCGGTTGCAAACGGCGCCTCAAATGATTCTTTGGCACTGCCTATTTATCCAGAAGTTTCGACCGAACAAATTAAATATGTAGTTGATTCGATTGCAGAGTTTATCAAGCAAGAAATGAAGTACCCAATGGATTGCAAACATTGTTAGTCTATTAAATAATTTTAAAGCCCCGTTTTTGGGGCTTTACTGTTTTAAATTTGTTAATTCATACTGCTCGTAGAACCGTCTTAAAAGGAAGAAGCTGCTCAATCTCAATAGAATGATTTTTTTTGCAGGCTTAACTTTTAAGCTGCTATACCAGCAAATTTTCGTCAGCTAAAACTTTCGGCTGCATCAATTTGCAAACTTTTGAGACTGCCCTTTACAAGAAAAATAATAGAGCTGTAGAGACGCAGAATGCTAAGTCTCTACAAATGAAAATAAAATTCTATCATTAAATAAAGAGTAAAAATATGGGAAGAATATTTGAAACCAGAAAGCATGTAATGTTTGCGCGTTATGCCAGAATGGCTAAAGCATTTAACAGAGTAAGAAAAGACATTGAAATTGCAGTTAAGGCCGGTGGACCGGATCCAAAATCAAATTCTAAACTTAGAATTGCACTCCAAAATGCTAAAAACGTTAATATGCCAAAAGATAAAGTTGAATCTGCAATTAAGCGCGCACATTCAAAAGATACAACCGGCTACCAAGAAATTATTTATGAGGGATACGCGCCTCACGGAGTAGCTGTGTTGGTTGAATGCGCAACAGATAATGCTACACGCACAGTTGCAAACGTTCGCCACATTTTCAGAAAATATGAAGGTTCACTTGGCAGCGCAGGCTCTATTGCTTTTATGTTTGATAAGAAAGGTTTTATAAAGGTTGCTAAGTCTTTTGCTCAAGATTTAGGTTCTTTTGAAGAAGAATTAATAGATTTCGGTCTCGAAGACTTTATTTACGATGATGAGAATATTTATATAACAACTTCTTTTCAAGACTTCGGTTCGATGCAGAAAGCAATTGAAGAAAAGAACATAGAAATAGGTGCAACAGATTCTCAGTATATTCCTATTAAAGTAAAAAAAATCAATGATGAGCAGAAAGCTGAAGTTAAAGCGTTATTAGATGCTCTAGAAGATGATGATGATGTTCAAGCAGTATACAACAATATGCTGTAAACTATATAATTATAACAGAGTATAAATGAACAGACTAAGTGTTTCAGCGCCGGGAAGAGTCTGCCTTTTTGGTGAACATCAAGACTATCTTTATTTGCCTGTTATTGCCGCTGCAATTTCTAAAAGATTTTTTGTTGAAGGCTCAAAACGCAAAGACAAGCATATTAACATTTCTTTGACCGACTTAAATTCGAGCGAATCTTTCGAGCTAAGCGAAATAATTCCTTATTCACTAGAAAGAGATTATTTGAAAAGCTGCATTAATGTTTTGATGCGCGAAGGATTTACATTCTCCAAAGGCTTCGATATTACGATGAGAGGCAATATTCCAATCAATGCAGGAACTTCAAGCTCCTCAGCAATGATTATTGCATGGATAAATTTCTTAACTCAAATGAGTGATCAGAAAAAAGCTCTTGACCGAAAAGAAATTGCAAATTTAGGTTACAAGTCAGAAGTATTGGAATTTAGCGAACCGGGAGGTATGATGGATCAGTACACTACTTCTATTGGGGGAGTAATTTGGCTCGAATCTTTCCCAGAAATCCAGATTGAAAGTATTAATCCAAAACTTAGTGCTATTGTTTTAGGTAATTCTGAAGAACCTAAAGACACTAAGTTTATTCTTTCTCGGGTTAAAAAGGGTGTTATCAATGCTGTTAATGATCTGAAAAAGAAAAACCCGGAGTTCTCTCTGCAGAATATTCGTCTTGAAGAGCTGGATAGGTACCGCAGCGAGTTGAATCAAGAGCAGTTAGAACTTCTGCACGGGACAATTAGAAACAGAGATATAACTTTTGAAGCAAGACAAGTTTTAATTTCCGAACCGATAAACCATCAAAGAATTGGCAGATTGATGAACGAGCACCAAAATGTATTGCGGGATGTTCTGCATATCTCAACGCCAAAAATTGATAAGATGATTGATGCCGCATTAAACGCCGGAGCTTACGGTGCTAAAATTAATGGCAGCGGCGGAGGCGGTTGTATGTTTGCTTACGCTCCGGATAATACCGAAACTGTTCTTGAAGCTGTTAAAACGGTTGCGCCGGAAAGCTGGATTGTAAATGTTGATGATGGAACCAAAAACGGAGAAGTGGTTTGAGCCGAAGATTAGTTATTCTTGCCGGAGGAGTTTCATCTCGTATGAAAAAATCTCTTGCCGGTCAATCAGTTTTGGATTTTAAATTATTAAATGATGCCGAGCAGAAATCTAAATCGATGATTAGAATTGGGGAAGATGAAAGACCATTTTTAGATTATTTACTCCTCAATGCAAAACTTGCCGGATATACAGATATTGTAATTGTTGTTAGTGAAAAAGATAACTCAATAAAAGATTATTATGAATCGAATAAAAACGATTCTTGGTTTGAAGGAGTTGAAATTTCTTACGCTGCACAGTTGATTCCAAGCGGAAGAACTAAACCTCTTGGTACAGCAGATGCTCTGCTGCAAGCTTTACTTCTTAAAGAAATGTGGCGAGGAACAAGTTTTACAATGTGCAACAGCGATAATCTTTATTCACAAAATGCTTTTATGTTGTTGAAGAATTCAGAATTTCCAAACGCTTTGATTGATTATGATAGAAACGGTTTAGGCGTTGAACAGGAAAGTATTGAAATGTTTTCTGTAACCAAAAAAGATGATGAAGGATTTCTTGTTGATATTATTGAGAAACCTTCTGTACAAGAAGTAGAATCCGCTAAATCAGCTAACGGATTTGTTGGCGTAAGCATGAACATCTTCAAATTTAGTTATGATATGATTCTTCCGGCTTTAGAAATTGTACCTATGAATGAAATTAGAAAAGAAAAAGAGCTGCCAACAGCCGTAAAGATTATGTTGGAAAAAAATCCTAAATCTCTTTTCTGCTATCCATTAAGTGAAGCCGTTCCGGATTTAACAAGCAAGCAAGACATTCTAAAAGTAAAATCATTTATACAAGAACAGTTTACCCAAAGAAAGAATGAAAAAGACTAAAGTAGTTGTAACCGGTGGAGCAGGCTTTATAGGAAGCCATATTGTTGAACATTGGGTTGAAGCCGGTGCAGAAGTTCATATAATAGATAATCTTCGCTCGGGTTCTTTATCTAATGTAAAATTAGTTCCACAGGCAGTTTTTCATAATGTAAGTGTAACTGAAAGAGATAAAGTGTTTAAGATTCTCGAAAACACAGATTATGTGCATCATTTGGCTGCAATGATATCCGTACCAGAATCTGTTGATAATCCTCTTGAGTGTGTTGAAATAAATATTAATGGCTTGCTAAATGTTCTTGATGCATGCAAAGCCAACAGCGTTAAGAGAATTGTGTTCAGCAGCTCTGCAGCTGTATATGGCGAGAATCCGGAATCTCCCAAAAGAACAGATATGCGCCCGCAGCCAAAATCTCCTTACGGTATTACTAAACTCGATGGAGAGTATTACCTGCAAATGTACAATGAGCAATTTGGTTTAGGAGCCGTTTCGCTTCGCTATTTTAATGTGTTTGGACCAAGACAAGACCCAAAATCTCAGTACGCAGCTGCCGTTCCTATTTTTATTGCTAAAGCACTGAAGAATGAACCGATAAGTATTTATGGCGATGGTGAGCAAACACGTGATTTCGTTTTTGTTAAAGATGTTGTAAAAGCAAATGTTCTTGCCGCCTCTAATAATTCGGTAAACGGTGTATTCAATGTTGCCTTAGGAAATGCTTCTTCTATAAATCTTATTGCTAAACAAATTATCGAACTGACAAAAAGCAACAGCGAAATTGTTCATCTCCAAGAACGTAAAGGCGATATTAAACATAGCCTGGCTGATGTTAAGGAAACACAGTGTAAATTAAACTTTGTACCGGATTATACTCTTCACTCAGGTTTAGATTTGACCATAGACTTTTTCAAGATCAAGTAACAATATTTTTAAGTTCTGCTTCAAAATGTACTCAAGTTATTTGCATAACTTTTGATAAAGAAGTATTTTTTGCCACCAAAATTTGAAAGATGGGCTCATAGCTCAGTTGGTTAGAGCAGCTGACTCATAATCAGCGGGTCGGAGGTTCAAGTCCTTCTGGGCCCACTCCAAAACCCCGATAACAATTCGTTTTCGGGGTTTTTTGTTTCTTCAAGTATAAAGTGTCACTATTACTTTTGAGTTTTAACAATTTGTACGGTAAGAGTTTCCATTTCTTAACTAGCTCCGCTAATGGACTGTTCAGAATATCTTTGGTTTGAGAAGAAAAAATGAAGGTCTTTTTAGTCAGCTTATCTTGAATGTGGGTTTCGGTAATATTCCAGATTAAATCACGTATCCTTGTTCACGATAGCTGAGTTGAAAGTTCTAAATATTTCTCAATTATCAAAGAAACAAAGCAGATCAATACATAAGCACGTATTGCATCTTCTTTGTGATGGAAAATTGTTCGGGTTTCTAAATCACCCTTACTCATACGGAATGATTGCCCAACTCTCAGCAGTTTATGGTAAAGCGCAATTACCTCTTCATTAGATAAATCTGATTCTGGGATAAGTAAAAATTAGCCAGAAGTTTCTTTTATAAACTCTCGTGTCTTTTGATAGAGCTATGAAAGTTCTTCTTCTTTTTACCACTGCCTATGTGTTTAATGATTTTCGATTTATACCATTGATATTCGACGACTTGCAATGCAACTGAGCCAGATTTTGTTTTTGCCTTTCTTATCGTCAGCAGCAAAAAAATAATAATTGGCTGGGTAAAATTGGCTTTTTTAAAAATTAAGTTCATACTAAACAGTAAGTTACAGTCTTGCAGCAAGTGCCCGTCGAAACTCTGGAATAAGTAAGGGCTTTTCAGCAATCATTTTCTTTCTTAGCGGTGTTAATAACGCAAGAATAATTCATTAGGAATTAACCATTTAAGAAACTCTCCACGAAAATCTATATTTTGAATTTAGAAATTTACTGAGTAATGATGGCACAATCTAAAACCTCCCAAAGAAAGAAAGAACACCTTGAACTCTGCATGTCAGATCAAGTTGCATTTAAAAAATCTAATGGTTTTGATTTTTATGAATTTGAACACTATGCTGTAACGGAAGTAGATATTTCGAAAATTAATTTGGGAACAAACTTTTTCGGCTGCAAAATTTCCTTACCGTTTTTGATTTCTTGTATGACAGGCGGTACTTTAGAAGCTGAAAGAATTAACGAAAAACTTGCTTGTGCTGCAAAGGAATTAAATATTCCAATTGGAGTTGGCTCTCAAAGACAGGCATTAGAGGATAGCAGCCTTAACTCTACATATAAAGTTGTTAGGAAAAATGCCGGTTCTGTTCCAATTCTTGGTAATATTGGTGCTGCTCAAGTCGTTGAATCAAAAAATATTGAAGAAGATTTTAATCTAATAATTGCTCTTGTTGAAGCTGATGCGCTTGTAGTTCACTTAAACCCGCTGCAAGAATTGCTGCAGGAAGAAGGGGAAGCAAATTTTTCCGGCTTTTTGAAAAAGTTGGAAAGGGTAATACCAAAAATTCCAGTTCCAGTAATGTGCAAAGAAGTTGGCTCCGGAATAAGCAAACGTGCCGCAAAAAAATTACTTGAGATAGGAGTTGCCGGAATAGATGTTGCGGGCGCTGGCGGCACTAGCTGGGCAGCTGTTGAATTATTAAGAAATAGAACTAACGACAAATATTTGAGTGAATGGGGGCTGCCAACTTCTTACTGTGTTAGAACGGTTACAGAGCTAAAGAAAAAATTTGATTTTGTGTTAATTGCTTCAGGTGGAATTAACAGTGGCGTAGAAGCTGCTAAAGCTTTGGCATTGGGAGCCGATATAACCGCATCTGCAAGAATTTTACTTAAAGAAGTAACTAAAAACGACGTAGATGGAGTAATTATTCTCTTAAATAATTGGTTCGATACAGTGAAGAAAATTATGTACTTAACCGGCGCATCTAAATTAGAGCATTTGAGAAAAAATGGACTGAAAAGGAAAGAGGAGTTGGTTTGAAAACATGTGAACAAAAGTATTCGATGATTTACAAAACTGTAGTAAATGAGATCGATAAGAAACTCGGGTTGCAGTGTAAATCTAGAAAGCCTAAATCTTTGTATGAACCATGCTCGTACATTCTTGATGGTAAAGGTAAAAGGGTTCGTCCATTTTTAGTTTTAGTTTCTGCAAAAGCAGTCGGAGGAAAATTTTCTAAAGTTTACAATGCTGCTGTTGCCGTGGAAATTCTTCACAACTTTACTTTGGTACACGATGATATTATGGATAACTCCGATAAACGCCGCGGCAGAGTAACTCTTCATAAAAAATATGATGTAAACACGGCTATCTTAGCCGGCGATAATCTTAATGCGCTTGCTTTTGAAAGTTTACTTAAAGACTGTAAGAAAAACATAAACGAAATTGTTTCTACTTTTACTCAAGGTATAGTAGAAGTTTGCGAAGGACAAAGTTTAGATAAAGAATTTGAGATTAGAGATAATGTAACTATTAAAGAATACAAAGAGATGATCTACAAAAAAACAGCAGCGCTTTCTCAAATGTGCTGCAAAATAGGAGGACAATTAGCTGGCGGAAATAAAAAGGAAATTAATGCTCTTTCGGAATATGGAAAAAATCTTGGAATGGCTTTTCAGATTCAAGATGATTTATTAGACATTATTGGAGATGAGCAGGAGTTCGGAAAGATTACAGGAAGTGATTTGGTTGAAGGGAAAAAGACATTTTTGTTTTTAAGAGCAATGCAAAAAACTGTGGGCGCTGATAAAGAACTGCTGCTAAAAGTTATTTCCGGCAAAGGAATTGAAAGAAGTGAGATAGAGAATTATAAAAATTTGTACATTAGGCTTGGAGTTTTGCAAGATGCTAAAAAAGAAATTGAACGTTATACAAAACTCGCTTTAAGCAGTTTATCGATTCTTCCAAATAAAGAAGGACAACAATTAATGAATTGGCTTGCAAACGTTCTAATCAACAGAAATAAATGAAAGAAATTACTGTTACAATAGTTAATAATGCCGGCCTGCATACTCGTCCGGCAGCTACAATTGTTAAGCTTGCTTCTAAATTCAAAAGTGAGTTTTATTTGAATAAAGATGGACTTCATATCAACGGAAAGAGTATAATTGGTGTAATGACATTAGCGGCAGAAAAAGGGAGCCAAATACTTTTGACTTTTGATGGAGAAGATGAAGAAGAAGCCGCAAAAGAAATTGCAGATTACTTCAATAGAGGATTTGACGAACTGTAATGAAAGAAAAGGAACTAAATACTATTCTTAAAGGCATTGCTGCGGCGCCCGGTATTGTAATTGCCAAAGCATACATTTATGCAAAAGAAAAAGAAGAAATTTCTAATGAAAGAATTACAGATATTGATGAAGCGATAAAAAGCCTTGATTTAGCTTTGGCACAATCCAAAAAAGAATTGAGGAAAATATTTTCGCTTGCGGTAGATAAAATAGGTGAAAAGCGTGCAGCTATCTTTGAAGCTCAGATGATGATTCTAGATGACCCGGTTCTTGTAACTACTCTTAAGAAAAGAATTGAAAGTGAAATGAAAATGCCCGAGTTTGTTGTTGATAGTGAAATTTCTAAGTATACCCATCTTATGAGTCTTGCAAACGAACCTTATATGAAAGAACGCTCGCACGATATTGAAGATATAAAAAGCAGAATAATCAGAAATCTTAAAAAGAAAAAGTGGCACTCTAAAATTGTTAACGATGTTATTGTTGTTACTACTAATCTTTCCCCTTCAGATACTGTTTTGTTCTCTCGTGCTAATGTAAAAGGGTACGTTACAGATTTTGGCGGACTCACTTCTCATGCTGCTATACTTGCCAGGTCTTTAGATGTACCGGCAGTTGTTGGGGTACACGATGCTATGAGTAATATTTGCGAAAATGATATTCTTATTGTTGACGGTTATAAAGGAATAGTAGTTATTAATCCGGATGAAAAGCACTTAAAAGATTATCAAAAGAAAATTGATAAGCTGCATAATTATGATGAAGAACTAAATAAACTTAAAGAACTTCCGGCAGTTACACTTGATGGAAGAATAATATGTCTTGAAGCTAATCTCGATCTTACCGACGAACTGGAATACATAATTCATAATTCTGTTAAAGGAATTGGTTTAGTAAGAACGGAGCAGCTTTTCCAGAACTCCGAAGCCTTTCCGGATGAAGAAGAGCAATTTATGGCTTATAAGGAATTAGCTGATAAAATATACCCCGATTACGTAACTATCAGAACATTTGATATAGGCGGCGATAAAGTACTTCCGGTAGATTTAAAGGAGCCAAATCCTTTCTTGGGCTGGCGCGGCGTAAGAATTCTTTTAGACAGCACAGAATTATTCAAGACCCAGATACGGGCTATATTACGCTCAAGCTATAACAAAAATGTTAGAATGATGATACCAATGATAACTTCGCTTGAAGAAGTGCGTGAGTGCCACAAGCTTATTGATGAGTGTAAAAAGGAACTCCATAAAGAAGGGAAGCACTACGATAAACATATTCAAATTGGTTTGATGATTGAGATTCCATCTGCTGCTGCTATGGCTAAAGAGTTTGCAGATGAATCGGACTTTTTGAGTATAGGTACAAATGATTTGATACAGTACACACTTGCTGTTGACCGCGGTAATGAAATTGTATCAAAATTATATCAAGAGTTTCATCCGGCAGTTGTTAGATTTATATACCAAATTATTACAGAAGGCAAAAAAGCCGGTAAGCCGGTTAGTTTGTGCGGCGAAATGGGCGCTGATCCTTTTGCTGTTCCTTTGTTGGTTGGATTAGGATTAGAATCTTTGAGTGTTTCTGTTTCCGTGCTTCCTCATATCAAAAAAGTAATTCGCAGCATTTCTTATTCGGAAACAAAAGAATTAGGAGAGAAATGCTTATCCCTAAAAACCGAAACAGAAATTAATGCCGAGCTTCATGCTTTCTATAACAAAAAAGTACAAGACCAAATTAAAAACCTTTATTGAGAGACAAATGATTGTTAAAGAACTTATCACAAAACTTGATCCGGATAATCAATTCGGTGTATTAAAAGATTCTTACACGCAAGTAGAGTATGGATGGAATATTAAATTCGATTTATCTTCAATCGATATAGAGAAAATTAAAAACATAATAGTAACGGGTTTAGGCGGCTCTGCTATAGGCGGAGAACTACTACAAAGCTATTTTAGAACCGAACTGAAATTTCCTTACCAAGTTAACAGAAATTATGAATTGCCGTTGTTCGCTAACGAAGAAACACTTGTTATTGCTTCTTCTTATTCTGGAAATACGGAAGAAACAATTTCGGCATTAAATGATGCGATTGTAAGAAAATGCCAAATTATTTGTGTAACAACCGGCGGAAAGATTGAAACTATTGCAAGAGAAAATAGAATTCCGGTCGGTATTTTAAAAAAAGGTTTCCAGCCTCGTTTTGCTTTGTGGATAAACTTCTTTTCGCTTGTAAACATCTTCAATTCTTTAAAGTTCGTTCCGGAACAAAATGAATTTGTAAAAGAAGTAATTGCACTATTGAAGAAGAAAGGTTTAGAATACTCTTCCGAAAGCAACGAAGCACTTACCTTAGCAGAAAGTCTTTTAGGGTTTATTCCGCTTTTGTATTCTGTTAGTGATTTCACTTCCGTTGTTGGTACAAGATGGCGCGGGCAGCTTAACGAAAATTCTAAACAGCACGCTTTTTCCAATTCCTATCCTGAGTTAAACCACAACGAAATTATTGGCTGGGAAGGTTACAAACCTGCTATGAATTTCAAAATCATTAACATTCTTGATAATGAGTATCATCCGCAAGTAAAGAAACGTTTTGAAATTACTAACCAAATAATTAAAAAAGCCGGCGCAGATGTGATCAATATCCAGAGTAAAGAAAAGAATTACAAAATGCGTTTGGTGGATATGATTTATCTTGGCGATTGGTTGACTTACTATTACGCACTTATGCGCGGCTTTGATCCAACTACGATTGATAATATCAATTACCTTAAAGCAAATTTGTAGGAATGCTAAAAAGCAGGCAGCTATTAGCGTTTAGGAAAGATTAAGAAAGACCCGGTTTTTAAATCGTTAGCTGAATGACACTTCTGTTTTTTTATTGTTATAAGTTTGTCTAAATCTCAAATATGTGATGTTTTAGGAAGAGAAGCTGCAACGCTTGTTGATAAATTCAAACAACCCTGCATTTATAATTCTCAATTCTTCATTCTCAATTATCCAGTGGAATATATTTCTACCGCTTAACAACGCCAACAAATACAATTACAAAGAAGATGGTAGTAACAAAGTAGCGGCAGGGGACAAGCAAAATAAGCACCGGCAAAGAGCGCCGGAGTTTTACTTTTAAACTACAACGCCTGCAAAGCATCTTTGTATAAAAATATTTAAAAGAGATAAAGGTGTTCTAACAAAGAAAAAACTTTTTTGATTTTGAAATTCATTTATTATTTTGGAATTGTAATTCTGAAAAATATATATCTTGTCTTATACTAAGTGAATGACGTTGGGCATTAGTCATTTCCAAAACAAATTACTGAATAAAATACACGTTTACAGGTCTTAAATGAAGAGAACGGTACTGGATTATGCTCTAAAAATTCGCCTGCCTTTAACTCTTTTCGTAATAATAGTTTCGTTTGTACTTACATTTTATATCTCTCGCGCAGAAAGAGATGGAATTGGTTACGCACCTGAACAGCCAATTAAGTTTTCTCACAAATTACACGCCGGGCAGATGGCAATTGACTGCCAGTATTGTCATATCGGTGTTGAAAAGGGAAGGAACGCAATTATTCCTTCGGTAAACATTTGTATGAATTGCCATTCGCTTGCCAGAAAAGACCGTCCAGAGATTATAAAACTAACTCAGTATTACGAAGAGGGTAAACCGATACCTTGGAAAAGAATTCACAAGGTTCCGGAGTACGCATACTTTAACCATAGTGTACACGTTAACAAAGGAATTGACTGCGTAAGCTGTCACGGCGATATCAAAGAGATGGAAGTAGTAAATCAAGCAAAAGGTTTTACGATGACCGCGTGCTTAGACTGCCATCGTAAGCCTCACGAAAATCTTCCTTACCTTAAAGAAGTTAAAAGTGGACCTGAACATTGTGCAGCCTGCCATAGATAGGAGATTAAATGAGTAATCTAAGCAGAAAGAATTTTTTTACATTGATCGGCTTAAGCGCTTTGGGGCTGTCAGTTTCTTCTCGCTGGTCAACAAAAACTGTTAAAAATATTTCTAACCTTTCTAATAAAAAAGTAGAAATAAAAATTCATCCAGAAGCAGTTAAAAGAACGAGCAAGGCATAAACATGAGTTCTTCCGAATACAACAAGCATAATTTTTGGAAAAGTCTTAAAGAATATTACGACGATCCGGCTGTGCTTGAAGCAAAAGCAAACGAGTTTAAAGAAGGTGTAACCGATGATTTTAATCCTTCTCAGCTAAACGGATTATCGAGGCGGAAATTTTTAGCTGCATTAACTGCATCTGCTGCTTTTGCTGCAACAGCATGCACAGATTACCGGGATAAAGGGGAAATAATTCCTTACAACAAGCGCCCGGAAGAAGTTTTACCCGGAAGAGCAAACTTTTATGCTTCTACTTGTAATTCGTGCTCGCAAGCATGCGGAATTCTTGTAAAGACAAGGGAAGGAAGACCAATAAAAATTGATGGCAACCCAGAACACACAACAAACCAAGGTAAGATATGTGCAAAGGGACAAGCAGGCATTCTTAATTTGTATGATCCGGAACGAATTACCGAGCCTAAAAAAGGGAATGTTGTAATCAGTTGGAATTCGGCAGATTCTGCTATTATTTCTGCGCTCAATTATTCCCGTGCAAACGGAAATCAAATTGCATTGTTAACCAGCACTGTGATTTCTCCTTCAACAAAAAAGGTTTTGGATGATTTTACCGAAAAGTTTACAAACGCAAAAGTTTATTCTTACAGCTTGTTTAATGACGATGCCCGCAGAGAAGCGTGGCTTGAAACTTACGGAACAACCGAATATCCTTCGATTAAATGGGAAGAAGCAAATGTAATTCTTGCTATTGATGCAGACTTCTTAGGCAGTGAAGGAAACTTTGTTGAAAATACAAGAAAGTTTGCTTCACGAAGAGAAGTGGTAAACAAACTTGATGTGAACCGTCTTTACGCTGCCGAAGGGAGAATGAGCGCAACTGGAATGATGTCTGATTACAGAATAAAAATATCTCCAAGCGCGCAGTTAGAGTTTGTTCTGGGATTAGCCAGCGAGGTTTTGCAAAGTTCGAATATTCTGCTTAACGCCGAAGTTATAAATCTTTTGGAACAAGCTTCACTTACAAAATTTGCCGGTGGACAGAGTAAAAAGTTTTCTCATTTAGTTAAAGATTTGATTGCAAATAAAGGCAAATCCATTGTTTATGCGGGCGATACTCTTTCTAAAGAAGTGCATCTTGCTGTAAACTTGTTAAATGAAATTTTAGGGAACACTGCGTTATACGATTACAATAAAGTTTCAAAATCAATACTGCCAAGCTCTACAAACGATGAAATGCAAGCATTAGTTGCTGCTATAAATACCGGAAGCGTTGATACTGTTATTCATTTTGATTGCAATCCGGTTTTTGATTTGGCAAAATCATTTGACTACGCTAAAGCGCTTAAAAAAGTAAAAACAGTTGTAACATTAACAGAAGCGGAAAATGAGACTTCGGCAGTAAGTACTTACAGTCTACCAATCAATCATTCATTAGAAAGCTGGGGCGATGCTTACGTTAAAGCAGGTGTTTACAGTTTACAGCAGCCGGTTGTTTCTCCAATTTTCTTAACTAGACAGAAAGAATCTGTTTTATTAACATGGATAAGCGGCAGTTCATCAGATTATAATGAGGGATTATATCATAAGTATTTGATAGATAATTTTAACTCAACTGTTTACTCAAAGAAAAATTCTCCCGCGGATCTAAAAACTTTCTGGTACTCTTCATTGCATGATGGAGTGGTAGAATTCAGCGAACCATCAACACCAAAGAGTTTTTCTCAAGATTCGTTTATTGGGTTAAAATTACCAAGCCAGGCAGCTGGAAATACTCTTCATCTTACAGAAAGCTACTTTATTGGCGGTGGAAAATTTGCTAATAACGGCTGGCTGCAAGAAACACCGCATCCGGTTTCAAAAGTTACTTGGGATAACTACGCATCAATCTCGCCGGCATTTGCCAAGCAGTTAAATTTAGAGATGAATGACCTTGTTGAAATTAGTGTAAACGGTAAACATCTTACAATTCCCGTTTTAGTTCAGCCTGGTGTTCAAGATACAACTATAAATATTGAACTTGGTTATGGCAGAAAAGTAGTTGGCGATGTGGGAAAAGATATAGGGTTCGATGCAAACGTTTTTCTCTCTTCGCTTGGAAAGTTTGTTTATGAAAATGTTTCTGTAAAAAAAGTAAACGGAACTCATCTGCTTGCTTCAACCCAAGAGCACCATTCATTGGATGATACTTTTGTAAAAGACTTTCATAGAATTAGAAAAATTGTTCAAGAAGGAACAGTAGAGAAGTATAAAAACGAGCCAAACTTTTTATCTAAAGAAGTAAAAAAACACATTAGCATTACACGCGAGCATGAATACACGGGCACAAAATGGGCAATGTCTATAGACTTAAACAAATGTACAAGCTGTGCTGCATGCGTAACTTCTTGTAATGTTGAAAATAATATTCCGGTTGTAGGTAAAGAGCAAACGGCTAACGGTAGAGAAATGCAGTGGATGAGAATTGACCGTTACTACAGTGGTTCGCCCGAAGACCCAATTACAAGCAATCAGCCTATGCTCTGCCAGCATTGCGATAACGCACCCTGCGAAAATGTGTGCCCGGTTAATGCTACTAACCATAGCCCGGATGGATTAAACCAAATGGCTTACAACAGATGTGTAGGAACCAGATATTGTTCAAATAACTGTCCCTACAAAGTACGCCGTTATAACTTCTTTAATTTCCGAGATTACTTTGCTGATGCCTACTATGAAAATAATCTTACAGCGCTTGTTCATAATCCTGAAGTTACAGTACGCTCACGCGGAGTAATGGAAAAATGTACATTCTGCGTTCAGAAAATAATGGAAGCCCGCTCCGATGCAATTAAAGATGGAAGAGAATTGAAAGGAACTGATGTCGTTACTGCTTGTCAGCAGGCATGTCCGGCAAACGCAATAGTTTTTGGCGATGTAAATGACAAAGAATCGGAAATAGCAAAATTTAGAAATCACAATCTCGCTTATCACGTTTTGGAAGAATTAAACGTAAAGCCGAATGTAACATACATAGCTAAACTTCGTAATACTCATTCGGAGGAAGTAATTTGAGTTCATCAGATTTTACGCAAGAACTTTCTGTAATAGAAGGGAAACCGGGTTTCAGAGAGCTTGATGATTTGTTTTCCAAGCCGCTCGATGAAAAGCCTAATAAGAAATTTTATATAGCTCTTTCGATTACAGTAGGATTAATGTCTTTAATGTTAGTTGGCTTTGCCTTAACATTCTATTATGGTATTGGAGTTTGGGGAAATAACAATCCGGTTGGCTGGGCTTTCGATATAGTAAACTTTGTATTTTGGGTTGGTATAGGTCACGCCGGAACGTTAATCTCAGCAATTCTTTTCTTGTTCAGGCAAAAATGGCGCACGGGAATTGCACGCTTTGCAGAGGGAATGACAATATTTGCAGTTATGACTGCTATGTTATTTCCGGCACTTCACGTTGGGCGTCCTTGGCTTGCCGGTTATTTGTTTCCATATCCAAACCAGCATTCGATATGGGTTAATTTTACCTCGCCGCTGCTATGGGACGTATTTGCAGTTTCTACATATTTCACAGTATCGCTGATTTTTTGGTACGTAGGCTTAATACCGGATTTCGCTACTTTACGCGAAAGAACAACAAGTAAAGTAAAATATGTTATCTATTCAATATTCTCGTTGGGCTGGAGATTTTCCAACCGCCACTGGCAGCATTACGAAATGGTTTATTTAATACTAGCCGGCTTTGCAACACCGCTTGTACTTTCTGTACATACAATAGTAAGCTTCGATTTTGCCGTTTCAATTATACCTGGCTGGCACACAACAATATTTCCACCATACTTTGTAGCCGGCGCTGTTTTCTCTGGTTTCGCTATGGTGCAGAATGTTTTAATCTTTGTAAGAAAAATTTTCAACTATGAACATATAATTACACTTGATACACTTGATAAGATGAACAAGATAATGATGCTTACCGGCTCGATGGTTGGCTATGCTTATGCAATGGAATTTTTCATAGCTTGGTACAGCGGCGTTCAGGCAGAATCTTTTGCATTCTTTAACCGTGCGCTCGGTCCTTATGCTTGGGCTTACTGGATAATGGTTACCTGCAACGTTATTACGCCTCAGTTATTTTGGTTTAAGAAAGTCCGCCGTTCTATACCGATAATGTTTGTTGTTGCAGTTTTTGTGAACATAGGTATGTGGTTCGAAAGATTTGTAATTATAGTTACTTCACTTTCAAGAGATTATCTGCCCTCAAGCTGGGCTTATTATACACCAACATTGGTTGATGGAATGATTCTTCTTGGAAGCTTTGGTTTCTTCTTTACTTGGATTTTATTATTTACAAAAGGATTGCCAGTTGTCTCTATAGCTGAAGTAAAAGCTGTGGTAGAAGGCGCTCAACCTTCGCATAAGGCGCACAAATGATGAAAGAAAAAATTCTATACGGTTACACGGGTATTTTTAATTCGCCCGATGAAATTAAACACGCTGCAGAGAAAGCCTCTGAAGAGGGCTTTACAAAATATGATGTTCACACGCCATATCCGCTGCACGGCATGAACCAAGCTATGAAATTAGAACCTTCAAAACTTGGTTATGTAGCGCTTGTACTTGGATTATCTGCTTTATTAGGAACCGTTATCAGTTTGTGGTGGGTTTCATCTGTTGAATATCCAATCATAGTAGGCGGAAAGCCTTTTTTCTCTTTCCCTGCTTTTGTTCCAGTAATTTTTGAAGTTACAGTTTTAACTGCTTCTGTTGGAACAGTTCTGGCTATGTTGTTTGTGTTCTTTAAACTTCCCAATAATTCACATCCGCTTAATGGAACAGAATACATGAAAAAAGTTTCATCGGATAAATTTGGATTGTTTATTCATTCAGAGGATCCAAAATTTGATGAAAGCTCTGTAAAGTCATTTTTCGAAAAAATTTATGCTTCGGAAGTTGAAGCTGTTTATTGGGATGAAGAAGAAATTAACTACAAGAACAAAATTTTTGAGCCAAAGTTTATAGGATTTTTAGTTGTAGCTGCACTTATTACAAGCGGCGCAGCTTACTTTTCTTTGAACAAACTTATGAATATTGTTCCTTTTAATTGGATGATGGAACAAGAAAAACAAAATCCGCAGCAGAAGAGCCTTGTATTTGCAGATGGTTTTGGAATGCGACAGCCAGTTGATGGAACAATTGCAAGAGGTTATTTGCCTTACAAGTATAAAGGGGAACCCGATTTAGCCGCAGAAAAATTAATAAATCCTCTGCCGGTTTCTAAAGAAGTATTATCACTTGGTCAGAAAAAATATGATACTTACTGCAGTCCCTGCCACGATTTTCAAGGAACAGGTGTAAGCCGTTTACGCGGACAGTATCCAAATCCGCCAAGTTTACACTCCGAGAAAGTTAGGAACTGGAAAGATGGAAGAATTTACGCCGTAATTATGGATGGTCAAAATGTAATGTCCTCTTATTCAACTCAATTAGAAGAAGATGAAAGATGGGCAGTAATTCATTATGTAAGAGCATTGCAAAGATCGCAGAATGCTAAGGAGTCTGATATAAAATGATTTCCGGTTCTAAAGTAGAATATCAGAAAAAAGTATTGCCTTCTAAATTGAAATCTGTTGGTTTACTGCTTTCTGTCTTAGGTTTAGTAATTGTGCTGGCTGGGTATTTTCTTAGTCCTGCAAGAATGGCTTTTAACAATATAATAGGATTAACATTTATTATAAGCATTTCTGTTGGCGCATTATTCTTTGTAGCAGTAGAGTATTTATCCGGTGCAGTTTGGAGTACGCCATTTAGAAGGATAACTGAAATTGTATCTTCATTTGTAGTTCTTGTTCCACTTTTTGTAATTCCACTTTTGTTAAATGTACATTCGGTTTTTCACTGGACACATCCCGAAGCAGTAAACTCCGATAAGATTTTAAACGCAAAAGCTCCATATCTAAATGTAAACTTCTTTGTAATAAGAGTAGCGGCGTTTATAGCAGTCTGGATGCTGTTCCAATATTTAATTACAAAAAATTCTAAAAAGCAAGATTCTACAAAAGATCAAACGCTAACAACACGTAACGTTAAACTTTCGGCTGTTTTTATTCCATTCTTTGCTTTAACTATAAGCTTTACCGGAATTGATTGGCTTATGAGTTTGGAGCCGCATTGGTTTTCTACAATATTCGGAATTTACTATTTCTCCGGCACGGTGTTGGCAGCCTTGGCTGTAGTTACTTATATGGCTGTTATGTTGAATGAAAATGGTTATTTAGTTAAAGGCTTAACAACAGATCATTATTATAGTTTTGGCGCTTTACTTTTCGCTTTTATAAATTTTTGGGCTTACATTGCCTTTAGTCAGTACATGCTTATTTGGTATGCAAATCTTCCAGAAGAAACTTTCTGGTTCTTACAAAGATGGGAAGGAAGCTGGAAATTTTGGACAATCGGTTTGATGATTGTTCATTTCCTCGTACCTTACTTTGGCTTGCTGAGCCAGCCTTCTAAGATGGACCCGGCTAGACTTAAATTCTTTTCCATATGGATTTTAGCTGCACATTATTATGATTTATATTTTCTTGTTATGCCAACTTACAGCAAAAGCGGCGTTGCTTTAAGCTGGTATGAGTTAGGTTTTCCTTTATTAACCGTTGGTTTAATGATTCTATTATTCATTAACAAATCTAAAAAAGAAAACCTTGTTGCTATTGGAGACCCAAAACTAAAACGTGGTATTGATTTTAGACTATAACAGAAAAAATTATGAATACAAAAAAGAAATTAGAAGAGGAAATCGATTTCAGAGATTTGCTGAAAAACCCGATAAGATTATTCGGCTGGTTTTTCCCATTGATAGTTGTAATCTTAATTGGACTTGGAGTTTACTACGTAAAAAATCTTAGTTTAATTTCGCTAAATGAACAACCGGTAAGTGCGCCCGATTCTGCAAATGTTAAAAAAGAAGTTCCACTGAAGCTTGGAGGAATCTCTCCGGCGGTGGATTTGTCTGTTGTTAAAAATCCAACTAAAGAATTTATTGATAAGGGAAAAGGATTATACGACAGCAATTGCAAATCTTGCCATGGCGATACTGGAATGGGCGATGGAACTGCCGGTGCTATGTTAAATCCAAAACCAAGAAATTTGCAAACAGTTGATGGCTGGACAAATGGAAGAACAATTGATATGTTATACAAGACTTTACAAGAAGGTATAATTCAAAACGGAATGGCAGCATATGAATATTTGCCTGCAGAAGACAAAATGGCAATAATTTTATATACAAGAACATTTGCGCAATATCCAGAAATCAAAGATGAAGAACTTGCTTCGTTAGACCAGACATATCAGTTATCAAAAGGAACAGTTGTTCCATCTACAATTCCGGTTTCTGCGTCAGAAAATAAATTAATTGAAGAAAATCAATTAATTATAAATAAAGTTAATGCGGCAAAACAGTTATTAGCAGTTTCTAAAGAAAATGCAGGTGCAGAATTAATCAAGTCCTCTGCAAAAAATGTGAATAAGGTTTTAAGCTCATTTCTAAAGATGGAAAATTCAACTGCCGATGGTTTTGCTTCGCTTGTTGCTGAAAATCCTATTAATTATGGTTTTAAGCCTGTTGTCAGCCGCTACTCAAAAGAAGAGCTAACCGAGATTTACAATTATTTGAAAATAGTAACAATGTAAATAGATGATGAAAATTAGAAAGATAGTTTTAATACTTTTTCTTGCGCTCGCTTCTCATTTATCTGCTCAAAACCAGATAGAAGCCGGTGTAGATGAAAAAATTGGTTCTTACCTTCCAATGGAACTTCAGTTTACTACAAGCGAAGGTAAAGCTCTAAAGTTGAAGGACTTAATAACTAAGCCAACGCTTTTGGCACTTGTTTATTTTGAATGCCCTGGAATATGCGCACCGCTGCAAACAGAACTTGCATGGACAGTTGATAAACTTCAGCTCGAACCTGGAACGGATTTCCAAGTAATTAGCCTCAGTTTTGATCATCACGAAACGCCGGCAGTTGCAGCTAAATGGAAAGTGAATTATCTCAAAGCCATTAAAAGAAATTTTTCTCCGGATAGTTGGCAGTTTCTTTCAGGTGATTCAGTTTCAATCAAAAAATTTACAGATGCTGTTGGCTTTTATTTTGTCCCTTCCGAAAATGAATTTGTACATGGAGGAACAGTATTAACAATTGCACCGGATGGAAAAATTTCCCGATACTTATTCGGCAAAGATTATAATCCATTTGATGTAAAGATGGCTTTGCTCGAGGCTAAAGCTGGTAAATCAAATCCAACAATTTCTAAAGTACTACAGTTTTGTTTCAGTTACGATCCAAAGGGAAGACAGTACACGCTAAATATTACAAGAATTATTGGAAGTGTTATGCTGCTTGGTGTAGGCGCTTTCTTTGGTATTTTAATATTGAGAAAAAGAAAATCAATTAAGAATGAAGGAGTTAAAATAGATGGCTAACGTAAAAGATACTGTAGCCGAAAATTTTTACAATCAAAGTACTAATAAGCATACAGGTATTCTTTCCTGGCTGCTAACTGTAGATCATAAACGCATTGGTTTGATGTATCTTTATGCGATTCTAACTTTTTTTGCAGCTGGTGTTATAATTGGTCTGTTAATGCGTTTAGAATTAATTGCTCCAGGCAGACAGCTAATGGATGCTCAAACTTATAACGCTCTTTTTACGCTTCACGGCGTAATAATGATTTTCTTGTTTATTATTCCCGGCTTACCTGCAATCTTTGGTAATTTTTTTCTGCCAATACAATTAGGCGCTCGAGATGTGGCTTTTCCGAGACTTAACCTGCTTTCTTTCTACGTTTACTTAGCGGGTGCATTTCTTGTTCTTCTAAGTTTATTTTTGCCCGGCGGACCAATTGATACAGGCTGGACATTCTATATACCTTACAGTGTTCGCAGTACAACAAATGTTTCTTTAGCAATTTTTGCTGCTTTTGTTTTAGGTTTTTCTTCAATTCTAACCGGTATAAATTTTGTAACTACAGTTCACCGTTTACGCGCACCTGGAATGACATTTTTTAAAATGCCTCTTTTTATCTGGGCAACTTATGCTACTGCATGGATTCAGATAATTGCTACACCAGTAATTGGTATAACAATTCTTTTAGTTATAGTAGAAAGAGCTTTCGGGGTAGGAATTTTCGACCCGGCGCTCGGAGGCGATCCAATTCTGTTTCAACATATGTTTTGGATTTATTCGCACCCCGCAGTTTATATAATGATTCTCCCGGCAATGGGTGTAGTTTCGGAAATTATTCCAACTTTTGTTAGAAGAACAATTTTTGGATATAAAGCTATTGCGATTTCCAGCTTAGCCATCGCTTTTGTTGGTTATTTAGTTTGGGCTCATCATATGTTTACAAGCGGAATGAGCGATACAGCTAGATGGATATTCTCTCTACTTACATTTATTGTTGCACTACCAAGCGGTGTTAAAGTATTTAACTGGGTTGCAACTATGTATAAAGGCTCTATAGACCCAAAACCGCCATTTCTTTGGGTGATGAATTTCATTTTCTTATTCTCTATTGGCGGATTAACAGGACTCGTGCTTGGTTCACTTGCAACAGATATTCATTTGCATGATACCTATTTTGTTGTGGCACATTTTCATTACGTAATGTTTGGGGGAACCGGAACAATTTTCTTTGCGGCGCTTCATTATTGGTTCCCTAAAATGTTCGGCAAAATGTATAACGATAGATTAGCCCGTATTGCTGTTGCACTATTTTTTATTGGATTCAATATGCTCTACTTCCCAAAATTTATTTTGGGTTATATGGGAATGCCAAGAAGATATTATGATTACCTTCCTCAGTTTGAACCTTTGCAGTTTATTTCAACAGTAGGTTCTTGGATTTTAGCCGGAACAATATTTTTCATAATTGGTTATTTGATTCATGCGCTTTTTAAAGGAAAGAAAGCAACTTCAAATCCTTGGGGCGGAGTTACTCTTGAATGGCATATTCCTTCACCGCCGCCGCTCGAAAACTTTAAAGAAATTCCAACTGTTACGCATGAACCGTATGATTTCAGTCAACTTAAGGAGATGAAGAATGAGTAGTAACTATGAAGCAACTGCAGCGCACGTTCATCGAGACGATGTTGGCGCGAAGATGGGAATGTGGCTTTTCCTTTTTACTGAAGTACTTCTTTTTGGCGGAATGTTCCTTGTTTATGCCTTTTACAGAATTCAGCATGCAGATCATTTCCGCGTAGCTGCAATGGAATTAGATACCGGAATTGGAACTCTTAATACTATTATTTTGCTTACAAGTTCTTTAACTGTTGCTCTTGCAATTGCTGCTATTCAAAAGGGAAATAGATTCCTTTCCGTGTTGATGATTAATCTAACGCTGATTTTTGCTGTTATGTTTATGGTGAATAAATATTTTGAATGGAGTGCAAAGATTTCGCATGGACTTTACCCCGGTTCTAATGCGATGCTGGAACTTCCAAACGGGCAAATATTGTTTTTTGGTCTTTATTACGTAATGACAGGTCTTCACGCTCTGCACGTTGTAATTGGGGTTATAGTTTTAAGTTTTATACTGATTCAGTTGATGAAAAAGAAAATTACACAAGACAATCATGTTAAGCTGGAAAACTCGGGTTTATACTGGCACTTGGTAGATTTGATCTGGATTTTTTTATTCCCGCTTTTCTATTTAATACAGTAGAGGATAATTATGGAAAATCACGCTAAAAAACATCCCGGTTACTCAACTTACATTTTTGTTTGGTTAGGGCTGCTTGCATTTACATCGATAACAGTTACTGTTGCAGGCATTAATCTTGGCAGCTATACTATGCTAGTTGCACTTGGTATTGCTGCAATTAAATCTGTTTTAGTAATTAATATTTTTATGCACATCAAATATGAAGAGAAGATTTTCAAAGTATTCTTGATCTTAAGTTTGTTTACCTTGTTAGTCATTTTCATTTTAACATCGTTTGATATTATTTATCGTTGAGGTTTAAAAATGTCACCAGCTCCAACCACGCATGTAGAAACTGTTGATTTTGTAATGCTCTATATAGTTGGAATCTCAGTAATTCTACTGCTCGGAATTACTGCTGCAATGATTTACTTCGTTTTCAAATATCATAGAAAAAGGGGGCATCAGCCTGTTGATATACACGGTAACTTTTGGCTGGAACTTATTTGGATTGCTGTTCCTACTGTTTTAGTTCTTTCTATGTTCTACTTTGGTTACACCGGCTTTAGAGATTTAAGAGATATACCGGCTAATGCATTCAAAGTTAAGGTTGAAGCTATGATGTGGAAGTTTAGCTTTAAGTATGAAAATGGAATACAAACAGATACACTTTTCGTTCCCGTAAAAACACCAATTCATCTTGAGATGACTTCTGTTGATGTTAATCATGCCTTTTTTATCCCGGCATTTAGAATAAAAGAAGATATTATTAATAACAAGGTTACAAACCTTTATTTCAAGCCCGAAGAACTTGGAAGCTATGATGTAGCATGTGCAGAATACTGCGGGTTAAAGCACTCGATGATGTATACCGCAGTTAAAGTGCTAACAAAGCAGGAGTTTGATAATTGGTATAACAAACAACCGATTGACAGCGTAAGTGTGAAAACAACAAATTAACCAATGATAGAATATGCTAGAAAATATTGGTCTCTTCTTTTAGAACTTGGAAAAGTTAGAATAACTTTCTTTGTTTCTCTAACAACTTCGTTAGGCTACATTATGTTTTCTGGCAGAATAGATTTAGGTATAATTCTTCCAACTATAGGAATATTCTTAATTGCTTCGGGTTCTTCTTGTATTAATCATTTTCAAGAGCAGAAATTTGATGCAGTAATGGAGAGAACAAAGAATAGACCTTTACCATCCGGAAGAATAGATTCTTTATTTGCGTTATTACTCGGTATTAATATTGTCCTTGCAGGTTCACTTGTACTTTATTACAGCTCTAATCTAGAGTCTTTAATGCTGGGCTGGTTAGCTGTTTTTTGGTATAACGCTTTTTACACGCCGCTTAAACGAAAGTTTGCTTTAGCAATTATTCCAGGCGCTTTAATCGGCTCAATTCCTCCAATAATTGGTTGGACAGCCGCAGGCGGAAATCCTCTTGACACAAAAATTCTTATTGTAGCGTTGTTCTTTTTTATCTGGCAAGTTCCACACTTTTGGCTTCTTCTTTTGCTGCATAGTAAAGATTATGAGCAAGCCGGCTTTCCAACTTTAACAAAATTGTTTTCTTCGCTTCAAGTTAGCAGAATAACTTTTGTTTGGATAGTTGCTCTGGCTTTTAGCAGCATACTAATTCCTCTAACAAATATTTCTTCCCAGCCTTTTACTCCAGTGCTGCTCTTTCTTTTAGCTTTATGGCTAATTTTTGAATCAAGGGGAATTCTTACAACCTATATTGAAAAAGTGATTCTCAGAAAAGCCTTTATAAGAATAAACATTTTTGTTTTGCTTGTTGTTTTGCTTATTTCTTTAGATAAATTAATACTCATCCAATTTTAATTGGTAACTATATGGATCTATTAGACAAACTCGTTTTACCTCAGTCTGCACATCAAATGGTGCTGATAAAATATTTATTAGTTCTTTCAAATATGCTCTTGGTTCCATATTTGAGCGTTCTTACAGGTTCTTTAATATTTTCTTTGTTCTTTAAGCATAGAGCAGAAAAAACTAATAATCCGGCTGCCTACAGATTTTCCAAAGAACTTGTGGATTTAGTTACCTTCAACAAAAGCGTTGCAATTGCACTTGGCATTATTCCGCTTGTTAGTTCTGCATTTGGTTATGCTCAGCTTTTGCACTTATCAAATGTTAATGTAACTAACTTCCTTTTTCTTTCGGCTTTGTTTTTATTGGCTGCCATAGTAATGATTTTCACTTTCAAGTATTCTTATCACTTTAAGGATATATTTAAAGCGGCGGATGAAAAAGGAGTTGGCTCTTCAGATTATGAAAGAGAAGAGATTAGCAGGTACTCTGCAAATACAAATTCGATGAACAAAAAAGCAGGTACTTTTGCTTTATACTTAACAATCTTTGCTGTTTATTTTTACGTAGGTGCAGTACAATTAGCAATAGATTCTGAGCGATGGTCTGCCGATACAAATGTAATATCAATAGTTTTTTCTCTTTCTACTTTAGTTAATTTCTTGCAGTTCTTTGCTGGTTCTCTAGCTCTTACCACAATTATTGTTCTTTATAAATATTTTAGACCTAATTCAGATATTAAAGGTGAAGGAGAGTATTTCGAGTATATTAAGAAATTCTCTTTATCAAATTCTTTAATCTTAACAATTGCTTTTCCTCTTATGATAGCTGTTGGAACAGTAGTTAAAACAAAACTTGCTCTTTCGGTCATGGTTTTTGCTTATGCAGCTTCTGCAATATTAGTGCTGTTGTTTATAAGCAGTTTAATTTACCTGATGATGAAAGAAAATCATTTGAGATTTAGTCTCGCAGTCTTGTTTCTGTATGTAGTAGTTTTCTCCTTGCTCATAATAAAAGATCAGTATGCATTTGATACTTCTACAAAGAAGCAGTTCGAAATACTTTCTGCTAATTATATTGAGTACGAAACAAATCTTAAAGCAGATTTAGGTATTGGCGTTGTTGCTGTTAGCGGTGTTGATATTTATAATGGACGATGTATTGCATGCCACGCATTCGACAAAAAATTAGTTGGTCCTCCTTACAACGAAACATTACCAAAGTATGAGGGAAAGAAAGAAGAGTTGGTTAAATATATTCTTAATCCTGTAAAGATAAATCCAGAATATCCGCCTATGCCTAATCAAGGTTTAAAGCCTAAAGAAGCAGAAGCTGTTGCAGATTATATTTTGACTACTTTCAAATAGTATTTTTTAGAAGGGATGATTGAACATCCCTTCTTCATTTTAACACACCCTAATCATGCTAACAATTCTTGAAGCATTAAAACTATCCACAGAATATCTTGAAAAAAAGGGAATTGAATCATCGCGTTTAAATGTTGAATTAATGCTTGCCGATATTCTCAACTGTAAGAGATTGGATTTATACTTAACATTTGAGCGCCCGCTTAAAGACGATGAAGTAGGTAAACTAAGAGAATGGATTTCGAGAAGGGGTAAAAACGAGCCGCTTCAATACATACTTGGCAAAACCGAGTTCTATGGTTTAACATTCTTTACAAATTGCTCTGTGCTAATTCCACGGCAGGAAACAGAAACTTTAGTAGAACTGATTATTGAGCAGAATAAATCTAAAGGGAAAATCAAAATACTAGATATAGGAACCGGCACTGGAATTATTCCCATTGTATTAGCAAAGCATTTAGCTGATGCCGAATTTACAGCAATTGATTCTTCAAACGATGCAATTGTTGTTGCAAAACAAAATGCTGAATTACACAAAGTAAATGGCAGAATAGAATTGCTTACTTCTGATTTGTTTGCAACCAATTTTGATTATAACTGCTTTGATATTATTGTTTCTAATCCACCTTATATTTCGCTGCAAGAATATAATTCACTGCAGAAAGAAATTACCGAACACGAGCCAAAACAAGCTGTAACCGATATGGAAGACGGCTTTAAGTTTTATTCTTATATTACCGCCCAAGCTAAAAATTGGCTAAAGAACAACGGAAGACTTTATTTTGAAGTTGGTAAAGACCAGTGTACCATTGTTATCGGTTTTCTAAATGATAATGAATTTGTAAACATTTCTTCTTTTAAAGATTTATTGAATATTAACAGAGTTGTTGTAGGTGAAAAACTATGAAAGCTGTAGTACAAAGAGTTTCATCTGGAAACGTAAAAATTCCATCAGAGAATTATTCCGCTTCAATAGATAAAGGATTGGTTATTCTGCTCGGTGTTAAAGTGGATGATGATTTTGATGATGCAATATTTTTAGCCGATAAATGCTCTAACCTTAGAATCTTTGATGATGAAAGGGGAAAGATGAATTTATCGTTAAGAGAAATTGATGGTGAAGTTTTAATTATTTCTCAATTTACTTTATATGGTGAAACGCAAAAGGGAAATAGACCAAGTTTTATAGAAGCAGCAAGACCGGAGACTGCAATTCCGTTATATGAAAGTTTTGTTGCGCAAACAAAAAAGAATTTAGGTGATGCTAAAGTTAAGACTGGTTTGTTTGCAACTATGATGCAAGTAACTATAATAAACGATGGTCCTGTAACCGTAATTGTCGAATCCAAACAGAAGTGAGAAAAACTTGAACTCGACATTGATGATATTTATAGATGGTGTTGGAATCGGCAAAGCTGACAAAATTAATAATCCTTTCTTTAGATATAATTTTAAAACATTTACAGGTGTTTTTGGCGCTATACCTCATTTAGGAGAGCAATACTTAGAAAGCAAAAACACTTTTGTATTTCCTGTAGATCCACTGCTTGGTGTTGAAGGAATTCCACAAAGCGGTACCGGGCAGACTTCAATATTCTGCGGCATTAACGCACCAAAACTAATTGGAAAGCATTTTGGGCCTTATCCCTATTCTACATTAGTTCCGGCAATAAAAGAAAAGAATATTTTCAGAGAATTTTTAAGAAGGAAAAAGAAAACTGCTTTCGTGAACGCTTACCCGCAAGTCTTTTTCGATTATGTAAACTCTGGCAGAACAAGATTAAGCGTTACTACTCTAAGCTGTTTATTAAGCGGAGTTAGGCTGAATAGAATTGCGGATTTGCACAAAGGAAATGCTCTCAGCGCCGAAATTGATAACGAGAGGCTTGTTAATCGTCTTGATTATAAACTACCAATCATTCAACCGCTTACAGCTGCCAAACGTTTATTAAGAATTGCAGAAGAAAATCATTTTACATTATTTGAAATATTTCACACCGATCATCTTGGTCATGGACGCAATATTGATATGCTGGAATATTTTTCTCGAGTACTAGATGAGTTTCTTTACTCGGTTATATTAAATATTCCAAAGTCTGTTACACTTTTTGTCTGTTCAGATCATGGTAATTACGAAGATTTGTCTATTAAGATGCATACTATGAATCCGGCATTTGCACTTTCTGCCGGCAAAAATGCAAAATTTCTTTTTCAAAAGATTAAATCGCTTGTAGATATTAAGAAAGCTGTTATGGAGCTTTATTAGTGAATGGATACCCGCTTATAAAGTTTACATTAGTCTTTATAGCTGGAATTATTTTACAGTCTTACCTTTCAATCAGCTACGATTTTTTATTTGCTTCATTACTCTTTTCAATTTTTGTCTTTGCGATAGTACATCTATTCAAGAGCTTCTGGTTAAACAAAATTATAAACATTGCCGTTGCCTTACCTATAGCTCTTTTTGGCGCATTGATGTATTCCAATGCATCTTTTTCAATCTCTCAATATCCTTTCGAGTTACCTAAAATTAAGAATGCAAACATATATGGAACGATAAGCGAAATTGAATTGATTAGAGAAAAAAGACTTACTTTCTATTTAGAAGTTGATTCATTGAGATTTAACAACAAGACATTTCGTTTCACTTCAAAGATAATGTGCAATATTTATGATACACAGACTCAAGTTAACAGCGTTCTATCAAATCTGAAAGTTGGTAACTATATAATGCTTACTGGTATTGTAAGCCGAGCAAAAAATTCGAGAAATCCTTTTGAGTTCGATTATGAAAAATATTTATCCGACCGTGGTATTTCGATGTTAGCTACAGCTTACAAAGCAAGTAATATTGAAGTGATTGACAAATCCTATTCCTGGTTTAACAATAGTGTCTTTGAAATAAGAAAGATGCTGGATAATAAAATTACACTTCTTCACAATGAGACTACGCGTGGTTTACTAAGAGGATTAATATTAGCCGATAGAAGTGGAATAGATTATTACACGAATGTTGATTTTATGAATGCTGGAGTAGTTCATGTTTTATCTGTATCTGGACTGCATGTTGGATACATCGTTTTAATATTTCTTTTTCTTTTTAACAGATTTAACCTTTATTGGCGTGCAGGCTTAACCATAGTATGCTTATTTGCTTATATGATAATTACCGGTTCAGAAGCGCCTGTATTCCGCTCTACAGTAATGGCGAGCATAATACTAGCTACACCTTTTCTTGGAAGAGATACTAACGGTTATAATACTCTATCTTTTGCTGCCTTAATTATATTGCTCCTAAATCCATTAGAATTGTTTAATCCTAGCTTTCAACTTTCATTTTCTGCAATCTTAGCTCTAATTATGCTTTTCCCAATAATTAAGAATTATGTTGATGGGCTTAACATTACGAATCAATTCTTAAAATATTTCTTGATGTTTCTCGGTTCTACTCTCATTGCTCAAATTGGAACTCTTCCGTTTACTCTAGTTTATTTTGGAAAAATTTCAGTTACTTCGTTGGCAGCAAATTTTATTGTCATTCCACTTTCCGGCGTAATTGTTGGCTTAGGAATTGTCTCTATAATCTTATCACCGGTTTCTATTTGGGCAGCCGAAATCTATTCATCTTGTAATGAATTTTTGACTTACCTGCTTTTTTATACAGTAAAGTTTTTTGGCAATCCGGAGTATTCTATTATCAACATAAGACAGTTTACATTATATGACAGCATTCTGTTTTATATAACTTTTGGAATACTATTCGGACTTTGGAAGTACTTCCAAAACTACAAAGCTAAATTAGCTTTTTTGATATTGGTTATTTCCATATTCTCTATTGCTATAAGATTTGATAATGAAGAGCTGCTAGCAAAAAATAAGTTAACTGTTATAAGCATAGATGTTGGTCAAGGTGATTCATTTCTAATTGCATTTCCCAATGGTAAAACAGCTTTAATAGATGCCGGAGAGGCAACTAAGCATTTTGATAACGGCAGGCGGGTTATAATCCCTTTGCTCGAAAAACTTGGCGTAGATAAAATTGATTATGCTTTTATTTCGCATATTGATTCCGACCACTATATGGGAATTTTGGAACTGATTAAGAAGAATAAAATTGGAGTATTGTATAAGCCTTTGCCCGATACGCTAAAACAGAATGATGTGGATTTTGAAAGAATTCTTAAACGAAACTTAATTCCCATTAAATATTATGCTGACGAATCTTTAAATGTTGGGAATACTAAACTATTTTTCTTAACAACTAACAGTAAACTTTATAATTCTTCAAATGATAGAAGCGGGGTAATTAAACTTGTTTATGGTAAAAGCTCAATCCTCTTTACTGGAGATGTTGGAGTTGAAGTTGAGAAAGACTTTGTAAATAGATATGGAAAATTTTTGAATGCAGATGTTCTCAAAATTGCGCATCACGGAAGTAAATCCAGTTCTTCTTGGGAGTTTTTGAACACAGTAAAGCCAAGCTATGCTCTTATTAGCGCAGGTATAATGAACAAATTTAGACATCCTTCTAAAATTGTTTTAGATAGATTGAGTAATCTTCGTGTTAATGTTTTGAGAACAGATAAATTAGGAGCAAGCATTCTTAGCTCTGATGGAACTAAAATTGAAATTATTGATTGGAGAAGAAAATAAAATGAGCGCTTCTTTACAAATCTTAAATAATTACTCGCTAAAACATTACAACACTTTTAACGTTGATGTTAACGCAGCACGCTTTGTTGAGCTTATCTCTGAAAACGATATAGAAACATTTATAAATCAAATCAATTCTTTACAGCCAGTATTAATTTTAGGAGGTGGCAGCAACATATTATTATTAAACGATTTTCAAGGATTAGTTGCTCGAATGTCTACTAAAGGAATAAAGAATATTTCAGAAACTGAAAACACAGTAGATTTAGAATGTGCTGCCGGTGAAAACTGGAATGACGTTGTGTCTTTTTGTGTTGAAAACGATTTTTACGGTATAGAAAATTTAGCTTTGATTCCTGGGACTGTTGGAGCATCTCCAATTCAGAATATAGGAGCATACGGAGTAGAAATTAAAGATGTTTTAATTAATGTTGAGGGATTTGATCTTGATTCTCGGAAGCTGCTCACTTTTAACAACAAAGAATGTGAATTCGGCTACCGTACCAGCATTTTCAAAACTAAATTAAAAGGTGCTTTCCTTATTACTAAAGTTAGAATCAGATTATCCAAACAGAAGAAGTATCAGCTTAATTACAGGGCATTAAATGAAAAGTTTGGAAACACAGATGTTGAGCAGATATCAATTCGAGATGTAGCTGGATTTATAAAACAAATACGACAAGAAAAATTACCGGATCACAAAGCGTATGGTAATGCCGGAAGCTTTTTCAAAAACCCGGAAATCGAAGCAGATAACTTAGAAGAACTTAAGAAGCAATTTGATGGCATTGTTTATTTTGCTGCTAAAGGTAATTTCAAAATTGCTGCCGGTTGGCTAATTGAAGAATGCGGCTTCAAAGGTAAACGAATTGGAAATGTTAGCTGTTACGATAAACAAGCGTTAGTTATTGTAAACCACGGCGGCGCTTCTGGTTTAGAAATTATTGAGTATGCCGGAAAAGTACAATCTGCTGTTAAGAAAAAATTTGGTATTAATTTAGTTCCAGAAGTCAATATTGTATAACTCTTAATAAGCAAGAGCGGCTTAATACTTCAAAATCCATTTTCTACATATACATTTCCCGATTAAGCAAGAACAAATTTGTTTGATTAAAAGCGCTTATAATTAATGAGCAAAATTCATACATTTCATCTGTGAGTTTTATCAATTTCTAATAAGAACAATACCGCATTTGGACCTAACCAAACAGTACATAATTCAGAGTCTTGTTTCTGCTGCAAACAATTTACGACTCAGTTCCGAAAAGATTGAAACAGTTGCAATCATTAAAGAGCGTTTGGCAGCTTCAGAAAATCTTTTGGATGAATTAAAAAACTTTAAAAAAATTACAGAACTTTCAAAACTTGGAATAAGGCTAAGTGAAATTTTAACTTACATCGAAAGCGGTAAAGTAGACTTTCTAAAACTTAGTGAAAGATTTAAAGAGCAGAGCTATGGATTGGTAAAAGACTTAAGCAACGTGCTCGATGTTCTTACACCTCAATCTGCTAAAGCTTTGTTTGTAGGCAAAGTTGAAACTCCAATTAAAGTTGATCTTACTCTAATTCCAATCAAAGGAACATCGGCAACGTTCGATTATTCTATAGAACTTCCTAAAAGGTCTTCTGCGGATGATATTAAAGAAGCTATTATTTTGCAGGAGTTGGAAAAAGAGCAGCCTTTTAATTTTGAGAATTTCGAGGAAAAAGTATTGAGACCTGTTAAGGATTTAGATTCCTTTCTTAACCGCATATTAAAATTTGATTATACTGATGGCGAAATACATTCTTTCATTAAAATTATGAAGGAAAACTCGGAACTATCTCAGAAAATCGGCTTTGAAGTTTTATCTAATATGCACTCAATTTTAGCAAGGGGTTTGGATTTGATTAATCAAAAAAAGATTGCACCAAGCATTAACGTAATAGAATCTCTTAGAGCTTGTTTAATTGTTATTGTTGCAGTTGTAAGGGGTAAAGAAGTTGATATTACTAATTACTTAACTAAAGCAGAAGGATTTGGAAAATCTATATCACCTAAAAAGTAAGGAACAACCAATGGAAATATTTGCAGTTATTATGGCTGGCGGGATTGGTTCACGTTTTTGGCCTAGAAGCAAAGAACGCAAACCAAAACAGTTGATACGCATTTTTGGCGAGAACACTATGATTCAAGATACTGTTAAGCGTTTAGATGGTTTAGTAGAATCGAAAAATATTTTTGTTATCACAAGCAGAGTGCAAAAACCAAGAGTAATAATGCAGCTGCCCGATTTACCTTTGGAAAATATCATTGATGAACCATTTGGAAAAAATACTGCCGCCTGCATTGGGCTGGCATCTGTAATTATTAAGGCAAAAAATAAAGAAGCCGTTATTGTTACTTTTCCATCTGATCATTTAATCAAAGACGATGATGAATTTAGAAATTGTATTAAGAATGCAGCAGCGTTTGCTTATGATTCTAAAGGTTTAGTTACTATTGGTATTAAGCCAAACCGTCCAGAAACCGGTTATGGTTATATTCAATTCGATGAAAAAGAAGTTTCTAATAATATTTTTAAGGTTCTTACTTTTGCCGAAAAACCGAACCTTGAAACTGCTCATAGGTTTTTAGAGTCCGGTGATTTTCTATGGAACGCTGGAATTTTTGTTTGGCGTGTTGATGTTATCTTAGATGCTGTTAAATCTTACCTGCCAGATTTACACGAAGGACTTTGTGAAATAGAAAGTTCTCTTGGCACAAATGAATTTGATAAACAGCTGGTTAATGTTTACGGACAGCTTAAAAGTATTTCCATTGATTATGGTGTGATGGAAAAAGCTAAGAATGTTTATTTAACTAAAGCAGATTTCTATTGGAACGATGTTGGAAGCTGGGAAGCTGTGTTTGAAGTAACAGAAAAAAATGATGATGGCAACGCGTTAATTGGTGATGTTTACACTGAAAAAACTTTTGGCTCTTACATATTCTCTCCAAAGAAATTTGTTGCAACAATTGGTGTAGAGAACTTAATCATTATTGATACTAACGAAGCATTGCTTGTCTGCAACCGCCAAAATGCGCAAGAAGTAAGACAAATAGTTGAATATCTTAAAATGAATAAAAGAACAGAGCTTATCTGATGAAAAAACTAATTACAGAAGCTGATGTACTTAATCTTATCAAAGCCGGCTTAACAGAATTAGTTGTAGCGAAAAATTCAGTAATCTCTCCGCTTGCTTTAGATAGAATTAAACACAATAAAATCAGAGTTGTTGAGCAAAATTCTAATTCAAATGAAAATGAAAGTTTTAAGAACAAGCAGCTTGCAATTGGTTCAGATCATACTGGTGTTAAAGCAAAAAAAGTTTTGTTTGAGTATCTAAAGCAAAAAGGTTTTGACATAATTGACGTTGGTACTTTTACCGAAGATGCTGTCGATTATCCGGATATTGCTTATAATGTAGCAAGCAAAGTAAAAATTGAAGAAGTTGATTTCGGAATAATACTTGATTCTACCGGAATCCCCTCTTGTATTACTGCTAATAAAGTACCTGGGATTAGAGCTGCAACATGCTATAACGAGTTCAGTGCACGAAGTTCGCGCGAACATAATAACGCTAATGTTCTTGTAATGGGCGCCAAAGCTCTTGGCGATGAAACTCTTAAATCTATTATAGATGTTTGGCTTAATTCAAAATTTCTGGGTGAAAGACATCAGCGGCGTTTAGACAAAATCAAGACCATTGAAGACAAGTACCTGAAGCCATAATCACATTATACGTTTAACACTACACGAGAATTTAAATTGCTTATTGAAAACTCTGTTTTAGAATCTAAGAGACAGCTCGGCGAAAGAATTTTTCAAATTATAGTTCATTCGCCCAAAATTGCTAAGCTGGCAAAGCCTGGGCAGTTTTGCAACATCAAAGTATCGGAAAGTGATTTCCCGCTTCTTCGCCGCCCGTTCAGCATTTCGGATGTAGATAACAATTCCATATTCTTTTTGTTTGATATTCATGGAGAAGGAACAAAAATTCTTTCTCAAAAAAGAGTTGGCGATGCTCTCGATATTCTAGGTCCACTTGGAAATGGTTTCGATATTTACGGTGATTTCGAGACTGCAATATTTGTTGCAGGAGGATTAGGTTCTGCGCCGTTTCCATTTTTAGCTAAAGCATTAAGCGATAAAAAAATAATCAGTTTCGTAGGGGCTAGAAATTTAGACCTGCTGCTTCATGAAGATATACCAACTCCGCATATCGCAACAGATGATGGTACGCTCGGTTTCAAAGGCAATGTTGTTGAATTACTAACGGATTTTATTGCGCAAAATGATCTGAAAAAGTTTCGAATATTTTCTTGTGGGCCAAATCCTATGCTTAAAGCTCTTCAAAAATATTCGATTGATAATAATTTAGACTGCCAAATTTCTGTTGAATGTGCAATGGCTTGCGGCTTTGGAATTTGTCAAGGCTGTCCAATAGTAACTAGTAACGGTGATACCTACAAACTAGTTTGTAAAGATGGTCCGGTCTTTAATGCAAAGGATGTTATACTATGAGCAATATAGATTTATCTGTTAACATTGGAGGTTTGAAACTTAAGAATCCGGTTCTGCTTGCCTCCGGTACAGTTGGTTATGGAAACGAAATGGCTCAGTTAACAGATATAAGTAAACTTGGTGGAATAGTTACAAAATCACTTTCACTTAAACCAAGAAAGGGAAATCCGCCTCAACGAATTGTTGAAACTCCTTCTGGAATGTTGAACGCAATAGGTTTAGCTAACGTTGGTGTAGAAGTATTTATTAAAGAAAAAATTCCCTTCCTCAAAGAGTTGAACACTGCTATTATTTGCAACATAGCAGCAAGCTCTGTTGAAGAATATGTTGAGTGCGTAAAAATTTTAACTTTTGAAGAAACAATTAATGCGTTTGAAATTAATGTTTCCTGCCCTAACGTAAAAGAGGGCGGTTTGATTTTTGGCAACGATCTTTCTTCAGTTGGTAGAATAACAGAACAAGTTAGAGAGGCAACTAATAAACCTATCATCATCAAACTTTCTCCAAATGTTCCAAAGATTTCAGATTTTGCTGCTGTTGTTAAGAAAGAGGGTGGCGATGCAGTTTCTGCTATTAATACATTAGTTGGCTCCTCTTTCGATATTTACACACGAAAACCTAAAATCAGAAACATTACCGGCGGTTTATCAGGTCCCGCAATTAAACCAATCGCAATAGCAAAAGTTTTAGAAATAAAAAGAAATGTAGATATTCCAATTATTGGTATTGGTGGAATTATGAATTGGAAAGATGCCTCAGAGTTTATAATTGTTGGCGCTTCGGCTGTTCAAGTTGGAACTGCTAATTTCATAAACCCAAACTCTGGCTGCGAAATAATTGATGGACTTGCAGAGTTTTGCAGTCAGCAAAAAATTCTAAAATTAACCGAGATGATTGGCTCTTATAAGATTTAAGATGGAAATCAAATTAACCTTAGAAAAACTTTTTTCACTCCGCCAATTTGGAATTAAGCTTGGTTTAGAGAACATACTCAACCTGCTAAACCAAATTGGCAGTCCGCATAAAAAATTAAAATGTTTTCACGTAGCAGGTTCAAACGGAAAGGGAAGCACTTCTTCCTTTATCGCTTCAATTCTGATGGAACATGGTTATAGCGTTGGTTTATATACTTCGCCGCATTTTGTACGATTTAATGAAAGAATTAAAATTAATGGAAAAGAAATTGCCGATGATGTTATTGTTGACTTCGTAACAAAACTTGAAAATTTCATTGATAAAAGTAACCCGACTTTCTTTGAAATTACAACTGCTCTGGCATTCAAGTACTTTGAAGAACAAAAAGTTGATTATGCAGTTATAGAAACCGGACTCGGCGGAAGGTTAGATGCTACAAATGTAATTGAACCCGTTGCAAGTATTATTACATCTATAAGTTTAGAACACACTGCTTATCTCGGCGATACAATCGAACAAATAGCTTTTGAGAAAGCCGGTATTATTAAAATGGGAAAACCGGTATTTGTTGGTAGAGTTCCACCTCAAGCAATGGATGTGATTGAAAAAAAAGCATCCGAAAAGGGAAGTCTATTTTTTGCATTTCCAAAATTTACATTTCTTACTTCAGATACAGCAATTACGCAGACTCCTTTTGGCAAATTTTCAATTTACGAAACACCATTAAAGGGTAATCATCAGCTTATAAACGCCTCACTTGCAGTTAAAGCAATTTCGGAAAACGTACAGAACCCTAATCCAGTTTTAATTTCAAGAGGAATCTCAAATGTTTTACAGAATACAAAGATTGAAGGACGCTACGAGATTTATCGAAATAACCCCAGAATAATTTTCGACTCAGCTCATAATCCTGAAGGGATCGATTCTTTCATACGCGAGTTCAAAAAAGAGCATAACATCTACCAAAGAAAAGTTCTAATTTTTGGTGCGATGCGTGATAAGAACATAAAACAGATGATAACCACACTATCGCCTTTTTTTGATGAAATTTTTATCACTTCTGCTATGGATGAGCGCGCTGCTAAGTTTGTTGAAATAAAAAGTTTATTTGAAAGTAGCATGCTCAAGATTCAAAGTCTTGAGAAACCCGAAACATTCATCACCCATTTCTCTAATAAGGAAGAGAATTCATGTTTGGTTGTATTAGGAAGCATGTACTTGTTAGGTGAAATAAAATCGAAAATTCTTAAAAAAAAACTTGACATTAAGGGCGCTGGAGTATAATTTTTCACTGTACCTCAGTAGTATTCTGCAAAACAATAGTTCATTAATCAATTAATTAAAACCCCAGTGAAAATTCATTTTTAGTCAAATCAAGCAATAACAAATCAATAGGAACAAACCCATGCCAATGGATATTTCAGAGCTGCAATCGAAAAAAATTGTTGACCTCTACAAGATTGCAAAAGAATTCGGTCTCACCGGCTACAGCGATTTCCGCAAACAAGAACTAATTTTCAAAATTCTAGAAGCCCAGTCTCAGAAAGACGGCTTAACTTTTTCTAAGGGTGTACTGGAAGTTTTAGCCGATGGATACGGTTTCTTACGTTCTGCCGATTATAATTACCTTCCTTCGCCGGATGATATTTACGTTTCCCCATCTCAGATTAAACGTTTTAGCCTTCGAACAGGGGATTATGTCAGCGGTCAAGTACGCCCGCCTAAAGAAGGTGAAAGATTTTTTGCGTTACTTCGCGTAGAAGCTGTTAACGGAAAAGACCCTGAAGCAATAAGAGAAAGAACATTGTTCGATAACCTAACACCTCTTTATCCAACCAAAAGACTCAAATTAGAATCTGCACCCGGCGAGTATTCTATGAGAATTATGGATATGCTTGTTCCAATAGGAAAAGGGCAAAGAGGGCTAATTGTTTCTCCACCTAAAGCTGGTAAAACTATTTTATTGCAAAAAGTTGCCAATTCTTTAACAAGAAACCACCCCGAAGTAAAAATTATTATGCTTCTAATTGATGAGCGCCCTGAAGAAGTTACAGATATGCAGCGCTCTGTTCAAGCAGAAGTTATAAGCTCTACTTTTGACGAACCTGCTGAGCGGCACGTTCAAGTTGCTAATATGGTTATTGAAAAAGCTAAAAGAATGGTTGAAGCCGGTGATGACGTTGTTATTCTACTCGATTCTATTACCCGCTTGGCACGTGCACATAACACTGTTATTCCTCACTCCGGCAGAATTCTTTCCGGTGGTGTTGATGCAAATGCACTTCACAGACCAAAAAGATTTTTTGGCTCCGCTCGTAACACTGAAGAAGCAGGCAGCTTAACTATTATTGCTACTGCTTTAGTTGATACAGGAAGCAGAATGGATGAAGTAATCTTTGAAGAGTTTAAGGGTACTGGCAACAGCGAATTGCTGCTTGATAGAGGTCTTGCTGATAGAAGAATCTTCCCGGCTATCGATGTTCTAAAATCCAGCACAAGAAAAGAAGAATTATTATTACGTGATGACGAATTAAATAAAGTATGGATACTTAGAAAAATCTTAGCAGAATTTGATTCTTTAGAAGCTATGGAATTTGTGCTTGATAAAATGAAAGGCACAAGGAACAATAAAGAATTTATGATAAGTATGAACAGCTAAATGGCTGATTCATGAAAACCTTAATTTTTACTTGCGGAGATATTAACGGCATTGGACCCGAAGTATCGATAAAAGCCATCAACAAGCTATTTAACCCACAAAAAAGAAAAATTGTTTTTTTGTGCCCAGCAAATGTATTTGATAAAACCACTTCTGCTGCTAACCCTAAGTTTCCATTTAAGTATTTTAAGAGAGAGAATTTAGATTCTCTCTCCTCTTCCTATGTTTCAATAATTGATTTAGGTTTTGCAAAACTCGATTTTGGCAAATCAACTAAAGCCTCTGGCAAAGTTTCTGCGCAAGCCATCGAACTTTCATATCATCTTGCTTCCGTAAGCGAACTTTCTGCTGTTGTAACATCGCCTGCTTCTAAAACCTCTTTCGAATCAGCCGGAATTGATTTCCCAGGACAGACTGAATATTACGCACAGCTTTCCGGTAGTAAGCGGTTTATGATGCTGTTTCTTTCGCGCAAATTAATATGCGGGCTTGCAACTATTCACATTTCGCATAAATCGGTATCAGAAAAACTATCTAAAGAGTTGTTGAAAGAAAAATTTTCCCTTTTCTTACATTCACTCGAAATAGATCTGAACAAACTAAAACCTAAGCTGGCTGTTCTTGGGCTTAATCCACACGCAGGTGAAGAGGGAAGAATTGGAAAGGAAGAAAAAGATATTATCTTGCCGGCAATCAAAGAAACAAAAAATACAAATATTACAGGTCCTTACGTTCCAGATGCATTCTTTGGCACCAAGCAGTTTAGAGATTTTGATGCTGTTTTAGGGATGTACCATGATCAAGTCTTAATTCCTTTTAAGATGTTGAATTTTGAGAGAGGTGTAAATTATTCTGCAGGATTAAAAATAGTACGCACTTCTCCGGATCATGGAACTGCCTACGATATTTCAGGCTTAGGTATTGCAAAGCCAACAAGTATAATTGAAGCCGCACTTTGGGCTGAGAAAATTATTACTAACAGAAGTAAATATAATGCCAGTTAAAAATTATTCTTGTGTAGCCAAAATATATTCTCACCTGATGCGCTCGATTGACTACAAAATGTGGGCTAACTACATATATGACTTAAGCCGACTTAATAAAAAAAGAAATATTTCTCTTCTTGAACTTGCTTGCGGCTCCGGAAATATTGCCTGTTTGCTATCCAAAAAAATTAAAGATTATACTTTGTGTGACTTATCATTAGATATGCTGCTTTCTATTGAGGATAAATTTTCAAAAAGAATTAACTGCGATATAACATTGCTTCCATTCAAAAAAAAATTCGATTTTATATTCTCGACATTTGATAGTGTAAATTATTTGCTTACAAAAAAAACTTTTGTGAAGATGCTCAATAGTGTAGAAATTTGCCTTTCTGAAAATGGAATTTATACTTTTGATGTAAGTTTGGAAGCAAACAGCATAAATAATCATAAATACTTAAACCGAAAAAGTGAGTACCGAGAAATTAAGTATGAACAAATAAGCAAGTATAACAGTGAAAAACAGATACATAGCAATACATTTAGAATTACTGATAAGTCAGGGAATAAATACGTAGAAAAACATAAACAACGTATTTATTATTTTAGCGAGTATTTTGAGATGATTTCCAAGACAAATCTCTATGTTTACGGTTGTTATGATGCTTTTTCCTTTAATAACGCTTCTTCTTCAAGTGAAAGAGCACAATTTGTATTAAAAAAGAGAAGAATCAATGCTTACATTTAACCATGTTGTATTCAAATTCTCCAACCAGCCGGTTTTTGTTGATCTTAATTTACAGGTAGATCAAGGCGATTTTGTGTTCTTGATTGGCAAAAGCGGCGTTGGTAAAACAACTTTAATGCGAATGGTTTATATGAATCTACTTCCAGATTCTGGTTATGTTGAAGTTGCCGGTTATAATTCAGATCAAATTCGTGCAAAAGAACTTACTTATTTAAGAAGAAAACTCGGTATTGTTTTCCAAGATTATCAACTTCTTGAAGACAGAAATGTTTATGATAATTTGGCTTTTGTTCTACACGCAACCGGAACTCCTAATAAGATGATTAAAAGAAAAGTACTTCATGCTTTATCAGATGTTGGACTTGCACATAAACAGAATAATATGCCTCAGCAGCTATCCGGCGGAGAAAAACAACGTGTTGCTATTGCCCGTGCAATTATTAACGACCCTGTTTTAGTACTTGCAGATGAACCGACCGGAAATCTCGATAATGAAACATCGGAAGAAATAATTGAGATATTGAAAAAAATCAATCAGCGTGGTACTTCAATTTTGCTTGCAACTCATAACTATGAGATAGTTAGAAAAGTAAATGCAAAAATAATTCGCCTTGAAGGAGGCAAAGCCGTAAAAGTATTAATAAAGAAAAAAGAAGAATAATTTTTAACTCACGTTCCGCAGAGACATGTTTTTAGACGTTAAGTCTTTCTTGCATAAGAAAAATTTTAATTAAGTTTATCCAAAATATCTTTGGATATTTCCTCAATACTTTTCGTTCCATCAATTTCAATTATATTTGCTTTATCCGAATAGTAATTAAATACCGGAACCGTCTGCTCGTGATATACATTTAATCTATTCTTAATTACTTCCTCATCATCATCTTTTCTTTTATAGTAGCTTTCTTCTGCTTTGCAATTAGGGCAAATAAAATTTTCTGTAACCAAACTTTTTGCAAGAATATTTCCGCAAACACCACAAACTAAACGATTGCTTATCCGGTCAACTATAATTTCATCTTTCGCTTCTAACTTAATTAAATGAATAGTATCACTTCCTAATTCATTAAAAATATCAGAAAGTATTTCAGCTTGTGCTAATGTTCTTGGATAACCATCAAGTATGTAACCTATTTTGCATCTGTCTTCTTTGAGAGCATCTTTTAACATTCCGGCAACTATATTATCCGGAACTAACCCGCCAGTTTCTACTATAGATTTTGCTTTTAATCCTAGTTCTGTTTCATTCTTGATAGCAGCTCTTAAAATATCTCCTGTTGAGATATGAGCAATATTTAGTTTGGAAGCAATAATCTTTGCTTGTGTGCCTTTACCAACGCCTGGAGCGCCAAAAATAATTATTATCATATTAGTATAAATTTGGTAAGTAATTGTGAATTTTTATCCTTACGAAACATAAACAGTTTAATATTATTAAACAATGTGCCCTAAATGTAATTTCTCTTAGTTCTGAAAAAATTCTCTAATAAAAATTTTGATTCGTCTGAATAAATACCAGAATATACTTCGGGTTTATGATTGTATCTGCCTGAATTAATAAGATCGAATAAAGAACCGCAAGCCCCAAATTTTGGTTCAAACGAGCCAAAGTATATTCGTTTTACCCTGGAAAGCAATATTGCTCCGGTGCACATAACACATGGTTCAACAGTTACGTAAAGATCGCATTCTGTAAGTAGTTTAGATGCAAGATGATTTGATGCTGAGGTAATTGCTATCATTTCGGCGTGTGCTGTGGCGTCTTTAAGGGCTTCTGTTTGATTAAATCCTCTGCCTATTATTTTATTGCTATGTACTACTACCGCACCAATTGGAACTTCATCTTTTGCTAATGCCTTTTCTGCTTCTTGTAATGCCGCATACATATATTTATATACTTCTTTTGTGAATAACATTTATTTCTCAAAAGTTTCTGTTAAACATAATTCAAAAACTGCCAGAAATGAAACCCGCTCAATCCTAAATAATTTATTAGGCAGGCTGAAAATTTGGGTTAATTGTTTTTTGAAAGTTTATAACTGTAATTGTATATTTAGGCACAAAATATAGATAATGTAGCTAACCTGAAGTAGGTAACTCAATCCAACAGAGTCGCCGAAGCTGAAAACAGCTTTTGAATATGCTACTTCACTTTACGAGTTCTACTTAAAAATTTTTTTACATAATGAATGCACCCGTAGCTCAATTGGATAGAGCATTTGACTACGGATCAAAAGGTTTAAGGTTCGAATCCTTACGGGTGTACAAGAAAAAGCTCGTCCCGATTAATCGGGACGGGCTTTTTTATTTTTTCCCTTACCATTTGCAACTTTTATCTAGCTACACTTGAAAGAAAATCTCCAAAACTATATTTTACCATACAAATGTATGGTAAAAATTATGAGTAAAGTGCTAACACAGATACAGCTAAAAATTTTAGATTTTATTATAGAGAGCAGCCAGCTCAGAAATTTTCCTCCTACTTTAGCCGATATAGCAGAGCATTTTGGCTACAAAAATAGAGCAACGGTTCAACAGCATCTTAAAGCTTTAGAAAAGAAAAAGTACATCATTAGGAATCCTAAAATATCACGAGGCATAGAGTTAATTCTGGAAAAAAAGATTTTTGTATCCCGCCCAATTTTGGGTGAAATTGCTGCTGGTAATCCATTAACAATTTACCCTAATACTGTAGATACAATTGAACTTCCAGCTATTGTAAAAATTCCAAAAGATTCATTCTTGTTAAGAGTAAAGGGAAACAGTTTAGTCGATGCAAATATTTTTAATGGTGATGTTGTAATTGTTAATCCTAATTTAGAGCCAAAAAACGGGAATGTAATTGCATCAATTCTTGAGGATGCTGCTTTGATTAAAAGATTTTACAAAACCGAAAAAGGTATAGAGCTTCATTCTGAGAACAAAGAATATGACCCTGTTATTATTGATCCTATACGGACAAATTTTAGAATTGTTGGTGTAGTTGTTGCTATATACAGAAGTATGATACAATAAAACTCTTTTAAATGTGATACTATGGAACAGAAAACTAAAGTATTAGAATATAAAACTTACCTGAACTCACCAATCGGTTTGATTGAAATTGCAGGAAGTGAAGATTCAATTCATCGAGTAAATTTTGTTGAAGAAAAATTCTGTAGTGAATTTATGACCAATGAGTATGTAAATAACTGCGCTAAACAACTCGATGAATATTTCAATGGTGCAAGAAAAGAATTCGAGTTAAATCTAAAACCAAATGGCACAGAGTTTCAAAAGAGAGTATGGAACGAGCTAATTAGTATTCCTATAGGCAAAACAAAGAGTTACTTATTTCTGGCAAAAATGTTAGGAAATGATTTAGTCATTCGAGCCGCAGCTAAGGCAAATGGACAAAATCCAATAACGATAATTATTCCTTGCCATCGTGTAATTGGAAGCGATGGAAATCTTACAGGTTATGCAGGCGGTTTATGGCGAAAAAAATGGCTGTTAGAACATGAGCTTAAGTATTTCGGCGGGGAAAAGCAGTTGCAATTATTACTTTAAAACTATTCGAGAACTTAAATGGTATTTCAGAAAGAGATTACATTAAAACAAAGACCAAGAGGGTTTCATCTAATCACCAATGAAATTCTTTCTCAACTAATAGAATTAAAAACTATTTCAGTTGGTATTGCACATATTTTTATTAAACATACTTCAGCTTCATTAACAATAAATGAAAACGCTGACCCGACAGTACGTTCCGATATGGAAACATATTTTAATAAAGCTGTGCCGGAAAGTGATTATAGATTTTACGAGCATACTCTTGAAGGAACCGATGATATGACTTCACACATTAAATCTTCAATTCTTGGCACTTCGGTTACTATCCCAATTGCTAATGGAAAATTTAATCTCGGCTCCTGGCAAGGTATTTATTTATGCGAACATCGTAATTATGGCGGTTCTAGGAAAATTGTAATTACAGTTATTGCTGAGTAGATGATTGTATTGAATTGTAGTCTTTCTTCTTAACAAATAATCCTTTACACATTTAATTTTCCTTAAAAAATGAAAACAATATTTCACTTAGACCTTGATGCTTTCTTTGTTTCAGTAGAAAGATTATTTGACCCATCTTTAATTGGAAAGCCTGTTATCTTAGGCGGGGATCCGAAAAAGGGAAGAGGTATAGTTACAACTTGTTCTTACGAAGCACGAGCTTACGGTCTTTATTCTTCTATGCCAATTAAAACTGCGTACCGTCTTTGTCCAAATGGAATTTACATTCGCGGACATCATAAAGAATATTCTAAATACTCTAAAGCTGTAAGAGAAATTCTAGAAAATTACGCACCGGTTATTCAGCAGTTATCAATAGATGAATTTTCTATGGATTTTACCGGGTGCGAAAGAATCTACGGTTCACTTTTCACTTTTGCTTCTAAAATTCAAAAAGAGGTTAATGATAAACTAGGGTTGCCTTGTTCTATTGGAATAGGTGCGAATAAAACTATTGCAAAAATTGCTTCCGATTTTAATAAACCTTGCGGAGTAACCTACGTTATGCATGGAATGGAGAAAGATTTTTTAGCTCCAATGCCGGTGGAAACTATACCAGGAATAGGTAAAGTTGCCAAAAAGATGTTAAACTCAAAAGGATTTTACAAATTAGAGCAACTCTCTAATCTTTCACCAGAAACTCTAAAAAGAATATTTGGCAAATATGGAGATTATCTTTGGAGGAAATCCAACGGTTTAGGTTCAGACGAATTTCATTTCGATTTTCTAAGAAAAAGTATTTCTCACGAAACCACTTTTCATTACGATGCGGCAGATACAGATTTTTTTGAAAGAATACTTTTTGAATTAACACAAGATGTTTGTCAACAGCTGAGAAATAAAAATTGGCTTACTTCTTCAGTTACTATTAAAATCCGTGATAAGGGATTCAAAACTATTACGCGCGATAAAGTAATTATTCTTACTGATGATGATAAGTTGGTTTTTCAGAATGTAATTAACCTTTTTAGAAAGTCATACATTAAAGGAACAGAATTGCGCTTGCTTGGAGTAAAGCTGAGTAAATTTAATTACTCTAATGAGCAGGTGGATTTGTTTGAACAGCAAAACCTTCAACGGAAGGAAATGTTTTATGCAGTTAAGCGAATACGAGATAAATTCGGTTATAAATCTATCAAAGTAGGATTTTGCTAAACCTAAATTAGATATCTGGAAATTTAGTCTTAACTCATTATCATATAACAACTTTACTCAATTTTTTACTTGGCTGCCATTAGAAAGTATAGCTAATTTCACTTCATGATTGAAATTTTTAGACAAGCAAGTCTTTATTTTATCCTTACTAATTTCTATTTTTGAGCCCGTCTATAATAGCAGATTCTTAAAAGTAAGATTCGTGCACACCTGAATCCTAATAATTGAAAGAATTTAATAGTTGCAGCCTAAAAAACTGCAAAAACACTCTAAAAAACAAGATAGTTTACTCTTCTAAGTGGCAAGGTTCTTGCACAGAAACAACTTTAAGTAAACGATTGATATTACATTATAAATAAAGAGGAATAAATGGAGAGAAGAAAATTAACGATTGATGGCAATGAAGCTGCTGCACACGTGGCATACCGTGTTAGTGAAGTAATTGCTATCTATCCAATTACACCGTCATCAACAATGGGCGAGCTATCGGATGCTTGGGCAGCTAAGCAGCTTAAAAATATTTGGGGAACTGTACCTACAGTTTCAGAACTACAAAGTGAAGGCGGTGCTGCCGGCGCTGTTCACGGTGCATTACAAACTGGTGCTTTAACTACTACTTTTACAGCATCTCAAGGTTTGTTTTTGATGATTCCTAATATGTACAAAATTGCGGGCGAACTAACACCGGCAGTATTTCATGTTAGCGCACGCTCTGTTGCTGCTGCTGCACTTTCCATTTTTGGCGATCATAGCGATGTTATGTCCACACGTCAAACTGGTTTTGGGCTTATCTGTTCTAATTCTGTTCAAGAAGTTATGGATACTTCTGCAATTATTCACCGTGCATCTTTAGAATCAAGAATTCCTTTTGTTCACTTCTTCGATGGTTTTAGAACTTCTGCCGAAGTGATGAAGATTGAAGAATTAAGTGATGATGATATTCGTACTATGATTGATTACGAGAAAGTAAAGGAATTTAAGAAGAGAGCTTTGAACCCGGAAAATCCAGTTATAAGAGGCACTGCTCAAAACCCAGATGTTTACTTCCAAGGAAGAGAAACTGTTAACAAGTTCTATAATGCTTGTCCAGATATTGTACAAAGTTCAATGGATAAATTTGCATCTATTACGGGGCGTCAATACAGATTATTTGATTATTACGGAGCTGCAGATGCAACAAGAGTCATTGTTATGATGGGCTCTGGCGCGGAAACGGCTCAAGAAACACTAGATTACATAACCAAAAGAACCGGCGAAAAAATTGGTTTAGTTAAAGTAAGATTATATAGACCATTCTCTGCTAAGCACTTGCTTGAAGCACTCCCTAAAACTGTTGAAAAGATTTCTGTTTTAGATAGAACAAAAGAACCAGGCGCACTTGGCGAACCTTTATATCTTGATGTAGTTACTGCTCTGTCTGAAGCAGTTGCTAACGGTACAGCTCCATTTGTAAAGATGCCAAAGATTGTTGGCGGACGCTATGGTTTATCTTCTAAAGAGTTTACTCCAGCTATGGTTAAAGCTGTTTATGATAACTTGAATTTAGATACGCCTAAGAATCACTTTACAGTAGGTATTATTGATGACGTTACTTTCTCTAACCTTGATTATGATAATACATTCACTACAGAAGGTGATGAGGTTGTAAGATGTTTGTTTTACGGCTTAGGTGCTGATGGTACTGTAGGCGCTAATAAAAATTCAATTAAAATTATTGGTGAAGAAACTCCAAACTATGCTCAAGGATACTTTGTTTACGATTCTAAGAAATCCGGTTCCACAACTGTATCTCACTTAAGATTTGGATTAAATCCAATTCACTCTTCTTACCTAATTCAAACGGCAAGTTTTGTTGGCTGCCATACTTTTGGTTTACTCGAAAAATTCGACGTACTGGATAAAATTGTTAATGGCGGTACTTTTTTGTTAAACTCTCCTTTCAGCAAAGATGAAACATGGGGAAAACTGCCACAAAGAGTTCAACAGCAGATTATCGATAAGAAATTGAATTTCTATGTAATTGACGGCTACACAGTTGCGAACAAAACCGGAATGGGCGGACGCGTAAATACAATAATGCAGACTTGCTTTTTTGCAATTTCTGGTATCCTTCCAAAAGATGAAGCAATTGAACAAATTAAAAACTCGATTACCAAAACTTATGGCTCAAAGGGTGAAGATGTAGTACTTAAAAACTTTGAAGCTGTAGATCAAACTCTTGAAAACTTATTCCCTATTGATTACTCCGCCTTAAAAGTAGGTTCAATTCAAATTCCTTCCATTGTTTCAAATAAAGCACCTGAATATGTAAAAAATGTTCTGAGTAAAATAATGGAAGGCAAAGGAGATTATGTAAAAGTTAGCGAAATGCCGATTGATGGTACATTTCCATCTGCTACAACTCAATGGGAAAAGAGAAATATCGCACTCGAAGTTCCGGCTTGGGACCCAGATATTTGCATTCAGTGTGGTAAATGTGCTATGGTTTGTCCACACGCTTCAATCCGCATAAAGGCTTACGATAAATCTCTGCTTGCTGGTGCACCGGCTGCGTTCAAACATATGGATTCTAAAGGTAAAGAGTTTCCAGATAATTCTGCCTATACTATTCAAGTTGCAGTTGAAGATTGCACCGGCTGCGAACTGTGCGTTGAAGTTTGTCCCGCTAAGAATAAAAAAGAAACACGCCTCAAAGCTCTTAATATGGTTCCGCAAATACCTATACGCGAGCAAGAAAGAACAAATTGGGATTTCTTTTTAACAATTCCAGAAATGGATAGAAGGTTAATCAATACTAGTGTAATAAAAGCACAGCAGTTGCAGCAGCCATTATTCGAGTTTTCAGGAGCGTGCTCTGGCTGCGGTGAAACTCCTTATGTAAAATTAGTTTCTCAATTATTTGGAGATCGATTATTAGTGGCTAACGCAACTGGCTGCTCTTCAATTTATGGTGGAAACCTTCCAACAACTCCTTGGGCAAAAAATAATGAAGGACGTGGACCAGCTTGGTCAAATTCCTTATTCGAAGATAATGCAGAATTTGGATTTGGTATGCGACTTTCTATTGATAAACAATGTCAGTTTGCCAAAGAGCTTGCTATAAAATTACAAGATAAAATAGGACCGGATTTAGTTAATTCTATTTTGAATGCCGACCAGAAAGATGAAGCTGCTATTTACGAGCAGAGAGAAAGAGTAGCCGAATTAAAGAAAAAATTAGAAGGTGATAAATCTCCCGATGCAGATACATTAATGGAAGTAGCAGATTATTTAGTGAAGAAATCTGTTTGGATTATGGGAGGCGATGGCTGGGCTTACGATATTGGTTACGGTGGATTAGACCATGTAATTGCTTCCGGCAAAAACGTAAACATTTTGGTTATGGACACAGAAGTTTATTCAAACACAGGCGGGCAAATGTCTAAAGCTACATCCTTTGGCGCAGTAGCTAAATTTGCCGCTGCCGGAAAACCAACTGCTAAGAAAGACTTAGCAATGATGGCTATGAGTTACGGTACTGTTTACGTTGCTAAAGTTGCTATGGGCGCAAACGATGTACAAACATTGCGTGCTTTCTTAGAAGCTGAGGCTTATGATGGACCTTCTGTAATTATTGCTTACAGCCATTGTATTGCTCACGGCATAAATATGGCTAAAGGTATGGACCATCAAAAAGCTGCTGTAGACTCCGGACATTGGCCTTTGTTCAGATACAATCCGGATAACTTTGCTAAAGGTGAAAACCCGCTGAAGTTAGATTCAAAAGCTCCTAAGATTAAATTAGAAGATTATATTTATAAAGAGACACGTTATAATATGCTAACAAAATCTCATCCAAAAGAAGCGAAAGAGCTGCTTGCATTAGGACAGAATGAAGTTCTTAAGAAATGGAAATTTTATGAGCAGATGGCAGGGATGAAATTTGGCGCCAACGATGAAGAAGTTAAGAACTAATTTGAAACCCGGCTGCAATTCTAGCAGCCGGATATTTTTACGAAATACATAATTGACAATAAAATAGGAGTTAAAATGGATTTATCAACAACATATATGGGATTGAAACTAAAGAATCCAATCGTTCCATCTGCATCTCCCATCTCTCAGAGTGTTGATACAGTAAAAGCCTTGGAAGATGCCGGTGCCTCTGCAATTATATGCTATTCTTTATTTGAAGAACAAATAAACCATGAATCCGGTGAACTAAATCATTATTTATCTTATCATGCAGAAAGTTATGCAGAAGCATTAAGTTACTTTCAGGAGCCGGAAGAATTTAAACTAACACCTTATCAATATTTAGATCATATTGCTAACTTAAAAAAATCTGTTAGCATTCCCGTAATTGGAAGCTTAAACGGCGTAAGTACAGGTGGCTGGGTTAAATATGCTAAGAACATAGAACAAGCCGGCGCAGATGCTCTAGAATTAAATGTTTATTACATTCCGGCTAACCCTAACGTTGATGGAAATGATATTGAAAATATGTACGTTAATGTTGTAAAAGAAATTAAGAAAAGTGTTGAAATTCCAGTTGCTGTTAAATTAAGCCCTTTCTTTACTTCAATGAGTAACATGGCAAAAAAACTTGATGAAGCCGGCGCTGATGCTTTAGTTTTATTCAATCGGTTTTATCAACCAGATTTTGATTTAGAAAAATTAGAAGTTGTTCCAAATTTGGTACTTAGTACAAATTGGGAAATGAGATTACCGCTTCGATGGATTGCTATTCTTTACGGACATATTAAAGCCAATCTTGCTTTAACAAGCGGAGTGCATTCGCATACAGATGTAATTAAATCTATGATGGCTGGCGCTGATGTTTCTATGATCTGTTCTGAGATTTTAACCGGCGGAGTTAGCAGAGTTGGTGAAATTTTGAAAAACTTAGAACAATGGATGTATGAAAATGAATATGATTCGATAACATTGATGAAGGGAAGTATGAGCCAGAAAGCTGTTGCAGAACCTGCAGCCTTTGAACGCGCCAACTATATGAAGATGCTCAATAGCTACAAAATGCTCTGGTAATATTCTGTTATTATTTTGCCGTCATAATACGCAAGGATTTGACGGCTTTTTAATTTACAACTGTGCAACTTTCTGTTCCCTTACTTATATTGTTTCAGAAATATTACTATTACTAATTTTCTGCGCTATGAAAGAACAATATCACACTTGGTACACTCAATATCTTAGCCGAGATTTTGAGATGCTTGTCTTTGGGCACACCGGTTTCCCTGTTATTTTATTTCCTACCTCAAAAGGAAAGTATTACGAAAACAAAGATAATGGGCTGATAGATTCTGCAGCCCATCTAATTGAAAACGGTAAAATTAAAATTTACTGCCCAGATGGAATTGATGCAATGAGCTGGTACAATTATATAATCCATCCGGCTGATCGGGTTAAGACCCATTTAGCTTACGAACGTGTTATACTTAACGATGTTATTGAGTTTGCTAAATTTGAAACCAACGCTGATAAAGTATGTGTTGCCGGTTGCAGCTTTGGCGGCTACCATGCAGCTAATCTTGCTTTTAGACACCCCGAAAAAGTAAAATATTTGTTCTCAATGGGAGGCTCCTTTGATATTAAAGAGTTTATTTACGGTTATTATGATGACGATTGCTATTTTAATAATCCATCCGACTATCTGCCCAATTTGAATGATGAATGGTATTTAGATCACATTAAAAGAATGGAAATAATTCTCGGCTCAGGTCAATGGGATATTTGTTTAGATGAAAACCGAAGACTTAGTGCAATTTTGACTTCTAAAGGAATTGAGCACTCGTTTGATATTAGACCTGGAGCTGGACACGATTGGAATTCCTGGAAAGAGATGTTTGCACAATACTTATCTCATATTGAATAAACTTTTGTAAGATTTTATTTAGAATTGAAACTGTTCAAATGACTTTGGCATCGGACAGTTCTTATTGCTATCTGTCATTCAGGCTCGATTTATCTTATCGGCTGCCTTCTTGGCAGGCTTTCCCACCTTGTTTTAAGCGTAGTTTGAATCATACTTTTACTCAATATTGGATTCCTGTTAAGTGCATTTGGGAACGGAATAAAGCCTTTTCCTTCGTAAGGCGAGCTTACAAGGTAATTGGAATTCCTATAATCGATGAATCTTAGTTTCCAGCTGCACTTGCTCATAAAGTCATACGAGCAGTGAACTATCTTGTAAAACAAAATACGTTGGCATTAATAAAGATATTAGCAAAGAACGCTTATCCGCTCACTTTCTACAAGGGTTAATAAAGCAAATATTGTAAACTCTTAGACAGCTCATAATTATTTAGCATCAGAAATATTATGTTATCTAAACAAATTAGCCTATTTTTGCAGGTAATTTAGTAGTGTAGTTGATGTAGTTATGCCCAATGCCGTGACGACAGTGATACAGACAAACATTGCAGTTTGACATCAAATTTTGTGTAAAACTTGACGACCTAACAATCAGATTTAGACCTTAAAAACATCAACTTAGTAGCATATATTTAGAACGAGAATGAAACAAAAATTAACAAAAAAAGATTTAATAAAAGAAGCTCAAATCTTCTGTGCTGAACAATCCAAGTTTCAACATAAAGAACTGTTTGGAGTAACTGACGCTAAAGCCGTTAGGACACTTATTGAACAGAAATTTCAAAAGCACTTAAACGATAAATGCGAAGTTACAATTGGTACTTCTGCAAGCGTTGTTGACCTGCCTTCTGACGACATTTTAACTGACATCAAAGTAACTTCGATAAAACAGCCCCAATCAACTTGCCCTTTCAAGGATGCCCAACAAAAGGTTTTTGGACTTGGCTATAATTTGCTTGTATTCGTTTACGACAACATAGATGACCCCAAAAGTAAAACAGCAACAGTGAATTTTGTAAGCTGTTCATTTGTTGCAAAAGAGAGAACGGCTGACTATACAACAACTTACCGTTTAAGGGAAATGGTTAAAGATAAAGCCAATGAAGCGGACATCATTGCTTACCTGCAAGACAAAAATATTCCAGCAGACGAAATAACATTATCGAAATTAGCGGAGCAAATCTTAAAATCTCCACCCGAACAGGGCTATTTGACTATTTCAAATGCTTTGCAATGGCGATTGCAATATCGACGAATTGTAACTCTTACAGATGAAGTAGAAGGAATTACCAAAATAGTAAGCTATAACCAACCTCAATAATGAAAGTATTTGAAGCAAATATTACTCATCAAGTTTCGGATTTCTTAAATGACAATCTGAAAAAGATTACAACTTTTGAAAAGGCAAATCAAAAAATGTATGATACCTTCGGCATTATACATTTTTTTGATAATGATGAAGAATTGGAAACGCTTAAAGAAGTTCTTTCGATTGGCAATAGTGCTGTTGAAGAACCCGATAGAGCAGAATATGGCGACTTTCAAACTAATTCTGATTTAGCGAATAAAGTAACATTTCACTTAGCTTCCAAAAACATTTCACCCGAAGTTGTAATTGAGCCAACCTGTGGAAAAGGGAATTTTATTATTGCTTCTCTACGCAATTTCAAAAAAATTAACAATGTTTTCGGTGTTGAAATTTACAAACCTTACGTTTGGGAAACCAAATTCAGCATTGTTGATTTTTTTCTTTCTAATCCAAATTCAAACAAACCAGAAATTTCAATAGTTCATTGCAATGTTTTTGATTTCGATTTTAAAGCAATTGCAAAAAAACATTCAACAAATGATATTTTGGTAATTGGTAATCCACCCTGGGTAACCAATTCAAAATTGGGTAGCTTAAATTCAACCAATCTCCCTAAAAAAACGAATTTCAAAAATCATAGCGGCTTAGATGCAATGACAGGGAAAGGCAATTTTGATATTGCTGAATTTATTACTCTTACTATGATTGAAACCTTTCAAAATATGAAAGGGAATTTATTGTTACTGGTAAAAAATTCGGTTATCAAAAACATTGTCTTTGACCAAAACAAAAATCGTTACAAGATTTCAGCTATTGAAAAACATTGTATTGACAGCAAAAAGGAGTTTAATGTTTCAGTTGAAGCTGCATTGTTTTATTGTAAACTAAATTCACTACCGACATTTGACTGCACAGAATTTGATTTTTACAACTATCAAACATCCCTACTCAAATTCGGTTGGCTGAATGATAAATTTGTTTCAAACTTTGACACTTACATTCACACGAAAGAAATTGACGGAGAATGCCCTTTTGTCTGGCGACAAGGTTTAAAACACGATTGTTCAACCGTAATGGAATTAGACAAAGTGAACGCCTGCCTCGATACAGGCGGTGGACATTATGTAAATGGACTGAACGAAGAAGTGAAATTGGAAGACGGTTTAGTTTACGGTATTCTCAAAAGTTCTGACCTTAAAAACACAGTAATTAATCAAACACGAAAGTTTACAATTGTTACGCAAAAGAAAGTTGGGCAGGAAACTAAATACATCAAAACTGAATATCCAAAGACATATCAATACTTGACAAAACATCAAGCAAATTTTGATGCAAGAAAATCAAGTATCTACAACAACAAAACCTTGTTTTCAATATTTGGTATTGGCGACTATTCTTTCAAACCTTTTAAAGTAGTTATATCAGGACTTTACAAGACATTTCATTTTACGCTTATTTTGCCGCAGGATAACAAACCTGTAATGCTTGACGATACTTGTTATTTAATCGGTTTTGACAAAATAGAATTTGCCGTTTACGCTTTAATTCTTTTAAACTCTAAAACAACAGTTCAGTTTTTACAATCAGTAACTTTTCCAGACGCTAAAAGGACTTTTACAAAAGACGTTTTAATGAGAATTGACCTTTTAGAATTAGCAAAACAAATTGACATGACCGACCTGCAAACAGAACTTGAAATGCTTAACGAAAAGTATAAATTCTATTTGACACTTGACTTGTGGGACGGTTTTATCAATGAAATGACACCTGTAAACAATGAACAAATGGCAATGTTTGCATAGACCGAGAAGAAGCACTTGGCATAACAGCGTGTTGCCTCAATTGGCGCTGAGGTGCAAATTGAAACTAAGTGCTGCTATCAAACTTTTGTGCAGGTTGACAGCAGACTGCTCCGATATCGCCAACGCGGCAACACACAAAACGTTGGTTTCTAATCCAAGTTGTTACCTTACACATAGTGCCAAGCAATTTTAAAAATTAATAAAGGATTCAAATGAACAAAAACAATTTTGAAAGCTTAGGACTTTCAAAGGATATGTTAAATTCTATAAAACTGAAAGGTTTTGAAGAACCAACTGAAATACAAAGCAAAATTATTCCGTTAATCTTGGAAAATAAAGCAGATCTTGTAGGACAGGCGCAGACTGGAACAGGAAAGACTGCTGCCTTTGCTCTTCCAATTTTGGAATTGCTTCAATCAAAAGCTAATAAACTACAAGCATTAGTACTAGTTCCAACAAGAGAATTGGCTATTCAAGTTTCGGATGAAATTAATTCGCTGCGAGGTGCTAAAAATATTCATGTAGCTCCAATTTATGGCGGGCAGTCTTACGAAACACAATTTAGGAGGCTTAACAAAGGGGTTGATATTATTGTTGGAACTCCGGGAAGAATAATTGATCATCTTAATAGAAAGAGTTTGAATGTAGATACTGTTTCGTTTGTTGTTTTAGATGAAGCCGATGAAATGCTAAACATGGGTTTTATAGATGATATCGAAGATATTTTAAGCCGTACTAATCAAAACAGAAGAACACTTTTGTTTTCTGCTACAATGCCGCCGCGTATTATGGAATTGGCAAAACGTTACATGGGTAAACATGAAATTGTCCGCACTAAAAAATCTGGGCAAACTACAGACCTAACCGAACAAAAATATTTTGAAGTAAAGGAAGCTGATAAGTTTGATTCACTTTGTAGAATTATTGATACTACAGTTGAGTTCTACGGGTTAGTGTTTTGCAGAACAAAAACCGATGTAGATAGTCTAACTTCAAGACTGCTTGATAGAGGTTATGATGCAGAAGGTTTACACGGAGATATTTCTCAAAATATTAGAGAGAAAATTTTAGGTAAATTCCGCAAAAAACAAGTAAACATTTTAGCTGCAACAGATGTAGCCGCTCGCGGATTGGATATAGATGAATTATCGCATGTAATAAATTATTCACTTCCACACGATCCAGAATCTTATTTACATAGAATAGGCAGAACCGGACGTGCAGGTAAAGAAGGCACTGCTATTACTTTTGTAACACCGGAAGAGTTTAGAAAACTCAAATTCATAAAAACAATTACACAAACCGAAATTCGTAAAGAAAGAGTTCCGCAGATTAAAGAAGTTATTGATTTCAAAAGAACAAAAATTCTCAATGAAGTAAATAGTTTAATAGAATATGGTACCGGTGCTAATTACATCAAACTTGCAGAAGAATTGTTACTGCATAACCGAGTAGAAGAAGTTGTTGCTGCACTTCTTAAGTATAATTTCCAAAATGAACTTGAAGAAAGCAGCTATGCCAGAATTCAAGATTTGTTTGACCGCTCCAAAGAGATTTCTTATGAAGAGAGAAAAGGAAAAGGGGAGAGAAGAGATAGAAAACGTGAAGGCAGAGGAGATAGAAAAGAAAAGGGGCAGCGTTTTGAAAGATTTGGCAGCTTTGATAGAAAAGATAAAGGTGATAATAAAACACGATCCGACAGGTATGAAAAACCTGACCGCTTTGATAGAAAGGAACGTAAAGATAGAATCGATCGTGATGGTGAAAGAAGAGAACGAAAAGAGCGTGGCGGAAGAAATTCTGGCTTTGAAGAGAAAGGTAAAGCAAGAATGTTTCTCGCTTTAGGCAGAAAAGATGATCTCGATGAAAAAGGTTTACTAAAGATGCTCAAGAAAAAAACCGGTTTAGATTCTGATAAATTTACTGGTGTAAGGCTATCTGATGCATTTTCTTTTTTCAATGTTTCTAATAAAGATGCAGATATTGTCTTAAACAGTCTCAACAAAGACAAAAGTAAACGTCCCTTGGTTGAAAAAGCTAAATCTGTAAAGTAAAATTCTTTTTTTACCATACTTTATCTTGCTAATGTTGGCTATTAAAATTAATTTTGCAGCGTAAATTTTGATGTAAGCCGAAGTGGCGGAATTGGTAGACGCGCTGGACTCAAAATCCAGTGGGGCTCAAACCTCGTGCCGGTTCGAGTCCGGCCTTCGGTACATAACCCCCGATTTCTTTACGGAATCTGGGGTTTTTTATGCATCAAAAAAATGTAAGAACTTAAAGCAAGTAGGATAAACTGATTTCGTTGAATTAAACAAAATATTTTTACAGAAAGATTTTGGAAAATTGTAGTTAGAATACGATTGACTCAGCTGTGTCTCTAAAGACTTCTTCATAATTACTAACAAACAAAACCATTTCTTCAGCGGACTTAAAATTAAGCAGTTCAACAACATTGCCATCGAAACTGAGTGTTTTATCCCAAAAGCAGTTCCCGATTCTAAACTCTTGAGTCATAGAATCTGCAAGATGAACAAGGCATGCAAGCTGCATATTACCTGCAGCTTTAGAAGGCAGATGGTGGTGTTCTATGGTTTCAGAAATTGTATCAGGTAGTTTCCATTTTTCAGCTAATATTTTTCCAATATAGTCATGAGATATGCCAAGAATTTCTTTTTCACACTCTAAAAACTTTTTATTGTTTTTTGAAGCAATAATAATTTCTTCAAATTCCTTTGGAAAGTGTTGAGCAAAAACTTGAATGCTTACATCGTGAAGCATACCGGCAAGAAAAGCTTCTCCAAATAAATCGGAAAATCCTAAACGAATTGACATATCTCTAGCTGCCATTCCAACTAACATCGAGTGCTTCCAATATTCCATGTACTCAAAATCTTTTGTTGGTTTTATTCTAAGAGATTCTGACAAAGAAATTGCAGTAACAATTCTTACTACTTCATCAGTTCCCATTATCATAAGTGCAAATTCTAGTGAAGATACTTTCTTTTGTAATCCATAAAGCGGGGAGTTAGCTACTGCAAGAATTTTGGTTGTCAATCCCTGGTCTTTTTCTATAAGACGGGCAAGTTTTTTAATATTTCCCGGTTCCGATTTTATTGCTTGTGATACTTCAAAAATTATTTTTGGTATCGAAAGTAAATTTTTCAATCCATCTATTCTCTTCAAAGTAGCTTGAGCTTTATTTGACAGTTGTTCCATTTTTCTATTTTAATTTGTAAGTAATGTAAAGAATCTTTTTGTTAATCTAAATATGAAATCTTTTGCAGGTTCACAAATTAATTATCGCAATTATGGTTGAATTAATTAAGAGCTTCGTTTAATTAAGCAGCACAAATTTTCCTAAAGAAAATATTCGGTTGAAGAAATAGAAAGAGACCTAAGCTGGTGTATACTGATGGTTTAGACAAGTTTTTTTAATTATTTGAAGTGTATGAGCAGCCATTAATAATAGCTGCTCAATTTGAAAGATTAAGAACGCAGAGCTTTTGGTTTGTTAAGAATTTCAGCTATTATAACTGCATCTCTTATAGAATTGATATCCTTAAATTTACTTTTAATCTCTCTTGTTCTTTCGTTTGTACTTGATGTATTAAAAGTAAAAATTTCAGCAGGTTTAACTCTTCTTGTCTTGCCATGAACTTCAAGCGAAGCTAATTTGTCATAATCAACAAGAGATAATTCTTTCGATTCAACGGATTTAGTTTTTTCTAGATTTCTGTATTCAACCTGCCAATCGCTATCATAATCATTAGGCGAATGTCGTTTCCCGTAATGATCTTGATGTTCATTTTCGGTTTTTGGTAAAGGAACACCAAAAATATCTTCTAAAACGTCTTTAGCAGAATAGTTAGTGGTCTTTTTTTGCGTACCTGATTTCTGCCTATTTTGCTGTTGCTGTTTTTGGGGTTCCGGTTTCTTTTTGAATGCGGAACCAAGAAGGCTCCATATAACAAAAAGAAATATTAGTACTTGAATTACATCATCCATTATTTCTCTTTTTTATCCTCTGGTTTAGCAATAGAAGAACGCATTTCAGTATCTGCTTGTACGTTTCTCATATTATAATAATCCATTATGCCTAGTCTACCACTTCTAAAAGCCTCTGCAATAGCTTGAGGTATTTCTGCTTCTGCTTCTACAACTTTAGCTTTCATACGAGCAACTTCGGCGGTCATTTCTTGTTCAAAAGCAACTGCCGCAGCGCGTCTTTCTTCGGCTTTTGCTCTCGCTACTTTTAAATCTGCTTCAGCTTGGTCGGTTTGTAATATAGCGCCAATGTTTGAACCTACATCAACATCTGCAATATCAATCGAAAGAATTTCAAATGCTGTTCCGGCATCTAATCCTTTGGATAAAACTACTTTAGAAATGCTGTCAGGGTTTTCTAATACTTCTTTGTGAGATAAACTTGAACCAATAGTAGAAACAATACCTTCTCCAACACGGGCTAAAACTGTTGCTTCTCCAGCTCCGCCAACAAGTCTTTCTAAGTTTGTTCTAACAGTAACTCTTGCAATAGCTTTCAATTGAATTCCATCTTTAGCAACAGCAGCAACCAACGGTGTTTCAATTACTTTAGGATTAACAGACATACGAACTGCTTCTAAAACATCGCGTCCTGCTAAATCTATTGCAGAAGCTTTTTCAAATTGTAAATCCAAATTAGCTTTGTTAGCAGAAATTAATGCATTAACTACGTTAGTTACATTTCCGCCGGCTAAGTAATGAGCTTCAATTTGAGAAGTAGTTAAATTAATTCCGGCTTTTGAGGCAGAAATTAAATTTCTTACTATTACTTGAGGTGATACTTTACGTAAACGCATTCCAATCAAATCACCAAATATTTTTACCTTTACACCTGAAAAATATGCTGTGATAAACAATCCGATTGGAACAAAGTAAAGGATGATAAATACAAAAAATATCGCTGCAAAAATTACTAAAACTGATAAACCAGTAAGTGCTTCCATTTATTCTCCGAATTATGCTTTTAATCTGAACTCAAAATATTAATTATAGTTGATTAAATAAAGCTAAAACCGCAAAGGTTATCTTTTTCTTGCGTCGAACTCAAAAAAGCATCTTCTCTAAACTAAAATGATTGTTTGAGATAATTTATTAGCCGTTGATGATACTTACACTAATCGATAATTGTTCCTGGATAAGTTCAAAAGTGCCAAAATCCAGATTTGTCATTAGCAAACGTTTATTTTGGTACCTATTTAAAAACAGATTAAGAAAATTGATGTTCGGATTAAAAAATGGTCTTTATTACAGAAAGAAATTATTAATGAGAAATTTAGGTTAAACCAAAATTTTCCGATTGCCGGCGGCGCGCATGCAGACTAATGATTTTTTTGTGCTAAATTGGTTTAAAAAAGATAAATTGCTGCCTAAGTGCTTTCTTAATTACAAAACTGGTAGAATATTTCAAGGCGCTTTACAGTTTTTCTTCATAATCGTGTATATTGTACAAAACTACTAAACTGATTGAAAAACAAATTTCGTATTTGTTGACTGATATTTCTATTTTCTCTTAAAATCAACAACTAAGCTGTAAAAAGCTATAAAGGCTTAGAAAGATTTAAGAGTAGAATAAACTTCCTTGAAATGGGAGATATCAATAGATATATTTATGAAACATTTTGTAGAAATTTACTGTTAGTATAGTTAAATAAAAGGAAAGTTAATGGAAGGTAATTTTTCAGAACGGGTTCAAGAAGTAATTAGGTTAAGCAGAGAAGAAGCATTGCGCTTAGGACACGATTATATAGGAACTGAGCATCTATTACTTGGAATAATAAGAGAGGGGCAAGGAGTAGCTGTACGCATTCTTAGGAATTTGGAAGTTGATCTTGTAAAACTAAAAAAAGCTGTTGAAGATACCGTGCGCACTTCAGGAGGAACCCTTACTATAGGCAACATACCTCTTACTAAGCAAGCCGAAAAAGTGCTCAAAATTACTCAAATCGAATCGAAGATTTATAAATCAGACGTAATTGGCACAGAGCATATTTTATTATCACTTCTGCGGGATGAAGATAATATAGCCACTCAAATCCTGCATCAGTTTATGGTGAACTACGATAACACACGTGTAGAATTAAATAACATACTTACAAGCAAAGACCCTAATAAACAAACGACAGCACAACAGTATCAAGCTGCAAAGAAGCCGGATAAGACCAAAACACCGGTTTTAGATAATTTTGGACGTGACTTAACCAAGCTTGCAATTGAAGATAAGCTTGACCCGGTAATTGGCAGAGAAAAAGAGATAGAGCGAGTTGCTCAAGTATTAAGCCGCCGGAAGAAAAATAATCCCGTGCTTATTGGTGAACCAGGTGTAGGTAAAACAGCTATAGCAGAAGGTTTAGCCCTTAAAATTGTTCAGAAAAAAGTTCCTCGAATTCTACAAGAGAAAAGGATAGTAACATTAGATATAGCCGGATTGGTAGCCGGAACAAAATACCGCGGTCAATTTGAAGAGAGAATGAAAGCTTTAATGACCGAATTAGAAAAAGCGGACGATGTAATTTTATTTATCGATGAACTTCATACAATAGTAGGAGCAGGCGGCGCTTCCGGTTCATTAGATGCTTCAAATATGTTTAAGCCGGCACTATCCCGCGGCGATATTCAGTGTATAGGTGCTACTACTTTGGATGAATACCGTAAGTTTATTGAGACAGATGGTGCGTTGGACCGCCGTTTCCAAAAGGTAATGGTCGATCCGCCCACTCCGGATCAAACTATTCAGATTCTCGAAAGCATTAAATTCAAATACGAGCAGCATCACCATGTTAGGTATTCTACTGCTGCAATTGAAAATGCAGTTAGAATGAGCGAGCGTTACATTACCGACCGATTTCTGCCAGATAAAGCTATTGATGTAATAGACGAAGCTGGTTCCAGAGTACATATGGGAAATTTTACTGTTTCAGACGAGATTCTGAAACTTGAAGACAGTATTGAAAAAGTTAAGCAGGAAAAAATTCTTGTAGTTAAACAGCAGGATTACGAAGAAGCCGCACGCCTTCGTGATAAAGAAAGAACTCTTCAATCCGATCTTGAAGTTGCTAAACGAGAATGGGATGCAAAGACAAAAGATTTAGTTCACGATGTTAGCGAGGATGATATTGCGACCGTTGTTTCTATGATGACAGGAATTCCGGTTACCAGAGTTGTACAAGCCGAATCTGAAAAATTGATGAAAATGGAAGACGAACTTAAAGGGCGTATTGTTGGTCAAGATGAAGCTGTTATTAAACTTACAAAAGCTATTCGTAGAACACGCGCCGGTCTGAAAAACCCCAATAAACCTATAGGTACTTTTATCTTTCTTGGACCAACCGGAGTTGGTAAAACCGAACTTGCTAAAGTAATAGCTCGTTACTTGTTTGATAGTGAAGAAGCTCTTATTAGAATTGATATGAGCGAGTATATGGAAAAGTTTGCTGTATCGAGACTGGTTGGAGCGCCTCCAGGTTATGTTGGTTACGAAGAGGGCGGGCAGCTTACAGAACGTGTACGCCGCAAGCCATACTCTGTAGTTCTGTTCGATGAAATTGAAAAAGCTCATCCGGATGTTTTCAACCTGCTGCTCCAAGTTCTTGATGATGGACAGTTAACTGACAGTTTAGGAAGAAGAGTTGATTTTAAGAACACGATAATTATTATGACTTCCAACGTTGGTACCAAAGATATTAGAGCTACCGGAGGTTTTGGCTTTAGTGAAGGCACAGAAGCAGATTTATACTCTACATTAAAAAATACAGTAGAAGATGCAATGAAAAGGCTGTTCAACCCAGAATTCTTGAATCGTATTGATGAGGCAATTGTCTTTAGAAATCTAGATAAAGAAGATATTAAGAAGATTATAATGATTGAGATGAAGGACTTGATTAAGAATTTGAACGCTAACAAAATGGAGATCGAGCTTGAACAAAGTGCACAAGTTTTTCTTGCCGAGAAGGGATTTGACCCAAAATTTGGAGCACGACCATTAAAACGGGCTATACAAAAGTATGTAGAGGACCCTCTTGCCGAGGAACTTCTTATGAATACAATTAGAGAAGGTGATAGAATTGTGGTTTCACATAATACTGCAAAAGATGAACTAATCTTTGTTCCAAAGAAGTCAGTTGTTCAAGAAGAAAAAGATAGTGAAGCAAAACAAACTGTTGAATAATTCTAATAATTTGTTTGATATAAATGAATTATACAAAATAGCTAAGTTACTTTTAACAACTAAATTACATAGAACATTAAGCATTACGGTTTAGAATGAGTAATAAAAACTTGTTAGATATTTTTACAGAGACAAATGCCCTGCTATATGGGCATTTTTTATTAACCTCCGGGCGGCACAGTAATCAATATTTTCAGTGTGCAAAAGTTTTGCAGCATCCTGTGCATAATGAATTTATTTGTTCTAAAATTGCAGAATATTTTAAGGAGCACGAAATTGATTTTATTATCTCTCCGGCTATTGGCGGAATAGTAGTTGGGCAGGAGGTGGCAAGACAATTAGGTAAGCAGTCAATTTTTGCCGAGCGGGAAGATAAGGCATTAGTCCTTCGCCGCGGTTTCCAAATTGAAGCCGGAAAAAAATATTTAGTTTGCGAAGATGTAGTTACAACTGGGGGCTCTGTTTTTGAAGTTATTGAGATTGTGAAAAACTGCGGCGGTGTTGCCGCTGGGGTAGGTTTTATTGTTGATAGAAGCAACAATAAAGTTCAGTTTGGCTGCCCGCAGTTTAGTACACTGCAATTAGAGGTAGTTTCATATCAACCGGATGAATGCCCCTTATGCAGGCAAAACATTCCTCTTGTTAAGCCAGGTTCACGTAAAGTTACTCCATAAGGTGAAGTAATGAAAAAACTATTTTTTTTACTATTGTTCGTTTTACCAATAACTGCAAATGCTCAATTCAAATTTGATGATTACTTTGTTGATAAAACTTTACGATTCGATTTTTTTCATACCGGCGATAGAGTTTCGGAAACGATTGCTTTTGATAAATTGATTGAAGAGGGAATTTGGAGCGGCTCAAAAAAGAATTTGATCGATACTCTTAAGTATGGGCACTATATGCTAATGGTATTGTGTGCTAAAGATAAAGTGGAAATTTACTCGCGCGGCTTTTCTACATTATACCAGGAATGGCAGACTACAGAAGAATCTAAAAATACTATACGCTCTATGCAGGGTTCTGTTCGTTTTCCTTTGCCTAAGAGCAAAGTTATAGTTGAGTTACACAGAAGAGACATGAAAAACGTATTCCAAAAAATATTTGAAAGAGAAGTAGACCCTTCAAGCTATTTTATTATAAAAGAAAGAATTAAGCCGTTTGAATCATTCAAGGTTCATTACTCAGGCGAGCCAGAGAAAAAATTAGATATTGTTTTTATACCTGAAGGCTACAGCAAAAGCGAAATGGCGAAGTTCAAAGAAGATTGCTCCCGCTTTGCCGGTTATTTGTTCGATTATTCGCCATTTACTGAAAACAAATCGAAAATTAATATTTGGGGAGTTGAAGCTCCATCAGCCGAAAGTGAAACCGATATTCCGGGCAAAGGTATTTGGAAGCAGACTTTACTCAATTCCCGTTTCTATACTTTTGACAGCGAGCGTTATTTAATGACAAGTGATTATCATTTGGTTAAAGATGTAGCGGCTAATGCTCCGTATGATCAAGTATTTATTATTGTGAACACTTCAAAGTATGGTGGCGGAGCAATTTATAATTTTTATTCTATGACAAGCGCTTATGATAAACGAGCAAACCAAATCTTTATACACGAGCTTGGTCATGGTTTAGCTGGGCTTGGAGATGAATATGCAAGCGATAATACTTATCAGGATATGTACCCAACAAACGTAGAGCCATGGGAGCCAAATTTAACAACTATGGTAAATTTTGAAAGTAAATGGAAACATTTAGTTGAAGATGGAACGCCAATTCCTACTCCTTCTGATGAAAAGTACATAAACAAAATTGGTGTGTTTGAAGGAGGCGGTTATGTTTCTAAGGGTGTTTTTAGACCAACTCAAAACAGTATTATGAATTCGTTCTCTTCAAATGAGTTTAATTTGGTATGCAGGGAAGTGTTGGAAAAAGTAATCAATTTTTATGCGGAATAAATGGAACAAAGAAAACTATACAAAACAATTGAATCGATAGCAGCTAAAGATTTTACATCAGAAACAGATTTGCTTGCGCATGTTTTAAAGCAAATTGTTGGCAATGCCGAAATCCAGCTTAAGGGTGGCAGAATCTGGAAGTTTGAACCAAAACGAAAAGCTTATCGGCTAGTATTTCAAACCGGAAAAGTTCAAAAAATAAAGGATGATTTTCTACTTTTTCTAAAAGACTATCCATACTATGAACGCATTGCAACCGAAAGAACAATACTTGCAGATGAAACTAACAAGACTTTGATAAGCAAAGGAATTAATAAATATTCTGCTTCTGGCATTGGCAGGAAAATAAAAATTGGGGATAAGCGATATTACGAATATTTGCTTGCCGTTAACAGTGCTATGATCGGAGACGATCTGCGCGACACTTTAAATATTGTTGCAACAGTTTTAACCAGTAAGCTGAACGAGCATTATTTAGTTCAGTCAAGCAATAATTTAATTGCAGATATTGATAAAGCAAAAGAAATTCAAAGAAGCATACTTCCAGAGCACGAATATAGATTTCATAACTACGATATTTTTGGCGTAACAATGCCTGCTCAAATAGTTGGCGGCGATTTTTATGATTACCTAAAAATCGGCGAAGGAGATGACCGGCTGGGAGTTGTTGTAGGCGATGCTGCATCAAAAGGTTTGGGTGCGGCGGCAGAAGCAATGTACATCTCCGGCGCAATACGAATGGCAAGCAGTTTCCAGATCAAAATTTCTTTAATGTTTTCTCGTATGAATCAACTTGTAAATAAAATTTTTAGCGACGATAAGTTTTCTTCTCTATTCTACGGCGAACTCTCTGACGATAAAAAAGGATTGTTTTTGTATGCTAACGCCGGGCATAATCCACCTATGTTTTACAGAAAAAAATTTGGTGAGATCACTTTACTTCACTCTACCGGTCCGTTGTTAGGTCCTGCTCCAAATGCAAAGTTTGAAACTGACCATGTAAATTTTAGAAACGGCGACATAATGGTGATCTACTCTGATGGCGTTGTTGAAGCCGCTAATGATAAATTTGATCTTTATGGTGAAGAGCGATTGGCGAAAGTAATTTTGGATAATGTGAATAAAACGCCAAAGGAGATTTGCCTGTTAATTTTGGAAGATGTTCAAAAGTTTAGTACAAGTGAAAGCCAATACCAAGATGACAAAACAATAGTAGTTATAAAACGAAACGATAAGAATGAATCTAGTACAAAAAATATTTGATGCTGGAGTTGTAGGCGCTGGCGGTGCCGGATTTCCAACTCACGTTAAGGCAAAATCTACCGTAGAGTTTGTGCTGGTTAACGGCGCAGAGTGCGAGCCACTTATTCACAAAGATTATGAATTAATGTGTAATTTCTCAGAAGATATTGTTACCGGAGTAGAACTGATGACAAAACAAACTTCTGCTAAGAAAGCCTTCTTTGGTATTAAAGCTAAGAACTCCAAAGCAATTGAAGCTGTTGAAAAAAGAATTGCGAATACCAAAACAGAGATGTGTCTTTTAGGAGATTATTATCCAAGCGGTGATGAATATGAATTAGTTTACGCAGCTACTAAAAGATTGATTCCTCCGCACGGTCTTCCGTTAAATGTTGGATGCGTTGTAAATAATGTAGAAACATTTTACAACATTACACGCGCAGTTGAAGATCAACCGGTAACTCAGAAATTTGTTTCTGTTGCAGGGTGTGTTAAGAAGCCTTCTTCTTTCTTCGCACCTATAGGAACTAATTTTAAAGAACTATTGAAGTTTGCTGGAGGTGCTGCAGTTTCCGATTATGGAATTTTTGTAAGCGGTTTGTTAATGGGCAATCTCACTTTTGATCTTGATGAAGTTGTAACCAAAACAACAAGCGGAATTATAATACTGCCGAAAGAGCATTACTTAGTGCAAAGAATGGAAAGACCGGTGCAAAGTATGAACAGAATTGGCAAATCAGCCTGCGATCAGTGCAGCTACTGCACAGAGTTCTGTCCACGATATTTACTTGGTTACGATGTACAGCCTCATAAAGTGATGCGCTCTTTAGTTTTTACAACAAGCGGAGAAGCAGTTTGGAATCAATATGCCGATCTATGCTGCTCGTGCGGTTTATGCTCTTTGTATTCTTGTCCAGAAGATTTATATCCGCGTGAGGCTTGCGATCAAGGTAAAGCAGAGCTTCGTAAACAAGGAAATAGGTATGAGCAGATTAAGCCGGTAAAAGTTCATCCTATCAAAGATGGAAGAAGAGTACCTCTTAAGCAGTTAATGAAAAGAATTGATGTACTTAAATATGATACTCATACACCGTTTATAAAGGAAACTCCAAATCCGGCTCAAGTAAAAATTTTATTAAAGCAGCACGTAGGTTTAGCAGCTAAACCGGTTGTTAAATTGGGTGCAATTGTAAATGCAGGTACTTTAATAGCTGATGTTGAAGAAGGCAAACTGGGCGCAAAAATCCACTCTTCGATAGGCGGCAAAGTAACACACGTTTCTGATGAGTTTATTAGAATAACTGGTTAAACTGAAAAAGGATTGAAATGAATATGAATTCTATCGGATTAATAGAACTTACAAGCATTGCTTCTGGAATGCACGCTGCTGATATTATGCTAAAAACTTCGCAAGTGCAGTTAATACTTTCGAGAACAATTTGTTCTGGTAAATACATTGTGTTGATTGGCGGCGATGTTGCAGAAGTTCAGGCTGCTGTTGATAGCGCCGTATCGCAAGTTGATTTTGCTGTTATAGATACTTTTGTAATTCCTAGTGTGCATCAAGATATTTTCCCGGCTTTATCAGGTCATTCAGAAATTAAGGCTTTAGAAGCTCTTGGAATAATTGAATCGTTTTCTGTTGCATCATTAATAGAAGGGGCAGATGCGGCAGTAAAAGCAGCAAACGTAAAGCTAATCGAAATCCGTTTAGCAATGGCTTTGGGAGGAAAAGCCTTCTGTACTATCACAGGTGAAGTAGCCGCTGTTCAAAGCGCGGTTGATTCTGGCGCTAAGGTGATTTCTGACCGAGGGCTGCTTGTTAATAAAATTGTTATTCCTCAGCCACGACCAGAACTTCTTAGCGAAATGATTTAAGGCTCTAATGAACACGCTAAAACAAAAATATGGCGATTGGGCATTAATTACAGGTGCATCGGCTGGTATTGGCAAAGAATTCGCTCTTCAATTAGCAGAATTAGGTTTTAATTTAGTTTTAACTGCAAGAAGGAATGAGAGATTAACCAAACTGAAAGAGGAACTTGAAAGAAAATACAATATCGAAGTTGTTGCTGCTCCTATAGATTTATTATCGTATAATTATTTAAAAGAACTCATCTCAATTATTGGTAACAGGCAAATCAGCTTGCTTATTAATAATGCTGGTTTTGGTTACCGCGGCGAGTTTATAGATGGAAGTGCTTTTAATGATGAGAATATGATTAAACTAAATTGTGTTGTTCCCGCCCTTCTTACTCACCACTTTGTAAAACCAATGATTGAAAAGAGAAGAGGCGGAATCATCTTTCTTGCCAGTCTTGTAGCATTCCAAGCAACTCCAACAACAACTACTTACTCTGCTACAAAAGTATTTAATGCTTTTTTAGCAGAAGGTCTTTGGTATGAACTAAAGAAATACAACGTAGATGTTCTTTCGCTTAATCCAGGCGGAACAATAACAGAATTTCAGCAAGTAGCAAATTCAACAGCTGGCCCAATTCCAAGAACTGCCGAACAAGTTGTTAAAACAGCATTAAGCGCAATAGGAAAAAAGCCGAGTGTTGTTGATGGTCTTTACAACAAAATTCTGGCAGTCTCTTCAAGGTTTATCTCGCGAAGATTAACCGTTACACTTGCAGGAAAAATCTCTGAACTCTTTTATAAAAAGCATTAGAAATCTCTCTTCAAAGAAGTTACCGCAGCTTTATAGAATATTCCAATTACTACTGCAGAAACTATAATCGTTGGAAGCGTGAAGTAAAACAACCTGAGCAAGTTGAAATCCCTCCTAATCATTATTGATAAGAACAAATCGCTAAATGGTTTGAAGAGGAGAACTACTAAAAACAACATATAAAGAATGCTGATTAAGAAAGAGATGGAAGCTCCTTGTGAAGATGAAACACGGATCGGATTCTTTTCTTTGTAATTAGAAAACAAACTGCCCATTCCAAAATTAATTGCAACTATTGTAATTGTGGCTATAATGGTAACAATTAATGAAAAAGTTATTAATACTGCTCCAAACTTGTAATTTGAGAACAGGCTTAGAATTACGCTCGTTAAAAAAACAATTGCGAATGGAACGTAGAGCTTGCTTAATACATACTTAGTTATTGAGATGGGCGCAGATTTAAGTTTCCAGAAACTAAGTCCTTCAAGAGAAATAAGCGGAAAGATGAAACGCAAAGAGAGTGTTGTAATTAGAAGTAAGTTAAAAATGAATATTGCAAGATATATCATAGTCTGCAGGTAGAAATTCCCTAAACCAACAAACTTTATTCCAGCAACACTTACTATAAAAACTGTAAGTAAAAAGAAGAGTACAAGTGAATGAAATACTTGGCTTGGTTCGCGTACGAAAGCCAAATAATCTTTTCTAAAAATCGAATTTATCTGATTGGTCTTGTAGTTCTTAGTTCTGAAGAAAGAAGGCATATTTAGCTTTTTAGAATTTAATTCAGCATTAAGTTTTTGGTTCAACAGCCAAGTACTGAAATAATATTTTTTGCCTAATTGATATGCTGCCGTAAATAGTAGAACTGCCAGCCCAATTTGGAGCGAAGTAAACAAAAATGCTTTTGAATAATTATCATTAAGTAACCAATATGCAGTTTGTGAAAGCCAATTGTTTGGAAGCAGCTTTAGTATTGAAGGAATTAGCTCGCCTAAATAAATATCTTTATCGGTAAACGGGTAATTCTTAAGCACAGATATTACTAATTGCCTTGGTGAGTTAATTCTAAAAAATAATATGATAATTGTAATGTAGATCGTACCAAATGCGTAAACTATTTTTCTAACGCCATAGCGGTTGGCAAGCAAAATAACGGCAATAAGCAGAATTACTCCAAGACTCCCGGCGCTTATCATAAAAGGAATAAAGTTTAACACCAAAACAAAAAACTTAATTAAAGGCATATTGAAGTAAACAGAGTAACCAAGCAGTAATGCAAAGAGAATCATCAGTAATGTAGATGAGCTGTAGAAAAAATTATCTAAAAACTTTATTGTGAATATCTTTGCCGGCTCAATCGGCTTTGTGAATAAATAACTAACCTCATTAGATTTGTATAACGTTGAATATGATACGATAATATTGCCAATGTTGATCGAGATAAAGAAGATGAAAAGTATCATTGAGATAAATTCGTGGAGCAGAAACTTTCCGACAGTAATTTCTACTAATAAAAAGTTTATCAAGGTTTTGGAAAAAAGAAAAGCCCCGCTTGCAAATAAAGTATAAATTATTCCGCTCCCAATACTCTTGATTATGCTTACGGAAGAAATCTTGGTGTCTAATCTTACATAAGCTATGAACTTATATTTCAGTATGTGAAGAATCTGTTTCATTCTTCATCAGTAAGTTCTATAAATAACTCTTCGATGCTGCTATCGTGCTTCAACTTCAGCTTGTGCAGTTCATCAATCTTATCGCGAAAAATAATTTTACCTTTGTTGATGATAGCAACATCGGTACAAATTTCTTCAACTACATTTAAGGAATGGGTTGACATAAAAACCGTAATTCCATTTTTAGCAGATTCGGCAAAAAGTTTCTTAACAAGAAGAGCGCTTTGCGGATCAAGCCCAACCATTGGTTCATCAACAATTATTAATTCCGGTTTGTGCACAAATGCAGAAGCAATTGCTGTTCTCTGCCTCATTCCCTGCGAGTATTCTTCAGTACGCTTATCAATCCAACTGCCAATTTTCAATTTCTCAATCATTTCGTCAATGCTGCTAGTCAATTCTTTAAGAGGTATTTCGTACAGTCCGCCGCTGAAGTAAAGAAACTCTCTTCCGGTTAGTTTATCATAAAGAAAAGGCTGGTCGGGTATGTATCCAATTTTTCTTTTGGATTGGATTGGGTTTTTCCAGACATCTACACTATCTAACTTTACATTACCAAAAGTTGGGTTCAGCAAACCGGTAATCATTTTTATAGTTGTTGTTTTGCCGGCTCCGTTTGGTCCAAGAAATCCAAATAGTTCTCCCTTAGCAACAGTTAAATTAATTTTGTTTACAGCCAAGAAGGAGCCATATTTCTTTTGCAGTTCTGTTAGCTGTAACATAAATTATTCTAAAGAGATTTTTTCTACATCTTCAAGAATTATTGTTTTGAGATCTACATCATCTTTATCGTAGATGCTGTAAATCCTTTCTTCTTGATTTGTAATAGCTGAATAAAGAATGTTTCTTGCGGTTATTCCATTTTGGAAATTTTCTGTGCGGGCATGATAAAGTTTATCAAATCTATCAAGCAGTTCTTGAAGTGCGCCTTCATCCAAAATGTAGCCGTTTTTCTCTGCTATGTTTGCAGCAATTGCAAGCAATTGTCTCGGCTCGTAGTCTTCAAAGTTAAAAATATTTGGGAAGTAGGAAACAATTCCAGGATGACTATTAATCATTTTTTTCATATCGGGAGGCGTACCGGAAAGTATCAAAACAAATTTTCCTTTTGAATCTTCCATTCGTTTAATTATAGTATCTATTGCTTCACTTCCAAACGGATCATCATCGCGGAATAGGGAATTGGCATCTCTAATGAGAAGAATCCCGCCAAGCGATTGTTGTAAAAGTCTCTCTGTTTTAATGCTGCTTTGCTCTTGGTAACTTGCAACAAAATCTGTACGGTCAACTTCTATTATGTGCCCTTTTTGTAAAATCCCAAGTTCTCTAAAAATCTTGCACAGCAAGCGGGCAACTGTTCTTTTTCCTGTACCTGGATTTCCAATAAATATTGAGTGCAGATTTCTTTCGATAGACTGCAAACCTTTCTCTTTCTTCATTTGCGAAATTTTAGCGAAACTGATAAGCCTAAATACTTCGTGCTTAATGTTATCAAGACCAATTAGGTTGTTCAGTTCATTTATTTCCGATTGAAGAACGAGAGGGTCCCCTTTTACTTCGTAAGTTCTTGCTTCAACTTCGCGGTTTAGAACTTCATTTATATCGCTTAGTTCAATTGTGTTTAGTTTATCTTCGGTTCTTTCGGATGCTGGTATTTCTGCTATTCTTAATAATGTTTTTTGCTTTACAGAATCAAGAATGTTTCTTGCAATTCTTGCGTTGCCAAATTTTTTATCTCTTGTGCGGTAAACATCTTCAAAATACTTTTTGAGTTTCTCTTCTGCTTGATTTGAAAGTTTTCTATTTTCTTTCGCTACTGTACGGCGTACAATTTCCAACAATTCACTTGGAGTGTAATCTTCAAATGTATAAGACTTACTAAACCTTGATTGCATTCCCGGATTGCTGGCTATAAATCTTTGCATTTCGTCTGTATAGCCGGCAGTAATAACAATAAATTTTCCTCTATCATCTTCCATTCTTTTCAAGAGAATATCTATTGCTTCTTTACCAAAATCAGAACCGGAATCGCCTTGCTTAATTAGCGTATATGCTTCGTCAATAAAGAGCATTCCACCAATTGCTCTATCAATCATACTTTTTGTTTTTTCGGCAGTTTGACCGACAAAGCCGGCAACCAATCCCTGCCTGTCTGTTTCAACTAAATGACCTTTTGGTAATAAACCAAGTGCAGAGTAGATTTTTCCAATAATTCTTGCAACTGTAGTTTTACCTGTACCAGGATTGCCCAAGAAAAGAAGATGCTCACTAAAAACTTTTCGAATATCTTCACCCTGCTCATTAAAGAAACGGGCAAGTTTAACCATATCATCAACTTCTTTCTTAAGATAAACCAATCCTACAAGACCATGTAACTCATCTAATGCTTCTTTCAAATGCTCTTCATTTATAGGAATGTGAACTTCTTTACCGGGATTTTTTGCAAAACTCATGCTTATAACTTCTTCGGTAAAAGTAGTCATAGCTTCTTTAGTTCGTTTTTCATCTTCAAGTTCAACACAAATTTTGCTTAGATTCAATTTAGCATTCTCAAAGAGCTTTCTAATTAGTCTTGCATTGCCAAAGGATTTATCGCGTGCACGGTAAAGACTCATAAATTCTTTTTTTAGTATTTCTTTAGCAGCATTGGTAAGCAGGTAATCTTCTTTTTTGATTAAGACTTCAAAAATCTGTAAGAGTTCATCAGGGGTGTAGTCTTCAAAAACAAACGTATGAGTAAAACGGGATTTCAAACCGGGGTTAGAATTCATAAAACCATTCATTTCATCAGTGTAGCCGGCAGCAATTACAACAAATTCACCTTTACGGTCTTCCATTCTTTTAAGAAGAATTTCTATTGCTTCTTGTCCAAAATCATTAGACGAGCCTTTTTTAACCAATGTATATGCTTCATCTATTAATAGAACGCCTCCAAGCGCTTCATTTATAACTTTATCTGTTTTCTGGGCTGTTTGTCCTACATACTCTCCAACTAAAGCAGCGCGGTCAACTTCTACAACGTGCCCGTTCTGAAGAATTCCCATCGCATAAAAAATATCTCCCAACATACGTGCAATTGTAGTTTTGCCTGTGCCTGGATTGCCAAGGAAAACTGCATTAATCGAAATGTTATCTTCTGATTTTAGACCAAGCCTTTTCCTTTCCTTCAAAAATTCCAGGTAAGAAACAAAATTCTTAACTGCTTCTTTGATATTTGAAAGCCCAGTAAATGAGTTTAGTTCATCAAGTAACTCATTTAACGGTCTAACTTTTCTTGGCTCTTTTACTTTTTCCGATACTTTTTCATTAGTCTTGGTTAAAGTATGCGAATCTTTTTCCTGCTTACGTTCAGAAAGTTCTTCTATAGGAGTATTAGAAACAACAAAAAATTTCTCGGCAACCTTGAAGCTGCTTATGTAAATCTCAACTTTAGCTTGTCCGTTTTTAGCTGACTGGTTTTTTTCCCAAAGCTGAACATAAATTACAGAATCCCATTCTTTCTTTACATTTAATTGAAAGTTATTTCTAAAAATTTCAAAATCATTTAAGTACCAAACTGCAAAGCCATCCAGCCTTTTATCTTCTTTTTTGTAGAACGGATTATTGAAAATTATTTCAGCGCCAAACTTTAGTGTGTTTCCATCAAACTGTTTATTGTAGATACGGTTTCCGGTTCTGGCTTCTGTATCAGTATCAAAAAGTTTGAGAGAAAATACATCTATAAAGTCATTCGGATAAAAAATTGAATCAAACCGGAAGTCTTGCGGTTCAGAAGCAATAGAACGAGTTAATTTCTCTTTTGGCTTAGTAGTTTTCTTAGAGAAAGAATCATCAGATTCTCTTTCCAACTCGCTGAATTTTTTTAGGTTAGAATATATACTTGCAAAGCGCTCGTTTTTCTTAAACTTGCTTTGCAGCAAATCTGCTTTTTTAAGTGCCGGTCTTATTTGGAAAAGATGGAGCATAGATTCTAACTCAATTAGTTCTGCTTCATCATTTTGCTTTTCGATTAGAATTTTTCTGGCAAGTAACAGAGAAAACCAATACTCTTTTGTTTTCAATGCTTCAGAGGCTTCATCGAGAATACTGTTTAATCCTTTTTCCACAATGATATTTTTGCTCTGCGAAATGGATTTTGCTTTTTCAATCCATGTATTAAGTTCTTTCCAATTTTTATGGTGTCCTTCATCAATTATTACTGCAAGGTCTAAAGTTTGACTTGCTTCATTGTACTTTTGAATTCCTGCTAACGAGCGAGCTTTATTCAGATAAGACCAAGCTAAAGTTTCTTTCTGAGTATTGATAGATTGGTCAAGATCTGCAATAGCGCCTTCAAAAATACTCATGCGGGAGAGGAGATAAGCCCTGTAAACGCGCGCCTTAACAGAATCGCCTTTAATTTCTACAGCAAGGTTTGCATACTCCATTGCCTTAACCGGATTTCCATTTTCGAGCTGAGCCCAAGCCAAACAAATAGCGGCATCACTGTCATCGGGGCGGTTAAGAAACACTTTTTCGGCTATAGGCAGGGCTAAGCGGTAACGCCCGTTCCAAAGATGCTCGAACGCTTCTGCCTGAAGCCGGTTTAAATCTTCGTCATTAGTGAAAAAGCTCATCTATACAGGATTTTATTCATAGTTTATTTTCGTGTTTCAATATAAGAAGTTAAGTTCATTTACTAAATAACATTATCATCTTACCTAAAACTTTTTATCTCTGTGTTCGTCTAACAAGCACAAAGATGGAGTTAGCGATGAAAACTAAATACTTATTTGCACTTTTATTGGCAGTAGTTTCTTTTAGTGCATGCACAGTTTGGGGAGTGCGCGGCAGCGGAAAGATGAGAGAGCAGATCAGAAGCAGTGAAGCATTCGACCGGATAGAAGCTGGCGGCGCATATTCTATAAAAATTATTGCTGGTAAACCAACTTCTATAACTATCAATGCCGAAGAAAATCTGCTCCCGTACATCAAAACTCGTGTTAACGGCGGTACTTTGTATATTAGTTCCAAAAAGAATTTGAACCCGAGAAAGGAACTTGAAATATTTATAACAACGCCAAGCTTAACTGCATTAGAAGTTTCCGGAGCTAACAATGTTGATGTAGTTGGTATAAATGAGAAAGAATTTGCAGTTAACCTTAGTGGTGCCGGAAATGTTGATTTGAAGGGAAATACCGATCGACTAAGAGCAGAAATTTCTGGAGCCGGAAATATAAATGCAAGAGAACTTAAAGCCAGAGATGTTATGATTAGCGTTAGCGGTGCAGCGAGTGCAGATGTTTATGCAAAGGAAATTTTAGATGCTTCTGTTTCTGGTGTGGGAAGCATTGATTACTACGGTAAACCGGAAAAGACCAGAACTAACGTTTCTGGTGTTGGCTCTATTACTAGAAAATAAATTTTCTGCGCTTTGTTAAAGCGGGATTGGCTCTGCCGATTCTGCTTTTTTTCTATTCTTAATTGGATTTAACAACCTTACACTTTATTTTTTGTCGCAACAAAAATCACTTCTATGAATAAAAGAAAACGTATTGGAATCTTAGGCGGCGGTCAGCTTGCGCGTATGTCGGCTTACCAAGCATATAAATTAGGGTTTGATATTGCCATACTTGAGAAAACTAAAAACTCTCCGGCAGGGCAGCTTACCCATAACGAATTTGTTGGCTGGGTTGATGATCACAAACTTCTAAAACAATTTGCTAAAGACTGTGATATTATTACTCTTGAAAACGAGTTTGTAGATTATCATCATTTAGAGTTTATCGAAAATCTTGGCAGGAAGGTTTATCCATCTTCAAAAACTATTTCTCTTATTCAAGATAAATTCATTCAAAAGAAAACACTCTTCAAAAAGGGGATTCCGGTTCCAAATTTTCTTGAAGTTACTTCAAAACATACTTACTCTAAATGTGCGGCAGCAGTTGGCAGAAAGTTTGTTCTTAAATCCAGAAAACTTGGCTACGATGGTTACGGCAATGCATTAATTAACAATGAGCAAGATTATACAGCAGCATTGGAAAAACTGCAAACTCGGCATCCACAGCTTCTTGCCGAAGAATTTGTTTCTTTTGATAAAGAACTTGCTATTATGGTAGCGAGAACCAAAAACGAAATTATATGCTATCCAGTTGTGGAAACCATTCAAAAGAATCATATCTGCCATACTGTTATTGCACCGGCTGATTTAACCGAAGAGATGAAAGAAAAAGTAAAAACGATTGCTGTAGAGTGTGTTAAAGCTGTAAATGGAATTGGAATTTTTGGTGTTGAGCTTTTCTTAACTTCGAACGAAAAAATTCTTGTTAATGAAATGGCGCCGAGACCTCATAACAGCGGGCACTACACAATTGAAGCATGCACAACTTCTCAGTTTGAAAATCACATTCGTGCTGTTATGGGGCTTCCACTTGGCTCGCCAGAAATGGTGAAACCTGCGGCTGTAATGGTCAACCTTCTTGGAAAAACTAACGGTTTAGCTGAACCTAAGAACTATAAGCAGGCGTTAAGCTTTCCTAATCTTAATGTTCATCTTTATGGAAAAGAAGAATCTCGAAAAGGAAGAAAGATGGGGCACATTACTTTGCTCGGAAATTCACATGGCGAAATTGTAGAACTTGCAAAGAAGATTGAAGAAAAGATTATTTATTAGGAGTGCATTATGGCGGCAAAACCTTTAATTGGAATTATTATGGGAAGCGATTCAGATTTTCCCGTTATGGAAAAAGCTATTGAAATTTGTAAAGAGTTTGGAGTTCCGTATGAGGTGAAAATTGTTTCTGCACACCGAACACCAGCAACTATGAAAGAATATGCAGAAACTGCCTCGAAAAGAGGAATTAAAGTTATTATTGCTGGTGCTGGCGGTTCTGCTCATTTGCCTGGTATGACTGCCGCATTTACTACTCTTCCGGTTATTGGTGTTCCCGTTCAATCTAAAACTCTTAAAGGGTTAGATTCTTTGCTTTCAATTGTGCAAATGCCCGGCGGAATACCAGTTGCAACTGTAGCTATCGATAACGCGAAGAATGCCGGTCTGCTCGCTGTTCAAATTCTTGCTATCAGTAATAAAAAGTTAGGCACTAAACTTTCACTTTACAGAAAAAATATGGAGAGGGAAGTGGCAGTTAAGAATAATAAACTTAAGCGTGATACGGCAAATTAATAACTCCAGAGCTCTGCAATTAGTGCGGCAAGAACGATTACTGAAAAAATTAATCACTTATTTTCAATGACTTTTAACCTGTTTTACTCTATCACTCAGAAACTCGGGCACATAGCCGCTAAGTAACTTAGCCTCTTTTTTTCCATTGATATTTAAGATTTCAATTAGTACTTTGCACGAAGTAAAAGGGGTTCCGCAAGATTTTTAGGGGAACCGAAGATTTAGTGTAAAACGTAGAGTGTAGAGTTAATAAATTCTGTGGTTCATAAACATTTTCGGTAGATATAAGCAGTAAGTCAAATCAATAAAGAAGTTATGAGTTATGAGTTTTGAATTAACAACAAAGGCGCCAAACAAGGTTAAGCTTTTGGAGCAAGTGCGGATTAGTTTGCGTACGAATCATTATTCACCAAAAACAGAAGAGAGTTATGTTGGCTGGATAAAGAAGTTTATAATTTTTAATGGTAAGAAGCATCCAAACGAATTAGGCAATGTGGAAATACAAAAATTCATAAACTATCTTGCCGTTGATAGACATGTATCTGCTTCAACACAGAACCAGGCACTGCAAGGCATACTTTATCTCTACAAAAATGTTATTAAGAAAGAGATTGGCTGGATAGATAATATTAAACATGCCGTTAGGGTTAAACATTTGCCAGTAGTTTTTTCTAAGCGAGAAACGATGAAAATATTTGAGCACCTTGATGGTGTTTCTAAGTTAGTTGCTTCTCTTCTATATGGCAGCGGATTGCGTTTAGCAGAATGCTTAAATCTTAGAATTAAGGATGTTGACTTTGAATACAAGCAAATAATTGTTAGAGATGGCAAAGGAGAAAAAGATAGACACACAGTTCTTCCAATGACGGTTATATCTGATTTGAAAAAACACTTAAATGAAGTTTTTAAAGTGCACAAAAAAGATTTGGCTAATGGAAAAGGTGAAACTATTCTTCCTTATGCACTAAAAAGAAAATACCCAAACGCTGGCAGGGAATTTGGCTGGCAGTATGTTTTCCCGGCAGATAAATATATCAAAGAAAAAGATAGCGGTTTAATTTTTCGTTTCCACATTCACGAAAGTACAATTCAGCGAGCCGTTAAATATGCAATTAAAAATGCCGGCGTAAATAAACCTGGAAGTCCACATACATTTCGTCATTCTTTCGCCACACATCTTTTGGAAAATGGTGCAGATATTAGAACTATACAAGAATTACTTGGTCATAATTCAATTAAGACTACAATGATTTATACCCATGTTCTCAACAGAGGGCTTGGCGTTAAGAGTCCATTAGACTGAATTGGTGAAGGTTGATAGATATGCAGACACTATTTTTAAATAATGAGAATATGAGTTGTTTTTCAATAAATTGGAACGTAGATATGCAACTGCAGCATATCTACGTTCCTTAGCTAATAATTTCATGCAGTATAATTAATAGTTAGTTTACTAAACAAGTTTTGTGTAAGTGTTGGCCGCAAAGTTAGTTCGCTGT
>CAZNTN010000008.1:0-132084 GCA_964575995.1 uncultured Melioribacter sp. | reverse complement strand
CAAATCATTTTCAAACCTTTTATTGCTGCCCCGTCAGGGGTCGAACCTGAAGTCTTCTGATCCAGAGTCAGACGTGTTGCCAATTACACCACGGGGCATTTTCTACAATTCAAATATAGAACTAGTTGCTCACTATTTAAATTATTTCTGAATGCTTTCTTTTGTTTTGGCTTCCTCTTGAATAACCTTACCACCTGTTTTTTTGATGTTTAGCCAGAATGCCATATCATTTACATCCCAAATCTTGTCATCATCTGCATCTTGAATTTTTATTCTACCTTGAGTTGAATAAGTAGATGTACCAATCAAAGGATCATTTGCATAATCCCAAACAAATGCACCAGTCGATTTAACATTTGCAATCTGCACCCAAGTACCATCAGCGCCGTTCTGCAAACTATAGAATATCTTAACATTGCCAGTAACAGCATAGCTTGTCCAAGCGATAAGCATCACGTATCTATCGGCATGACCAACATAAAAATCTTCACCGTTATTTGGGAATGTAACTCGAATTTTCTTAGTGTCATGAATTGAAAAAGTAGCATCGGACATATCAGACGAGCCGCTTGAACTACTAACCCTTATAAGGCAATTATCGGAATTTTGCGGTCTGATTTGATCGTCTTTGCCAGGCGCCCAAATATATGACCCGGTACTGTTTAACGATTCAGCACCTGGTACCAAATACCAAGAACCACCGCCGTTAGTTGTCCACTCAATTTTTACTTTTTCTGCATTAGTGGAACGCCAAGTAATTTCGTATGGATGATATTTTTGTAGGTCTGTTACCGGCGTATTAGCAGGTGTAGCAAGCCACTGTTCGCCACCGTTTGGAGATAGAACAGTAACAGAAGGCGGAGGTAATACTTTAAAAGTTCCACTCAACAAGGAAGCGCTGCCATCTGTAGCACTTATTTCAATTACATAAGTGGTAGCAATAGGATCATACTTAAATGTAGTTGGGAAAGAACCGGAATTATCTAAGCTATCTACCAAAGTAAACCAATCTGTAGGTTGGTTAAGATCATTTCTGTTATATCTAATTCTAACTTTTCTAATTCCCTTAGAAACCCATTGAATATTAACCTGTTCACCGGCAATTATATTGGCTCCGTTTGTTGGGAAATTGATTTTTGATAATTCAGGTGTAAGCTGAATTGAAAAAGAGGAGTTGCTTTCATCAGAAGGATTGTTATCAGCGGCATCCGAAACTCTCACTTTACATTGTATAGAATTTATTCCGGCAGGAATTTGCCATTGATATGAGCCGGAGCTGATATGGTTAGTAATTATTGATGTCCAAGAATTACCATTGTTTGTTGAGAACTCAATATTAACTGCTAAAATGCCTTGAGAATCCCACTTAATGGTTTGAGTTTGCTGTTCTCTCCAAGTCTCGCCGCCGTTAGGTGAAATAATACGAATGGATTGAACTATTTGATTTGAGATTTGGAAATAGTTTTCTGAGAGGGCAAATGGGTTCCCGTCTTCTGCATCACTAACACGTATTTTGCATAAGAGAGAATTTACGCTAGGAATATTTGTCCAAATATAGTAACCAACAGAAGGCGTTGATTCTACAATACTATTCCACTTAGAGCCGCCATCAGTAGTAAACTCAATTTTTACATTAGCTACATTTGCACTTGTCCATCTAATTTCTTGGCTGGATCCGCTTGTCCATGTTTCACCACCATTCGGGAATACCATTTTAAGCGAAGGTTCAACATCAACACTAAAGAAATTATCACTCATATCCGATGGCTCGCCATCTTGAGCATCGCTAATTCGAACTTTGCAATTTGTAGCTTGTGTGTTCGGTACTTGAGTCCAAGTATAAAAACCATCACTTGGAGTGCTTGCCGCAATTGTACTCCAGCCTATACCGTTGTTACTTGTAAACTCAATTTTAACATTAGCAATTCCGCCAGCATCCCAAGTAATATTTTGCGGAGTTCCGGCTATCCACTTTTCACCACCGTTTGGAGTTTTCACTTTTATTTGCTGATCTCCCGGTTTCATAATTGCAAAGTTATCGTCGGAGATATCTGAAGGGGTTCCAAACTGTGCATCGCTAATTTTAATTCTGCATTGCAAAGAATTTACTTCCGGAATATTATTCCAAGAATAACTTCCGGTACTTTGTATCGAATTTGCTATTAGATTCCAAGTTGCCCCGCCATCAATGGTATATTCAATTTTTACAGTAGCAACATTTTCGGATGTCCAGCGGATCTGCTTATTTGTTCCGCTAATCCAGGTATCATTACCGTTAGGTTCCAATACTTTTAACGATGGCGCCGGTCCAATTGTAAAGAACTGATCGCTTTCGTCTGAAGGTGAAGAATCAACAGCATCGCTAATTCTGATTTTACAGTTTGTAGCTGGAGTGTTTGGTACTTGAGCCCATGTATAATATCCAGTGCTTGGCGTACTTGCAGTAATAATATTCCAAGTTAAGCCGTTATTAATTGTGTATTCAATTTTAACATTAGTAATTCCCGCAGCATCCCAAGTAATTTGCTGAGGTGTTCCTAAAGGCCAAAGCTCTCCGCCGTTTGGTTTGGTAACTTTAATTAACTGAACTCCATAAGTAAGAATGCTGAAATTTTCATCGGAGACATCTGAAGGAAGTCCATCTAATGCATCGCTTATTCTTATGCGGCATTGCAAAGAACTAATATTGTTCGGAATGTTCTTCCATGAATAAACACCCGTGCTTGGAGTAGAAGGAGTTATAACAACCCAGCTTGCGCCATTATTTGTTGTATATTCAATTCTTACATTCTCAATATTTGTAGAAATCCATTTAATATTGTTCGATGACCCGGCATACCATTCTTCTTTACCGTTAGGTTCAAGAACAACAATTTTTGGTTCCGGAGTTACAGTAAATGTGCCATCGCTTTCATCTTGCGGCGAACCGTTTTCTTTATCTGTAATTCTTATTTTGAATTGAGTGCCAGTAGCAGAAAAACTTGTTACATAACTGCCGCTTGAAGGAGTTTTTTCAATAATAGTAAACCAGTTTGTACCATTGTTAGGAGTATATTCAATAGTTACATTTTCAACACCAGTAGATTTCCATTTTATAGTGTCCGTTTTTCCGGCTGTCCAAGTCTCACCACCATTTGGAGAAAGAACTGTCAATTCCGGTTTAGGTACAATTCTAAACAAGCCGTTACTCTGATCAACAGGATCGTTATCATCAGAGTCTGCAATTCTTATTAAACACTGTGTAGAAAAAGAGTTAGGAACATTCCACTCGTAAGCGCCGGTATTAGCATGTTTATCAATAATTGTATTCCAGGTTAAACCATTGTTAGAAGTAAAATCGATTTTAACTTTAGCAACACCGCTAGATCTCCAGGTAATCTGCTGGTTTGTGCCTGCCTGCCATCTTTCATTTCCATTTGGAGAAGTAACTTCGAGCGTTTGAGTAATTTGATTTGTTATAGTAAATGTGCTGTCAGAAACATCCGAAGGCTCGCCATCTTTAGCATCAAAAACACGTATTTTACAAAGCTGCGAGTTTGCATTTGGAACCGGTTCCCAAGTATAAAACCCAGTAGATGGAACAGATTCTTTAATTACAACCCAGTTGAACCCGTTGTTGGTAGTGTAAGCAAGTTTAACATTTTCAATATTTTCAGATATCCATTCAATTTTTCTGCTTGTGTTGGAAAGAATTCTTTCGCCGCCGTTTGGAGCTAACACTTTAATCTTTGGCTCGGGCATAATATTAAATAATTCACTCTCAGAAGAAGGTTCGCCATCTTTTGCATCCATAATTCTAACACGTGCTAAGGTAGAAGGTGTATTTGGCACCGGTTCCCAATAATAAATTCCGGTGTTCTTTTTATCTACAGCAACCAAATTCCACTTGATTCCATTGTTAGTTGTGTATTCAATTTTTACCGAATCAATGCCGGAGCTGAACCACTTAATTTGTTTTGCACTGCCGCCTTCCCATTCCTCTCTCTCTTTTGGAGAAGAGATTTTTAAGCTCTGATTGCTGTTTCTAATAATCGAAAAAACATTATCGCTTGCATCGGTGCTTTTACCATCAACACTGGTAACCTGAACTCTGCACTGATTTGAAATTGTGTTTGGAATTGGAAACCAGCTGTAAACTCCTGTGTTTTTCAAACTATCTACAATTAAAGACCAAGAAGTTCCGTTATCTACACTGAACTGAATTTTTACATGAGATGTTCCTGTGCCGCTCCAGGTAATTTGGTAAGAAGAGCCTTCCGATAGAATTTCGTTTCCGTTTGGTGTTAATACTTTAATTGTGGTTGATATTGCGCCGGGCTTATCTATGTCCGGTCCGGTTGTGTCTTCTTTTAGCTTACAAGAGGAAATAACAAGTATAAGAAATAGAAATGCGTAAATATTTTTTTTCATTGTTTTCCTCAATCTCATTTAAGGAGTTCTAATTCAGAACAAATTTAATAAATTTCATTATTTTTATTAAGAGTTTTCTTTCAGAAACTGTGCCTAAGTTTTTATTGTTATTTCACTTAAATCCTATTTATGTACAAAATGAAAAACAAAGCTTACATGTTAATTTTACTCATAGTTACAATCGTAAATTACGGGCAAAATTTAATACCTGCTGGAGAAATTGGCAGCTTTAGCTCTGCAAGGTGTATCTCAATAAACCCTAATGGAGTAATCTTTGTAAGCGATGATTTGAAAAACGAAATAATTAAGTTAGATACGCTCGGGAACGTAATAAAAACTATTGGCGGTTATGGTTGGGATAGCGGCTCGTTTGATTATCCGGCTGATGTTTTTGCTAATTTGCTAAATGTTTACGTTGCCGATAAGAACAACAACCGGATCCAAATTTTTGATAAAGACTTAAATTTTCTATCGCAAATTTCTACTAGTAACTCTGTTGATGAACGCTTCTCTTTTAAGTATCCATCTTCTGTGGTTACTTCTAACCAAGGAGATTTCTACATTCTCGATTCTGACAATCAACGGATTCTTAAATTTAATCTTAGAGGGGAATTTATTTCCGAAATTGGCGGTATAGACGCTGGTGTATTTCGTTTAACAAATCCACTTAAATTGAGTTTAGATAGTAATCTTAACCTGCTTACAACGGAGAAGAATACACTTATCATATTCGATCAGTTTGGGAATGGAAAACGGAAAGTAATGCTTCCATTTGAAGCCAAAAACATTAACTCTCTTTTTAACTATGTGGTTATTGTGAATGAAAAAAATGTTTTAATAGCTGCAACTGTGGCAGAGCCAAATCTCCAAATGAATTTATTAAACCCTAATATAGTTGAGGATATTGTTGATGCATCTGTTTTCAAATCTAAGCTGTATGTTTTAACCGGCTCTACAATTTTTATTTTTCAACTTCAGTATTGAAGCCTAATGAATTTAGCGTTACGTTTTCTTATAACTCTTTTGCTCGCATTTTGGCTTCTCGGTATTTTTTTAGAATGGCTTCTTCCAATAATTCCGCAGCTATCGTTATTCGTTCCATTCTTGCAAAAATCTTATTCATTAGTCTGTCATCAACAGCATAACAAATTACTCAGCAACTCAATTTATCATTCGTTTGTTTGTTCAAGGTGTGCAGGTATTTACGCTGGTTTATTTGCGTCAAGCATCATCGCTCTTTTTTTCCCATTTAGAAGTGAGCCTTCAATAAAATTTATTTTATCTGCCTTAATACTAATGCTTGCAGATGTTTTGCTCTGCTTTATAGGAGTTTACAGTTACTCAAAAAGTTTAGCTTTCATTACGGGCTTACTTTTAGGTTCAGCAGGAATTATATATTTTTACTCGGCACTGAAAAAACTAATTATAGAATTAAACAGTAAAAAGAATTGAAAAAATTTATATCACCTGCGGTTTGCGGTTTTGCAGCTGGAGTTCTGCAAGTAGTTCCTTTAATTAAAAGCTTTTCTTGCTGTTTGATAATCCCCGGCGCAGCATTTCTTTCTTTATGGCTGGATCAAAAAGCTTCAAAATCCATAGACAAAATTCCAATGAAAAAAGCGTTTGTCTTTGGATTATTAACCGGATTAACAGCGGCTTGCTTCGGAACAGTCTTTGAAGTTTTAGTAACTTTTATCACTCGGCAAAATGATGTTATTATTGCTTTCCCAGAACTGCAAAGAATGGTTGAAGATTTTCCGCTAAGTACAGAATTGAAAAACCAAGTAATGGAAATCTTCCAAACCGTAAGAAAAGAACTAATGGAAACAGGCTTTTCTTGGCTTTATACTTTTACGGTTTTGTTTAATAACATTATAGTTAATTCTTTTTTTGGAGTTGCAGGCGGATTAATAGGCGCACAAATTCTTAACAGTAAAAACAAATCTTCGGAAGTTTAGAATGATTTCGGCATTAATTTTTGCAGCTCACTTAGTTTTTGTTGCTTACATTTTTACAAAAAAATGGCAGGAAGAATCTCTCTCTGCAGCGTTCATTAATTTAGCTTTAGTAATAGTCTTGTTTGCTGTTGGCTGGTCTATTTCAACTTCTGTTGTTAAATTATTATTTGAGCCGAAAGGATTTGGAATTCATTTCGATGCAGATACAATTTCGTTAACACTTCTAACAATTGTAGAGTATTTTTTCTACACGTTTTATTATTCAGAAGAAAAAGAAGTTACTGCGGACGGAAACTAATTTCTACTTTTTGATCTATCTGGTCTGCATCTGTCGGCAGTTTTTCAAAGCGCCACCTTCTAAGCAGGTTCATTGTAGATAATTCTAAATCCGGATCGCCTTTCATAATCGGGAACACTTTCGATACTGAGCCGTCGGGTCTAATCGAAAAGCGAAATTTCAAGAGTACTCTTCCGCTTCCTAAATTCTTTACTTCGGGTAAAACAAAGTTTTTAATTATTCTTGGCTTGTCAGAACCAAAATCGATATCAAAACCCAATTCTCGCGCACTAATTTTTCTAACTTCTGCTTTGGTATCTGTTACTTTTGCTTTAGCAATTTCATCATTAAAAATTTTTTCAACAGTTTTTACATCTGAATCGGAAAGGTTAATTTCCTGCTCATTCACTTTTTTTGGCAGTTCTATATTTTGCTTAGCACTATCAAGATTTAGCGAAAGGTTTTCGGAAGCTTTATAAACAGTTGCATAAAGAAAAGCGCCCAACAGAACTACTGATGCAAAAGAAGAATAACTGATTCCTTTTAGATACTTTACAGAACTCTCAAATTTCACTCTTCTACTTCCTCATCGGTTACGTTATCATCGGCAAAACCCGGAACTGTATCATCTAAGACATCAATAATTTCGGCAGCTACCATTTCCATTTCAAAAACAAATTTTTTGATTGTAGCAGCAAATATGTTGTAAAATATTAGAGCAATAATTCCAACTATAATACCAAAAACAGAAGAAGCCGATGCGCCAATTATTTCGTTATTAAAACTTGCTAAATCTATTGCAGCCTGAGCTTCTTGCAGCTTGAAATAGGCGAAAGTCAAGCTTATTACAGTTCCTAGAAATCCCAATAACGGTGTAAGCTTAGAAAGTGCTGCGAGAGCAGATAAATTTTTTTCTAATTTAAGTATCTCAAGTTTTGATGCTATTTCAAATGCTTCTACAATTCTTTTTCTGCTTAACTTGCTTTTTCTTAATCCTCTTTTAAGAATGTTAGCCACCGGAGATTTTTCTTCGATACAATAATTAATTGCCTCATTAATTTCTTTGCGTTTCAACAAGCCTCTAATTTTAATTGTAAAGGAACCAACATTAACCTTAGATTTTTTTAGAACACTATATTTTTCTATAACTATAAGAATAACTAAAACCAACGCAATAAGAATCGGCAAAAACATAAACCCGCTTTTCATAATAATTTCTGTAAAAACCATGTTCTATCCACTCTAATTAGAGACTACTTTTTTTCTTGAAATCCACTGCTTCTCTCTCGGAATTAAAATATCCGATTCTAATTCTATACCAGGTACCGCCTTTATCGGGCAGGAATGCTTCTGTTGAGAAAGCATTAAATCCGAGCGATCGCAACCGGTCAACTTCGCTTTGTGCAAGCAATTTGTTTTTCCAAGAAGAAATTTGAAAACTGTAAGATTTTCCATCGAAGAATACCATATTACTTAAACGAGTTTCGCCAGCAGTGTTATTGTTAGCAGCGGCTAAATTTTTATTTCTTATATCTTCTTGCTGAGCTTGTTTTACTATTTCTTCATTTTTGGGTGTATTGTTATTTGCGCTGTTTTGTAACAGCTTCGATACATCAACTGTATTCCCCTCTTTTACAGGTTCCGGCGGTCTTGCTGTTGTAGGAAACTCACTAAAATCATCCGGGTTTAATCCAAGTAATTCTCTTGTATTTTGAACTGCTGCGTTTTCATCAACAGTAGAAGGGATTTCTTGATTATCAAGTTGAGACGTTTGATTATTCTCACCTTGATTAACTGCAGAAAGATTTCTGATATAGAGATAAACTGCAATAGAAGTTACTACAATAAGAGCCGCCAGTAAAAAAACAAAAAGTTTTCCAAAATAATTTTGCTGTCTCGGTGGTTTTCCCTCCTCATACTTAAGCTCTTGTGGTTCGGCTGATTTAGTTGCTTCTAAACCTAACTCGTTTCGTTCTAACAAAATTGTCATTCTCTTCGGCTTCGTTAAAACCGGTTCACCAGGAAAGTCTTGCTCAATATTTTGCGGTATGGTTTCTTCTATAAATTCATAACGAGGAGGAGGCGTTTTAAAATCAAGGATAACTTTTTCATCCTTAAATTCAACTACTGGATGTTTTTCTTCCTGCTGTGTTTTTGTTTTTCTGAGATCTGTATTTATCTCGGGCTTAGTATTAACATATTTTTCAAGCTGATTGAATTGTTGTTCCGGTTCACTGGTTAAAGAAGAATTGTAATTTTCATGAAGTGAAGTAACTTCTTTAGCAAGAGTTTTCTCTAACTTTGAAAATAAATCCAGTCGTGTTTTTTCTAAATCGAATTTAAAATTTTCAGCTTCGGTTTGTGTATCATCTTCTTCAACCGGTGTAAAAGGGTCCTCCGGTAAGATTTCTGCAAATTTTTCTTCAATACCAATACCAAACTCTTCTTTTAGTTCGTCTCCCCAGCTCCATTCAACTTTCTCTGTACTTGTGTCTTGCCCAATAGAACCATCTGCTGAATTATCTTCAAATTCTTCTGTAGAATCCATATCAACTTTTCGATTAAAAGCGTCTTCGAGCAGATCATTGAGCACTCGTGAATTATCATTTGCAATTTTTTCGTGATCATACTCTTTCAACTCATCATTAATTATTCCTTTCAAATCGTCTTCTGCAATAGCCCAAGCATTTTTATCCGATTCGTTTGCATCTTCCTTAAATGTAATAAGCAGTTCTTTAGCAGAAGTAGGCGGTTCAATGGTTATTTCGTAATCATTACTGAACGGCTCAGTAACTTCTTCGTCATTTAACAATCTTCTAAGAACCTCGCCTCCCTGTGAAACCGAAACTTCATTACCTCCAAGATCAGATTCTGTTTCTTCTTCAATATTTAAAGAACCAGCTTCTTTTAATTTCTCATACTGCATATCGAGCTGATTATTAAATGGAATTTCTTCAGATGTATCAATTTGTACCGCCTCAGAAAAACCAGATGGTATTGTGATTTCGATTTTTTCATCTGCACTTGAATTATCTTCACAACCTTGCTCAAAATCAAATTTAATTACCTCTTGCGAAATGTTTTCATCTAACTCTGCTTTTAACACTGCGTCAGCATCGCCGAGTAAATCATTGACTGAAAGGTTTTTATCCGGCTGTATTTCATTGATCATATATAAATCATCATCAAACTGTTCTTGAGCGAGTTGTTCGGTAAAAGAAAATTTTTCTTTTTTCTCTTCGGCAAAAAACTCCTCGCTGGCTTCGGGCTTTTCACTATAAAGCAGCGAATTCAAAAATCTTTGGTGCTGCGGCTCAATTTCTGGTTCTGCTTTATCTTGCGGTTGGTTAAAATGTAAGTCTTTGGTCAGTTCAAATATTTTTGAAGAAATGTCATCCTCTAAGTTTTGGTCTTCTTTGCTATTACTATAAATATCTTCCCAAATATTAGAGTTTGGAATTTGATCCGATTCGGCGAGAATTTCTCTTACCCTTTCTTCAATAGATTTTCTCAGCATAGCAAAAGAAGTTTCAGAATCGTGCGGGTTTTCGTCATCGTGTAAAGGCAGCAAAGGTTTTCCTACACCAATACTGAATACATGCGAATCTATTTCTGAAGGATTTTTATACTTTGCGCCTACATCAAATGTATGATAAAGATTTTTTTCGGATGGATCGAAATCTTCCGAAAGAGAAGAAAATATTAGCTGCTTTTTTAAACCGTTTTTTTGCGAATCGGGTTTAAGCTGAAAAAAACCAATACGTGGAATTTTGAGTGTAATTCCTTCGGTAAGAATTTCTGAGACAGAATCAATCAGCACATCGAATGCTAAGTTCTTCTGCGAAGCGGATACTCCGAGTACTTCGGCTACCCGTTTATGTAATTCGGCTGGCTTCATATTTTTTCTTTACCAACGATACTCAAAGCCTATCAAATAGTCGAATGGTTTTTCTTGGTATTGCTTCCAAGCAAAGTTACTTCTATTCAAGATGTTTTGAAAGTCTATTGTTAATTTAAATCCGCTAAACAATTCATACCAGCCCGAAGCAGAAATGTCTGAATAGTTATCAATCTTCTGTGCGTTCTTAAGATCGGTGTAAGCACCGAAAGCAATTTTGTACTTAAGTCCAAAACCACAAGCGTTGTTAAAAGAATAGTTATAAGCTAAAGAAGAAGTAAAATTTGGTTCGTAAGGTATTGCTTTATCATCTGCGTTTGAAACACGTTGAATAACAGCATCGGCAAATAAGCTGCCAAACTTGGTCGGCTGCAAATAAATCTTCAACGTTGATTTAAGAATTTGAACATCGTTTGCCGTTCTGATATCAAACATGCCTACGTTCAACAAATCTTCGTAGTACAGATAGTTATCAATCTTAGAATAATTAGCAGAGAGTGAGACCGAAAACAGTTTTTGAAATTCGTAACGAACTGCAATGGTTAGATCGTTGTTGTATTTAGTAAACATATTATCAGTTAAGCCGAGCGCTGCATAAAGATTTTTATCGAGAATGTTTTCCATATTTAAAAATTCAACTCTCGGCTTAAACTCAGCACCAAGCACCAATCCCTTATCCAGCAAAAACTCGGCTGCTGCAAAAGGAGAAAACATGTTATTCACGGAATTAGTACTAAAATAAATTCCGCCGTTAACCCAAAGTCCTCTAAAAGGAATAAATTCAACAAATGCTTCTGAGCTCAAATAATCGTAACTGGCTTTTCTGCTCAAATTATTTGAAAGCATTTGCCTTTTAATTTCTGTATTTCCTCCAAACTTAAAATTGCTCCAGCGGAAATTTATTCTGCCAAATGCAGTTAAGTTAGTTTCTTTCAAATTGCTTTCGTTAAGAGAGAATATATTGCCTGAAGCTCCAAAAGCAAAATTGAAAATCTTGCTGTACATGCTCGAAATAGAAATTGCTGCATTACCGTTATTTTTTTTCCTTAATTGCTCAGGTTTTGTTGAGCCGAATAAATAATAAGAATCACGGTAATATTTTGCTTCCGCTAGAACTTTGGTGCCGGGCAAAAAGCTGGAGCGGGTGCTTATAGAAAAATCATTTGTAAGCTCTACACCGGAATTGTTATAACCGGCATAAGGTTTATACTCGTTTATGTTTGTTCCCCAAGCCTTTATATTGAACAAATAGTAATCAAAACTCTGAGAAAAATTGAGCAAGCCGAAAGGCATTGTTTCTTTGCCTAACATAATTTTCACATTACCATTAAAATATTTTTCTGCTTCTTTTACACTTGGGTAAACCGCAGCAGGTGTAGAAGTAATTAGATAAGGTAATTCTTCCGATGAAAATTTTGGTGTAAAAAAGTCTTTAGACAAAATCGAAATCAACTCTGTTTTGGGCTTTATAGCAGCCGGTATTTCAACTGTTTGCCTTCCTGTGATAATAAAATCTGGCAGCTCAATATTCGGCTGTTCATTTTGAGAAAACACTACCGATGCAGAAAATAAGACAAGTACCAGCAATTTTTTCATCACAAACCTCTTAACTTTCTTTTAGCTTCGTCAGCATATTCACCGATTGAGTGGCGGGATAAAACCGAGCGGTACATTTCTCTTGCTTTGGCTTTTTCATTCAACTGCAAAAAGCAGTTACCTAACATTAACAAAGATTTTGTGTGCCATTCATCGTAAGCAGAAAAAATTGAACGTGTTCTAACAAAAGCAGTAACTGCCTCGCTATATCTTCCTTCATTAAAAAGTGAAACGCCTAAATAAAACTGAGCTTGGGCGCCAACATCATCTAATCTTTTTTCGCTTACTTCTCTAAGGTATTCCTGAGCTTTACTAAAGTTTTTATTTACTATCTGAATTTTCCCCAGTTCTACTTTAGCTTTTGCGGCAAAAATAGTTCCTTCGTAGTAGCTGGCAATCTTCTCAAAAGTAGAAACCGCTTCTTCACTTCTATCTGCTTCAGATTCATTTCCGCCTTTTGCAAATAACAGTTCAGCAACTTGATTCGAGGTTGAATTCGATGCTATTGTTTCTTCCAATACTCGTATAGCACTATCGAACTGCTTATTATTATTATAAATTTCTGCCAGTTCCAGTGTGGCAGAAATTCCAATATCTGATTTTGGAGAACGCTGCCTTGCCAAAGTATAATTATTTATTGCTTGGGTTTCATCTCGTAAATTAGCAGAACATTTTCCTATCCAGAAATGTGCGTTAGCAATTAAGCTGCTCGAAGGATATTTTGAAATAAACTCTTTATAAACCGTTGCTGCTTCGTTATAATTATCGATCGAATAGTATAAATCACCTTTCTTAAAAAATATCTGGTCATTAAACTTTGAATTGGAGTTTGCCGAAATAAAAGAATCGATAAAGAAGATTGCGTTTTCCGGTTCCTCTTTTGCTACATACGCGTATTGAATTCCATTTACAGCATCAAGAATATACTGCGAGTTAGGATACAGCTCTAAAACTCTTGAATAATAAACGATAGAAGAATCATAACTGCCCTGGTTAAAAAATGCGTCTCCTATGTTGTAAATAACAATTGGCTTTAATTCAGAACGAGGGTAGCGGCTGATTAATTTGCGATACCCTGCAATAGCCGAGCTGTAATCGCTCTTCTGAAAATCTATCCACGCAATAACATACTGTGCTTCATCAGCAAATTTCGATTTTGGAAACTTCTGCTGCAGTTCCTCAAATGCACTTTTTGCTTCGTTCGATTTTCCTGCTTTGAAAAGTGACTGGCAGTACTGATAAAACGCCAAATCGTTATCTGCGCTAAGTCTCTCTCTTGAAGACAATTCTTTATAAATTGAAGCTGCTTTGCCGAAGTTCTTTGAGCCGAAGTAACTATCTGCTAATCTTAGTTTTATTTCAGCAAGATTTTGTTCTGAGCTATACTTTTCTAAGTAATCATTGAAAAAGATAATTGAATTTGCAAAATCCTTCATATTGAAATATGTATATGCTTTTCCGAGCATTGTTTGGCGCAGAATGGATTTATCTGTTGTCTTAATAAGATTATAGTGTTTAAGAGCGGCGCTGTACTTTTTTGATGCAAAGTAAATTTCAGCCAGGTAAAAATTAACCTTGTCGCTTTCAAATGATTTATCTCTTTCTTTAAGATCAGTCAGATTTTTTTCTGCTTCGTTAAACTTATTCAAAAAGTATTCGGAAACTGCATAACCAAGCTGGGCTCTATTTCGTAAATCTTTTTGGTCAGGTATAAGTTTTATCGCTTCAGAAAAATATCTTGCAGCGTCGTTGTACCGCTTAGCGTTTAATCTCAATTCTCCAAGCATCGTGTAAGCTTTAGTCTTAGTCTGCTTGTCATTTGAAATTGTTGCGTTTCGTAATGCCTCTTCAGCATCGGCAGGATTACTATCAGAAATAAAAACAGAACCTCTTCCTAGTTGAGCCTTAGCTGCCAATCTGTGCGAAGGATAGTTCTCAATAAATTTTCTAAAAATTTCATCGGCAGATTTATAATCGCCTAAATATCGTTTGCATTCGCCGCTCCAGTAAAGGGATAAAATTTTAAGTGAATCTGAAGATGATTCGCTCAAAGACTTAAACTTTGTAAACGCATCTATATATTTTGTTTGCTGAAAATCTATCCACGCTTTGCTAAACTGAATTTTGTTAAGAAAATGCTGATCTACAACTTTGGTGAAAAGCTCATTTAATATCTGCGAAGCTTCATCATATTCAAGTAAGCGCGCATGAGAATTGGCAAGAAAGAAAAGTGCTTCGTGCATTTCATCTAACGAAAGCAGATTTATTTCTGGGTCTGCTAATTCTATGATTGCATTATCATAATCTTGTTGGTAAAAGTAGCAAACACCAATTCGTAATTGAGCTTTAGGTGCCAGCGGACTAAGTTTGTAGTAAGTAAGCAGCTCATCATAATACTCAACAGCGCGTTTGTAATCACCTGTTCGTTCGTATAGTTGAGCAAGTGAATAAATAGAATTAACCACATATTTATTAGTTCTCTTATTTGCAATTGCTTCGCGAAAGTTTTCCTCTGCTTCTACAAATTTGTTTTCCGAAGCATAAGTTTCACCAATCCAATAAATTGATGCGCCGTGAAACTCGCTAAAAGGAAACTCCTCTGTTAGAACGGCTAACCTTTCGCGCGCTTTTCTGTATTCTCTTTTAGTAAAGTAAATGCTTCCAAGTTTGTAAAGAACTGTCGCCCGGTAATTCGATAATTTATATTCGTCCAAAAGGGTTTCGAACTCAACAGCAGCAGCATCTAATTGATCCAGATTAAGGAAGCACAATGCGGAGTAGTATTTTGCCGAAGCGAGTTGCTGCAGTTCCAATTTTCCTTCGGTGTTTATATCCTTAAAAAGTTTTAATGCCAAGGAAAAATTGTTATCCTCAAACGCTTTGTGTGCCTGCGAAATCTTATCGGTTACCGGTTGTGCAAAAATGGAAGTAAGCGAAATAAATAGAGCTATAATTTTTTTCATTGTCTCAATTCAAAATGTTTACGAGAATTATCAAAACTGCTGAACCTGAAGCTCCGCTTAAAAAGTTTACCATATCGTTGTTAATCCATTTCCATCCCCTGTGGCGCTCAGCTTCTTCGCCGCAATGAATTTCGCGCTCTGTAACTTTGCAGCAGACATTACATTTATGCTGCCGCTGTACAGTTGCGCCAAGAAAACTATCAAAAAAACTTCCGAGCATTCCGGTAAAAATTATCAACAAAAAATATTCAGCAAGAGGCAAACTATTCCAAAAGACGCCTGAGAAACTAATTACCAATGCGCCAAGGAAAGCTCCTAATGTTCCTACCAAAGAGATTCCGCCGGAAACGCCTTGTTCAATTGGGCTCAAACTCAAAATATTATACGTGGCTGTTCTTTTCCAAGTTCCTATTTCGGTAGCCCAAGTATCTGCGCAAACTGCAGAAAGCGAAGAAAGATACAATAAATAAAAAATTTCATCTGGAAAGAAAAAATTCAAAATAACTAAAACGCCGCCTATGCCGCCATTTGCTAAAACTTGGTAATGATCTCTCACACCACTCTTTTCAAAAAATAATTCTATCTCTGCGTTTTTCTTTTTGCGAAGATTAGAAAGTATGCTTGAGAGAATAAAGAATGTTAATATTGGCACGCTCCATTTAATTCCGCCAAGACTAAAAATTGTACCAGCAAGAAAGAAAGCAGCAACAGAACCGCTAAGGGATAAAAACTTTACTCTGTAAGAAAAGAAAACAATTACAAATGCGAGAAAGAACCCAAGCAAAAGGGAGTTTAGTAGAAATTCATTTGTAAGTAGTGGCGAGTTTAGCATTAATGCCTTGCCTAAAATTGAAAAATTAGGTACGAATATAAATAAATGAGCCGTGAACATAAATAAGATAGAAATTTTTGGATTGCCCGTTTACTAAAATCCTTGTAGAACAATTCAAATAAGATGGTCAATAAAAGATTTGGCTGAATTACTTTAGTACCGTTCTCAGGTTCTGTGTAATTATTCTGCGTTCCATTGGTGACAAAAGTATGAGCACAATGATTCATTACTGTATTTAAACTTGTTCTAATGTTGTTTTTACGAGTCTCCACTTTGCTTTCCTCATTCCTGCCGACAATTCTCCAAAATACTATCATTTAATTATAAGATTATACAGTAATATTATTGATAAAGCTCAATTTTCTTTATGGATTACATTTTGTCTTTTCATAAAGACAATGTCTCGTTGGAATTCAACACAAGTATAACCACTTGTGTTACTTTGTCAATACGTAAATCGGAGTGAGAGTGAGCGTCTTTTTTAGATCCGGGAAACAATTATTAAAACACCACCGAAATTTTAGGATGAAAAGAATTGGTGCGGAAGGCGGGACTTGAACCCGCACGCCCTAACGGGCACTACCCCCTCAAAGTAGCGTGTATGCCAATTTCACCACTTCCGCAAAAAAGCGAACGAAAAATATTAGTCGAAAAGTAGAAATGCAAATTTTGGGAAAATATTACTCACCCTTCTTTCGGTTCTGTCTATTTGCTATTTTTTCTCTTACTTCGCGGCGGAATCGCTCTTCAAAAGTCATTAATTGTAAAACTTGCTTTGGCGAAATTAGATTAGACAACGACCTGTAGTAATTTTTTTTCTCTTTAAATATTTTTGCTTCGAGAGCAAATATTTCCTCAACCTGATCATTGAATTTTTTCTGGTTCTCCATTTCCTCTTCTTTTAATAGGTCTTGCGTAGAATCTATGAAGTCGCGGCGCTTTTGAAGAAGTTCATGCATCTTTTGTAAATACTCTTTTCTTCTTGCAAAGAAACGAATGGATTGTTCTTCGTTGAGGTCTAACATTTGTATCAGCTTTGCGTTTTCCATCTGTTCAATTTTTTCGAGCGCTGCCGGATCTGCTTGCCTGCGTATAACTTGAGCATTCATAAAAATAAGTGGTATAAGCAAAAAGATTAACACACGTACGATTTTCATCATACACTCCTAATTAATAATTCTGTTGAACAATTTTGGTATAAATACTTTTCAATTCTTCATTAGATAAATTCTGAACAGAAAGCAGTTCGTCATTTACTGGATAATCATAAACAGCTAATATTTTATTTTTTGTCAGCTCGTCATAATTCAGCTCTTGGCTTTCGTATTTACCATTGAGTGTTTTGTATATGCGGTTTACATCAAGCTCAATATCTGTAATGTATTTAGAAGATATTATTTCATCATCAATGTTGTTAACAATTTCGTTCAGCATATCATAGCTCGCATTGTTTGTGTTAAAACCAGATTTAATGAAAACAATACCTGCTATTACAACCGCAGCAATAGTTGGTAAACCAAAAGCCAAACGTGGCAAAAGTTTACTTTTTAGCGGCTTTTCAATTCGTCTTTTTACTTTTGGCAGAAGACTGGTAAAATATCTTTCATCTACTTCAGCATCTGCAATAGTAAAAATGTGTAATCTCTCTCTAAGTAAGCTAAGATCATTAGATAGCTGCGAATCGGTCTTTAATTCTCTTTCAAATGCGCTTTTCTCATTCTCATCCATTAATTCGGAAAGATATCTCAAGATTCTTTCTCTATTTTCGTTCATTAGTTTTCTCCAGCACCTTCTTTATAGCGTGAAAATAATTTGCTTTTAATCCTCCAACACTTTTGCCTGTTATTTCAGAGATTTCCTCGTAAGACAATTGTTCAAAATTTCTCATCACAAAAACCTGCCTTTGTTTAACTGGTAAAGAAGATAAAACTTTTTTAACAGTTTCAAGTTTTTCTTTATTCACCAAATCATTAACTATATCTACATTACTTTGAACGTCTATTTCATTATCCTCATCATTAATCGAAAAAAAATTCTTCACTTTTCGCTTTCTAATCTGATTCAAACTTCTTGTGGTTACAATTCTGTAAATCCAAGTAAATAAATTAGATTGAAAATTGAAACTCCTCAATTTCTTGTACATAACAATAAGAACTTCCTGCGTAACTTCATCTGCATCTAAATGATTGCCGAGCATCTGGCGAGCATGCCAATAAATCCTTTTCTGATATCTCCTGACAATTTCGTTAAACGCCGGTTCTGAGCCTTCAAGAAATTGTTTCACCAAATCAAAATCTGCGTCTTGAACCATATCCCTATTTTCTCTTATTGGATTGACATGCAAACAAGCTAAATGGTTTAAAACTCTTTACGCAGAGAGAAGTAATGGATAATTGCCGAACACACTGCCTGACAAATAATTTAAACCGTGCTAAATGCAACGGTGTCAAATTAGCAAAAGATCATAACAAACCGAACACTAAAACAACGAGGTTAAGATGAAAAGAACTGTATTTTTAATTGCTGCATTTGTGTTTTTAGCACAAATGGTTTATGCTAAACACTTAGATACGCCTTGCGATTGTAAAGGCATAGCAAAAACGTTAAAGCTGACACCTGATCAAGAAAAGAAGTTTGATGATCTCAATATTACTCATCAAAAAGCAATGGTTGATGTAAGAGCAAAAATCGAAAAAAACCGTATTGAATTAAAAGAGATGCTGAAAGATGGTATTATAGACGAGAAAAAACTTCTTCAACTAACAAGTGAAAACAACAAACTGCAAACGGAAATGAAAGAAGCCGGAATTAAGAAATGGATTGATATCAATAAGATGTTAGATAAAGACCAGAAAGAAATTTGGGCTAAACACTTAGCAAAATTTGCAGCAGGTGCCATAATGATGAAAGATAGAATTAAAGCAGAAACCAAACATTTTTTTAAGAAACACGGTATGCGTAAGAAAATGATGGAACATAAAGATGCCTGCTGTGAAACGAAGAAAGAAAAGTAATTTAGTTTCTATCTAAAAGAGAAGCCCCTTTGTTGGGGCTTCTCTTTTTACAAAAATACAACTGCACTTCCACCTGTCCAGTGAAAACTCTTACTTACTATACCGACATTTGTCGTTATTTGAGCAGCAACATCTTTCTTGTTTGATTAAAGCTGCCTGCTTCTATTCTATAGAAGTAAACACCGCTGCTTAAGTTAGCTGCGTTCCAATCAAATGAATATGAGCCCGCTTTCAATTGTTTGTTTACAAGGGTTGCAACTTCCTGTCCCAATACGTTGAAAACTTTTAAGCTGACATTTTCATCTGCAGGAATAGCAAATTTAATTTTGGTAGTTGGGTTAAATGGATTCGGATAGTTTTGATCCAATGTAAACTTAGTTGGAATTCCGGTTTCAAGTTCTTGAATATTTGTCGGATCATAGCCGGTCGGGAATTTCTCGCTTTGAGCAGACTTGTCTTCTACAGTTGACCATTTATCAATTGGAGCAGTGTAAGGCTGAACAAATTTGTTCTTTCCAGTCATTGCAATAAATCTTACACGGTAAGCATTTTTACCAAAACCCGCTGGTTCAGGAGCAAATGATTTATCGGCTGCTCTATGTATTGTATAACGATACTCAAAAGCGTTGAAGCCTGGAGTCTTAACTGTAAGAGTTCCTTCATAAATTCTGTCACCGTCAGGATCTGTTAATTCTAAGTTGGTTTGGTTATCTGTATCTCTCCAGCCCATAAGTTTAGTAAATAATGGCTGTTCAGAAACCCAGTAAACTTTATCACCTGCCTTCATTGGTATAGCAACTTTGGTAGGATCAAAAGCATCTTTCATATCAACACGGAATTTAATTGATACAGGCGCAGTAAGAACATAACCTGGATAAACGTCATCGTAAAACACTTTTGGCGCTTCTTGATTAGCAATACCACGGTAAGTGAATTCGCGGTTACCGCCGCCCATAGAAAGTGGTCTTTCCCAACCATCAGACCAGCCTGCGGTATCTTTCTTAGCAACGAAGAATTTGTAATGATTAACAGAGTTTACTTCATATTTAACAAAACCAACCGGTAAGAACCAATTTGCTGGAGATAAGAAATCTTGAATCATAACCGAGCGGTCTCTGTCAGAAGCGCTCCACCCGTTAAATCCGCCGCGGACTTGAAGACCATCAACAGCAGCGTTGTAAACCTTTAGCTGTTCTAAAACAGACATATCTACAAAGAAAGAAACTGTTCCATCTTTAAGCTGTACGTTAGGATTAACATCGTTGAAGAATCTTTCAACTTTATTGGTACCATCAAGTACTAAGAAAGTTTTGTTTGGATCGCCTTCCCAAGTTGTTCCATTCGCTTTATTACCGTACAAGAACTTGTAGTTGATATTCGTTCCAGAAAGAATAGTATCAACTGTAGCGGTGTAGAGAGAATCGCCATCAGCATCCTTTAATTCGGTTGCTGTTGTACTCCAACCGTTAAAATCTCCGGCAACAAAAACTTTACCTGGAAGAGGAACTTTCAACAAGTCACCTTGCTTCAAAGGCAGTTTCATATTAGCAACAAACTCAACTTTTGATTTAACACCGGATATAGCTTTATTGTCATACCAGAGAACATCTAAAACTCTATCGCCAGTAATATCAATTTTTCTGTCATCAATGCTTTCCCAGCCTGTATTTGTGGCTTTAGCGCCATTGTGGAAAAACTTGAAGGCAAGAGTAACGCCGCCGGTTAATTTTGATTTGTCGAACGAAGCCTGGACTTCATAAATCTTATCGCCGTCGGCATCCGTCATTTGTGTTTCACCCCAGTCATTAAAGTTTCCACGTACAGAAACTTTGTCTGAAGTAGTTAGCTTTCCTAACTGTAATTCAAGTTTCATATTCACTTTGAATGTAACTTTATAGGTCTGTGCCATAGAGCCGGACCAAGCTACAATCAATAGCGCTAGAACTAGTACTGTTAGTTTTTTCATGTGTGCCTCCATTTTGTTTGTTATGGAATATTTATTTATAGTGGTGGAAAATATCATTTTTATCCTTAATTAAAAACCTAACATTACTCCAAAACTGTGCATATTGTCCAGGTACTTCATTTTTTGATAAGAGTAATCTACAGAAATTCTAAAGAAGCCAAGTCCATCATATTTAATTCCGGCTCCTAAAGTTAAGCCTTCTTGTGTATCTTTTAACAAAAGTGTTTTGTACCCGCCTCTAAGAGAAATCAAGTTATTGAACATAGAAATTTCGCCGCCAACATTAACCCATTGATTATTATCGTTTGGATGAATTGCATCTACTGCAATTGTAAATCTGTGCTCATCCATAATAGAAAAATCGCGGGCAATGCCAACTTGCAAGCGTAAAGGCAATTCAAACTGATCTGTTTTATAGTAAGCATCAATAGTTTGATTATTACCTGCTCTTGTTGGATCTGGATCGTGGCGAATCAGTAAATCATCGCCTGCTATCTGCATTTTAGACCCATAGTTAGAAATGCTTGAAGCAAACTTAATTCCATAGAATGGTGTGTTGAAAACTGTTCCGATATCAAAGCCAATACCATCGGCTGATGAATTGAAAATATCTTCGCGGATGTATTTGATGTTAAAGCCAACGGCAAAGTCTTCTGTAACAAAGCGGGAATAAGTTAAAGTAAAAGCATAACTGCCTGCATCAAATTTTTCGCCGGTACCATCTGGAAAGTATTCGGAAGTTACATCCATCTCTCCAACATTTAAGGATGTAACACTAGCTCCAAAAGTACCAAGGCTTCCAGCCGGGAATACAATTCCAAAATAGTTTACGTTGATATCGGCAAACATTCTTGTGTATGTAAACAAGGTTTGCACTTCGTTTACATTTGCAATACCGGCAGGATTCCAATACATAGCAGAAACATCATTAGCAGAGGCAGCATAAGCTCCGCCCATTGCATTAGCTCTTGGACCAACTCCAATGCTAAGAAATTTGGCTGCAGTAGTACCGGTTTTGGTAACTTGCTGAGCCACAATTGGCTGCAGTATAGCCGCAGCCAATATTACCATTGTTATTATTTTTTTAGTTAACACAATTTGCTCCTTAAAATTTTTTTCGTCCATTCACATTATTTAATTATTGCAAACTTGCCAATTTTTTCACCAACACCCGGAGCTGTTATGTGATAAACGTAAATTCCGTATGCAACATTTAACTTATCCTTTGATAACATTTTCCATTCTTCAGAACCATCATTAAACGGACTATCGTGCTCAATTACATCAACTAATTCACCATTTATTGTAAATATTCTTATAGTACACTTACTAGGCAAGTGTGTAAAGTGAAGCGAGCGGGGTCCTCTGCCGCTGGCGTAAGGGTTTTTTGGTTCCCACTTTGCGCTTGCAATGTATGGATTAGGAACTACTTTTATCTTATCCATATCTTTTCTTGCTTTATCTATGTCTATAAAAGCTTTTTTAGCAGCAAACCTAAATTTGTCTGAAGACAAGAATGGCTTTTTCAGTTTAAGTTCAATCCTATCGCCTTTAGCAGGTAACCGAGTTCCCGCAGCAGGATCCGGCGTATCAAACAAATAGAACCACCAAGTATAAACCAGCACACCTTTATTGTCCGGTTCAAGAAAAACTATTCTGTCCCGGCGTGCGCCGCTAACAGAAAACATTCCATCGGTTCCATCAACTTCCAAGAAAGCAAACTCGATAAACTTTTGTGTACTAATATTAAACACCTTAAAGTTTACAGGTTTAGCAGGGAATGTATTAGCGCCAATTTTTATTTCTTTAGAAGTACCAAAACCAATATCTCCAAACTCTATTCGGTAGTCATTAGGTCTTTCTTCACCCAACAAGCCGCCGGCTGCCTGAAACTTTTCAAAACGATAATCAACAATTTTCGGATCGTTCCAAATAGCCGTTGTTCTGTCTAATTCTACTCTTGCTTCATTTCTAAACTTTAGTCTAAATCCATCAACTAAAGGCTGTTCAAAATCGGCAGCTAAATTTTTACTCTTGTTTATCAAAATGGCGCCGGAAGTAGAGTCTTTAAGTGTCCAATTTTTAGTTGTAAGAGTATCGGGCTGCCCAACACGTTTTGAAACTTTAATAGTATCTTCAAAAGTGATGTGATAAACACGTCCATCTTTAATTTTATTCAAATCAATTATTTCGTAAGCAACATTGCCGCTCGTAGTTCCCTGCACTAATTGAACTTTTCCTAAAGTAGGTCCAACAAAACCGGCAGCCGGAGCCTCTGGTTTAACACGTGCTACGTTTTGTCCAAGTTTAACAGAGCCATCAGGCAGTAATGATAATCTGATTGGTGATTCTGAAGGTGCAATATTACCAGCTTTGAAACCAAAATCGTAAGCTACAATAGCATAATAATAAGTAAAACCGTTCTGAACAGTTGAATCAACAAAAGTATGCTTTAAACCGGTATCATCGCCTAAATAGTATCTAACTCCATCAATTCCCACAGAATCGAAGCCTGCAATTCCATTTTTTAAATCGAACTGTGCAATAGGAGTTTTAAATTGTTTAACGCCAAACCCATTTGTAATATTTTCTGCATCTCTAAAAGCCGCATCGGAAGCTCTGTAGATTTTATAACCTTCAAAGTCTCTGCCTATACCGCCAATGGCATCTATGTATTGATCGAAAGAGCTTTCTGCTACATCATCCCAATATAAAGTAACGCGGTTGTTACCCGGTATGGCAGTTAATGTAGGTGTTAAAGGAGCGTTTGCAAAACGGTAGTCGTTATTATAAGTTTCTTGAGCGCGTACTCTCTTGCGCAAAATTTCATTTTTTCTGTAAGTTCCATTTGGGTCCGGTACAGGTCCGTTAGAAAATAAAACAGCAATCGAGATAGGTTCTGATTGCCCTGCTCTCAGCGGAAACAACCCGGATGAAACAAATAAATCATACTCTCCTGCTACAACTTCTTGTGGATCGTAAAATTTGCCTGGGATCATAAAATCGAACCACATCTGGGCATCGCTGTTAATATTAAGACCGCCGGCAGGAACATAATCTGCATTAGTAATACCAATTATATCTGTTTCGGAAACGTCTGTAACATCAACGTTGGGTTCGCCTGGTAAACCAAATCTAGCACCACTTGTTGGTTTACCATCGTTCTCTCCTTCATCTCCAGTATCAGGAACTCCATCAAGCCCAACATCATCGCGTAATGGGTCCCAATCATAATCGTTATCAATTCCATCATCGCGGGCTTCATCTATCATAACATCTATACCTTCATCAATACCTTCGTCAATTGCGCCGTCATTATTGTTATCAATTCCATCAGCATATTTTTTTCCTAAAGAAGCAGCTGTAAGGTTGTACAGAACAATTTTTTCGTTTACTCTGAATCGAAAGAAAGGTGCATCTTTAGCCGCCTGGTCAATCATAGCTTGTGTAACTACCGGGGAGTTTGTTTCTCCATCTCCATCATTGTCAATTCCATCCTTAAACGGTAAATCTAAATCGTCTGCGCCTACGCCAATCAAATGCACCTGTCCTTTTTGGAAGGCATCAAGAGGAGGCCATAAATTCCATTTATTTCCAGTCTTAGAAGCTTGATCTATCATTGCTTGGGTTACTAAAGGAGAATTCTTTTCTACTTCAAACCTAGGACGCTTTGCCTCCCATGCTGGAGATACAGGCTGAGCAATTCTATCTGCATAAGTAACTCCTCTTTGCGTGCCAAAAGGTATGTGTGTTTCGTTTTCATCAATTAGACCATTACCATTGTCATCAACACCGTTATCCGGAATTTCACCTGCTATCATCTCTTTAGTTACCAAAGGACCTGCTTCGGGAGAATCACCATCGTTATCAATTCTATCAATAGCATTGCCGGGAGTTTCTAAGAATGCAACAGCAACCATACCAACCGGGTCGCTTCCAAAATCTGGTGCGCGGTGATCGCTATCTCTAGACCAAGCTATATCTTGAATAAGATCGAATTCCGAAATATCATCCTGCGAATCTCCGTTGCCTCCAACAAAATCTGCATACCAAAGTGTAACACCAACTTTATTAATATCTTTTGTTCCATCGTTCTTAATTGTATGCAAGAAAAAGAGAGCGTCTTCAACAAGAACTTGAGACCAGGCAAGCGCTCTTACATCCAGTATAAGTCCTAATCCTTTTCTTGTCAAATCGGTATCGTCTGGAAAGTAATTGACATAACGGTCATATCTATCGTCCGAAGCTCTGTAAAACATTTCTTGGTCTGCGTTAAAAATATTTTTGCCAAAGTAACCATTCCAAGAGCCCCGCCAGCCCGGATCAATTTCATCTGTCATTCTATCCGGCCAAGAACTGGGCCAAGTATCTTTATCAACACTTGTAGCTATTTGGTTTTCATTTGTTATTAAATTAGGTGAACTATAACCAGGTACAGGTTCAATGTTCCAAGTTTTGCCTTCTGGTGATCTTCTGTAGCTCATTACAGCAATAGGATGTTGAATTTCCCCTTTGTTATCAACTACTTCTCCGCCAACTAAAATTCCAAGCAGCGCAAGGTAAACCTGCCCTGTGTTTTTAGGCCACTCATACGGGGTTTGAATCGAAATTGGAAAACTTCCGGATTCGCGCCCGGATAAACCGAAGTTGAAAACAGAAGTTCTAATTTTGTTTCCTTCCATCTGTCCTTTGGCACGTTTTGCAGGGTCGCCCCTTTCTTTGCCAGGCTTATATTGAGCATCAACATTAGCCGTCATAATCATCGCGATGAAAAGAATCATCAACATTTTTAATGCTCTATTCATTTATTTTTTTCTCCTCTTTATAATCTCTTTATTTCAGTCTGCTGCACTTAAAATGCTAAGCAGAACCATTTAGAACGAGAACTCGAAACCAAATTCAACTCTTCTGGGCTCGCCGTAATTCCATGGATATCTAAGCCATTCTTCAACAGTGTTTGGTCTGTTTGGATCGTAACCAATGTTCTTGCCTTCAGTTGTATAATCGGGCTTTCCGGTATCGCCAAATACGTTAACTGCAACTTTGCTATCAAGCAGGTTGAACACTCTTAAGAATGTAGTAACATTAAGACCAAACAGATCTAAAGTTTTGTGCATTCTCATATCGAGTGAGAATTGAATTGGTCTTCTTCTGCTGTTTCGCTGCAAGCCGCTTGTAATTCCTCTATCGGCAGTGTATTGCGTAATAGCTGGAGTATAAGGCAGTCCCGTTCCATATCTTGCAATTGTAGAAATTCCCCAGTCTTTATCTCCTACAAACATAGAGAAGTTGAGTAAATGCCTCTGATCCCAATCTAAAGGAATTAAGTAAAGAGTTGGTTCGTTGTTTCCGAGCTGCGCAAAGAATTCATCTTCGGGGTTAGAATTACTTCCTTCTGCAACCTGGTAAGTATAATTCAAATCTACAGAGTAATAATTGGTAAATCTCTTGTTAAGATTTAACGTGATGCCTTTAACGTTTGAATAATCTTTGTTGATAAATGTAGAGTAAGTAACAAGATTTCTTGTAGAAATAAGTGGTCCGGCAGTAATCCAGTTTCTGATATCGCGGTAGAAACCGGTAAGATCAATAGAAAAGTCTTCGAAGAATTGCTGCTTGAAACCAATTTCGTACATAATTGTTGTTTGTGGTTTCAAATCCGGGTTGCCATAAGGTCCAAAACCGGTTCCAGTATTTGGTACATAGTAAGGTCCCATATTAAATAAATATTGGAATGAAGGAACTTGTAAAAAGTGCCCGTACGAAAAGTGCAAAACACCCTGATCGCTGATAGGATAAGCGATACCAAAGCGAGGACCTACAGACCATTTTGGCTCAGCTTTTTTGTAGAAATATTGCTCACGTTCAGCCATGCTCAAATTTGCAAGCTCGCTTCTCAGAGGCAGATTGATATTCGGATCGGTCGGGTCAACTAAAATATTTCCCTTAGAATCGAAGTAGTCTAAACGAAGACCTATATTAATAATCACATCTTCATACTCGATCTTGTCTTGTAAGTAAGCAGAAAATTCTATCGGGTCAGAATCATACTTGGTTCTGTTAGGCGTATTAGCATCTGGAATTGAAGGAACAAAAGGTTCTACAGGCACACCATTAACTCTCAGCGGTTCAAGATTAAAATCATCGAAAGCGAGTTTGTGCATTCTTCCCTCTAATCCAAATTTTATCATGTGATTTTCATTAACCTGGCTTGTGTAATCGAGTTTGGCAATTAACGTATTAGTCTTTCTGAAAAATCTGTGGTTATTTGTTCCCTTTGTAACAAAAGAATATCCAACGGTGCGTAAAGAATCTGGATGGACATAACGGGCATCATAAGGGTCTTCATATAAGTACTCGTTAAAGTCTTTGTAGAAATCTGAAATCTTTAAGGTATAGAATGCAGAACTGGTGATAGTATGAGTCATTGTAAAAGTAGCGTTGTAGCTGTTTGCAAATTTGTTTACATCGCCGCTTGGGTTCCATTTGTAGAAGTGGCTGTAATCTCTAAATTTTTCGTTAGAGAATAACACTTCGGCATTAAACTTAATTGAACCTAAAACCATCCAGCTTAAATTAGCCTGACCGATTAATCTCTTATTCCAATTCATAGCAGTCATAGCGCCATCGGCAGAGTCTCCAAGCGTAGTAAATTTGTTATAGCCGTACAGGTAGCCATCATCGTAAACGTAACGTAAGTTTCCGAAGAAATTTGCTTTGTTGTCTGTAAATGGAATTGGCCCGCTTAAACTACCCTGAATATTGTAATTAGTAACAGGATTATATTTATCAATTCCTACAAAGTAATCTTTGAAGTTACTTGCATAATCACTACCGTACAATTTGAAATCGCCTTTGTAACTTCTTCCACCTTCTTTAGTAACGGTATTAATAATACCAGAAAGAGCCTGTCCATATTCGGCATTAAAAGTACCGCTTATAACTTGCAGTTCTTGAACGCTTGAGTTGTCAATTTCGATACCGCGGCTGTTATCATAAGCGTCTGTAATTGAAATACCGTTAACCCAGTAAGCAATTTCGGAAGATCGCCCGCCTCGAATGTGGAATTCACCTCCGGCTCCTCTCGTAACACCAGCTTGTAATTGTAAAACGTCCGAAAGTTCTGCTACAGGCAGGTTTCTAATTTCTTCTGAAGTTACTCTTGCCTGGCTGGAAGTAACATCCCTCTGAATTTTATCAACGTTACCTTGAACAACAATAGCCTGCATTTCAACTGCGGTCTCCTCAAGTACTGCGTCTTGAGTTGTTGTTAAGTCAATCGAGATTTGTATGTTTTGGATAACAACAGCCTGGTATCCAACATACTGATATTTAACACTATACCTTCCGGGAGGAATATTGAGTATAGTGTATTTTCCATCAAGGTCTGTCGCTGCGCCAAGTGGAGTGCCATCAATAACAACATTTACAAAGGGCAGCGGCTCGCCAGTTTTTTTATCGGTTACTTTTCCCGTAAGCTTTCCGGTTGTACCGGCAAAAAGGACATACGGCGCCAAAGCAACTAATAATAGTAACTTGGTAACTACTTTTTTCATGGTGCGCTCCTATATTACAAACTATAAAAAAAAACAAATCTATAACTGTTAGTTTATTGTTAAAGAGCCTAACAGTTCATCATCCCATTTTACAATTGTATTCTTTCTAAGACCGGTAATGTACTCCTCCATTATCGGTTTAGATTTTTCTTTTCTCAAAAGTTTTTCGGCTAAATCTTTTACTTCATCAAAACTTTTTACTTCGCCTTCTTTTTTGCCAAGAAGTTTGAAAATTCCATACATATCTTGAATTATCAAAGGACCAATAATACTGCCAGCTGCGGCAGCCGCTAAGGTATCTTTTAGTCCGCCAAATTTGGATATTTCAGAAAAACCCAGTTCTCCATTGTTTTTAGCAGACCAAGTTCTGAGAGAGTACTTTGATGCCAAATCACCAAAATCTGAGCCCGTTTTTATTCTTTCGATTAATGTATCTGCAAAAGCTTTTCCGCTTACAATTATTTCTTGAATATTTATTTGGTCTTCGTTCATAAAGTAAACTGGATTGTCATTATAAAACTTTACTATTTCGTTTTGATTAAAAACTTTAGCTTCTGCAACTTGGGCACGTTTATATTTAAGGAAAATATTGTTGTTATACTTTTCGATTGTCTTTTCTACTTCAACTGCCTTATTATAACCTTTCTTTTCTGCCAGTCCTAACAAAATATCTTGAAGTACAAAACCCTTAACTACAGCTTCAAGGTTCTTTTCCGAATCTACTCTTTCTCTATGAAAAAATGGTATTTCGTTTATTCTATTTAAAATTTCTTTTTGCGAATAATTCATATTCTGATATTTAACAAAAACTCCCGGTAAAAGATCTTTAGGCTTCAGTTCTGTCAAATTCACTTTTGAATATGACAAATTCTCTAATGTTTTGCTAAGTATTTTTTTGTCCACTACAACGTTATTTGGATTAAAATGTTTTTTTACGAAATCCGCTTCTGCCACACTGCGGTTTCTCATCCTAACAGTTCGTTCAATATGCCTTTTGTTCTTAAGAAATTCTGTTTCGGTTAATAACGGATTTGGCACTCTTTCCTCAACCTTTATTATGCTATAGCCAAACTTAGTCTTAATTGGTTTAGAGATTTCTCCAGGGTTTAATGAATAAGCAGCATCCTCGAAAGCCGGGTCCATATCACCCCAAGAAAAGAACCCTAAATAACCCCCATTATTACGAAGATTAGTATCTGTAAATACCTGCTTAGCTAAAGTAGAAAAATCTTGTCCGGTTTGAAGCAGCTGATATAAGCTGTTTGCCTCATCTTCAGATTCTGCATATAAATGTCTTGCAGCAATTTTTAGATTGGTTTTGTAAAAGGCATCTCTCAACTCGGCTTCGGATACTGTCATTTTAGCATAAACATCTCTATCCTTCAGAAATGCTAAAACAGTTTGCTTTTCAGCCCATTTAAGTTCTTTCTGATATTCGATATTGTCTAAAATGCTTTTGTTGTCATCATAATTGAGAAGAAGTGTTTCGTTAATTATGTTGTTGAGAATTGCACGGCGAGTTACAATGTTATCTTTAATACCGGATGAAAAAATGTAATCTGAAAAACGTGTAATAAAATCTGAAGTATAAATTTTATTTGATCCAACTTCTGCAATTACGTCTTTAGGTAGCGCTAACTGTTGCGAGGGTGAAACTTGGCTGTTTAGTAAAGTAATGATGCTGATTAATGTGATTACAGTTAAGTACTGCTTTATCATTTTTACCGTTACAAAAAACCAAATAACATTGTTTTGAAAAGACAAACTTTTTTGATTACTAATGGCAAAATACTAAAAGCCGCTCTTTAAAATCAAATATATATGTGTTGGCAATAGGCTGGACGCTTTTTCAACTTACGAGAGTTTAATACCCAATTGCTTTGCATTATTTCATTATATTAATACATAAATTTACAGATATGAAAATTAACCAATAGAACAAGCGGTTTTCTTTTGAAAAAGAAAAGTACAAGATCCGATTATAGCACAAAGTTAATAACTCTTAACGATATTGCTCTCAAGTTAGGGGTATCAGCTATAACTGTTTCAAAGGCATTGCGCGGTCATCCGGATATTTCAAAAACCACTGCCGAACTTATAAAGAAAACAGCCGATGAGTTAGGCTACTCTCCTAATTTTATGGCCCGCAGCTTAGCGGCTAGAAAATCAAATACTATCGGAGTTGTTCTGCCTCAAATTGATCATCATTTTTTCAGCTCTATAATAGATCATATTTACAATTTTGCACTCGAACACCAATACCATGCATTTTTAACTGTATCTCACGAAAATGCCGAATTGCAGAAAAAACAGATCCAATCTTTACTTTCTATGCGCGTTGACGGGATAATTATTTCTGTTTCTCAAGACACAAAAGATTTTGAAATTTTTGAAACTGCAAAGAGACGAAAAGTACCTCTTGTATTTATGGACCGCATACCGGACTTAACAGACTGCAACACGGTAACAGTAGATGATAAAGGCGCTTCTTACAAAGCAATTGATCATGCTATAAAACTTGGTTACAGAAAAATTGCTCACTTTGCCGGGCATACTAACATTAACATTGGCAGAGAACGAATGCTAGGTTTTCACAAAGCTATGAAAGAAAATGGCTTATCTGTTAACCCAGAATGGGTAATTGAGGGAGATTTTGATGAAAAAAGCGGCTACGATTCGTTTATGAAACTTTACCGCGAAAAAAATCTGCCGGATTTTATTCTTGCCGTTACCTATCCAACTGCAATTGGAGTTTATACTGCCGCTCAAGAAGCTGGATTAACAATTCCAGATGATATCGATTTGATTTGCTTTGGCAACGCCGAAGTGCAAAACTTCTTATCGCCTCCTCTTAGCTGTGTTAATCAACCTACAGATCAGTTAGCCTATAATTCTATGAACCTGCTTATTGATAATATCAACAATATAGATAATTTCAAGTGCAAAAAAATTGTTATAGATACCGAGTTGATTTTAAGAGGAACTTGCATTAAATATAACCGTAGTTAGCTTACTTAATTCTCTCATAAATTTCTCTTCAAGAACTAAATGCTTAAAGAAAAAGCTCTTTCCAAAATACACGAACTAAAAAAAATTATTGATAACTACGGTTTATCTGCTTCGCCCATCGTTCATAAAAGTTACGATTATGAGTTTGATGTTCTTAGAGATGGAAAGAAGATTAAAATTTTACTCTACTTTGGTAAAAAAGGATTAAACCTTGTAGTTCAAGGAGATCAAAAATCACCACTTTATACTTTGGTAAACAATCTGATTAACAATAAACCAACGCTTGAACTTACCGAACTAAATGTAGAAGAACCTAATTCATACATTGGAACTGACGAAGCCGGCAAAGGCGATATTTTTGGTCCATTGGTTATTGCAGCAGTTTATGCCGATGAAGATTCAAAAAAAGAATTGTATAGAATCGGCGTGCGGGATAGCAAAGATATTAGCGATCCGCAGATTGATTTTCTCGCCGGGAAAATAAAAAATATTTGTAATGGCTTTTTTTCAATTATTGAGCTTAGACCCGAACTTTATAACAGAAAATATGAAAAGTACAAGAACTTAAATAAGCTGCTAAGCTATGGGCATTCTAAAGCAATTAAGATTTTACTCGATGATATAAATGCGAAAACCGTTATATCTGATAAGTTTGGAAATCGCGGACTGGAAATACACAACGATAAATCTTTTTCGCATGTAGAATTTATTGATACTGAAAAAGCTGAGCGATTTATTGCAGTTGCCGCAGCTTCAATTTTGGCACGCAATACATTTAACAAGTGGTTCTACGAACAAGAGTATAAAGGAATTTGTTTTCCAAAAGGCTCAAGTGAAACAGCGAAGAATTTTCTTAAAATGTTCTTAAGACAAAATGAATATTCTTCCTTAGTAAATTTTGCCAAATTACATTTTAAGACTATCAAAGAATCATTGAAGTAAAAATATATGGAGCATAAGTGAAAAGGAAGATTAGGAGAATTGGAATTCTTACAGGCGGAGGCGACTGTCCAGGCTTAAATGCAGTTATTCGCGGAATTACAAAACCTGCTCTCGATAACGGAATTTCGGTTTTCGGAATTCAAGATGGCTTTGAAGGCTTGGTAAGCGGAAAAGCTATTGAATTGTACAACAAGGATGTTTCTGGTATTTTGGGAAAGGGAGGCACAATCCTCGGCTCTTCAAATAAAGGAGACCCATTTCATTGGCCGGAAGAATCAAATGCCAAAATAAAAATTGTGGACCGTTCTAAAGATGCATTAAAAAACTATGAAGGCTGGGGGCTAGAAGCCATAATTGCAATCGGCGGTGATGGAACAATGAAAATAGCTCATAAGATGAGTTTGCTGGGCATTAATATTGTTGGTGTTCCAAAAACAATTGATAACGATCTTGAAGCTACAGATTTAACATTTGGTCACGATTCAGCAGTTTATGTTGTATCAGAATCATTAGATAGACTTCACACAACTGCTTCTTCACATCATAGAGTTATGGTAATTGAGGTTATGGGCAGATACGCTGGCTGGATTGCTCTAAACGGTGGAATTGCAGGCGGAGCAGATATAATTCTAATACCAGAAATTCCTTTCAACTGGAATGCAGTTTATGAAAAAGTATTTCAGAGAAATATGCAGGGTAAGCGTTTCAGCCTTGTCTGCGTTGCAGAAGGAGCAAAACCTAAAAATGGCTCTTTAATTACAAAAGCTAAAGACATAAGAAGAACGGACCCTATTCAGCTTGGCGGTATTGGAGAATATGTAGCCAAAATGATTAGCAACAATACCGGCTTGGAAACAAGAACAACCGTGCTTGGGCATTTGCAGAGAGGCGGAAGCCCAACTCCATTCGATAGAATTCTTTCAACCAAGTTTGGAACAAATGCTATACAATTGGTTATGAAAAGACAATTTGGGAGAATGGTAGCTTTAAAAGGATCGGAAATAAAAAGCGTAAGACTTGCAGATGCAATATCAAAACAAAAACTTGTAAAGCCAAAAGATCAGGCAGTACAATCAGCTATTTCGGTTGGAGTAAGTTTTGGAAACGAAAAATTATAACATTTCTTGCGTTGGATTGGTTAGAATCCTTATTTTCGCACACGTTATTTGATTTGAAAGGGTCGTAGTTCAACATGTCCCGGTAGTTTCGGGATTGAGTTAGAACGCCTGCCCCGAGTTTGCGGGGAGGTCGTGAGTTGTTAAAATAATGTTTGGGGTCGTAGTTCAGTTGGTTAGAACGCCTGCCTGTCACGCAGGAGGTCGCGAGTTCGAGTCTCGTCGGCCCCGCTCTTAAAAGCCCCGATTCGTTAAGAATCGGGGCTTTTTTGTTTTAAAGACTTTATTGAAGGCCTTTAGGGTTGCTGATTTTTACATAATGCTATTGAATTAATGATTTGTCAGCTTAACTTAACTAACAATGGGAGTTATCAGATTATATAATGACTAGTACAAATAAAGGTCTTTAGTTTTTCGAGGTTTCATTATAATGTGACTTTATCAGAGAATTTAATTTATTTCTTAGTTCAATTGCTTTCTCAGATAAATTATTCTCTAATTCTTCCGAATAGTTTTTGTAAAGAGAATAAAAAGAAAAGCAAAAAGCTTGTTCAACCTCATCACGACTGTTTCCCCAAACAATAATGTCGAGTTCAGCATTGGTAATGAAATATGTACCCTCTTCAAAATTGACATTACAAACTAAAGGAGACTTTAAAACAAAAATGTGAGTTTCATACCTAACGGTATCAGGTTTATAAGGATATGTTTCGTGTTCTAAAATTTCGATATCATACACTTTCTTAATCGCAGATTTTTTAAGTTCAACCGTTGTACCCTCTGTAGAAATTCTAAAATATCCTTTAATTAATTGTTCTGTTGGTTTGGGTTTTTCCAATTTTACTAAAGATAATATTTGCTTTTTTCTCAATTCGTCCGGCGGAATGATTCTTCTAATAATTTTATCATGGCTATCAAGCAGGTGAACATGATAGCTCTTTTCTTCAGAGAGCGTATCAATGAAAGGTTTGTAAACTTTGTTTCGAAAGTCTTCTGAATATTTGGAAACAATATTATTTATTTGATGTTGGTCATGATAATCCATATAAGCAACATCGGTTTTGAAGTTGTTGAATGTGTTTTTCTTAAAATCGAGCACTTCATTTTTAAAGAATGGATCTTGTTCTTCTAAGAGATTGGGTGATAAAGCAGTTTGGTAACTACCTATTTTCGTATCGACAATAAGAAGTTGGAAATCATTCAGGAAATCCTCAAGAAATTTTGGTTTATTAACCAGATACTCTTTGTAAATAGGGTTATTGATTACTTCGAACTGGGCAAAGTTATAGAATGATTTTTTAATATCTGAGAGTACTTTAATTAAAATATCTATTGTTACAGCTTTTTCAACTGTGCCAATTGATTCGATCTTTAAATTGATTGCAATGTCTTTAAGCTGTAAAAGAAGCTTTTTCATGGAGTAAATTTAATGACTTTAGATTACAGAAAGCAAAATAGAGATGTTCAAAAACTTGGATTCCATAAGATCAACTTGCCTAAATTACACCAACAATTCCTTTTGCGTTGATATTTTCAAGGTAGTATTTGCCAATTGTATCTCGTGTATTCCAAGAATGAATCGTTTGTTAGTAACTTTTTCACCATCTACAATAACACCAGCAATACTGGACATATCCTGAATCCACACATCATTTGGGAAGTTGATTATTACACAATGCAAGCGACTGCAATTTGTGTCTGCAATGTATAGATCGTTCGAATTATTTCTTCCGATGGTTATAATAAATTTATCAAACACGTAAGATTTATTTTCACCGATTTCAATTACAATTGTGTTATGCTTGGTATAATTTGAAAAACGATAATCTTGGAAAAGGAATTTTTTAATTATTTCGAATGCTTTTGTGTCATTTACCAGATTATTCCTGAGACGTAAAACTTCGAAATTAAATTCTAGGAATGGATTGATTTCTATTTGAGCAAAGTATTTTTTTAAGAAGTTATCATTTTCTTTATTTGAGCCAATAGACATGATAAATAGGTTATTGCTGAAGAAATCATCTTTGAAAGTTTTAGTAATTTCCTGAAGAATTTCTGTTCCTTCATTAAATTTTTTCATATAAAATAGAGCTTCGGTCAATAGGCAATATGCTTCTTTATCCAAAGGATGGCGCTCGATGTGATCATGCAATAAAGAAACAGCTTGAGGGTAGTTTTCTTGTTGTAGATGAATCCAAGCTAATTCTTTTTGAATATCAATGCGCGGATTTAAGCGTAGAGCATTATTTAAGAATTCAAAAGCTTTTTTTGAGTTGTTAATTTTAAGAAAATATTTACCACCGACTATATAAGCCATTACTGATTTTGGGCTAATGCTTAAGGCTGCTTCTATAAAATGGAAAGATTTATTCCATTTTTTTGTTCTGAGAAATTTAGCTGCGGATTCGGCAATTTTATTTGATTTTATTAATGAAAGGTTTAGTTCAAAGGGAACTGTTTTGGCAATCAATGCTTCTCTAAATTCATGCATTGATTGAAAACGAAGTTCTCTATTAGGGTGAGTTGCTTTGATAATTATTTCTGCAAACCAATGTGGCAGATAATTTGGGATAAATGATTGATCTAACTTTTTGATTAATTGTTCTTGTGAATCACGAATCCAGAGAAGCGGGTTTTGGGTGAGCACTATTTCTAGAAGAGTAATCCCAAGTGAATAAATATCAATTCTGGGATCTTTTTCCAATGAAAGATTTTCCATGAATAATTCAGGAGGCATATAAGCTCTTGTTCCACCCATTGTATTAGCTACCCCAAAATCACTAATTTTGATAGAGCCATTTTCTGAAAACAAAATGTTTTCTGTTTTAATATCGTGATGCACAATACCCTTATTATGAACATACTCTAAGCCCTCTGCTATTCTTGCACCGAAAAGACAAGCTTCATCTTCAGAATACCCGCTGGCATTTCTTTTAACTATTAATTCGTATTTCAAACTGCCACGAGAGCAATATTCCATTACAAGATAAAGGCGGCCATCATTCATGAAATGATGATAGAAAGAAATAATATTTGGGTGATCAAGTAGGGCAATAGCTTGAATTTCTTTGATGATTAATTCTTGGGAAGTGGTTTCTCTTTCGTTAAGAACTTTAATAGCGACTTTTCTTCGAGTTAATTGGTCTATTGCTAAGGACACCGTTCCGAAACCGCCCCGACCAAGTTCTTCTTTTAGGTTCATCATAAAGTTGCGTACTTTTTCATAACTTGCAGGAAAAATGGACACAAGTTTACTATACCACGGATTTGGGGTGAAAGGACAAGAGATACTCAAAAGCGAGTATCAAGGAGGAGCGATCATAGTCCACATACAAACCAAAGAGCATTTGTTGCGATGTGGGGAATGCGGGAGTAAGAAAGTAATCAAGAGAGGTTCAACAGAGCGATCTTTGTTGGTAATGGCAGAGAAAGCGAAGTGTTAAAACCCTTCTGGAAACGGCTTAAATCATCAGGAGCGAAGCTTAAAGCAGTAGCAATGGATATGTGTCCGGCGTATTTGAAATCTGTGGTAGAGAACACGGATAACGTGATAGTGGTGTTCGACAAATTTCATATCATCAAGAAAATGAATGAAGCATTAGATGAGACCAGACGTTTACTGTATCGAGAAGAAATAGAAGTGAACAAACGGAGCCTTATCAAAGGACTGCGATGGTTATTGTTAAAAAATAAATCTCGTCTTGATAATAACACGAATCAGAAAAAGCAATTAGAAGAAGCGCTCGCAATAAATAAGCCATTGGCTCAAGCATATTATTTGAAAGAGGAACTACGCTTGTTATGGCAACAACCTCACCGAGAAGATGCAGAAGATTTTCTTAAGCAGTGGATTAAGAAAGCAAGAGCCAGTACAATTCAACCGCTTGTCAAATTCTGTAATATGTTAGCTGGACACCGAAGTGGTGTCTTAAACTATTATTTGTTTCCTATCAGCACCGGTAAACTTGAAGGGTTCAATAATAAAATCAAAGTGCTTAAAAGAAGGGCTTATGGTTACAGAGATACTGACTTTTTCAAATTGAAAATTTATGCCTTACATAGAACTAAGTACGCATTATTATGATGAACCATAATTTTAAAATATATATTGAAATTTTACTATTAGGCTTGTATTTTATTTGTGTAAATTTATAGTGAAATAATAGGATCGTACGATTATGAAGTATATTCATCGAAAGCTTGAGAATTCGTTAAGTAAGTATCTGAAGCTTTTTCCGGTAGTTGGACTTTCTGGACCACGGCAGTCTGGTAAGTCTTCTATGCTAAAAAATCTACTGGGTGATAAATATAAGTACATTACTTTCGACGATTACAGAATGAAAGAACTTTTCTTAGATGACCCGGAAAAGTTTATGCGAATCAACAATTCGAAAGTAATTTTTGACGAAGCACATAAGGTTCCGGAAATATTTAATTACATAAAGATTGCTGTTGATGATGATAGAGATAATTACGGAAAATTCATTGTAACCGGCTCTGCTCAATTTTTAATGTTGAAGAATATTTCTGAAAGCCTTGCTGGCAGAATTGGGCTGCTAACTTTATTACCTTTTGAATTCTCAGAGATACCTAAATACGTTATTGAGGATTCAATATATAAAGGGTCTTATCCAGAAAATGTAATGAGAAAGTATGAAGGTTCTGAAGACTGGTACTCCTCTTATATCTCAACCTATTTAGAGAAAGATATTCGTTCAATCGGAGAAGTTGGTGCTCTCAGAGACTTTAACAGACTGATACAGCTGTTAGCAGCAAGAACTGCCCAATTATTAAACATGTCTGAACTTGCCAAAGAAATTGGAGTAACTGTTGCAACAGTTAAGCGCTGGATATCAATTTTGGAAACGTCTTACATTGTATTTTTACTCCCTCCATTCTACGAGAACTTAGGTAAAAGAATCACTAAGGCTCCTAAAATATATTTTTACGATACGGGACTGGTTTCCTTCATTACTGGGATTGAGGATAAAAAACAATTTGAAGGTGGTCCCTTATGTGGGACAATATTTGAGAACTATATTGTCTCTGAAGTGCAAAAAAAGATTAAGCATCAAAACGATAAGCATCAATTATATTTCATGCGGACAAATCATGGCGTTGAGGTTGACTTAATAGTCGATAAAAAATCATCTCGTGATTTCATTGAGGTTAAATATTCTGAAACTTTTAAGCCTACGATGGCTCGAGCAATTGAAAGTATGATGACTAAAAAAGATCAATCCGGTTATATACTTTACAATGGAACTGAAATTCAATATTCCGAAAATATTAAAGCTATGAACTACAAGGCTTATTTGAAATGACACAACTATCTTATGCCTACTGAGCTAATAGCAGCAGGTTATCTTTTTTTTCAATGGATAACTAGAATAATGGCACAAGGATAACGATTGTCATTATACATATCGCTGCAATATTAAGACTAGAGAGATTTATAACCCAACGCTATACTATACAAAGATTTCGCCGAGAAAGAAAAGTGAAGAGCTCAAGAAGTTTGAGCCGCCAGAACCAGATACTGAAAATAAAAAAAATGAATCCTGCGAATAGGCGGGATTATCGTCAAGAGTATTACAACTTAATTTACTGATAAGCCACTAATATCTTCGGGTTACTTTTTCTCTTTACTGGCTTAAGTCAATTCGAGAATACTATCTAGAAAATACCGATTCATTCTTAGCAATTAAGCTCGATATTTACATGAATAAATTTAAATAGATTCGCACTCAGTTTAATAGGTGGATTATGTCCCCTATTATTTTGGCTTAATGTCGCTTCACAATATCCACTGAAAAGAATCTGCGATTCTTCGGAGTACTCCAAAAATAAAAGTTTCAAATTTGTTATCTCAACTTTTTTGATTCGATGTCCTAAAAGTGTCAAGAGTAATCAAACATAAATTTTGCATAAATACCCTTTTAGAAGAGTCTCATACATAAAATTGGTTTGTCTTTACTAGAAAATGTTGCCAATCTGGTCACAATGTTACTGTAATAGCAAACAGATACTCATCAAATAATCTTTATAATAAGGCATTTCAAGAACCAGATGGCTTATTAAGCACACAATTATTGCAAAACATCTCTCATACACTGCTGTTTCTGCTTTTCATTTTAAAAATTAGGTAAAACTAAAGCGCAGCGTCGAGTTCATCTTGACAGCTTTTGTTGGAATGGTAGTTCTTCTTTCCTACATTTGAGATGTAGTTCTTTACAATATTGTGGTGTTTACAACTTAATAGGGAAACCGGTGGTTCGGTTTCGTCAAAAAGTTATTATTAAAAATAGAACGCAGATTTATTAAGATGATTATGATTTTTTATGATTTATCTTAATAGACTCGCAGATAAACTGACTTGCCTGCCGCAAGCAGGTTAAACAGATTTACTGATTCTGTTTGATACTTTTTGACTAAACGAAGAATCCGGTGCTGACGCGCAACTGTAAGAGACGCTAAAAATCGTTTAACAAAAGCCACTGAAAAGCAATGGAGAATTGAAAATGGCGAATTGAGAATTAAATTCTCAATTGTCAATTCTAGGTTCTCAATTATATCGGGAAGGCGTTAAATGATGCCTCGAGCCAGGAGACCTGCCTCAATAATTAATTAATCAACTAAGCCAATTGGCTAACCTTCGCGGGCAGGGTTTTGATTAACGAATTTTTGTATATCATTTCGTTTCAAATCGGTTCGGGTTTATACCCAGCTTAAACTCCCACGAAGTTATTTCTTCTAAACCGGAATGGTTTTGCCGTTCCTTTTTTCAAAGGAGTAACTTCTATGAAACACATCTTTAAAATAGTTTTTATTTTTTTTGCAGCCGCTGCACAAATTTTGTCTCAGTCGGATTCTGTTAAAACAATACTTAACGAAGTAATTGTTTCCGCCACTAAAACGGCAACTCCATATTTAGCTATTGGCAGTTCTGTTTCGGTTATTACTTCAGAATTAATTCAACAAAGACAATTAAAAACAGTAGCAGACGTTATGCGTTGTATTCCCGGCTTAACTGTTGTACAGCAAGGTGGAACTGGAAAGCTGACTAATGTTACAATGCGCGGCGCTAATTCCAACCACACTCTTGTTATTTTAGATGGTGTTAAAATGAACGACCCTTCATCACCAAACAACGCATTTGATTTTGCAGCATTAAATACAAGAGAGATTGATAGAATTGAAGTTGTACGCGGACCTCAAAGTACACTTTACGGTTCCGATGCAATTGCAGGTTTAATTAATATAATTACCAAAAAAGGAGAAGGGAAACCGAACTTTTCTTTTGAAGGAGAAGGAGGCACAAACAAGTATTACCGGGGAAACATATCTGCAGCCGGCACATTAGAAAAACTACATTATTCACTTGTTGCCCAGCAAAGCGGGAGTGATGGAGTTTCGGCAGCTAATTCAATTTACGGCAATACAGAAAAAGATGGTAACGCAAACACTTCAATTTCTTCTAGATTGGATTATAGTTTTAATAGCATATGGAAAGCTGGTTTGATTTACAAATTTCTAAAAGCTACAACAGAACTTGATCATGGCGAAAAATTTGGTGACGATCCAAATTATACATACAAGCAGGAAGAACATTTAGTAAAGGCAAATCTTGCAGCTTCTTTCTTAGATGGATCTTGGCAGCAGAATTTATCGGCATCTCACATAAGAAGATTTTCACATGCGCTTGATTTAGCTGACGCCTCACATCCTTCTACATCTTCAGATGGATTTAACAATGCTTACCGTTTCAAATTAGATTGGCAGCACAGTGTAAATGCTGTTAGTAACAATCAAATTACTTTTGGTATAGAATCGGAAACAGAAAGCGCTGCAACAAGTTACATATCAAACGGAGCTTGGGGACCATACAAAAGTTTATTTCCCCGCGAAACTATGCGCAACACGGGAATTTATTTGCAGAACCAGCTAAATGTTAGCAGCGTGTTTTTTGTAACTGCAGGGTTAAGATATGATGATAATCAAAAATTTGGCAGCATAACTACTTATAGAATTGCACCGACATACTTTATAACATCTACTAACACAAAAATAAAAGCAACGTATGGAAACGGATTCAAGTCCCCTTCTTTGTTTAACTTATTCGATCCGGCATTCGGTAATCCCAATCTAAAACCGGAAAAAAGTAACGGCTTGGATTTTGGAATTGAGCAATTCTTTGGCAGACAAAATTATTTCATCGGGTTTACATATTTCAGAATGAACTTAACTGATATGCTTGGTTACGATTCTAATTTTAGGACAATTAACATAGCAAAAGCCAAAACGAATGGACTTGAAATAACTTGTGCCGTTGAACCAACCAGTAAGTTATCATTTAGCGCTAACTATACTTTTACAGAAACTAAAGACGAATCGGAAAAAAGTGTTGATTTTGGTAAACAGCTTTTGCGCAGACCGAAGCATCAATTTAATTTTAACTCCAACATCAAATTAATCGAAAAACTCAATTTGAATGTTGCTTTAAGATATATTGGAAAGAGAGAAGACAAAGACTTCGGCGTTTTTCCGGCAAAAAGAGTAACAATGCCGGATTATCTGTTAGTTAATTTTGCAGCCGGTTATCAATTATTTAGAGAACTTGGAATAAATGCCAGAATAGAAAACTTGTTTGACAAGAAATATGAAGAAGTCATTTACTACGGAACTCTTGGCAGAAGTCTTTATGTTGGTTTAATCTATACATTGTAAACAAGATTTTAGATACTAGATATTTGATACTGGATGTATGACGCTTTTATTTCTTTACTTTATCCAGTATCAAGTATCCAGCATCCAGCATCCAGCATCCAGTATCCAGCTTTCTTCCGTTACTTACTATTAGGAGAAATGTCGTTATTTGATCAAAGACATTTTTTTTGACTTAGCATAGTTATTTGCTTTTAGAGTGTAAATGTATGTTCCGCTTGCAAGGCGGCTTCCGTCAAAACGAACTTGATATTTGCCCGCGTGCTGAGATTGATCTACAAGTGCAGCAATTTCATTTCCTAAAACATCATAAACTTTCAGCGATACATTTCCGAAAGCCGACAACTGATAACTTATTGTTGTGCTTGGATTGAACGGGTTCGGATAATTCTGTGCTAAAGAAAATTCAGTTGGGACAGAATCATAATCTTGAATTTCGGTTGTTGGTTTTAGAATTGGAAGTGAAGCAAAGTCTTTCAAAAGAATATCTTTAGCTTGGGCAGAAGACATTCCAAAATGGTCTTTAAGCAGACTTGCGTAAATCTGGCGGTAATCATAATTAAATTTAATATCGCCATTGCCGTCTAAATCTTGCTGGTTCAGCTTTGCATTGGTGCCTACAATTCCGCCTTGAACATTTTTACCGATAACAAATATTGGCAGTGCGGTTCCGTGGTCTGTTCCTTCGCTTGCATTTTCTTTAACTCTTCTTCCAAACTCAGAGAAAGTCATTACAACAACTTTATCTGCCAAGCCGGCTTTTTCAATATCGCGCTGAAAAGCCATAACAGAATCAGCAAGATTTTGCAGCAGGGTTTGGTGTGCGGCAAACTGATCCGAGTGTGTGTCAAAACCATCAAGCTGGGTTAAATAAACCGGCGTTTCGAGTCCGCCAAGTATTAAATCTGCAACTATTTTCAGCTGTGGTCCTAAACGAGAAGCAGGATAAATAGAAGTTGGATTTCCTTTATCAGCTTTTTCTTTAATTACGCCGGCATATTGCAACGAGAGAGAGGCAATTTCTTTTAAAAATTTTAATTCATCACCGGCAATGGTTGCAGGCGGCGGGTCAGTATCAACTGTCATTCCACTTACTAATGTATAAAATGCGTTAGGATCGTTGAACCCAATTGCAAGCCCGCCTTTATCGCTATCAAATATTCCAGATGGAACAGAATTAAGCTGAATGCCCATTGGATGCGGAGGAGGCGTATTTGGAAAAGCAGGAAACGATTTTAACAAGTAGCGTGCAGCCCAGCCTTCGTATAGAAATTGTGTTGAATCGGATGCGGTAAGCCAAATATCTGTTGCTCTAAAGTGTGAACGGTTTGGACTTGCATAGCCGACATTTTGAATTAACGAAAGCTTTCCTTCATTAAACAAATTTTGAAACTGAAGTAATGATGGGTGAAGTCCAGTTGCATTTGTGAGTTTTATAACTTGAGTATCGGCTAATTTTATAGTTGGTCTGCCTGCAGCATAAACAGAGTATTGATCGAGCGGAATAACAGTATTAAGACCATCGTTGCCGCCTTTAAGCTGAATGAGAACTAGAATTTTTCCATTTGAGGCTTGAATATTCATAAAAGGTTTTGCAAATGCTTTCATAGGAATGCCGCCGATAGTAAGAGTAACAGCTCCAGCTCCGGTTATCATTCCAACATTCTTTAAGAAATCTCTTCTTTTCATATTGCGCTCTCTTATGATAATTGAAATTCGGGTAAGCGCATCAGCGCTGTGAAAAATTTAGCTAAGCGCGTAGAAGCGCCGGGTGAGTGTGTTGACCAGTTTTGTACAGCGGTGCCATCAAGCAAAGAGGCAAGCAAAAAATCTTTTCTTGTTTTACTCAGCGGAAATTGAATTAACACTTTAGTTACATCTTCAACAAACTGAACGGCGTTTTCGGCGCTTGGGTACGAACGCGCATAAGTTAGCACATCAATTTTGTATGTCTTGTTATTAATCTTAATCCCGCTAACAAGCGAATCTGTAAATTTATTTCTTGTTGGATAAACGGTTGTGTTCATCCATTTGCGCTGTCCTTCCCAGCCTCGTACATCTGGCGGATTTAATATTTCTTGTTCAAGCTCGCGCGATTTTGTTCTTATGTGATTTAACAAATCGTTATCGTAAGCAATATTAAAGAAGCGGAGGAGAGATACTAAAAATTCGATTGGAGATTTAATTTTGGCTCCGCGTATATCAACCGAGTGAAAATATTGTGATTTCAACATAGCAGAAAGGACCGGTTTCAAATTGAAGCTGCTGTTTCTCATAACTTCTGCAAGCTGCTTAACATACTCTGTGTTTGGTTCGTAGTAAGCAAACTCTTTGTAAATTTTTCTGCACAAAAATTCGGAAGCGGCTGCCGCTTTTTCAGTAAAAACAATATTAACTATATCATCGGCATTCCAATTTCCGGTTTTACCAAAAATAGTTTTCGCTCCAGAATCCCAGCGTGAATTTGTGAAATAGGAAGTAAGAGTTGTGTTGTTTACCCGCCAGCCGGTTAATGCTTTAGAAGCCTGCTTTATATCTTCTTCGCTGTAGTTCCCTATCCCAATAGTAAAAAGCTCCAGCAGTTCTCTGCCATAGTTTTCGTTAGGAGCAGTTCTTGTGCTTACATTACCATTCAAGTAAATAAGCATTGCGGGGTCAATGGTAACTTTCTTGGTAAGCTCTATCAAATTTCCAAAAGCATATTTACGGAACAACTGATTTGATAAATAATAATACTGCGGAATTCGAACCGTGTTATACTCGGTAACATAATGGTTGGCAAAGAACCAAACCATTTTTTCGCGGAGTGAATAGCCTTGCTGAATCATTAACTCTTCCCACCACCAGATCAAAGAATAGCGGTAGTTGTTTAGGCTGGTATCGGAACTGCTGTAAGAAAGATTAACCCACTCGCTGCCATTATATTTTGGTGCTGGCGGTTCCGGCAAGTCTTTCAGTAAATAATTATCTACAAAATCATCAAGCGTTTTAGATAGCGCGAAATCTATATCTGTCCTGGTATATCCGTAAAGTGCTCTTGAAAGAATATGGCGTACAGCGTTTTCATCCCAACTGCTGATTTTCTTTAGGTATAATGATTTATCCATTTGAGCTTTTCCCTAAATGATTTTTTCGGCAGTTGATTTTACTGCAAAGTTTAACAATTAACAAGGCTTAGAAAGTTAAAGTGATTTAGTGCAAACTAATTTTATTTATGGTACCTCTAAAAACTCAATAATAACCTGCCCGCCTATTTATTTGTTAAAGTATGGCAGGCGGGTCTGTTTGACCTGCTTGTGCAGGTTTATCTGTGTGCTATTTTAAAATAAGTAATTTTTAGAGGTACCATTTGCTTATTGAAGTTACGCAAATGAATAATCCGCCTAAGAAAATACGCTTGTAATGCTCGAGTGCCTTAACACAATACCGCAGGCTAACTGCCATAGTTAAGCAGTCTTGAAGATTTCGGATAATTCTCTTTGTGCTTTATTTCAAAAAGATAATTTCCGATCTACTCAAGATCGTTTTCGGTTGTCATCCAGTTAGGCGTATCAAATTTTTCGAGATTAACGGGATTGGAAAAACTGCGGAGTGATTTATCGCCGAGTGTATTGAAGTAGAAATCGAAATAGAACATAACTAGTGTTCTTTCACCCTAATAACTATACAACTGTTGGAAAGCATCTAATAAATTTAATGTCATTCAAACAAGGTAATAAGATTGATTGATAACTGTTTACTATACTTACTAAGGCTTCTCAAATGAATAAGGTTTTCTTCCTTCTATTAAATTAAAATATACAGACTAATCAAAAACTTTATTTTGTCCTTTTTTACCTTAGCAACAAACCTAACCACAAGTTAATTAACCTTATTACCATATTTGACAAAACAGCATTATGATTTACATTCTTCGGCAAAATTTTGAGCTAAAAGTATGTAGAGAAGTGTTAGTGGCAAAACACCAGCGTATAGTTCTGCAGACCAGTTCTCGGAAGTGCAAAAGTGTTGTGTTGGATTTTGCATCTGCGCCCCAAAGATTATTCTTCTTAAAAACAGCAATAACGCGGCATCATCGTTTACAGCCATCATATCAACAATTAACGGCTTTTAACCAAGAAATCTTAAAGCTGCTGCGGCAAATAAAGCTCCTTCAAAACAGTTTGCTTGCTTGTGGTGCAAAATCTTGTTAGGAGAGCGGGTAATATATTCTGGATTGTATTCAACCGTATTAAGATACAACAAAGTATCGCGGGGCTTCTTGAAGCTCTAAAATGTATTTCTTCTTTTGTAAAGCCGGGTAAAATATTACACTCTTGTTAGTTATTGTTCATTTTTTTTTGTTTAAGATGCACATCGCTTAACTCAACGCGGTTAAAACCGTTCAAAGCGGCTACGCGGTAAGCTTCTGCCATAGTAGGATAGTTAAAAGTATTATTAATAAAATACATAAGAGAATTGCCTTCACCTTTTTGCGACATAATAGCCTGCCCGATATGAATTATTTCTGAAGCGCCGTAGCCAAAACAATGTATGCCGAGTATTTCAAAAGTTGCTCGATGGAACAGAATTTTGAGCATTCCGGTTGTTCTTCCGGTTATTTGGGCGCGAGCTAAATGCCTAAAAAATGAATGCCCAACTTCGTAAGGAATTTTCTTTTCCGTTAGTTCACGTTCATTCAAACCGATAGAACTGATTTCCGGGATAGTGTAAATGCCGGTTGGAATATCTTCGAGGCGGAGAGTTTTTGTTTCGCCAAGAGTCAAGTGGCGTGCGGCAAATCTTCCTTGATCGTAAGCTGCACTTGCTAAACTTGGATATCCAATAACATCTCCAACCGCATAAATATTTGGTACTGAAGATTGATAAAATTGATTAACCGGAATAGAGCCGCGCGAATCTGTTTTTATACCAAGTTCTTCTAATCCCATATTGTTTGAGTTTCCTGTTCTTCCCTGCGCCCACAGAAGGTAATCGCTTCGTATCTGTTTGTTAGATTTTAAGTAGATGGTAACACCGCGGTCATCGGCTTCTACTTTTTCATACTCTTCGCTGTGGCGTATTAATACACCATTTTCGCGTAGATGATATGCAAGCGCATCTATTATTTCATCGTCTAAAAATGATAAAAGCTGATGACGCGTGTTAATTAAATTTATTTTAATTGCCAATCCGCGAAAGATTGATGCATACTCGCAGCCAATTACTCCGGCTCCGTAAATTGTTATCGTTTTAGGATTATCTTTTATTTTAAGAAGTTTATCACTATCCACAATTCTTGGATGATTAAAATCAATATCGGGCGGATGATAAGGACGCGAGCCGGAAGCTATAATTACACTGCTTGTGTGGAATATTTTTTTCAGTCCGTTTGCTTCTGTAACCTCAATTGTGTTTGCATCGATAAGAGACGCTCTTCCTATAATCAGATCAACATTGTTACGAACGTAAAAACTATGCCTCAGCTCTACCTGCTTTTTGATTACTTGGTCTGTTAGTTTTAGCAGTTCTTGATAGGTTGTTTCACCCATCCGTCTTGTGTCTAACAAATTTTGACTTGCGTGACGAAGTGCTTTGCTTGGAATTGTACCTTTATGAGTGTTGCTTCCGCCAACAGGAGCAAAGTCATCACAGACGGCTGTTTTTTTTCCCTGTTTTGCACAAGTCATTGCTGCGCCTTCGCCGCCCGGTCCGCTTCCTATTATGAAAACATCATATTTATTTTCCATATAAGTTGTCTTTTATTTTTGAAAGCTAAGTTAGCGGTTTGATGATAGATAAATCAAGAACGTTTCTAATTAAGATGCAGGCTGAATGATTTATATTGAACTGCTCTTTTAATTACTTACGCTCTTAAAATCTACTTATCTCCTTCAATTACATGTTTAAGCCACCAGTTTCTAAAGTACTCTGCATTTTGTTCTGTTGAAGTTTGGTTATCAGAATCAATAGATTTCTTCATTGCAATAATCCTGCTGATTATCTCATCATAAGCATTTTTATTTACACGTAAAGAATTGTTCCCTTTCTTAATGCACCTTATGCAAGAAAGACTTAAAGCCTTAAAACAAGTTACTACAGGACGTAACTTCAATAATTTCTGCGGCTTAGCGGCTCTGCGAGAGAAAAAGAGGTTTCTCGCTAAGACGCAAAGACGCAAGTAAAGTTGTTATCTATATGAAAAAGAGGTTCCTCGCTGAGACGCAAAGACGCAAATAAAGTTGTTAACTATATGAAAAAGAGGCTTCTCGCTAAGACGCAAGTAAAGTTGTTATCTATATGAAAAAGAGGTTCCTCGCTAAGTCGCTAAGACGCAAGTAAAGTTGTTATCTATATGAAAAAGAGGTTTCTCGCTAAGACGCAAGTAAAGTTGTTAACTATTCTCGTTACTGCTTCTTTAATTAACGCTGCATAAAAATTAACTCGAAATTTTATAAATAATCGCCCAGCTCTCCGTTTTAGGAACTGCTGGTACTTCGAGTTGCGATTTTTTCTATGCAAATTCTGGGGATATTTTAAAAAGAACAAGAACTTATTAACCCAAAAAATTCATTAGAAATGTCCCGCTAAATATAAGCGGGATTGCCGTAGGGCGTCCCGAAAATCGGGATATTTTTTTATTACAAGCAACGAAAATTTAGAATCATTGCTAAGGCAAGTAAACACATATAGTTACAGTTTGCGGAGCGGAGCGCAAATTATTCTATTGAATAATTTGGGATTAACATACGTTACGTAAGAAAGATTTTAACGTCATCAAAACAGGTTTCTGCGTAAGGTGAGTGAGTAATTTTCTTATTCATTTTAGTTTTTAGGTAAACATTTAAGGTAAGAAGTGCGGTGCCTGGCAATAAATACCAGTCACCGCTTCCAACGTTACGGTTAGGTTTAGTTGCGTTGGTTTTAGTTAAGTAATAATCCTTTTTTATTAGTTAAAGCATAGTTTCTATTTGCAACCGCTAATTTACTATCATCAATTTTGAATTGCGATACTAAATTTTGCAGATTATCAGTAAGTTTGTTTAGGTCTTCTGCGGCGCGTGCAATTTGTTGAGTTCCCGAAGCAGCTTCATTGGTAACATTGCTGATAGATTCAATATTCTTAGATATTTGCTCTGCAGCCGAAGACTGCTCTTCGCTTGCTGCTGCAACTTGAGTAATAATATCTACAACACGGTTTGAAGAATTAATAATTTGCTTTAAGGAGTTGCCGGCTTTTTCGGCTAATTGTTTTCCAACTTCAACTTCTCTTGTACCTTCTGTAATAGAAGAAACTGCTTCTTTAGTATCGTTCTGAATTCGTTTAATCATTTCTGCAATTTCTTTAGTTGCTTTAGTAGTTCGTTCTGCAAGTTTACGCACTTCATCGGCAACAACTGCAAAGCCGCGCCCCTGCTCTCCGGCTCGTGCAGCTTCTATAGCAGCATTTAAAGCAAGTAAGTTTGTTTGGTCGGCAATATCATCAATTACCTGCGCAATTTCTCCAATCTGCTCGCTTCCTTTGCCTAACTCTTGAACTACAACTGCAGCGCGTGTAACTACCTTTGCAATTCTATCCATTCCGTTAATTGTGTCTTGAACGGCTTTACCGCCATCGTTAGCCATACTTCCGGCTTGTCGAGCATTATCGGATGCCTCGCCGGCATGTTTTGTTGTTTGAATTATAGTAGCCGACATTTGATTAACCGCACTTGCAATTTCGCTTGTTTGCGAGCTTTGCTCTTGAGAACCCGCAGCTAATTCTTCTGTACTGCTCGATATTTGATTACTTGCACTTGCTGTTGCTTGAACCGCATCGGTTACATCTGTTATTATTTTTCCTACAGAATCTCCCAAACGGTTGATGCTGTCTTTTATTAATCTGTGCTGCCCTTTGTAATCCGAGTTGATCCTTGTTGTAAAATCTCCTGTTGCCATTACTTCTAATACTCTTGTTCCTTCTTGAACAGGAAGAATAACTGCATCTAACATTTGGTTTAATCCGGATATTAAACCTCTATAAGCGCCTTCAAATTTATTAACATCGCCTCGGCTATCGAGCAAACCATTTTTAGAACCTTCAATTAGTTTACCTAACTCTTCCGAAAGCATATTTATTTTTGCCCGCACAACCTCGTAAGCATCTATGCCGGCTTGTGCTTTAGTAAGCATATTATCAAAAACTTTAGCCATTTCTCCAATTTCATCCTTTTGTTCAAGATTAAGATGAGTTGTAGCTTTTTCTAATCTTGCCGAAAGATCTCCCTTGGATAAGGATATCAACCCGTTGCCCAAATTTGTTATACATTTAGATTCCAATTGAGCCATCTTCTGCTTAACGGCATTTACCGGATTAACTATACTCCTTGTAATTAGAATTGATTCACCAAATACCAACAGCAGCATAACAGCGCCAATAACTAAAACTAAAGTTTGAGAAGAAGCATAAGTTTCTTCTGCCTGAACTGCTGACTGATTAACTAAAGAGTACTGATAATTTATTATGCTATTTGTAGCGTCAAAATAATTTGTTTGAACATTTCTAAACTCACCCCAAAGCAGTGCTATTGCTGCTTCTTTATTACCAGTTCGTATGGAGTCTAATAATATGCTTCTAACTTTAAGATACTCTGCTCTAGCTTGGTCAATTTCGTTGAGAAGATTAATGCCTTTGGATGATTTTACAGTTCGCCTTAGCGAATCCAGTGCGGCATCAATTGCTTTTTTGGCTTCAGTCAGTCTTGCAAGTTCTTTGTTTTTTTGTTCAATATCGTCAAGTATGATAAGGTTTCTAACAACCTGTGTGCTAATATTAAGACCATCAATAATCCTATTAGCCCAAACTGTTTTAGGAAAGCGGTCGAGGGCAAGTATGTCTACTTCATCATCAAAAGACGATAATCCTCTTAACCCAATAAAACCAATAATTAGAAGACCTAACATAACCGCAGCGAAGCCTACTGTTAGTCTTAACCCGATTTTCATGTTGCTTAACATTTTTGGTTCTCCTTATTTTTGAATTAGTTCTAATTGTTTAATTTCTGTTAAAGTTAAAACCTTATCAAGATTAAGAAGGATAAGCAGCCTATCTTCAAGTTTAGCCACCCCTTCTATCAATTCTGATTCTATACCGGCTACAATATCTGGCGCTGTTTCAATAATTGATTTGGAAATTCTCAGAACTTCGTTTACTTCATCAACTATGTAACCTATCAGCTTATTATTTACATCCGATACAATAATTTTTGTTTTACTGTCATCGGGTTTTTTATCAAGCCCCAGTCTTGCTCTTAAATTAATTACCGGAACAATTTTTCCTCTGAGGTTAACAACACCCTCGATAAATTTGTTTGAATTGGGAATTTTAGTAAGCCTCATCATCATATTAATTTCCTGAACGCGGCTTATATCAATTCCAAAGTCTTCTTTGCCAAGTTTGAATCCTACTAACTGAATCAAATCTTGGTTGTTAATTACTGCACTTTTCATTTGTTGCACCTCCCTAGTTTATGTTGTAAGCATTATAACTCAGCAAATGGTAATCCAAACTCTACGGTAGTTGATTTGTTTAATTTACTTTCTATTTTTAAGTAACCGCCGCATGCTTTAACTATCTTCTGAACAAGCGCTAACCCCATACCTACACCTTCTTTCAAGTATTTTTCATCAGCAAATTGCTTTAATACTTTAATTTCTTTAATAGAAGCATCGGCTATGCCGCAGCCGAAGTCTTCAACTTTAGTAATGTAGCTGTTTTTCCTTTTTTCACCGGTAACAACAACTTTGGAGCCTCTCGAAGAAAATTTCAGTGCATTTTCAACCAATTCTCTAATTATCATTTCATAATACCGCTCACTAACTTTAATGTGCGCTTTGGCAAATTTTATAGATACATCCTCTTTGCGGTCAAAGTCTTCTATGACAGCCGTTATTCTATGCTCAATTAAACGAGTGTCCAATTCAAATAGAGATTCATTACCATTGTTATTAACAGGTTCATTTGCCCCTTTAGAAATCAACTCTGCGTAGCATAAAAACTTTTCTATTCGTCTATGTAAGCGCCTGCCGGATTTTTTTATTTTGTTGATCATATCCATTACTTCAACTTGAGTAAGGTTATCAAAATCGTCTTCAATTAATTGTGAAAAGCCGATAATACCAACGAGAGGTGTTCTTAATTCATGCGGAACTCTGCGAAGCAGACTTTCTCTTAGCTGCTCAAGCTCTTTTACAAAACTTTCTTTTTTTCTTAACCTGGTTTCTACTACAGTTAATACATCTTCTATCTTGAAGGGCTTTGTTAGATAATCATCGGCTCCTAAATTCATTCCAGTACGAAGGTCCGACATTTCAACTTTTGCTGTAAGAAAAATGAAGGGAATTGTGCTGGTGGCGGAATTATTTTTTAGTCGTTTGTAAAGACTATAACCATCCATATTTGCCATTTTAATATCGCTGATAACTAAATCCGGCTCTTCTTCGATGGCAATATTGTAACCTGCCAGCCCGTCGTTTGCAGTAACTACATGGTAAGATTCAGCTTCCAGTAAATCTTGTAAGTTTAGTCTTACATCCTGTTCATCCTCAACAATCAATATTTTTTTCATTTTCACAACTCAATTTATTTACTACATTAATAATCGAACCTTTTTAGTTTTTGTTTAATATATTTGTTGCGAAGGGAATAATAAAGTTGTAAACGTGCTTAAAAGCGGTAATTTGAAGGGAAGAGTAATTAATTTCCTTTAGATGCCGGGTTAAACATTTGGGCATACCAGCTTCTTTCAAGGCAGCGGCATCAATTATTAAAAAACTTATCTGTGTGGTAATCGGGTTTCAAATATGAAACCCTGAAATATTGTGAGGAAATTACTCGGAATAGTCTAAGATGATGGATTTAGTCTGCCCGCAAGAACAAACAAATTTAATTTCTTTCAAATTATCGTGCGCATCTTTCTTAAGAAGAATTCTAATACCATCGGCATGATCATCTTCACAAGAAATTTTTGAAAGCCCTTTAATTTCTATGGCATCTGCCTTAATAAGGTTGCCTGTTGCAGCTTTATTTTTCGAGTAGATATCTATGAACAAAGCATCTTCAAAATTATCAGCCATTTGTTACCACTCTATTTATCAATTCTGGAATTTTTTCTGCGGGCAGAATTACATCTGCAAGTCCGCCATCAACAATAGCTTTAGGCATTCCATAAACAACGCAAGATTCTTCATCTTGTGCAATAGAATAACCGCCAATTGATTTTAATTTTTTTACAGCTTCATAACCGTCTTTACCCATTCCGGTCATAATTACGGCAAGAGTATATTTTCCGTAAATATTAATCACAGAATCCATCATAACATCAACTGATGGGCGGTGAAGAGTGCCGCTTGGCTCTTGAGAAACATCAATAGTAGGCGAGTTCAAAGATGAGCCTCGGAGCTTCATATGAAATCCGCCGGGCGCTACATAAACAAAACCGTTTTTAACTGGCTCTCCATGTTCTGCTTCTTTAACTTCGAGCCTGCATGAGCCGTTTAATCTCTCTGCTAAAGATTTTGTAAACTTAGGCGGCATGTGCTGAACAATAAAAATAGGGAGCTGCACTTTTTCGGAAATTAATGGCAAAATTTTTTGAAGAGTAAATGGACCGCCTGTAGAAATTCCGAGTGCTATAGCTCTATAGCCTGCTTTAGGCAGATCTTTCAAGAAACCGGTTACTCTTGGTTTTACAGCAGGAGAAGGAGAAATTGCTCTAATTCTATCAAGCCTGGCTTTAAGAAGTTTAGAGCGTGAAATTTCTTTTACTTTGTAAATTAAATCTTCTTTTATCTTAGAGATGTTTACGCTAACATAAGACATCTCTTTAGGAATAAAATCTACAGCGCCTAATTCTAAAGCTTTAAGAGTTGCCTGCGCGCCTTCTGTAGTAATAGAACTAACCATAATAACAGAAGTGGGGCATTCGCTCATAATGCGTTTAAGAGCAGTCAATCCATCCATTACAGGCATTTCAACATCGAGCGTAATTACATCTGGTTTCAGCTTAGCAGCTAATTCAAGACCTTCCAAACCATTTTTAGCGGTGCCAACAACTCCAATTCCGGGGTCGCTTTCAAGCATAATTGAAAGTGACTTGCGCATAAATGCAGAATCATCAATAATTAAAACAGCAATTTTGTCTCTCAAGATTTTGCTTCCAGTTTATTAAATAGCTCATGAATATCTAAAATCATAACAACGGTTCCGTCTCCCATAATTGTAGAGCCGGCAATACCATCTATCTTGCCTAAGTAGCTTCCTAAAGATTTAATAACAACTTCCTGCTGACCGATGAGGTCATCAACTTTAATTCCGTATCGTTTTTCAGCGATACCAACTTCAACAACATACTGCCATGCGGTTCTATCGGCGGAGTGTCCGTTCATTTTTCCTTTTAACAGCTCTTTAAGAGAAACCAGAGGAAGGACAGAATCTCTAACCTTAATTACTTCTTTACCTTTTATAGTATAGATTTGTTCTGGATTAACACGTAAAACTTCTATAACAGAACCTAACGGAACAACAATAGCTTCGCCGTAAACTTTAACAATCATACCAGAAATTATAGCAAGGGTAAGCGGAAGTTTAAAAATAATTTTTGTTCCTTTACCCGGTTCAGATTCTATGTTAATGATACCGCGAAGTTTAGAAACGTTTGTTTTAACAACATCCATACCTACGCCGCGCCCGGAAACGTTTGAAACTTTTTCAGCCGTAGAAAAGCCGGGCAGAAAGATTAAGTTCATAGCTTCATGTTTGGTTAATTCTTTAGCTTTTTCCCTGGTAATTAACCCTTTGCTTACAGCTTTTTCTTTAAGCATATCCGGGTCTAAACCTTTACCATCATCTTCAACAGTAATAACAATGTTGTTGCCAAGCTGCTCGGCAGAAAGTATAACAGTTCCTTTAGGAGGTTTACCAGCCTGCACTCTAACCTCCGGTTTTTCTACACCGTGATCTACAGAGTTACGTATGATATGAACAAGCGGGTCGTTTATTTCTTCAATTAAGTTTTTATCAACTTCAGTTTCTTCACCTTTTATAATCAGTTCTACATCTTTGCTTAAATCTCTTGTAAGGTCGCGTACCAATCTCGGATATCGGTTGAAAATTTTGGCAATCTTAATCATTCTCAGCTTCATTGCTACCAGCTGAAGTTCTGTGGTCATCAGGTCAATTTGTTTTGTTACTTCACCAAAATCTCTAGTAAATTTGTTCCCCTCGTTTTCTCTTGAGAAATGAGAATTAACCTGAGTTAATCTGTTTCTTCCCAGAACTAATTCCGATACAATATCGAGCAGCGAGTCTAATCTATCTACATCAACTCTAATAGTGTTTTCCTTAACCGAAGCAGCGGCTGCTTTTTCAATGCTGTCAACTTTTTTCTCTTCCGGCTTAGATTTTTCTAGTTGAACAATCTCTTTCTCTAAAGCGGCAGTTTTTGCTTCTTCGGCTTCAAACTTAGCAATTACTTCCTTAGATACTTCTGGTTTATCGGAAGCAGTTTCTCCAGTTTTATTGTTATCAATATCGTAAAGCAATTCTTTTAGAATGCTGCATACATTATTTGTTTCTACATTTTCATTTTGCTCGGTTTCAATTTTTTGCACAAGCAGTTTTATGGTATCGAAGGCAAGAATAATACCATCCATCAATTGTGGAGTAAGAACTGCTTCCCCTTTTCTAAGCTTGTTAAGAATGTCTTCGCACTTGTGCGTAACTTCGGGAAGAGCTTCTAAACCAAGAAAGCCGGAAGTTCCTTTAATAGTATGGAAAGAGCGGAAAATTTGATTTAATAAATCTTTGTCTTCCGGCTTCTTCTCTAACTCAAGAAGATCAACATCAAGCTTTTCCAGAATTTCTTTTGTCTCTACTATAAAGCTCTCAACTATTTCCTTCATATCAGGGTCTATGAGAGTCGGGTTTCTAGTTAGTTCGCTCATTTTTTTAAAAATAGTTCGTCTATTTCTTTTTGTGAAGTTTGAGTTTTGTTTTCGGCAACTAATATATCGGCAAAAGCCTGCGTATCGTGGTTCTTATCATACCTTGCTTCCGGGTTAAAAGCTAAATCTGAAGAAACATTTATCCTGGTATCTTCGGCTGTTCCTTTCAACTCATTAACATCAATATCATATAGAAGCGAAGAAAGTTTCTGCTGAATAGAGTTCATCATATGATTAGCAGAAGCTAACTGCTGCGAAGTAATATCCTGCACTTGCAGTGAAATTGTTATATTCATTAAGCCCGCTTGAATCTTATCTGCTAATGCTATTACCGAAGTATAATCCTCGTGAATTATTTCCGGGGCTAACCCGTTAGTAACTAATTCTTTAACATCCGGGTCATCCGGATATTTTTCTGTCAGCCTTTGAATAGAGTTTTTCTGGCTGTCTAATCTTGTTCTAAGAGATTCTAATTTGGAAATAATAGTAACGCAATCGCTTGTTGCAGCATCAACAACATCTAAAATTTCTGTAACTGCTACTTCTGTTGCGTTTGTAACGCTGTCTAACTGTACAGCAGCTTTTGGAAGTTTGTTTGTACTTTCTTGAATAGATTGATTAACCGTTTCCAGAAGCGGTATTGTAGCCTGCATAAAATCTACAATCTTTTGTAAAGTTGGAATTAGTTTTTGTCCGTAAACGAAGAATGATTTTAAGTCTCCTAATCTCTCGAACAGTGTTTGCATGTTTTGTACCTGTCCCATAATAGCCCTTTATGCAACCGGAGTTGCGATTATTTGTTCAATTTTCTCTCTAAGCACTTGTGGTGTAAATGGCTTAACAATGTAATTGTTAACTTTAGCTTGAAGAGCTTCAACTATGTCTTCCTTCATTCCTCGTGTAGTTACCATAAGAATAGGTAAATTTTCGTATTTAGGGTTAGCGCGAACGGCTTTAACCAAATCCAGACCGGTTAGGTCGGGCATATTCCAATCAGTAATAATAAAATTGATTGCATCATCGGCTTGTAATTTATTTAGCGCATCTCTGCCATCGCCGGCTTCAACAAAAGCATCGTGCCCAATTTGTTTAAGAGAATTAAGAACAATTCTGCGCATTGTAACGGAATCATCTACTACCAAGAATTTAAGTGCCATTTAACTACCTCTAATTTAAATATTTAGAAACTTCGTAAGCTACACGTTTGGGGTCGAACGGTTTTACTAAATAAGAATTTGCGCCGCACTCCAAACCTCTTTGAATATCTTCTGTTGCGCCGAGTGAAGAAAGTACAATAATAGGCAGCTCTTTATACTCGTTGTTATTTCTGATAGATGTAATCAGCTCAAAACCATCAACGTTAGGCATGTTTAAGTCTGTAATAACCAAATCAATTTTATGGTTAGGTAAAATTTCAATCGCTTCCATACCATCGGCGCATGCAATTATTTCGTAACCTTTAACAGAAAGGGCAACCGAAACAAATTTTCGGATCGTTGGTGAATCATCTGCTACAAGAATAACTTTCTTCATAAACTACTCCTTCTTATATCCAACAGTGTTGGGAAAACTTACTAATCTAAACGCTTTCGATATTCCGTGAAGTGTTTCGGAATAACCGATAAACAAATAACCGCCTTTGTTGAGAGAGTTGTACAAGCTGGCAACTACTTTAATTTTACTTGCCTGATCAAAATAGATCAATACATTAGCACAAAAGACAACATCAAAATTGTTAAACATTCTCACCGCTGCATCATCATACAAATTCAAAATCTTAAAGGAAGCCATTTTTTTAACATCCGGTAAAACTTCGTAGGAACCATTTGTACCGGGCTTAAAATATTTTTTTAGGTAATAAGGAGGTGTATTTCTTATAGAATAATCTCTATAAACACCCGCGTTGGCAGTTTCAACTACAGCGTTATTGATATCCGTGCCAACAACTTCCAGGGTAAAATTAGGGTATCTTGGCTTAATCAAATCTTGGAATATCATCGAAATAGAATAAGCTTCTTCGCCTGAAGAACTAGCGGCGCTCCAAATTCTGATTTTGTTCTTTCCGGCTGCTTGTTTTGCCGCTATAATCTCGGGCAAAATTTGAGATGCAAGTGCATCTAACTGCGGCTGGTTCCGGAAGAAAAAAGTTTCGTTTATGGTAATGGCTTCGTAAAAGTATTTTTTTTCTGCTGCACTGTTTACACCAAACTTGAGCAGGTCGAAATACTCTTCAAAAGTTTTAAGCCCTAAAAAATTCATTCTTCTTTGTAAACGGCTTTCTAAAAAATATTTCTTGTTATCCTGGAAATATATTCCGCAGTTCTCATAGATGTACTTTCGGATGCTTTCAAACAATGTTGTTGACATCAGCAGCTGCTTAGTTCCGAGACCACCTAAGTTTTGAGTAAACCCCGACGTGTTAAGGTTAAGTATTGGATTCATTTTTCTCAGTTACTATTTGCGGAAACGTTATTTATTTTATAGTTATATACAAAGTTTGCTCTGTCGCTTACCATTTCGTCCGAATCTTCAGTTAATTTTTGCAAAGGTGCTTCAACTGCTTCGAGCGGAAACTGTTCTAATAATTCTACAAGGCGAACGCGGTTCCACATGTTTTCATCGTTCAGCATAGAATCTATAAACAGCAATGCTGTTTCCGGGTCTATAGTGAACAAAATTTCCATAGATGCTCTTCTTACTTCTTCATCGGCATTATTAAGCAAGCCGCTTATAGACTGTGTTAAACCGCGTAATTCAAGCATAGGAATGTTAAGCGGCACTTGATACTCTGCCACATAAGCTATTGCCTGTTGAAACATGCTTAGAATGTGGCGCAGATTTTTTGGGCGGCTGTTTATTACTCTGGCTATCTCTAAAAAAACATACTCGCAGTTGCCAAACAGCTTTGTCTTAATCATATCATCTAATTCAAAGTCTTCGCCAAGAAGCGAAAGGCTTGTAACCAAAATGTCTTTATCGTCAAAAGATTCTATTAAGTTAAACCCTATTTTTTTATGTTCAAGTGTGCCTTCCGAAATTGTGTACATCAATAAACTTTTCATTTTATTATCGTACGGAATATCTAACTGAAAGCGCTCCTTTAGCAATGAAATAGAGCTGATTAATGGAATAATAAGCGGACCAGAAATTGTATTTACTTGTTCGAGCAGGAAAAAATAGGTCTCTATATCGCCAAGCTGCCCAAGACTTTCCAATATGGAGTATTGAGTAAGCTCATCTTCTTGAGAAAATTTTAGTACAAGAAAGCCAAGTGCCTCCCGCGAACCAATTTTGCCCAGTGCTTCAACTGTTGTGGGTTTGTAAAGTTCGTTGCGGTCGTAGTACAGCATTAAAACATCTACTGCGCCATCGTAGCGTATATTGCCAAGTGCTTCTATACATGCGAGAATAACATTATCGTTTTCAGACTCGCTTAGAATTCCCATTATAAATAAAGAAGAGTGCCTATCTCCAATTAGACCGAGTATATCGATAATAAACTTAATATTGTCATCATCGTTCTGATGATCAAACTGAATCATAGCTTCAACAGAATTAGAGCCTAACTTAAGCAGTATTTCCCCGGCGAGGTTACGAACCGATATATCCGGCGATGCAACAAACGGTACTACATAAGTGGCAAATTGAGGCAAACCGAGATTTATCATTTGCATACTTGCTGCGTTTCGTACACCTTTATCTTGTTCTTTTACTAATTCCGATACTGCTTTTATGCATTGGTCATTTAAGTCAGATTCTGTAAGTGAATAAAGAAGCTCAATTTTTTCTTCTGGAGTTCCGTTCTGAATTATTTCTAATTTTCTTTGTCGTTCATCCATATACCAATCCATTATTTTAAAGAGTTGTGTCAATTACTATGCCCATCGACAATTAAGTTATTAATTGGTTTTTGCTTAGCCAAGAAATAGAATTTTGTTGAATATTAGCCACCTGCCAAATTGTGTGCAAACTTTAATCTCTTCTACTTTTTTAAGCGTCATTAACGTAATTCGGGCAGGTTATTATCGGGCAGCAATAGCAAAAAATTGAGCATCTATTTTGATTTTTTTACTATTTCACTTTAAATGACTATATCAGAGATAGAGTTAAGTTCATTCCCAAATTTGCTGGGTAGATATACAAACTTAGTTGATTTACTGAGGCAGCACTTTTAAGATTCCAGCTTTGTTTTTGTCTAAGCTCTGTGTAACAACTTTACAACTAATATATTTTACTTAAGCCAAGTTGACCGCCAATAGTAAAAACTGAGTTAAGTGTTCTGTAACAATATAACTATACATTATGTTGTAAGGTATCTGATAAATTTAATCACTAAGGGTTAAATTCCCCGCTGCTTGCGGCGGTGAGCTTCATTGTCATTCACATTAGGTAATAAAGTTGATTAACTTGTGGTTAGGTATGTTACTAACCCACCTTACGCAAGAAAGACTTAACGCCTTAAAACAAGTTACTACAGAACGTAACTTCAATAATTTCTGCGGCTTAGCGGCTCTGCGAGAGAAAAAGAGGTTTCTCGCTAAGTCGCAAAGACGCAAATAAAGTTGTTAACTATATGAAAAAGAGGTTTCTCGCTAAGTCGCTAAGACGCAAATAAAGTTGTTAACTATATGAAAAAGAGGTTCCTCGCTAAGTCGCAAAGACGCAAGTAAAGTTGTTAACTATCCTCGTTAAAGCATCTTTAATTAACGCTGCGTAAAAATTATCCCGAAATTTTATAGATAAATACCAGTCCATTTGATTTAGGAACTGCCGCCATTTCGATTTCGATTTTTGTGTGTGATTTTTTTGGGGGAGATTTTAAGAAGATCAAAAGTAAGATCAAGAACTTATTTACTTATGTTACTTAAGTAAGGTTTAATGTAATCAAAACATGTTTCTGCGTAAGGTGAGTTATTAATGCAAAATTGGGATAAATTATTGTGTTATTTTGCAAATCATCCTTAATTTAAGTTAAGGTTTTCTTCTTTTTTCACTTAGAACAGCGGGAACATGGACGGTCAATCATTAGACATCATTTCGGAAAAATTATCCAAATTAAAAGAACTTTACCCGGAAGCTTTTACCGAAGACCAAATCGATTTGGAAAAATTTCGAGCAGCACTTGGCAATCAAATTAGTTTTAGCCAAGAGCGCTACCATCTTAATTGGGCTGGCAAATCAGAAGTATTTAGAATTTTGCAGCAAAGAACTTCTGCTGCGCTTATTCCGGTTCCTACAGAATCGTATCCCAAAAAAATCTCCCCCTTTGGTGGAGAAAAAGAGGGAGATAATATTTTCATCGAAGGCGAAAACCTCGAAGTTCTCAAAGTATTGCAAAAATCTTACTTCGGTAAGATTAAATTGATTTACATCGATCCGCCTTACAACACCGGCAGTGATAGTTTCATTTATCCAGACAGGTTTGCTGAATCTAAAGATGAATACCTAAAGCGAATTGGCGATAAAGACGAAGAAGGTTTTCTACTTAAAGAGGGAATGTTTAGAAAAAATAGTAAAGAGAGCGGGCACTACCACAGCAATTGGTTGAGTATGATGTATCCGCGCCTTTACCTTGCAAGAAATTTGCTGCGTGATGATGGAGTAATCTTTGTCTCCATAGATGATAATGAAGTTCACAATCTACGAATGATTATGAATGAGATTTTTGGTGAAGAGAATTTTGTAGCGAACATTATTTGGCAAAGTAAAACTGGAGCTAATGATGCTACTACTATTGATACAATTACTGAATATATACTCGTATTTGCTAAAAAATTAAGTGACGTAAATTTTAAGAAAAATGTTTCTGGATACAATATTTCAAGGTATAGATATAGAGATGAATTTTTCGAGACACGTGGACCATATTATTTGGATACATTAGACCGTGGTGGTTTACGTTATAGTGATAAATTAAATTATGGAATTGAATGTCCCGATGGAAGTTTAGTTTTTCCTAATGGAAGAAGTTCTTTTGAAAATGATGGATGGACTTATAAATGGGGTTCAGAAAAAGTCAAATGGGGAATACAAAATAAATTTATCGAGATAAAAGAACAAAGAAATGGTGATTGTAATTATAAAGTATATTACAAAGTTTACATGAATGTTGACAACGAAGGAAATTCCATAGAAAGGGGATCAGCATATAAAAATTTAATTACTGAAATCAAAACTGGTAACGGTGTTTTGGAATTGAATAATTTATTTGGTTTCAATGTATTTAAATACTCCAAACCATATGAAATGATTATCGAATTTCTTTCAATTCTCGATACGGAGAATAATATTATTCTCGATTTCTTTGCCGGTTCCGGCACAACTGCGCAAGCAGTAATGGAATTAAATAAAGAAGACGGCGGTAACAGAAAATTTATTTTAGTTCAGCTTCCGGAAAAAACAGATGAAGCAAGTGAAGCATACAAAGCCGGTTACAAAACCATTGCGGACATTTGTAAAGAAAGGATTAGGAGAGTAGTTAAACGCCTCACCCCAACACTTTCCAAAGAGGAGGCGGAATTGTTTTCGAATCTCATTGAACCTTCTCCTCCTTCGGGGGAGACACATATGGGGCTTGGTTTCAAGGTTTTCAAACTCGTTCCTTCAAACTTCAAAATCTGGCGCAGCGATGTAATAGAAAATACAGATGACCTTGAAAAGATGATGAACATATTTGATGATCAAGTAAAACCCAATGCAGAAAAAGAAAACATGCTTTACGAATTAATTCTCAAATCCGGCTATCAGCTTACCGTAGAGACGGCATACATACTGTCCCAAAATGGTGGTTTTTATTCCATCAACCACAACGAAACAATAATTCTTCTGGAGGTGATTGACCAGACAATAATTGAGGAAGTACTAAAACTTCAGCCAAAGAATGTAATTGTTCTTGATAACCTTTTTGCCGGAAATGACCAGCTTAAAACAAATACAGTATTGCAAATGAAAGACGCCGATATAGAATTTAGAGCGGTGTAAAAGAGAATAATTTATGAGCAACATAAAACTCTTTGAATCAAAAAAAATACGTTCTGTTTGGAATGAGCAAGAACAAAAATGGTACTTTTCCGTAGCCGATGTTGTTGAGGCATTAACGGATACGCCAAATGCATCCGACTACATTAAAAAGATGCGTAAGCGCGATGATGAACTTTCACAAGGGTGGGGACAAATTGTCACCCCCCTTGTGTTGGAAACATCCGGAGGTAAACAAAAAATCAATTGTGCAACAGTTGAAGGATTGTTTAGAATAATCCAGTCAATTCCTTCACCCAAAGCCGAACCTTTCAAACGCTGGCTTGCTAAAGTTGGTTACGAACGTCTTGAAGAAATCGAAAATCCAGAACTTGCCTCAAAAAGAGTTAGGGAAATTTACAGGGCAAAAGGTTACAGCGATGAATGGATTGAAAAAAGAATACGCGGCATTGCTGTTAGAGATGAATTAACCGATGAGTGGAAAAAACGTGGTGTTAAAGAACAAATTGAGTTTGCTATTTTAACTTCCGAAATAAGTAAAGCTGCATTTGGCTTAACTCCATCTGAATATAAATCTGTAAAGAATCTACCCGGCAAAGGTGAGAACCTTAGAGATCATATGACCGATCTTGAATTGATTTTTTCTATGCTGGGAGAAGCATCTGCTGCAGAAATAACAAAGAAAACAGATGCAAAAGGATTTGATGGGAATAAAACTGCCGCAAAGAAAGGTGGTAAAATTGCTGGCGACGCAAGAATAGCTCTCGAAAAGGAATCCGGCAAAAAAGTTGTGTCTAAAGAAAACTTTCTTCTTACAACTGAAAAGGAAAAACGGAAACTGAAATAAAAGTAAAAATGGAATTTAGAACGGTATGAGAGAGGTAATTAATGAATAATATCAAAAAATTTAATAACGGTTCCACATGGCTCAGAGCTGATTTCCACCTTCATACAAGAGCTGATAATGAATTCAAGTATGATGGAAATCCGAATGAATTTACCAAAGAATATATTAAACGTTTGAAAGAAAATGAGATCGGAATTGGAGTAATTACAAATCATAATAAATTTGCTCATGATGAATTCAAAGATTTATACTCGAAAGCCAAGAAAGAAGAAATCTTTTTATTACCGGGTGTTGAATTATCTGTGAAAGATGGGGCAAATGGAATTCATTGCTTGATAGTCTTTAATTATGAAGAATGGTATAAAGATGGAACCGACTTTATAAGTCATTTTTTAATTTCAGCATTCGAAGGTGTTTCTAATTATGAAAACGAAAATGCCAGATGCAAGTATAGCTTGAAAGAAACCTTAGAAAAACTTGACGAACATAGAATGAGTGGACGAGATTCGTTTATTATAATGGCACATATTGAAGATAGATGTGGTTTTTATAACGAACTGGAAGGTGGGAGAATTTCTGAGTTAAGCAAAGATGAGTTGTTTAGAAGTCTGGTATTGGGCTTTCAAAAAGTTAGAACTGGTGACTACATAAAGAATCTGAATATTTGGTTGAATGACAAGCTCCCTCTTTTTTTAGAAGGTTCAGATTGTAAAAATCTTGAAGAAGTTGGTAAACCGCATGTTCAGAAAAATGTTGATAAAGCGACCTATATCAAGCTGGGCGATTTTAATTTCGATGCCGTTAAATATTCACTCTTGCCTACGTCAAAACGTATTAGCGACAAAATTCCACAAATTAAAAATGGGTATATCGAATCAATTTCATTTACTGGTGGACTTCTTAATAACGAATCACTTTTGTTTAATAATAATATGAACAACCTGATTGGCATCCGCGGAAGCGGTAAGTCAACAGTGCTGGAAACCATTCGCTATGGTTTAGATGTTCCTTTTGGCTCTAATTCTAAGGATACAAATTATAAGAGCGATATAGTTTACAATCTTATGCGTAGTGGCGGTATGCTTGAGATAGTTCTGAAAGATAAACTTAATAAAAGCTATAAGGTACAACGTGTTTACAATGAGAAGCCAAACGTTTACAGAGATGATACGTTAATTCCGTTCCTTAAAATCAACGAAAACCTCTTAAACATCTTATACTTTGGACAGAAAGATTTAAGTGAAATTGGAGAAGAAGGATTTGGGGCTGATTTAATTAATAAATTTTTTGGACACAAGGTTTCAGACACAAGAGAGAAAATAAATAACCAGAAACAAGAAATAATAAAAATTATCAGAGAGATAAAAGATCTTAGAAAAGATTTAGAAAAAAAGAATGAAATTCTTGAAGAAAAAACCGGTGTAGAAGAGAAACTTAAAAAGTATGCAGAACACAATATTCAAGATAAACTTAAGAAGCAGCTCAACTTTGAAAAAGACGATAATAGTATTAATCAACTTACATCTTTTCTAAAATCAATGGTGGTTGATCTCGAATCACAGTTAAATGATTACAAAGATAATTTTGCTAAGCTATTAAAATATAATAGTGAAGAAAACAAATTGGTCTTTGAAAAGGTTAATGTTGCCGGTGTTGAAATCAATCAATCAATTGCTGCAATGCACACCTTGATTGCAAAAATCAAAATAAACGCGGCACAAATCGATACATATAAAACTGAGTTTAAAGATGTTTATACGAAACTAAAAGATGAATTCGCTCAAATTAAACGGACTATTAACGTAGCTCAAATCAATCCGGATGATTTTGTAAAATTGCATTCTCGTCTAAATATGTTAAATACAATGATTGATGAATTAAGTAAGCGAGCTGAGAAATTCACCTTAATGGAAAGAAGACTTGTAGAATCTCTGAACAATCTGGAAAGACTATATCATACTGAATTTAATGATTTGATCGGTGCAATAACTGATTTAAATAATAAAGGTCTTGCGGTTACCATAAATCTTGAATACAAAAATGACCGTGAAAGTTTTTCTAAATTTTTAGAGGATAATTTAAAGGGAACTCGAATTCAAAAAGCTAACCTTAAAAAAATAACTGATAAGTATACCGACACTTTACAAATATTCAAGGACCTTTATAATAACAACAGTGATCTGGCAAATTTCCTTGGCGGTGGCGAACAATTAACTAACTTTCGTCAGCGCTTTATAGAATATCAAGAAACATTTTTAACTTACAGAGTGCCCGATAAATATGTATTATTATATAAAGGAATTGAATTAAACAAGTTATCTCTAGGACAGAGAGCTTCTGCCCTTATTCTCTTTATTTTAACAAAGGAGGATAACGATGTTGTCATCATTGATCAGCCGGAAGATGACTTGGATAATCAAACAATTTATAGCGATGTAATTAGAGAAATAACTCGGTTAAAAAGTAAAACTCAGTTTATTTTTGCCACACATAATCCTAATATTCCTGTATTAGGTGATTGCGAACAAACTATTTGCTGCAAATTTTCCACAGATAAATTAGAAACGGTGTCTGGTAGTATTGACTGTAAATTAATTCAAAAAGAAATCGTGAATATTATGGAAGGTGGCGAAGAGGCATTCAACAAAAGAAACATGGTCTATCAAATATGGAGAGACTAAAATGGATTCGTTAGAGGTTCTAGATATAATTTCAAAAGGTGAAGACAGCTCACATCAATTCAAAGTGGATATAGCAAATACTACTTCACTAGCTGGTGATATGGCTGCCTTTTCTAATACTAATGGCGGTATGATTCTGATCGGGGTTGATGATAACAATAATATAGTTGGTCTCTCCAATGACGATATAAGAAGGATTAATCAGCTTATTTCTAATACAGCTACGAGCAATATAAAAAATCCCATCAATCCAATTAGCGAAAATATTATTGTGGGTGATAAAAAAATAATCGTTGTAAAAGTAGAAGAGGGCCTAGATAAGCCTTACCTCGATAATGAAGGCGCTATTTGGGTTAAGAGCGGCTCTGATAAAAGAAGAGTTACTTCAAAAGAAGAATTAAGAAGACTATTTCAAAGTTCAGATATATTTCATGCGGATGAAATACCTGTTCATTCAGCTACAATTGAAGAACTTGACCTGCCATTCTTTAAAGATTTTTGTCGTATTGTTTATTCAAAAGACTTAGACCACTTGGAAATACCAATGATTCAATTTTTGGAAAATATTGGCATTGCCAAAAACCAAGAATTAAACCTTACTGGATTACTTGTGTTTTCAAAGTACCCACAAAAATTCAAGCCTCAATTTATAATTAAAGCAGTATCGTATGATGGCAATGATATTGCAGGCACGAAATATCGTGATAGCGAAGACATATCCGGTAAAATTCAAAACCAATATTCTCTGTCTCTTTCTTTCGTAAAGAGAAATTTGAAAAAAATACAAACGACTAATTCGTTTAATACTCAAGGCGAAATGGAAATTCCCGAAGAAGTTTTTGAAGAACTTTTAGCAAATGCATTAATGCATAGGGATTATTTTGTAAGTGCGCCAATTAGATTGTTCATTTTTGATAATCGTGTTGAAATAATTAGTCCTGGTATTCTTCCAAATAATTTAACTGTTGAAAATATTAAAAGTGGTGTATCCAATATTCGAAATCCAATTTTAACTTCATTCATAACAAAAAATAATTTAATAAAGTATCGTGGTATGGGAACCGGTATTATTCGTGCACTCAATAAGTATCCTGAAATTACTTTTACTAATGAGAGAGACAACAATCAATTTAGAGTTGTAATCCAAAGACCTTTAGAATGAAACTCCTCTTCGATTCTAAACAAGATTACCAAATAAAAGCTGTCGATTCAGTCGTAAGACTGTTTGAGGGACAAACCATAAACAAAGGCGAGTTTGAGCTAACTTCAAGTTCCGCCGGTCTTGGTTTCTCGGACTTCGGATTTGGCAACCGGCTTGAATTAACTCATACAGATATTCTTAGCAATCTAAAATCAGTTCAGAAAGAAAACGATATTGATGATTCAACAGAGCTTAACTTTATCTCTTACACTGATAACGATGAGAATAATAACCCGGCCAAAACCGAAACTAATTTTCCAAACTTTACAATCGAAATGGAAACTGGAACCGGTAAGACCTATGTTTATATTCGGTCCATATACGAACTGAACAAGGTTTACGGATTTACAAAATTTGTAATCGTTGTTCCGAGTGTTGCCATCAGAGAAGGGGTTCTAAAAAATCTCGAAATTACAGATGAACATTTCCAAATGCTTTATAACCGTACACCAATCAATTATTATGTTTATGATTCCAAGAGGCTTCCATTATTAAAAAGTTTTGCAGCGAACAACGCTATTCAGATTCTCATCATCAGCATAGATTCTTTTGCTAAAGACACTAACATCATAAATCAATACCGCGATAGCACTAACGGAAAGAAACCCATTGAATACATTCAATCAACTCAACCGATTGTAATTCTTGATGAACCCCAGAATATGGAGACAGATATCCGCAAGAAAGCAATTGCAAATCTCAATCCTCTTTTTGTTTTAAGATATTCAGCAACTCATAAATCTATTTACAATCTCATTTACAAACTCGATCCAGTAAAAGCATACGATCTTGGTTTAGTTAAGCAAATTGAAGTTGATTCGGTCTTTTCGGAAAACGATTTTAACAAAGCGTTCATAAAGTTAGAAGGTATTAAAGCGGCAAAAACAAAAGTAACCGCAACACTAAGAATTGATGTCGATACAGAAAACGGCGTTCAAAGAAAATCTGTAAAAGTAGATTCTAAGAATTATGATTTATTCAAACTTTCAAACAACCGGGTCCAATACAAAAACTTACTCGTTTCAACAATAAACTTCGCTGAAGGTCAAATCGAATTGTCCGATTCAACTACTCTTCAGCTTGGAGAAACCCAAGGAGCGCTTACAGATCAGATAATGAAAATTCAAATCCGAAAAACTGTAGAAGAGCATTTTATCAAAGAGGCAAAGCTCATAACAAGCGGTGTAAAAGTTCTTTCTCTTTTCTTTATAGATCGCGTTGCTAACTACCGGGATTATGACTCTGCCGGAAATGTAATCAAAGGCAAATTTTCAAACTGGTTTGAAGAAGCATATAACTTTTATAAAAATAAATATCCATCTGCTCTTAACTATCAAGTCGAGTCTGTTCACAATGGCTACTTCGCGCAGGATAAAGCTGGAAAGTTTAAAGATTCCTCCTCCGGTGAATCTAAAGCTGATGATGACACTTACCATTTGATAATGAAAGACAAAGAAAGACTGCTCGATAAAGATGAACCGCTAAGATTTATTTTCAGTCACTCCGCACTGCGTGAGGGCTGGGATAATCCAAACGTTTTTCAGATATGCACTCTTAACGAAACAAATTCCGAAATGAAAAAACGCCAAGAAATTGGAAGAGGTTTGCGTCTTTGTGTTGATCAATCTGGCGCTAGAATATTTGATAAGAACGTCAACCGTTTAACAGTCGTTGCAAATGAAAGCTACGAAGACTTTGCCAAAAAACTTCAAAAAGAAATTGAAGATGAATGCGGCGTTCTGTTTACTGGAAGATTAAAAGATAAGCGAAAACGTGAAACCGTGAATATAAAAAAGGGTTTTCAGCTTGATAAAAACTTTCTCGAGCTGTGGGAAAAGATAAAACACAAAACACGATACAGAGTCAATTACTCAACAGAAGAACTGATAAATAAAACTTCTGCCGCTCTTAGTAAAATGCCGGTAATTAGCGCCCCAATTATAAAATCGGTTAAAACTGGCGTGGATATTGTTAAAGAAGGTGTAGAAGGTAAGCAGCTAAACTTTGGTGTTTATCGTATTGATGAACTACCAAATGAAATTCCGGATATAGCCGGCTACATTCAAAATAAAACCGAACTAACCCGCTCTACAATTATCAGCATCTTGAAATCTTCCAACCGATTAAAGGATGTCTTAAAGAACCCGCAGCTTTTTCTCGATCAAACAGTAAAAGAAATAAAGACGGTCATTACCGATTTGATGATTGAAGGAATTAAATATGAAAAACTTGGCGGCACAGAATATTACAAGATGGAATTATTCGCCAAAAACGAAATAGAATCTTACCGGGAAAACTTGTACAAGGTTAATAACCAAACAAAAACTCTTTACAATTACATCGAATTTCAATCCAAAGTAGAAGAACAATTTGCAAAAGATTGTGAGTCGAATGAGAATATCGAGTTCTACATAAAACTTCCGGACTGGTTTGTGATTAAAACACCTATCGGCACTTACAATCCGGATTGGGCTTTGATATTGAAGAATGAAGAGAAGATTTATTTTGTTGCAGAAACAAAATACTTCTTGGACCCGCAAAAACTATATTCGTCAGAAAATTATAAAATCAAATGCGGCAAAAAACATTTTGATGAATTCCAAGGAGTTACGTATAAAACTATAACTAAAGTAAGCGGGCTCATTTAATACTTACTAACCCACCTTACGCAAAAAAGACTTAACGCCTTAAAACAAGTTACTACAGAACGTAACTTCAATAATTTCTGCGGCTTAGCGTCTTTGCGAGAAACCTCTTTCTTTCTTATAGTTGACAACTTTACTTGCGTCTTTGCGTCTTAGCGAGAAACCTCTTTTTCTTATAGTTAACAACTTTACTTGCGTCTTTGCGTCTTAGCGAGAAACCTCTTTTTCTTATAGTTGACAACTTTACTTGCGTCTTAGCGAGAAACCTCTTTCTTTCTTGCAAAAAGTGAGTTACTAAGGTTGAAGTTTCTAATTGCTGCTTTCCATAATCCTTCTATAAGCGTTGGCTGATAAACTGCTCTTGTTACCAGAAAGCCTAAATCTGTTAATCATTCTTTGCAAGCCAACGGTAAGATTGTTAAGATTTTCCGAAGCTCTAGCAATTTGAGAAATGCCCATACTTGTTTCCCGCGTTACGTTGTTAATGCCCTCAATATTCTTACTAATCAATTCTGAAGAAGCGGATTGCTCTTCACTTGCAGCGGCAACTTGAACTGCCGTATCGCGCACTTTTTCGGCGCCTGCAATAATTTCTCTAAGCACATTGCCTGCTTCGTTGGCAAATCGTTTCCCTTTTTCAACTTCGCGTGTTCCTTCTTTAATAGAGGTTACAGCTTCATTTGTATCTTTTTGAATTTCTTTAATCATCCCCGCAATTTCTTTAGTTGCTTTAGTAGTTCTTTCAGCCAATTTGCGCACTTCATCGGCAACAACAGCAAAACCGCGCCCCTGCTCTCCTGCTCTTGCAGCTTCAATAGCGGCATTTAGCGCCAATAAATTTGTCTGGTCAGCTATATCGTTAATAACTTGAACAATCTCGCCAATCTTATCGCTGTTCTTACCTAATGTGAAAACAGTTTCAGCAGATTTTTCAACTACATTACTTATTCTTTCCATTCCTTCAATAGTTTGCTTAACAACACTTCCGCCATGTTTAGCTTTATCGCCGGATTCTTTGGCAGTTTCGGCGGCGTAGCTGGCGTTCTTTGTATTATCCATTATAGTACGTGTCATTTCACCAATAGAAGCAGCTACTTCGGAAGTTTGAGCAGATTGCTCTTGAGCACCTGCAGCCATTTCTTCCGAAGAAGATGAAATTTGAGTAGCCGCGCTTGCAGCTGCAGAAACAGCTTCGCCAACTTCGCTAAGCGCTGTTACAAGTGAATCGGCAACAACGTTAATGCTGTCTTTTATCAGCTTTAAATCACCTTCATACTTTCCTTCAACTCTGCGGGTAAAATCGCCGGAAGCCATAACAGCAAGCACATCGGAACCTTCTTTAATTGGAACAATGATAGAATCAAGCGTAGTGTTAAGACCTTCAATCAATTTTCTGTAGCCGCCGCTAAATTTATCTACAGAACCTCTAAAAGAAAGATTACCGCGGCTTGTAGCTTCAACAATTGAATTAATTTCCTGTGTAAGCATAACAAGAGATTCAACTTCTTCATTGAAGCATATTGCTAATTCATCATGCTCTGATGAAGGAGTAACTTTAGCAAAAGTACCGCGTGAAATTTTTTGTGCAGCTAATACTTTTTCTCGTTGAGCATTTCTTAACTCGATTAACATTTCCTGCATTTCGCCAAATTCATCGCGCGATTTAACTTCAACTTCTGTTCTATAATCGCCAACAGAAAACTCTTTTATTATTTTTTTGAATACTAGAATTGGTTTAGTTATAGCCGGAGCTACTTTAAAAAGTGAAAGGAAAGCTATTAGCGCACCTATTGCCATTCCTGCTAATACTAACCACCGTGCGCTTCTAAGCTCGCTATCAATCTTAGCGTTTAAATTTGTTCCATAATTATCTACATATTCTTCTATCTTCCGAAAACGTTCGTATAATTTAGCTGCAATATCTTCGCCTGAAGTAGTAGAAATAACAGAAGCCATTTCGTAATCATTCATTAAACCGGCACTAATAACTGCATCTATTACTCCATTTTTATATTCCAGCCATACTTTGTAAGTAGAAGCAATTTCATTTTTCAGTTCTTCATCAAAATTCTGTTTATTTAAGCTGGCAAATGTACTGTCAACCAATTTCTTTTTCTCTTCGATAAAGCTGATATTGCTCTTGGTCTGAGACTCGAAACCTGTTATAGAGAACTTAATACCGGCATACTGAATGCTTTTAAAGTTGAGAAACAGTTCGGTAATTTCTTGCTTTGGCTTAAAGTAAGAGTTGTTCAATTCCGTTTTTTGAACACCAACACTAAACATAGAGAATATAGCCACGCTGGCAATTATAGTGGAAGCAGCGGCAATTCCGAATATCGATATCTGAATCTTTCTAATTAGTTTGAGGTTTTTGAAATCAATTTTTTTCATTTTAATCTTTGGATTTTTCTATTTAAACAATGAATTTAGACGCTCCTCAGCAATCCACCAATATAAAATTTAATTAACCGGTAAATGAATAAGTGGAAAGCACTTGAAAGAAGCGCTTCAAAAAGAAGCGCTTTTCAAGAATTTCATTTCAAGATTACGGAAGCTTAAACTGAACTGCTAATGCTAATTTAGCTTTTACATTAACTCCCAAATTTTGCCCTGGGGTAAATTTTGTTTTCTTAATTGCTCTTACAGCTTCTTCATCGCAGCCACCGCCTATACCCTTTACAATCCTCACATCATCAACATCGCCGTTTTGGTTTATTAGAGCCAGGCAATAAACCTTTCCTTCTGTTTTGCTTCTCAATGCTGTTTGAGGATAGTTTATATTTTTTGCAATTGCATCATTTCCACCTACTGGAGCTGGAGCTTTTTCTATACCAATTTCATACTCTTCATCCCCTGGAAAAAGTGTATTAGCATTGGTATGTGAATTATTTATTAGTGAAAAAATGGTGAGTAGTACGATTAGATTTAACAATTTGCTTCTTAATATGGTTTTCATTTTTATTCCTTCATTATACTTTAATATTAGCTTGGTAATTTGAAATGTATGGCAATTGCTACTTTTGTTTTAACATTAACACCTTTATCCTGACCCGGTGTAAATTTGGATTTTTTAACTGCTCTTGCAGCTTCTTCATCGCAGCCACCGCCAATTCCTTTTACAACTTTAACGTCATCTACATCTCCGGATTCGTTAATATAGGCGAGCACGTAAACTTTTCCTTCTGTTCTTGTCCTAATAGCAAGATCGGGATAGGATGCTCTTTTCATTATTGCTTGTAATCCGCCTACAGGTTCTGGGGCTTTTTCAACAGCTATTGCATACTCTTCATCCCCCGGAACAATATTTTTTCCCTTTGCTTCTGTTAGAACTAAAAACATGAGTACTGCTGCTGTAATAAACATGTAGATAATTCTAAAGCTGATTGGGTTTTTCATAAGTACCTCCTTGTAATTATAGTCCATAGGCAAACTTTGGTACCATTATCGGATTTGAAAATCATTTTTAAAGGATATTTTTATTTTAATTTATTCTAATTCATAGAAAAATACTCTTTGGGCTTAGCCAGCCAAAAAACAGAAACACGAAGCTCATTTAGCGTAGATGTTTATTCAAAAAAACATTTGAAAGAATTAGGGATAAAAAAACCCCGTTATTAAAACGAGGTTTTTTTGTCATTGCATCATAATTAATGGTGCATCAGCTTTCTATTAGAACGAACTGTAAGCTGATTTTGGTTCGTAGAATCGTAATTTGAAGAGCTTGAAATTTTGAAACGAGAAATAAGCTCTTGTAAGTTTAGAGTAAGCCTGTTTAAATCTTCAGAGGCGCGTGCAATCTGTTGAATACCGGTTGCGCTTTCGTTAGTAACATGATTAATTGATTCTAAGTTTTTGCTGATTTGCTCTGCAGCGCTGGATTGTTCTTCGCTGGCTGCGGCTACTTGCGTTACAATATCTACAACTTGCTCGGCGCCAGAAATAATTTGAGAAAGTGATTTGCCTGCTTCATCGGCTAGTTCCTTTCCTTTTTCAACTTCTACTGTTCCGGATGTCATAGATATTACCGCTTCAGAAGTATCTTTTTGAATCTGCTTAATCATATTGGCAATTTCTTTGGTTGCTTTAGTTGTTCTTTCTGCAAGTTTACGAACCTCATCGGCAACAACAGCAAAACCGCGTCCTTGTTCGCCGGCACGCGCTGCCTCAATAGCAGCATTAAGTGCAAGTAAATTTGTTTGGTCGGCTATATCATCAATTACTTGCACAATTTCTCCAATCTGATCGCTGCTCTTGCCAAGCTGCTGTACTGTATCTGCCGATTGTTTAACTACAACTGCAATTCTGTTCATACCTTCTATGGTTTGTCCTACAACTTTACCACCTTCTTTAGCAATATTGCCGGCATTCTTAGCATTTTCTGAAGCAGCAGAAGCGTTTTGGGTTGTATCCATAATAGTTTTAGTCATTTCATCAACTGCGCTTGCAACTTCGGCGGTTTGCGCACTTTGTTCTTGAGCGCCGGCAGCCATTTCTTCTGCCGAAGATGATATTTGCGCGCTTGCGCTTGCTGTTGCTTGTACGGCTGCATTTACATCGCTTAGTGCATTATTAAACGATTCTGCCAAATGATTAATGTTGTTCTTTATGTTCTGCAAATCTCCTTTGTAATCTCCATTCATACGCACGGTTAAATCGCCAGAAGCAATTTTATTGAGAACTTCGTTTGATTCAACAAGCGGCGCCGTAATTACTTCTATGCTGGCATTAACACCATTTACAATTTCTTTATATCCGCCGGAGTAGAGTTCTGCTTTGCCTCTTGCTGCTAAATCACCATCTGCGTGCTTCTTGCTAAGGTTTGTCAATCCCTCCACTAGCAGTTTTATTGTTTCGGTTACTTTATGCAATGATTTTGAAAGTGAATCTTCTTCCGATCTAATATCAACTTTTACAGACATATCCCCGGCTGCAATTTTTTCAGCTACTGTAACTTTTTCTTTAATTCCTTCTATCATCAACGCAAAAGATTTTTCTAGATTACCAATTTCATCTGTTGTTTTGGATTTAATTTCAATTTCTACATCGCCAAGCGCAAGTCTATCTGCATTTGCCGCTAATCTTTTAAGTGGATCGCCTATTTTTTTAGCAAGTACAAAACCCAAACCTAAAGCTGCTAATACAGAAATAATTGCTATAATTATTAATTCCCTACGGTCTGCTGCCTCTGCGGCATGAATTTTATCAACCGTTTCTTGAGCAAGTCTTTTGTTAATTTCGAACAAGCTGCTTAAAGCCTCGAGCCAAATTTTTTGGTTTTCTTCAATCGAACCCTGGTTCATAACTTTTGCTTCCTCAACTGCACCCATCGAAAGAAAACTTAAACTTGTTTCTAGTTCTGCTTTGTAAGTTTTGTATGCTTTATCAAACTTAGCAATAGCAGCTTTTTCTTCTTCTTCTAAACTAGTAGCAGTAAAAGATTTCCAAGATGTCTCTCCATTTTTGAGGTAAGTTTGAGCAGTAGATATATGCATCTCTCTTTTTGCCTGATCATCGGTTAGAATTGCTTTTTCTACATTAAGTCCTGCCGTTAGCAGAGAGCCTCTTGTAGTTGCAAGATCTGCTATAGCCAAAAGTTGGTTTTTGTATAAATCATCTAAACTCTTTCCAGCAAAGCTTAGCCCCAGCCAGCCAATTACTGAAACTAATGCCGTTAAAAGCGCTAAAAATATAAACCCCGAAAGTAACTTTGTACGGATGCTCTTATTTAGAAACCAGTTCATTTTGTTCCTCTTTTTTTAAAGTTTTACTTATTCGGATGTTTTAGTATCAGCTCGAATAATATTTTTTGAAACTAACGGTTAGACTTGCTGTAAGTTTAAGTGCTCTTCTGCATTTAATACTTTTTCTAGATCAATCAAGATGAGTAATCTATCTTCTAATTTTCCAACAGCACGAATAAATTCTGATTCTACGCCTGTTACAATTTCCGGCGGCGCTTCTATAATGTTCATTGGTATTCTGAGAACTTCTTTTACTGCATCAACAATAAAGCCAACAGTTTTGCCCGAAATTTCTACTACAATAATTCTTGTATCTTTATCATGCTCTTTCTTTTCCAGCTTCAATCTCGTTCTCAAATCAATAATAGGTATAACTCTTCCGCGAAGATTTATTACACCTTCCACAAATGCGGGTGCATTTGGTACTTTGGTAATTTGTGTCATCTTATTAATTTCTTGTACGTTCAGAATGTCAACTCCAAATTCTTCGTTTGCAATTTTAAAGCTGACTAATTGAAGCAGTTCAGTAGATTCTGTTTTCGTTTGAGCTGCTGTACCCATTGTATCTCCATATTTAAAGTTTATGCTATTCGGATAATCGAGGCGGAAAACCAAAAGTTAAGTGAACCTAAAATTTAAGGCGTATTAATGCAGAATCCGCCTCAAAAATGTACTCTAGTAAAATTATGCCGGGTTAACCATCAAAGCGAGCCGTTTGCAGGTTGATTGGCAGTTTGAATTTTTTACACCTGCTGCTACAACACTATTTCTTCTTTCCATCTTACAGCAAACCGTTATAGACTAAATTTTATTTTGCCAGCATTGGTTTGGTTTGAAGAGCTGCAATAATCCTTTAGCAATAATTTTGAAGACAGAAAGATTAGCACTTCTTTGTATATCAATTTCTTTAGTAAGCATTATGGTTCTATTATTTTTAGTTAAGCTTACTTTGCAAGTTTTACCAACAGTATTTACACTAACAAGTATCATATTTACCTCGGCTGCTCCGTAATACAGAACAAAAACTGTTCCATTCACAAACATATTATCGAGAGTACTTAAATTAATTTTAATGGCTAATATTACGCATCGTTCCAATTATGAACATTTTAATTGGTTGTAAGTTGATGTAAGCGAACGGTTAATCTGAAGTGTTATAAATTCTTCAAAAAACAACTCATTTATAGATTTTGCGCACATAATTACAAAAGAGACTTTTGCTCTTCTCATATTAAGATGGCATTTGATTTGCCTGTATCTATTTGTCTAACATGTGGAGTTCAATTGCTGAAAGCGGATGTTGAGAATATCACCAAAATTGTTCCTTTTACAGGCAGAAAAGGTTTTCAAAAAATTCTTTTTTCAAAAAGAAGTGTGTTTGATAAAATCTGGAAAAAGCTGAATATATTTTCTGTTTCGCTTGTTTTTATTTTTTTGTTTGCTGGATTTGCTGCTTCAAATGATTTAATAAAAATTTCGGACACAGTTTTGCTTGGGGCTGTATTTCTTTTTGTTTCAATTGCCGCCGCTTTTGCTTTTTCCCAAATGAAAACTGTGCAGTATGAGATTAAACAGAAATACAAATCATTATTATCTGCTTTCGACCAGATGGCAGAGGCGGTATTTATTTCTGATTGTGATGGTAAAATATGCAGCGTTAATCCGGAAGGCTGTAAACTGCTTAATTACACAGAACACGAATTGATTGGCAGAGTTCTACAAGATTTTTCTTTAGAACCTAAACGGGTTTATGATATTGAGCGCCCTGATAAAGTAACCAAATTTGAATGTGTACTTGTTAGAAAAAATGGAGAACATTTTTATGCAGAAGTTTTGAGACAAGTTTTAACAGATAACCGGCTTTTGGAAATTGTGAGAGATATCTCCGGGCAAAAAGTGGAGCAGCAAAGAATAGAAGATTTGGTTGATGAGCTGCAATTTCAGAGAGATTTAATTGAGGAACGCTCGGCAGAACTTGTTGTTTTGAGCGCACAATTAGAAGAATCCGAAACCAAGCAGAAAGAACTTAATGCCGAAAAAGATAAGTTCTTTTCTATTATTGCTCACGACCTAAAAAGTCCATTTGCAGGAATAATGGGTTATACAACTTTGTTGTTAGATGAGTTTGAAAGCTTAAGCAAAGAAGAGATGAAAGATTTTATCACTTCGTTAGATAAACTTTCAAAAAACACTTTTAAGCTAATAGAGAACTTGCTGGACTGGGCACGGCTTCAAACCGGCAAGATGAGCTGTTCGCCCGGTAAACTTCACCTTTACGAAACTGTATTATACGCTTCAAGTTTAGTTTCTGCCAATGCAGAGCGAAAGGATATCAAAATAATTAACCATATTAATGAAGAACCATATATAATAGCTGATGAACGAATGATGAACTCCATTTTGGAGAATTTACTTAGCAATGCTATTAAGTTTACACAGCGCGGAGGAAGAATCTCTATTTCTTCTACTCCTGTTAATGGGTTTTATGAAATTACAGTTGCAGATACCGGAATTGGAATGAGCCGGGATGTAATTGAGAAGATTTTCAGAATTGATTCTAACCATACTACACTTGGAACCGAACTTGAAAAAGGAACCGGCTTGGGTGTTATTCTCTGCAAAGAAATGATTGAAAGACAGGGCGGTTCTCTAAATGTTGAAAGCGAAATTGGAATTGGAACTAAATTCAAATTTATTTTACCAGCGTGGAGAAACTAGCAAAACAAGTTCAATTATGCACAATTACTTTAAACATATTGATCAGAGCAGCACTAATACATTAGATAATTTTGGATTCGGTGTTTTTCGTGTGGATAGCCGCGGAAACCCCGTTTATGCTAATAAGTTTATGCTGAGCCTGCTTGGGTTTGATAACTTAGAAGAACTGCAAGCGTGTGTAAAATCATCGTTTGCTTTACAAAAATGTTTCGATCCGGTTAGGTTATCTCAGTTTATAAAAGATTCTCAAAAAACTTTTTACGAGTATAGATGGACTACAAAAAGCAGCCGTAAAAAACTGCTTAGAGAGTTTGGGCACGAAGTAATAAAAAACGAAGAAACGATTTATTACGACTGTGTTGTTGAAGACATTTCGGAAAAAAGTTTAATAGAAAAACTGTTTCAAGATATTAAAACCAGCGACTACTCAATTCTAAAAGCAATACCGGATTATATATTAGTTGTAACAAGGTATGGTGAAATTGTTGAATCTAAAAACAACTTCGACCAAGTATTTTTAGGCAGGCCATTAATCTGTTCTTTATTACTAAAGGATGTTTTTGATGAAGAAGTAGTAAACGCTTGTCTAACTAATATTGTTAATACTTTGCAAACTGGGGAACCTCATACTTTAGATTTTATTCACAGCTTGTTCGGAGAAGAAAAATATTTTGAAGCCCGTTTTTCGATACGCGGGCATGACCAGGCACTAATGATTTTGCGGGATATAACACTGCAAAAAACGGCTGAGCGGCAGGTACTAAAGTTTACCGAAGAACTAAAACAATTGAACTCAACTAAGGATAAATTCTTTTCGATAATTGGGCACGATTTACGCGCGCCTATTAACGGCTTGTTAAGTTATGCAGAAATTTTATACGAAGAATACGATCTGCTTTCTAAGGAAGAAATTAAAGAATTTGCCGGCTACATAAGCGAAATTGCCAGAACAACTAACAGTTTGCTGAACAATTTGCTGGAGTGGTCAAGAATTCAAAGCGGTAAAATTGCTTTTGAACCGCAGCTGCTGCAGCCTTACTTAACTGTTGATAAAATTTCCAGGCTGCTTAATGCCGTAGCTTCTAACAAACAAGTTAAAATTATAAACGAAGTTGAGCCGGAACTTGTTTGCTTTGCAGACAGCAATATGCTTCAATCTATAATACTTAACCTTGTAAGCAATGCAATAAAATTTTCTAATGCAGGCGGCAAAATTAAAGTGAGCGCAGATAATTACGATGAATATGTTAAAGTTTCGGTAAAAGACTACGGAGTTGGAATTAAAGAAGAACACCTGAAAATGTTATGCGATAACAACTGTACCATTACAACTTTAGGTACTGCTAAAGAAAAAGGAACCGGTTTGGGTTTAATGCTATGCAAAGAATTTGTTAAGATACACAACGGAAATATTTGGGTAGAAAGTAAAGTTGGAAATGGAACAGTATTTAGCTTTACATTGCAGAAGTTTAACAATAATATTAATGAAAGAGGTCCGCTTTGATTAAGTTTATGATTATAGAAGATGATGACCCGGCAAGAGTGCTGATTAAAACTATTCTGAAAAAGAATTTTGCTTGTACTGTAACAGAGGCAGAAAATGGTGAAACCGCTTTAAATATTTTGAAAGCCGAACTGCCGAGCATTATTTTACTCGATATTACAATGCCCGTAATGGATGGAGATCAATTACTTGGAATACTTCGCTCTAATCCTGTATACAGAAACATTCCAGTTGTAGTTATTTCTGCGCTAAGCGATAGAGAAATTGCCGCTTCGTTAATGGGAAAAGGCATTTGCGATTATTTATTAAAACCAATAGATACAACCGAAACCGTTAAAAGAATTAACAAAGTTGTTGCTAAACTGCTTGGCGGTAATTCTCCTTCTTCTATTGAAGCAGTCAGTAAAGATAATATTGGCGCTCCCAGATTATTATTGGTAGAAAACGATAACAAATCACGCGAGCTGTTTCATAAATTGGTTGGAGACAAGTTCATTATTCAAGATACAAAAAATGGGACCGAGACAGTTTCGTTATTTACAAAATTTTCGCCAAGATATATAGTTGTTAGCGATAATATCGGATTACTCGATAAGCGGATAATTACTCAAAAGATTCGGGAAGCAGCTTCACTCGATGAAGTTTCTATCTTTTTAATAGTTTCAGATATTAAAGCTGTTTCGCTCAAAGTTTTTGTTTTCGATGGTGTAATTAGAAAAACAGATGACCACGAAACGTTCAAGAACGAAATTCTTAATAAAGTGTTAGCACAAGAAACAGCAGCAGAAGCAAAACCACAATTACCAGAGATATTAACTTAAAGGCAGCGAGAGATAAGGTTTTTCCCGCTAAACCGCTAAGTTACTAAGAATAACATAGAACGCAGATTTATTAAGATGATTAAGATTCTTTATGATTTATCTTAATAGATCATAAAAATCTCAAAGGAATCCTTCGGACATAATTAATCTGCGTGCTAAAAATTTTAACCTTAGTGCATGCTGAGTAACTAAGTTTCACTAAGACAAAAATATAAATTTAATTCATGCTTAGTTTTTGAACTATCTATAGGATGTTTGATGAGCCCGAAGAAATCAGCCGATAGTAATTCTAACAAAGATTCTAATAATCTTACTAATAACTTGTCTAAGCAAATTATTAATAACGTCGAACTCGAAGCCTTTTTCAAACAGTCGTTAGACGGCTTTTTCTTTATGGCTTTAGATACTCCTATTAACTGGGAAGATAAATCCAAAAAAGATGAAGCATTTCACAAGTTCTTCTACGAACAAAGAATTACAAAGGCAAACCAAGCTTTTTTAGATCAATATCTCGCTCAAGAAAATGATATTATTGGCTTAACTCCGGCTGATTTTTTTGTGCACGACTTAACTCAAGGCATAGATGTTTGCAAAAAGATACTCGACTTAGGACAAACAACTATTATAACAGAAGAGCGGAAATTAGATGGAACTCAAATGTTAGTAGAAGCGGAGTATTTCCTTTTCAAAAATGAAAATAATTATGTAACCGGCTTATTTGGCATTCAAAGAGATATTACAGAAAAGAGAAAAGTTGAGCTTGAGCTGATTAATAAAGAAAACAGTTACAGAACTTTATTCAACACCAACCCGCATCCAATGTTTATTTATGATGTAAACACCCTTCGTTTTCTTGCTGTAAACGACTCTGCATGCAGTTATTACGGATACACTGCTGAAGAATTTTTCAGAATGACTTTGAAAGACATCTCTCCAAAAGAAGATTGGACGAAAATAGAAGAAATTATTAGTCGAGTTAAGAAAGAGAAAAAGTTTGCATACACACAATACTGGAGACATATTAAGAAAGATGGTTCAACAATATTTGTAGATCTTAGAGCGCAAAGTATTTTTCACGAAGGTAAGGAAGCTCGTATCTGTGTAGCAACAGATGTTACAGAAGCAAAACAGATTCAAGATACACTAAGGAACAGCGAAGAGAGTTTTAGAGGGTTGTTCAATTCTGTTTATAATGCAATTTACATTCAAGATGAACTTGGTGTTTTTATTGATGTTAATGCCGGTGCAGAAAAAATGTACGGTTATAACAGAGAATACTTCATCGGGAAAACCCCGGAGTTTCTTTCTGCGCCTAACTTGAATGACCTGCAGCAAGTAGCTAAATATATAGAAGCAGCCTTTGCGGGCAATGGACCGGCTTCTTTTGAGTTTTGGGGAAAAAGAAAGAACGGAGATATTTTTCCTAAACATGTAAGCATTAGTAAAGGCAAATATTTTGGGCAGGATGTAATTATTGCTGTTGCCTCGGACATAACAGTGCGCAAATCTTACGAACAATCTTTAGCTGCTTCCGAAAATAATTTTAAAGCCGTATTCAAAAATATTAGCGATGCCGTTTTAATACACGATTTTCAAGGAAACATTATTGAAGCAAACGACCGCGCAGTTGAACTTTACGAAGTATCACGGCAGCAGTTAGAGCATTCCAACGTGCGCGATTTAACAGCCGATACGGCAAACCAACTGTTAAAATTGAGTGATCTTTGGGAGAACACTAAAAAAGAAACAAGCCTTCATTTTGAGTGGAGAGCTAAAAAACCGATCAGCGGTTTAACTTTCGATGTTGAAGTATCTCTACGTAAAAGTATTTGGACAGGCAAAGAAGTAATAATTGCAATTATTAGAGATATAACAGAACGCAAGCGGAATGAAATTGAACTTAGAATTAGAGAAGAAAGCTACCGTGAGTTGTTCGATTCTATGATAGACGCAATTTACATTTTAGATAAAGATGGATATTTTGTAGATGTAAACAGCGGCGCAGAAAAAATGTACGGTTATCTAAGAAAAGAACTTATTGGCAAAACACCGGCTTATTTATCACCCGAAGGAATGAGCGACATGGAAAAAGTTGCCGGTTATCTAAGAGAAACCTTTTCAACTGGTAAAGTTCATCAATTCGATTTTTACGGCTTACGCAAAAACGGTGAAGTCTTTCCTAAAAATGTGATAATTAACCGCGGCAAATATTACGGGCAAGTTGTTATAATTGCCATTGGAAGAGATATATCTGAAAGCAAAAAAAATGAGCAGAAAATTATTGAAAGCGAAGAACGGTTTAGAAGAATTTATGAAGACTCGCCGATTGGTATTTACCGCTCTACACCAAAAGGTGAAATTCTTATTGCTAATCCGGCTCTTGTAAAAATGCTTGGTTATAGCACATTGGAAGAACTTAAAAAGCTCGATATTGAAAAAGAATTTTATGCTGCCGATACTACAAGAAAAGACTTTATTGGTGAACTTGAAATGAAAGGCAGACTAACCGGAAATGAATACTCGCTGAGAAAAAAAGGTGGAGAAATAATTCACATAAGAGAAAATGCAAGAGTAGTTAAAGATTCATCGGGTAACACTCTTTATTACGAAGGTACAATTGAAGATATTTCTGATAGAAAGATTGCCGAACAGAATTTGATTAAATCGGAAAGCAAGCTGCGCGAGACTAATGCTGCCAAAGACAAATTTTTCTCAATAATAGCGCACGATTTAAGAAGCCCGTTTCAAGGATTGCTTGGCATATCGGCAATTTTAAATGATGAGGAAGAACTCAGCTTAGAAGAGAGAATTAAATACGCAAGTAAACTTCACGAAGGTTTGAAAAATCAGTTTTCTCTTCTTGAAGATTTGCTTACATGGAGCAGAATTCAGAGAGGCGCAATGGAATTCAAACCGGAAAAAAATGTACCGCAGCTTGATATAAAAGAAATTCTGGTACCTTTCAAAACTGCAATTGAAAAGAAAAATATTATCTTCAATTTTGTATGCAACGAAAAGATATCTGCCGTTTACGATAAAAATATGTTTAACACTGTAGTCCGAAATTTAGTATCTAACGCAATCAAATTTACAAGAGAGAATGGTTCCATAATTCTTAAAGTTTCGCAAACCGAGAAAGATTTATTAGTTTCGGTTACAGACAACGGAATTGGTATTCCGAAAGAGGATTTGCCAAAATTATTTCAAATTGAATCTCACTTTGTGCGAAGAGGAACAAGAGATGAAAGCGGTTCCGGCTTAGGGCTTACTCTTTGCAAAGAATTTGTTGAAAGACATAAAGGAAAGTTGTGGGTTGAAAGTATTGAAAACTCCGGCAGCACTTTTAGTTTTAGTATCCCTAAAAATTAAATGAACTGATGAAAAAAAATAAAAAAACTAATAGCAGCATAAAAAAGAGAAAACCTAAAAATGGTAATGCAGGTTACAGTGTTTTAACAGGCAAAGTAACTTCTTTTTCAAGAAAGAATAGAAGCGCCGCTCCTTTTGGAGATGAGCATTTTCGGGTTGTCTCCGAAATAACATCCGATTTCATTTTTTCTGTTATTATTAATCCGGATAAAACGCGGACTCTTGAATGGATAACCAAAGGATTCAAAAAAGAAACCGGGTTCCAATTCCAGAATTTGTTAAAACCAAAAAGCTGGAAAAAATATTTCCACCCCGATGACCACTCGATTATTATCGAAATTAACAAATCCATCTATGCAAATAAAAAAGTAACTGCCGAGTTTAGGCTGATCAAAAAAGATGGTACTATATTTTGGCACCTTACCTCCTTTAAACCTGTTTACGATAAAAAACTTAAGAGAGTTGTAAAGTATTACGGCTCTTCGAAAGATATTACAGAACAGAAAATTGCCGAGCTAAAACTTTTAGAGCTAAATAACCAGCTCGAAGAACGGATTGAAGAAAAAACAGCGCAGCTCGAAAATGCAGTTGCTAATTTGAAACAGGAAGTAAGCATTAGAACAATTGCAGAAAACCAAGTTAGAGAAAGCAATAGAATTGTTAGCGAATCTGCAAAAAATCTCGATAAAAAATTACGCGAATCTGAGTATAAACACCTCTGGAATATTTTTGAGCTGTCTGAAATACCTGCAGTTACAATTGCTCAAAACGGACTTTGTCTAAACTATAACAAAGCCGCAGAAAAACTCTTTGGCTATAAACATGAAGAACTTCCTAATGTTGAATCTTGGTTAAATAGATTAATACAACGCGAGTTTTACAAAAACATAGTGCGAAGAGTTACCTATAAAGCCTTAACAGACCATCAAAAGTCTTATAACTTTCAAGCTCGTATAACAAACAAATTTGGACAGGAGAAACATCTTGTTCTGCAGATTAACTCTATTTTTCACGAAGGGAGCCCGGTAGGAGTTCAACTCTGCCAGTTTACCGACATAACTGAGCAGAAACTTGCCGAGCAGTCACTAAAAAGCACTTTAGAAAAGTACAAAACTCTTTTTAGCGCTTTTCCTTTGGGAATTACAATTTCGGACGGCACCGGAAAAATTATCGAATCGAATAAAACGGCAGAAAAAATATTAGGATTGACCGCTTCTGAGCAGAACAACAGAAACATAGACAGCACGAGCTGGAAAATAATACGTCCGGATGGTTCCGATATGCCATCAGGTGAATATGCAAGTGTGCGCGCTTTGAATGAAGGGAGAATAGTATCGAATGTTGAGATGGGCGTTTATAAAACGGATAAAGACATTGCATGGATTTCTGTTACTGCGGCGCCGCTGCCGCTTGCAGCAGGCGGCGGTGTTGTTGTTGCCTACGGAGATATTACTCCAAATGTAATTACCGGCAAAGCTCTTAAAGAAAGTGAGGAACGTTACCGTCAATTGGTTAATTCTTCCCCTTTTCCTCTCTTCGTTCATAAAAACGGAATAGTTTTGTTTGCCAATGATGCCTGCTTAAAAATGTTTCGGGCATCCAATTACTCTCAAATAATAGGCAGGAACTTTTTTGATTATATGCCTCCAGAATATAAGGATATTGCCAAAATCAAATTAAAAGAGCTTAAATCTAACCCTAACGGTAGTTCTATTTTTGAGCTAAAGTATTTCTGTGTAGATAATCAAATTATAGATGTAGAAGCAAAAGCTATTCCAATTACCTTTAATGGTGAGCCTGCGGTTTTAGTTGCAGCAAACGATGTTACAGAAAAGAATATTGCACTTAGTAAACTAAGAGAGACCGAATTTCAATTAAAGTTCCTTATCGAAAAAACGCCCATTGTTCTATTCAAAATTGATAAAAACGGATTGTTTACACTTTCGGAAGGAAACGGGCTTGCAAAACTTGGCTTAGCGCCTGGTGAGGCAGTAGGAATTTCTGTGTTCGACTTATACAAAGACTTTCCAGAAATAACAACTGCTATAACAAGGGCATTAAATGGAACCACAACAAGAGAATTTCTTTACGTTAACAATAATGTGTTTGATATTTATTATACACCGCTCTTAGGCAAAAACGGAGATGTTGAATCTGTTGGCGGTATTGCTTACGATATTACAGAACAAAGAGAATACGAAAATGAACTTCTGAAATCTGCTAAACAGTGGCAGACAACATTCGATTCGGTTTCTGACGCAGTGTGGATTGTAGACCTTAATTCTGTAATTATACGGGCTAATAAAACCAGCGAAAAAATTCTTGGTCTTCCTCTAAGCCAAATTATAGGAAAACATTGCTACGAAATTGTTCACGGAGAAACTAATCATACTGATGAATGTCCGGTTCAGCGTATGATAATTTCACTTCAAAGGGAAACTATATCTTACCAAACTGGAGAAAAATGGTACCAGGCAACAGCAGATCCAATTTTCAACGATTCGGGCATTCTTACCGGCGCTGTTCATTCTATTACAGATATCACAGAACGCTATGTTATCCAACAGAAATTAGAAAACAGCGAAGCGCTTTATAGATTAATCTCCGAATACTCTGCCGATGTTATTTGGATTCTTGATCTCAAAACTTATTCTTTCGCTTTTGTAAGCCCATCTGTTTACAAGCTGTGCGGTTATAAGCCGGATGAAATTTATAAACTTAGTTTGGCAGATATACTCACAGAAAAATCTTACTGTTCTGCCTTAGAAACATTAACCGGAAATCTTGAAGCCATAAAAGCTGGAAATTCAGATTTAGTTCATTATACAGATGAATTTGATCTGGTTCATAAAGATGGAAGAATAATTCCTTGCGAAGTTTCAACGACATTATTGTTTAATGATGAGGGCGTTCCAGCAAACTCACTTTGTGTTACAAGAGATTTATCCGATAGAAAAGAATCTCAGAAAAAGCTTTCTGACAGCGAAGAGAGATATAGAAAAATTGTAGAGATGTCTCCCGAGGCAATATTTGTGCATAACGATGATGAATTTCTCTTTGCAAACAAAGCAGCTCTCGAGCTTTTTGGTGAAAGCAGTTTTGAGACGTTAAAATCTAAAAAGTTTATTGACTATATGCACCCTAACTCGATAGAACTATTTCTCGAAAGAAAGATTGCCATTACAAGCGGTGCAGCCGATCAACTGCCTTATGCTGAATATATTATAATAAAGAACAATGGTATTTTGGCTTATATTGAATCTACTGCTGCAGTAATAGATTTCCACGGAATATGTGCTATTCAATCTGTTGCAAGAGATGTAACGCAAAGAAAGGCAAGTGAAAGAGCATTAAAGGAGAGCCAAGACAGGTTCAGGCAGGTTGTAGAATACTCGCCAAGCGCTATACTAATTCATCAAAACGGAAAAATAGTTTATGCAAACCCAACTGCCGTTAGGCTTCTACGCGCTTTATCTTTAGAAGAACTGCATAATAGAAACATAATGGATTTTATTCATCCGGATTATAAATTATTGGTTACCGAGAGAATAAAAGCCGCTGCAAACATAATGCAGCCGCTTCCTCCGGCAGAAGAAAGAGTAATCACATTAGACGGTAAAGAATTAGATGTTGAAATTGTTTCTGTTCCATTCTATTTAAATAATTCTTTAGCCTACCAATTAATTATTAGAGATATAACAGAAGAAAAAGCTAAAACAGAAGAACTGCGTAAGCTTTCTAGGGCAGTTGAACAAAATACTACTTCGGTTATTATTACTAATGCCGATGGTGAAATTGAATATGCCAATCCTAAGTTCTTAGAAACAACCGGCTATCGATTAAACGAAGTTATTGGGCAGACACCCCGCTTGTTCAATTCGGGCGTTCAAAGCAGAGAGTTTTACAAAAATCTATGGCAGACTATACTTGCCGGTAACGAGTGGCGCGGCGAGTTTCAGAACAAGAAAAGGAATGGAGAGATTTATTGGGATTTCACTTCAATTTCTCCAATTAAAAACAAGAATGGAAAGATTACCCACTTTGTAGCTATAAAAGAGGATATTACCGAGCGCAAAAAGTTTGATGATGAAATGCTGATTGTTAAAGATGAAGCAGAACATGCCTACAAAGTTAAAACTTCGCTCCTTGCTAATATGTCTCACGAACTAAGAACTCCGCTTAACGGAATTATAGGGTTTTCGCAGCTATTAAAAGATTATGTAGGAGATCAAGATGCGCAAATGATGTTAGACAAGATTATAAAATCCGGGCAGCGGCTTTCCAGCACTTTTACAGAAATACTTTCCCTTTCAGAGTTAGAAATGGGCGATGTTGAAATTAAAAACACACAAGTTGATCTTGCACTCTTCTGCCAGGAAATGAAACTTTTGTTTATTGATAGAGCCGAAGCAAAAAATTTATCTTTAGATGTTGACATGCAGACAGATTCTCTCAATACTTTCAGCGATGAAGGGTGGCTCTCTCGTATTACTACTCACTTAATTGATAATGCAATCAAGTTTACTAACCAAGGCGGTATAATTATACAACTGCAAAATTCAATAATTAAAAATGATATCGAATATGCGGTAGTTAACATTATTGATACTGGTATTGGTATCAAAGAGGAAGAACAAAAATCTTTGTTTAAGGAATTTCGTCAGGTTAGCGAAGGAACAAGAAGAAATTTTGAAGGATTAGGGCTTGGCTTAAGCCTTGCAAAAAGAATGGCAATGAACTTAAGCTGCCTTATTACTTTCGAAAGTGAATTTGGTAAAGGTTCTACATTCTCAATATGGATACCGCTGCTAACCGAAATTCCTATGGAAAAAATGCTGCCAGAACCGGTAATTCTTAACGAATTATCTGAAACCAAAAGCAATGCTAAAGAATTACAAATACTGCTTGTAGAAGATAATCCTCTAAACATAGAAGTTGTAGAAAAATTTCTTTCTAAAACCGGCGTTGTAACACCGGTAAGAAATGGTGAAGCCGCCGTAAAAGCCGCTAAAGGTTCTACATTCGATTTACTGCTCGTTGATATAAGTCTAGGACATGGTATGGACGGAATAGAAGTATTAAAACAAATCCGCCTGTTAGAAAACTACTCGAACGTACCGGCACTTGCTTTAACCGGTTACGTATCGGAGACAAATAAAAGAAGGTTCCACGCCGCCGGATTCAATGGCTTTTTAGGCAAACCTTTCGAGAAAAAAGATTTGTTAAGCTACATATCAAAGATTTTTAGTTCGTGAGTGCCTTGGTTTCAGAGACTCTGCCTGAGGCTGGAGTGTCTTCAAGCAAAAAAGAGGTTCTGGCAAAGACATATTTCTTTATTAGAACATTGGCAACTTACATGCATAACAGAGTGATGCAGTTCTATTTCGGTACCGAGACACAAAAACTATACTGTGCGAACCCGGACTAATTTACAAAATATATCCGGTGTGTTCGGTTACTTCTCCGCGTGGCTCTGTGTAACAAAATAACTCTCGCAATCCATGCTGTAATCCGCAGCTAATTTAGCTTCTCTCACAGCACTTAACTAATTTTACATATCAAATTCTATTGAGAATATTAAATGAAGGTTACAATTCCAGTCATATTGTTATTTGCAGTAATTACTGTTTTTAGTCAAACAACCGATAAAAGCTGGAAACTATACGATGACTCGCAAGCAGCCCAAGCTTACATTACTATGAACAATGAAGCATTCGATTGGATGATGAAAAACTATTCAAGCGATTCACTTCATAAATGCACTTTCAGATACAAGAATAAATATATTGACACAACACTTACAGATGTTGGAATTAGAATTAGAGGCAACACTTCCCGTTCGGCTCAAAAAAAATCTTTTAAAATATCGTTTAACGAGTTTGTTAAAGGAAGAAAGCTTTACGGCGTTGATAAGCTTAACCTTAACGGTGAGCATAACGATCCTTCAATTTCCCGCTCAAAAGTTTCGTGGATGCTGTTTCAAAAGAGCGGTTTGCCGGCAAGCAGAGCAAATCATACTGCCGTTTACATAAACAATAAGTATATGGGGTTATACATCTCTGTAGAAAACATTGATGATGATTTTCTTAAAAAGCATTACCAAGATTATAGCGGTAATTTGTATAAATGCCTGTATGGCGCTTCCCTTGCTCCAGGAAGCACAAACTACACTCAAGAAACAAACCAAGAGAAGCCGGATATGTCGCAGATTCAGCGCTTGATAAATATCCTTAACACAATTCCTTCTCAAGTCTTACCTGATTCTTTAGAAAAAATTTTGTTTGTCGATGAGTTTCTGAAATATCAAGCTATGAATGTTTTGATTGGTCAGTGGGATGACTATTGGTCTAACATGAACAACTACTACATTTATTTTGAGCCGAAAGCCGGTAAGTTTCGCTGGATACCATACGATTACGATAACACATTTGGCATTGATTGGTTTAATTACGATTGGACGCAAGCCGATCCGTTCAACTTCAAAAAGATCAGCAATACTAAACGCCCGCTAATTGAAAAAATTCTTGCTAACAATCAGTACAGAGATCTGTACGCGCATTTTCTTCAACATTTTGTTAAAAATACTTTCCAGTACTATCAGCTTTCGAGTTACGTTCTCGGTATACGGGAAAAGATTCGCAGCTATGCTTTAGAAGATAATTACCGTAGAAGAGATTATCAGTTTACCGATGAAGATTTTGAAAACAGTTTTAACATGAGCCCATTCAAAACTTCTTCGCAAGGGAGACATGTTAAAAAATCCATTTTGCAGTTTGTTAACGAGCGGAACATATATTTAGCCAACAAAATTAATTATGCAGGCTCCGCACCTATTGTTTACAAGATAGATTATTTACCCAAGAATCCGGGTCCAAACGATTCTATTTATGTTTTCGCTTCAGGCTTTGCTTCTTCTGGAGTAGAACAAATCAATATTCAATTTCATCCGGGTTTATTGACAGTTGTTTACTTCTATAAAATGAAATTTTCTCCGGTAGCAAATTCTACTACTGTAGATGATGCAGACAGATGGGTTGGTGTAATTCCTCCGCTTGGTAATAACGGCTTTGGAAGATTTAAACTGGAGATTGTTGATAACAAAGGTGTAAAAGGTCTTTATCCTCGTTATGCTTTTATAGATATTAAAGCACGAGGCTATTCAACAAGCGGCGGCAATATTGTTATAAATGAATTTCTTGCTGATAACGCCACAATAAATAAAGACCCGGCAAATACTTCTAAAGATGAGTTTGATGATTGGATTGAGCTTTATAACCCAACACAGAATGAAATTTTACTTACAGGAATGTATTTAACCGATGACAATACTAAACTTAATAAATGGCAGTTTGCTCAAAAGGACTTAAAACTAAAACCGGGAGAACATTTGCTTGTTTGGTGCGATGAGCAGGCTAATCAAGGTAGTTTACACACTAACTTTAAACTTTCTAAAAGCGGCGAGTTTGTTGCATTAGTTGGAACCGACGGCAAAACTATAATTGACGAATATACTTTTGGCGCACAGCAGACAGATATTTCTTACGGAAGAGTTCCGAGCGGCGGAAACAAATGGTCTTCAATGAAGCCAACACCGGGATTATCCAACGTTACAACAGACATTAAAGGGGAAAAAATTCCATCAACATTCAGATTAGAACAGAATTATCCCAACCCTTTCAATCCAACAACGATTATAAGCTATCAGATTTCAGAATACAGCCATGTAACTTTAAAAGTATATGATGTATTGGGAAGAGAAGTTGCAGCTTTAGTTGATAAACCTCATCAACCCGGCATTTATAATTCTCTATTCTCAATTCTCAATTCTCAATTAACGAGCGGCATTTATTTTTACAGATTGCAAGCCGGCATTTACAGCCAAACAAAGAAACTAGTTATAATAAAATAGAAAGGATTAATAGTGAATACTAAACCAAACGTAAGCGAATACGCACCATATTACGGCAAGTATATTAGCTTGGTCCCCGATGGAAATATTTTAGAAATACTTGCCGGACAGAATGAATTCATAAATAATTTTTTTAGTGGGATAGAAGAGGAAAAATCTGCATATAAGTACGCCGAAGGTAAATGGAGCATACGCGAAGTACTTGGACACATAATTGATACAGAAAGAATATTTGCATACCGGGCACTTAGAATTTCTCGAAACGATAAAACTGCTCTTCCAGGCTTCGAGCAGGATGATTATGTTCCCTATTCAAACCACGATAACACTTTGTTAAAAAATCTTACCGAAGAATTTGTTCTTGTACGCAAAGGCAATCTTAAATTGCTCGAAACTTTCACAGATGAAATGTGGATAAGAACCGGAACTGCAAGCGGAAATACCATTTCGGTTAAAGCTGCCGTGTATGTTTTAGCCGGACATCCAATTCATCACATTAATGTTTTAAAAGAAAAATATTTATAAACTTTTTGGTTTAGCTATGGCTCTTTTGGTTCTTGCTTATCCGCAAATAGAAAAAAAAGATTACAAATGGATTCAAACATTCCGCGCTAATTATGATGAAAGATATTTCAATGTTGTTGAACCTCACTTTACATTGGTTTACCCGGTCTTCAATATTGCCGAAACCGACTTTATTACCCACGTTCAAAAAGCTGCAAGGAAGATCAAAGAATTTTTCTTTGTTCTACGATGTGCACAAATTGTAAAAGATTCATTCAGCGATTACACCGGCGTGTTTCTAATTCCCGAAGAAGGATATAGAATCTTTGTAAAACTTCACGATGCACTTTATACCGGAATTCTTGAAGAGCAGCTCACGTTAGATATTCCGTTTATTCCGCATCTTGGAATTGCCAACAGCCTTGATGCAAAGAAGTGCAAAATCCTTGCTGATGAGATAAACAATAAAAACATCGAGATAGTGGGCGCAATTAGCAAGCTTGATATTGTTTCTTACGAAAACAGCAAAGCAACAACTCTCAAAGAGATTTTTCTTTAAGAAGGTAAGAACCAATCAATTTTTGAAACGACTAAACTATTGAATTTTATTGGAGAAATTTTTTCTCCTATTATCAAAACGGAATTCGAGAGTAATGGACAAAATCAAACAAATAGTAAAATCTGTTGAATGGGAAGCCTTGTTCTGGAGTGTTGGCTTGCTCTATCTGCTATTGGTTAATCCTTACGATACTTCTCACGTAACGCTTTGTCCATATAAATATCTTGGCTTCGAGTTTTGTCCCGGCTGCGGTTTAGGAAGATCAATTTCAATGTTCTATCACGGAGATTTTCTTCACTCATTCAAAACTCATCCGCTTGGTATTATTGCTTTTGTGCTAATCTCTTCAAGAATAATTCATTTAGTAGTAAAAAAATATTTCAACAAAAAACAAAGCGAGGTTATGTATGGCTAATGTTTACGAAATTTTACCGGAAATAGTTGGTGAAGAGCAGATGTACATAGCAGGTCTTGTAAAAAACCTGGATGACAAGCAGGCTTTTCAATTTGCCAATATTTACCGCTCCAGAAGAAAAGACCCGCAGACAATTTTGCTTGTAACTCTTGTTGGCTTTTTGGGAATTGCGGGAATTCAGAGATTTTTAACTGACCAGATTGGTTTAGGAATTCTTTACCTGCTTACATGCGGAATTTGTATGATAGGAACAATAATTGACTTGGTTAATTACAAGAAAATTGCTTTTGAATATAACCAGCAGCAGGCAAACCAAATTGCTGTAATGTTAAAAGGAATGTAGTTGTCAATGATTTGTCATAATATTCAGACAGATGTACGATGTAATTTGATAGAACGCTGATGAGGCAGATCGTGCTGATTTTCGCGAATCAAATCTCCGTAATTCTGTTTAGCCGGTAAATTACAAGAACACTAGTGTTTTGTTACTAACACTTCTGTACATACTTGTAGCTCACAATTTTGCCGATTAGGTATGTTACTAAGGTAAAAAAGACAAAATAAAGTTTTTGATTAGTCGGTATATTTTAATTCAATAGAAGGAAGAAAACCTTATTCATTTGAGAAACCTTAGTAACTATAATAAACAGTTATGAATCAACCTTATTACCTTATGTGGATGAGGATGAAGCTCCCCGCCGCAGGCAGCGGGGAATTTAACTCTTAGTGTTTAAATTTATCAGATACCTTACAACATAATGTATAGTTATTAGGGTTACAGAACACTAGGAAGTACAAAAATTCTTTGCTGCTCGTTTTTCTTAGTGGTATTGTGAACTAAAAATTAATTGGCAGCGTTATTTAGTAAACGCAAAGTGAAATTTATTATTAACTTTGCGTGCAAATAAAAAATGAAAAATCTTATTAATACATATAGAAATTTTGTAAGCACAGTTTTCTCAAAAGAAACTGATTCTGTTACTGCAATTTGCTGCTGTTGTTGTTAATCTAATCTCCGTTCTACCTTAAGGGTACCTCTAAAAATTACTTATTTTAAAAATACCACACTGATAAACGCAGATTAAATAGATTTTCACATATTATTATTGAGTTTTTAGAGTTACCCTTAAGTTAAAATTACTTTAAGATAGGAAACCTGTAATGGCAAAGAACCATTTATTTGATGTATTTACAAAAGAATTTTTAAGTAAGCGACAAGCCCACGCTTGCACAACTACGCTAAAGACCGAAACGGTTAATTACTTAGACGAGGTTATAGACTTTCTTTTTCCTCATTTTTCAAAGAAAGTTTACTTCGATGCAAATGATGTGTTTGCAAACATTCAGTTGCTTAAACGAAATCTGGCAGAGCTTATCAAACAATTGAATGGAAACTCGCCCGCACATTTGGATGAACTTGCAGATTCATTCATAAAAAAGATTCCGGAAATACATTCTAAACTTTGGAAAGATGCAGAAGCAATTCATTCCGGCGATCCGGCTTCCGAAAGTATTGATGAAGTAATACTCGCCTATCCGGGATTTATGGCAATTGTGATTTACAGAATCTCGCATGAGTTGTATCTTCTCAATGTTCCAATCATTCCACGCATTATGTCCGAACATGCACATCAAATAACCGGCATTGATATTCATCCCGGCGCGAAAATTGGAAGTCCGTTTTTTATTGATCATGGAACCGGAATTGTAATTGGTGAGACAACGGTTATCGGAAAAAATGTAAAAATTTATCAAGGTGTAACGCTTGGCGCGCTTAGCGTTGATAAATCACTCGCACAGACAAAGCGGCATCCAACAATTGAAGACGATGTAATCATCTACTCTCAAGCTGTAATTCTTGGCGGAAACACAATAATTGGAAAGAACAGTGTAATCGGCGGCAACTCATGGATTACACAAAGCATTCCGGCAGATTCTGTTGTTTACAACAAGAGCGAAGTAAGAATAAAAACGAACAAAGAATTTGAAGAACCAATTAACTTTATAATCTAAAAGGATAGTATATGAAAGCTAACAACATACTCGAAACAATAGGCAACACGCCTCATGTTAGAATAAACAAACTCTTCGGCAGCAACGAAGTTTGGGTAAAACTCGAAAGAGCAAATCCGGGAGGAAGCATTAAAGATAGAATTTCTCTTTCTATGATTGAAGACGCAGAGCGAAAAGGAATTTTGAAAAAAGACAGTGTAATTGTTGAACCAACTTCCGGAAATACAGGAATTGGGCTTGCAATAGTTGCCGCAGTTAAAGGCTACGAATTAATTCTTGTTATGCCGGAATCAATGTCGGTTGAAAGAAGAAAACTTATGTCAGCTTACGGCGCAAAGTTTGAATTAACTCCACGCGAACTTGGAATGAAAGGTGCAATTGCAAAAGCGAACGAAATTGCCGCAAGCAATCCAAAAGCGTGGATTCCGCAGCAGTTTGAAAATGATGCGAATGTGCAAGTTCACATTAAGGCAACCGCACAAGAAATCTTAAACGATTTTCCAGAGGGATTTGATTACTTAATTACAGGAGTAGGCACAGGCGGACACATAACCGGGGTATCTATAGTATTGAAAGAGAAATTTCCAAGCCTTAAAGTGTTTGCAGTTGAGCCGGTTCTTTCGCCGGTAATATCGGGCGGCGAGCCGGGACCGCATCCATTACAAGGAATTGGCGCCGGTTTCATTCCTAAAAATTTAGATACAAGTTTGCTCGATGGAGTAATTCAAATATCAAAAGAGGAAGCATTTGAGTTTGCGCAGCGAGCCGCATTAGAAGAAGGAATCTTTGGCGGAATTTCGTCCGGCGCTACATTAGCAGCAGTAAGCAAAAAACTTTCTGAAAGCAGTGAACTGAAAAGAGTATTAGCTTTTAATTACGATACAGGCGAACGCTATCTTTCTGTGGAAGGACTTTTTTAATTCTTGATCATAATCTTGGTCCAAGCAAAACCGCCGCATTACTGCGGCGGCTAACAAACAATTTTTGCGGCCATAATTAAGATCTCAGCTTTAAGCCAAACAAAACTCGCATGAATCCTATTCTCTTAATCAACAATTCGTAAATAAGTAAACTTCCGCCAAAAGTTGAAACAACTACCAAAACAAATTTTACGGGAATGCTCTGCTGCATTTGAATAATGTAATAGCCGAAAGTAAGCATTACACTTTGGTGCAGAATATACAACGGATAAACTGCTTCTGTACAATAGACTATAAGTTTATTAGACTTTACAAAAAACATTCTTGAATAGCCAAGTACTGCAAGTAACCAGCTGATTAAGAAAATATTTTTAAGCGCACCGTAAAGAATAAAAAAAGTTATCCCCTCTTCCGGCATAATTTCAAAAGTTGGTCCCCATACAAAAAGCCACAGAAATGAAAACGGTATAGCGGCAATAATTAGGGAAGCCTTTCTTTGTTTTTCAAATATCTCCCACATCCCCTTTACAGAGATACTTATTATTCCGTAAAGGAAAAATATAAATGAGTAAGTCAAATTGTACCAATCGCCCCACAAAGCATGTGTTGTTGGGAACTGCCACGCCAACCAGTAATAGAGAACCAACGGAGGCAATATTGCGAAATAAATTCTATTCGGTTTAGAAAAGAAATTCAATACTGCTTTCTTGGCACTTACCGATGAATCGCTTCTGAGATATTTTAGCAGTGGAAGCGCTGCAACAGAATAGACAAAGATATAACTGATGTACCAGAGGTGATGCCAGCTAAAACTTCCTTTAGGGTAAGGAATGAATTCTAAAACCTTTTTGTAAAATTCAAAATAACTGCTGTAATTGGCACCCCTGAATTGATATTCGAAATACATTTGAGGCGGAACGATTACAAACATTCCAAAAATTAGCGGAATTAGTAAGCGAACCGTTCTTTCCTTGAAAAAGCCGCCTATTGTTCGGTGAGACAAAACGAAGTATGAGCCAATTCCAGAAATAATAAATAGCAGCGGCAGTCTAAATTGATTCACCGGTGTCATCCACAATTCAAACAGTTCGCTGGTCTGAGAATTCTTAAAATGAAAATCCCATGGGACAAAAAACATTCCTGTATGAAAAAAGATTAGCAGAAAAAACGCGATAACTCTTAGCCAGTCTAGTTCGTAGAGTCTTTCTTTATTTTCCATAATTCACCAAATAAACTAATATTTAGACGTTATATAACCGGCTTTGTTGAGTGAATGGTATAAATTTTTTGTGTTGTCAAAGTTCGTCAAACTTAGCGTTGAGTAATTCCCACGCCTCTTCGGCATGCCGTTCTTCCTGCCTAATTCCGGAAATAACTAGACGAATTGTAAACTTGCCGTTTAATTTTGTGTGAGAAAGCAAAATCTTTCCGGTTGCGTTTACTTCATTCATTAATTTTTCGTTGAGTTCGTTTAATTTGTTTTCATCAGAAACTGATTTTGGTTTTGCGCGGAAGCAGACTGTGCTGAACGGAGTTGGCGCGAGCCGTTCGAAGTTTTCGCTTTCGTCAATCCATTTTGCAGCTTGCCCGGCTATGCGTACGTGCTCACGAATTCTCTCTTGCAAACCTTCCACACCAAAATAGCGAATAACAAACCAAATCTTTAGCGCGCGGAATCTCCTTCCAAGCTGAATTCCGTAATCCATAAAGTTTTCTGCAGCAGAATCGTCGGTAGTTTTTAAATATTCCGCCGAAAGTGAAAATGCCCGCTTCAATACTTCCGGCTTACTAATGTAAAGCGTACTGAAATCTATCGGAACAAAAAGCCATTTATGCGGATTGCTCACAATCGAATCTGCTTTTTCCAAACCGGTAAAATATTTTTTCATTTCGGGCAGCATTGCAGTAACGCCAGCATAAGCCATATCAACGTGAAGCCAAATACTTTCCCGCCCGCATATCTCAGCAATCTTATCAACCGGATCAACTGCTGTTGATGAAGTTGTGCCGATTGTCGCGACAACACACACCGGTAAAATTCCATTTACTTTGTCTTCACTAATTGCTTTCTCAAGTTCTTCAGGTATCATTGCAAAGTTTTCATCTGAAGAAATTTTCTTAATGCCATCCAAACCAAGCCCAAGTGTTAAACAAGCTTTATCAATTGAATTATGTGCGTGTTCTGAACAATACAATCTTAGCTTCGGTGCGCTGCTCATTCCATTTTCTCTAATTCCAACTTGCACATATTCTCTCGCACTCGCAATTGCGTGAAGCGTACTTACTGAAGCTGTATCGTAAACAATTCCTTTAAAGCTGTTTGGAATGCCAAGCATCTGCTGATACCAAACTAAAACCGTCTGCTCAAGCTCAGTTAATGCGGGCGAGGTTCTCCATATCATTCCATTAACATTGAACGATGAGCTGATTAAATCGGCAAGTATTCCGGGTCCGCTTGCCGTTGAAGCGAAGTAAGCCATAAACTTTGGATGCTGCCAATGTGTAATGCCAGGAAGAATGATGTTATCGAGATCGCTAAATATTTCTTCAAACGATTCGCTTTTTTGCGGCGCACTTTGCGGAAGTTTAGATTTAACATCTCCCGGTTTTATTTTCGGAAGCACATCAAAGTTTTCTAGATTATCCAAATAATCTGCTGACCAATCAATTAGTTTTTTACCAACTTCTCTAAACTCGCCGGAGGGCATATCAAGATTTTTTTTCTCTTCGCTCATATCAGTTTTCACTTTTTGTGAACCAATCAGAAATTATTTTCATTAGCTGAATTCGTTTATCTGAAAAAGAATGTCCTGTTTCCAGAATTACAAATTCGGAATTTGGATTTGCGGTCTTTAGTTTTGCTTCAAGTGGCAAATGATGCAATTCTACAGGCGCTATCGAATCGAACTTTGCGCTAACGACTAAAACATTTTTCTTGGCAAGTTTTTCAAGATGATAAAGCAAGTTCCATTCTTTTTGCATTTCAATCATCTCGATCAACAAGCTATCTGCCGAATCGTTTTGAACAAACTCCATAGCCGGCTGCATCTGCTGAATGCTGTATTGTTTAATCTGTTCATTGCTTGCTAAAACTTGCCCGAACATTCCGGCATTGAAAGGTGCAATTCCGCATACGCTTTTTATTTCATCAAAACGAGCGGCATTGTACAAAGCTGAAAATCCTCCCATGCTGTGTCCAACCAAAGAGATTTTTTTATCATCAACATTAAATTTCTCTTTGGCAAAATTATTTTGAAGAAATTTAATCGCCGCTGCTCCATCATCAACTAAGTTTTGCCATGAATAATTTCCTTCGCTTCCCCAGCTGCCGCGCGGATAAAAAGTGAAAACATTATAACCTTTACGGCGCAGCATATGCGCAATGTCAAAATTAACTTCGTTGCCTGGAAACCCGCCTAGCAGCAAAACTGTTGGATGTAATCCTTCGCCCGAAGCAGAAAAAAATGTACCATAGACTTTACATCCGGCGCTGGCAAAATATAAAGGCGCCATCGAAGCGGGAAATTTTTCACATGGAGTTGGATCGTCTTGCGTTACTGGATCGAATTGTATTCTTTTTTCAGTCATATAATTCCAATTAAATTTGTTTCTAAAATAAGGAAAATAGAAGAGCAATTTATCTAAACGTATGTTTCCATTAGAATCTTCATTTCTTATCTTTGCCCAGCATTTTTCAACTAACAGAAATTATAATGAGATTAAGCAGGTCATTCATACCAACTCTAAAGGAAGTTCCTTCGGAAGCAGTTATTCCAAGCCACATTTTAATGATTCGCGCCGGGTTAGTGCGCCAGCTTTCTGCCGGTATTTATTCTTGGCTGCCGCTTGGCTACAAAGTTTTAAGAAAAGTTATGGATATCATCCGCGAAGAAATGAACGCAATCGGCGGACAGGAGTTTCACTTTCCTGGTTTGAACCCAAAAGAAATTTGGGAACAGACCGGACGCGTTGAAGCCTTCGGCGATATTCTTTTTCATATAAAGAACCGCGAGTATGTTTTAGCTCCAACTCACGAAGAAATTGTTGCTTATCATGCTAAAGGTGCAATAGTATCTTACAAAGACATGCCGCAAATCTGGTATCAAATTCAAACCAAGTTTAGAAACGAACCAAGACCAAGAAGCGGTGTGATTCGCGGAAGGCAGTTTATTATGAAAGACGCTTACACGCTCGATCGTGATACTGCGGGTTTAGATGTTGGTTATGCTTTGCACGATAAAGCTTACCGCGCAATTTTTGATAGATGCGGTTTGAAATATTTTGTTGTTGGCGCTTCAAGCGGCGCAATGGGTGGAAGCAAAAGCGAAGAGTTTATGGTTAAAAGTGAAGCAGGCGAAGACACAGTTGCTTACTGCGAAAAATGCCTGTATGCCGCCAACTCAGAAGTTGCTCAGTCTGCTGCCGAACCCGCAAAGAAGCATGCAGAAAGCAAAACCGTTTATGAAATCTCTACGCCAAACGTAAAATCTATCGATGAACTTTGTGGATTCTTAAAAATACACGAGCATGAAACCGCTAAAAGCCGTGTTTATATGCACGAAGAAAAACCGGTTCTTGTTCTTATGCTTGGCAACGATGAAGTTAATGAAACTAAACTTGGCAGCGCTCTCGGCGGAAATGTCCGTCCTTGCCATCCCGATGAACTAAAAGAAATTTCCGGTGCAGATGCCGGCTCGATTGGACCAATTGTATTTAAACATAGAATTATTGCAGATAATCTTTTGAAGGATGCCAACAATTTGTATAGCGGCGCTAATAAGAATGATTATCACATTGGTGGAATTGATTTAACACGCGACGTTATTGGCGTTGAATACTTTGATCTACGCACAGCCGAGAGCGGCGAAAAATGTATCGGCTGCGGCTCTGCATTGCAGGTTTTTAAAGCCGTTGAACTCGGGCATATCTTCAAACTTGGCACAAAATATTCTGAAGCACTTGGCGTTTTATTCTTAGATGAACATGGAAAGGAACAGCCTGTTGTTATGGGCAGCTACGGAATTGGTGTAGAAAGAATTCTCGCTTGTTTCATCGAGCAGAATTATGATGAAAAGGGATTAACATGGAAAGAACCGCTCGCACCGTTCGATATTCATTTAATTGGTTTGAATATGAAAAGCGCGCTTGTTTCCGAAACCACGGAGAAGATTTACAAACAATTAAATGAAGAAGGTTACGAAGTTCTGTTTGACGAAAGACTTGATTGCAGCGCAGGCGTTAAATTTAATGATGCAGATTTATTGGGAATGCCGATTCAAATTATTGTGGGCGAGAAAAATCTTAAAGCAGGCAAAGTCGAAATAAAAAATAGACGCACCGGTGAAAAGAAAATTGTTGAACTTGATAAACTGCTCGACTCACTTCAAGAACCGGTTTAATGAGTTATGAGTTCCTAAGTGCCTTAGTTCCTAAGAAAAAGTTTTTACTCAGGCACTTAGGCGCTCAGGCTCTTAGGAACTAACAAAATGAATTCCAAACTCTACATTGTTTCAACACCAATCGGCAACTACGAAGATATTACACTCCGCGCACTTAACATTCTTAAAGAAGTTGATTTTATCATCTGCGAAGAATTTAAAGAAGCGAGACATTTGCTTTCCCAATATAAGATTGAAAAAGAGTTATTATCGCTTAACGAACATAACGAAGAAGAATCTTCAAGAGAAGTTTTAAGGAAGATAAAAGAAGGAAATTCCGCCGCATTAATTTCGGATTGCGGAACACCGCTCTTTTCCGATCCAGGAACTCAGCTAGTTCAAATGTGTATAGAAGCAAAAATTGATGTCGTTCCAATTCCCGGTGCAAGTTCTTTAATGTCTGCGCTTGTCGGCGCCGGATTCAGTTTAGGGAAATTCTATTTCGCTGGATGGCTTTCCCCCAAAACCGAAATCAGAAAAAAAGAATTGCTCCGCTTAAAAAGCATTAAGGAAATAATTGTATTGATGGAAACTCCTTACCGCTTGAAAGCAATTCTTACAGATATCTCGAAAACATTTGGAGAAAAAACACGTCTCGTTGTTGCTTTCGATCTTACACTTCCAACCGAGAAATTTATAAGAGGAAATGCAGCGCAACTGTTAACGCTTGCTGAAGAGAGCAAATTAAAAGGTGAATTTGTTTTGTTAATAAATAACAAATGAGGACTTTATGAAAACACTTTTTCAAAAAGAAGTTGTTGAAGAAATTTATGGCAGAATTAATAAGCTTACTCCTCAAACGCAAAAAGTATGGGGAAAAATGAATGTTGAACAAATGCTCGCCCATTGCTCTGTTGGAATAAAATCAGCTAGCGGCGAGTTGGTTTTACAATCTACAATTTTCCTGAGGTTGATCGGTTCTATGCTGAAGTTTCAGACCACCAATGAAAAACCTTTTAGCAAGGGAAGTCCGACACACCAAAAGTTTATTATTGGAAGTACGGAAGGCTTTGAAAAAGAAAAACAAATTCTTTTCGCACTGATTCAAAAATTTCATGATGGCGGAGAAGCCAAGTGTACATCAAATCCACACGCATTCTTTAGTAAACTAACCCCAACACGGTGGGGCTCGTTAATGTATAAACATATAGATCATCACCTGAGACAGTTTGGAATTTAAATAAAGAAAATTTGGAGAGTAAAATTGGCAATATGAACAACCGGCTTGGATATATTTGAGAAAAAGTTGCTTCTTAGTTATGTTGAACTGGTAATTATATTTACCTTTGAATGAGGACTTTAATATCCCAAGAAAGAGTTATGAATAAACCTATAAATAGCCCATTTCGCTATGCAGGAGGAAAATTTTATGCAAGAAGACTGATTCTTGCACATATTCCTCAACACAGTGCATTTATTGAACCATTTGCCGGAGGTGGTAGTATTTTTTTTGCTAAACCAAAAGTAGCTGTAAATCAGTTAAATGATATCGATAAAGAATTAATGAATGTTTATCAAGTAATCAAAGATTGCCCAGAAGGTTTAATATTGTTTCTCAGAAAAACACGCGAAAATGATAAACGTATTCCGGAAATATTAATTCAAGGCGTACCTTACGGAGAACCGTTACCAGCAACAAAGGAATTGCATAAGTTTTTCAAACAGATTTTTGTTCCCCAAAATAATATCGAGCAAGCGGGACGTTGGTATTATTTGAACCGTACTTCTTATAGCGGCATTATGAATGTACAAAACATGTACTGGTGGGGTTACGGTGATAAATTTTTAATGCAGCCTAAAAACTGGCCACTAAGTATTCGTAGAACAAGCCAAAAACTACAGAGCGTAGAATTGACAACCCTTGATTTTGAAAGTGTGATTGATAATGCACCAGACGGAGCTATGTTATTCATTGACCCTCCTTATTTCAATGCGGATCAAGACAAATTTTATCAATATAATTTTTCTAAAAACGATCATTACAGGTTAGCTGACTGACTGCTTAGAAATAGTAGTAGATTGAAATTATTTGTTACATACGACAATACGTCAGAGATCAAAAAGCTTTATTCATGGATGACTGAAATGCATGACAAAGAATGGAATTATTGCATTCAAAGAACAGACGATCAAAAAAACGGCACAGATAAAAAGGAGAAAGATATAAAGGGAAGGAATTATTTATACTCAATTATTCTTCAGATACAAATTTGCAACGTGAAATGGCTTTTACTTTCGCCGTGTAGTACGTGAAGGCTTTCTCTTAAGTTCAACAGCTTTTATGAGTTTCTCTTCCAAATTCAAAATCGTTTTCCAATTTTCATCATTGGCAAATTTAACATACGGTGTTCTTGGAATAAACCCTTCAACCGCTATTTCACTAGGTAATACAAAGCGCCAATCATTTTCACAAGCTTGGACTAAGTCTTCATCATTTTTTACATTATAAAATTCAAAAAGCATTTTTTAAGTGCTTCGTTGTGAATTACTTCAAGTTTTTCTCCCACTGTGTTTCTTTCAAATATTGCGTTAGAAGAATTGGTAATTAATAAATCAAAACTATCTACAGAATAGAGATCATTTGATGAACCTGCCAGCTTAATGTTACTTCTTGATCTATGGCTTTTAACCATAAAATGTGGAACATCCAGTTTTCTACTTCTTCCTCCGTCGGTAGCAGACCCTCTAACAGCACTTTTGCTTTCTACTTTTAATATAATCCCAGTTCTACGATGTGTAATACTTATATCTTCATCATAAAGTCCCGGCTGGGCATTCAAATTCAACTTTTGCACACTCCATATCGTAGAAGACAATATCTTGTTCAAGAGAAGAAAGGCATTGTATTCCATCGCCTTTCCCCTAATCATTGGCGTTACTTTTTGGTCTTCAAGAATTTCAAATAAATAATCAATAGGGACATTAAATTTTCTACAATACAATAAAATATTTTCAGCCAGTTTCAGTTTACTTTCCTTAGTCATTTGGAATACCTTTTGAAAATTTCGCTATGTCACAATCAAGACAAGATGCCAATTTGACAAGTGTAATAAAGCTTACGTTTCTTTCCCCTCGCTCAATTCCTCCCATATAAGAACGATCTACTCCCGCGCGGGCTGCAAGCTCTTCTTGAGAAAGCCCTTTTGATTTCCTCTCGTGACGAATCTGTTCGCCTAGCGCAATTAAGTATTTATTCTTTTTCATTGTTCTAAATTTATTTTTTTGCCTACTATAATCCCACCGACTATAGTATCTCATTTTTAAAAGAGTCATTCTCTTACATTAGTTAATAAACTGGTTAAATATCCTTGAATCCCCATTTACATTTTTCTTAAGTTTGCCCTAAAGAAACTAACCAAAGAGTTTTTTGGTTATGTAAGTAAAGGAGAAAATTATGTTACAAGTACAAGATGTTGACCTTACGCCAAATCCTCAGGCGCTTAAGTTTATTCTAAATGAAAAATTGCTCGTAAGGGAAACACGCAATTATAAATCGGCAGACGAAGCGGTTAACGACCCGCTTGCACAAGGCATTTTTGCTATAGGCGGAGTTGTATCTGTTTTTTATATGGATAAGTTCATAACGATTGAAAAGGACCCAAAAGTTGCATGGGGAACAATTCAGCGCCCGTTTGTAGAGTTCATAAAGAATTTTGATAAAGCACAAATTCCGGCAGAGACCGATAATCTTCAAATGTCTAACGAAGAAGAAACTGTACTGCTGAAAAAAATTAATGAAATTTTAGATTCACGCGTGCGTCCGGCTTTAGCTGGCGATGGCGGTGGTTTAGAAGTTATGGGACTTGAAGGAAACACTCTGCGTATCAGATATCAAGGTGCCTGCGGAAGCTGTCCAAGTTCAATACGCGGTACTTTAGTAGCTATAGAAAACCTTCTTCGCCGCGAGGTAAATCCAACTATTGAAGTTATTCCGGGATAAATATTAAGCATGATTTCTAACTTTGCTTCATCGGCTGATGGATTACCATCGTGCCGAACTAAAATGGTTTTATACTCTCTATCTAACTTTTAGGCTGTAATAAATATGTTAGGGCTGATTAAAAGTATTTTCTGATAAATCTATTCTTTTGAAACAGCCCATATTTTTCTTAGCTAAAGTATATCATTTTTTTTCTCATCAAATCTCGAAAGAGGCTTTTTCCTTCCTTTTAAGAAATATGCAATCATTAACAAAATTATTACCGCACCGCTTACAATGTAAACCCAATTGAACGGTGAAACGGGCTCAACTTTTTCTTTCCATTTTGCTATTTGAGAATCTATGGTATCTTTGTTTGCATCGGTCATCATATTGTTTTCAATAAGAATCGGAATCCATACAGGTTCTACTACTTTGAAATAAACACTGTCTGTAAAAGCAGTGTAAATATTTTCTGATTCACTGCTGCTCTTAACTCCAAAGTTTTTTAACTCATCGCTAATAAATGAAATAACACTATTAACAAACTGATCTCCATTCCTAAACTGAAGCATAGAAATTTTCTTTTCTCTGAATAATTTGTTTACCTTTCCCCACATTTCATCATTAACACGGAAACTCCAATCTGTAAACATTGCGTCTATGTTTGCAATTTGTGCAGTCTTATCTTTTTTGGATAAATAAACTTCGGCTAATTTAGGGCTAATTTGCTTCCATACTTTGTTGAAATCTTGATACTGCATTTTCATTTCGCCAAGGTCTTCAGGAGTTAGCTCCGTAACCTTCATATATTGAACATTATCTGCAATAGTTCTTTCTATGTTGTAGAATAAATTTCCCGCATCCACTTTAGTGAAAATATTTTGCCTTTCAGCGTCATTAAACCCGCTTGGCATTTGAATAAACTCTGCAAGTAAGCTGTCAACTATACCACGCACAAGTTCATCTCTCTGTTGAATGTTCCCTTTTAATTGAGCAACTAATTTTTGAAGTGATTCGATTGTTTGAGCATCTTTTGTACTGCGGATTTGCAAAGTTCTTATCTGAGCAATCAATCCTTGGTTTTCTTGACTTATAGTAGAAATTTTATCTTTGAGAGTACCAACTTCGGTTGTTAATTCTGTTATCTGGGCAAAATCTCCTTTACGGATTTCTACTGCACGCTCGATCTTAGCAAAAGAAGATTCAAAATTTTCGGGATAGAGAGAGTTATCTAACAAGTTCTTATCGGCAATAAAATCATTTTTTAATTTTGCAATATTCTCTGAAATTGTGTTGCATTCATCGAGAGAAGCTGCATTCCTAATAGCTGTTTCGAGTAGTTGATAACGGGCTTTAAAATTTTGCGTCCTTTCGTAATCGGACTGTGCTTTAAGCAAATCTACCAAAACAAAAACAAATAAAACCCCAATAATTAATTTAACTTTCATCTTTGTTGCCTCATTATGCCTGTGGGATTAAGCAAATACTTACTTGGCGCATCTAACAATTCTATGTTTGGTGCTTTTTGATTAAAAGCAGGCGATGTTAATCCCTTTGTTTCAGATATTGTAATTTTGCTTTCGAGCCGCATTCCGCTTTCAATTGATTCGAAAACGTAAACACTCTTAAACTCTTTTGATGTTATAAAATAATATCCGGCTTTATCACGTATTATTCTTATTTCTTTTCCAATATAGTTTGTGGAGTCCTTAAATTCTTCAAAAAATAAGGACTTAACGTTTAGTGTAAATGAATAGCGAGGTTCTGTTATATTTCCTTTAGCGTCAACTTTTAAAGCATTTTCTATTGGCCAAGCATAATCTGCCGGTTTTAATGTTAAAGTAGAGCACGCCAAAGCCGTAAACAATACTATTATCAATGCGAAAGCTGTTCTCGGTTGCATAATAATCCTCTTTCATATTTTTTTAACTGTTGAAACATAATGAATTAGAAGCTATTTTGTAAGAGGATGCTAAGCAGAGCAAACTTTCATAAGTTTGTATATATGCTGAAAATTTTTGAGGCTCTTTAAGTTGAACCCTTACAAAGGACTAAATAACATACCAAGAAGCGTTTGGGTTTTGTCTTTGGCTACTCTAATTAACCGCTCCGGAACTATGGTGCTTCCTTTTCTTGCAATTTATATCAATAGAGAAATTGGTGTAACTGCAAGTGCTGCCGGATTGGTTTTAATGACATACGGATTCGGTGCGTTTTTAACTTCCCCTTTTGTAGGTAAACTGTCAGATAAAATTGGCTCCTTAACTGTAATGAGAATTTCTCTTATCGCCACCGGTATTATGATTTTCCTCTATTCTCTTATGACAAATTACTACTTAATTCTTATTGTTACTTTTATTTGGGCAGTAATCAGCGAAGCTTTTCGGCCTGCAAATTTGTCTTTGATTTCTTTTGAAACTTCTACCGAACAGCGTAAAACTGCATTTGCTCTTAACAGGCTTGCAATTAATCTTGGTATGAGCATTGGCCCGGTTGCAGGAGGATTTCTAACTCAAGTAGATTACTCTTTGCTGTTTTATGTAAACGGAGCCAGCTCAATTCTTTCCGGCTTGTTTCTAAGCCTGGTTAAGATGAAAGGAAAAGCTACTGAAGAAAAAGATGGAGCTGTTAATCAAAACAAAATTGAGTTCGATAGTAAAAAGCAGTTCACTCTTTTTAGCGATAAAAGATTTTTGTTTTTTATGGCAGCTCTAATTCCTGTTAACTTAGTTTACTTTCAATTTCTTGGCGGGCTGCCTCTATACATTGTAAATGAGCTTCGTTATTCAGAAGCTACATTTGGTTTGTTAATGTCTATCAACACAATAATGATAGTGCTTATTGAAGTGCCATTAAATAACGCTATGGCAAATTGGGATGACAGAAAATCTTTGGCGCTCGGCTCTCTTCTTGCCGCCATTGGTTTTGGAATGATGTTCATTTCTTCTTCTTTAATTTGGATTGTAATTACGATAATAATATGGACTTTCGGGGAAATGATATTTTTCCCATCAAGCGCATCGTATAGTTCGGTTATTTCTCCAGAAGAACGGCGCGGTGAGTATATGGGATATTATCAAATGGTTTTTAGTTTTGCTTTTATGTTTGGTCCTTGGCTCGGCGCGGTTATATTAGATAAACTTAACTCTGCAACTCTCTGGAGCGGAGCTTTTATTTTTGCCGCAGTATCAGCTCTTATGTTTCTCTTTATGATGAAGAAAGAAACAAAATAAATTTCTTTTCTTTATCGAATTCAGTTTGTAATATTGTACTGCACATCAAAAAAAACAAGAAAGGATATTTTCATGAAATCAATCAAATCAATTCTTGCATACTTACTTCTAATTACAACCGCTTCTTTAATGGCGCAAGAGCAGGCAGAGATGATGAAGAAGTGGCAGGATTACATGACCCCAAGCGAGGCACACAAACATTTTGAAAAAATTTGCGGAACATGGAATGCCGAAATTATTCAGTATATGGGCGCTCAAGAAATGAAAGCCGAAGGTAAAGCTGTATTCGAAATGATTCTCGGTGGCAGATACATGAAATCTTCTTTCAACTCTTCCTTTATGGGAATGCCAATGGAAGGTTTTGGTTTAGATGCTTACGATAATTTAACCAAAGAGTACATTTCTATTTGGCTGGATAATATGGGAACCGGCGTTTTGTATATGAAAGGCAGGTACGATGAAGCAGCTAAAAACTATATCTATAATGGAAATATGGTTGACCCAATGACCGGCAATCTTGTTAAAATAAGAACTGTAACTACATACTTTAACGATAACAAAATGGTTTTTGATATGTTTACAGGTGATGGAACACAAGAAACAAAAAGTATGACTGTTACCTATACACGATAAAAATTTTCCTGTCTTGATAAAGCCTGGAACCGCGTGAGGGCGTTCCGGGCTTTTTTTATTTCTTCTTTTTAATGTAATATTTTTCGATGTGTTTATAAGCTAAAAATCCTGCAGCGCCAACTTGTACTGTTCCCAGTATCTGCTGCATCAATCGCTTGTTTTTCCCGGCTATATAGTTTTTATAAAGTGGATTAAGCAAATTAGCTTTTGCATCAAATGAATTTTGCGTATTAAACATTGCAAGCTGCATTCTTGCATACATTAGAAATGAAGAGGAATCAGCCGGTAAGTTAATAATTTGGTTAAGATTACTTAACTCATCATCGAACTTTGAATCAGGATGAAATCTAAGCGGGTTAAAGTATGTTGCAAAGTTTAGAGGCGCTTCTCCAACTTTAAACGAATCAATTTTTTCGTTTTGAGCCGGCAAAACTGAACATGCAAGAAAAATTATGCTAATTATTTTCATCTTCCTCATCCTTAAAATCTTCATCGCCAAAAATTTCTTCATCTTCAAGATTCAAATCATCTTCGCTCAAGTCTGTGAGCTCTTTATCTTCAAAATCATCTTCATCGCTGTTTTTACTTTTTTTAGCCGCATCTTCTTCAGAAGTATAAAAAGCGCCGCTTGATTGATAATAACTGCTGCCAGAATAGTTATCATCCATTCTATCCATAACTTGTCCAAGTATATCTCCGGTTAAATCTTCTTTCATTTCAGAAACGTCTGCTTTTTTCCCATCGTCTAACTTATCCATTCCAACAATCGATATTCTCCAAAGATTTGTAAGCTCTTTATTTTCAAGTTGATCAAGCTGCACGCTAATTTCTTTTTCAATTGTTTTTAAATCGTTCTGGTCCCAAGTAGAATCTGAGTATAGCTGCTCTTTCATAAAATCCCAAAAAGAACTGCCGCTTCTATCCGGCGAAGGTTTTTTCTTGAGTGAGGCTATAACATCTGTCGCAATTTTGTTCATAGAAGAAGACACAATAACACCTTTATTTTTTCTTGGATAAACTTAGTAATAATTATCAAAAATCATCAAGTAGATTTTTTTGAGTTAAAAAGTTTCTCCGAAGAAGTTGAATAATAATGAAAGAATCTTGCTATTTTTTACATTGAGTTAATAAAATTTGTTCTGCGGTTTAAAAAATTATTGCCCCTGTAGCTCAGTGGAACAGAGCGTTGGCCTCCGGAGCCATGTGCGCAGGTTCGAATCCTGCCAGGGGTACCCATTATTTGAATTAGTAAACATTACTCTATTGTAGTGTCAGCCTTATTCTGGCGCATATAGTATTGCAGCCTAAGTTGATAAACTGAAGAATCATAAGTCTCACGTTTGACGCAACACTAGTTTGGGTGAACTAATGAAGAGGTTGTATAGCGCTTGGAACTATTTAAGAGGCATTGGGCAGATAGTTTGATACTAAGCACCAAGTTTATAGGTAGTAGATACTTTCCACTAATATTTTGAGTTATTATGCCAGCACAAAAACAAAGTTTAGTAGATGTTTTTGGATTTGAGTGCGCGCTGAAGAAGCGGTAGATGGAAACCGATGAATCGGTTTCTGGATTTAGTATGTAGTGAAGCACCCACAGATAAATCTGTGGGGGAATAATAAAGTTGAAATGGCTTCGATAAATTCATCTTCAAAGAATTTATATGTGAAATATGATTGGTAACCCACGAATTTATTCGTGGGTATTGAAATAATAATCAAAATGAAAATCGGTTTACAGATTAAAGTAATGAATGAAATTATGTTACACTCACTAACAAAAGATGGCTGCACAGTGTTTTTGGCACAAATGATCGACTGCCTATAATTACAGAAAAGTTTGAAAATGAATTGCACAGCCACATAAAGGAACGTTTAGAAAAAGATTTTGCCGGCTAAGTGAAAACTACAAAAGGAACAGCTGACAATATCCATATTCTTTTTTTATTAAATCAGAAATATTCTGTTTAGTGTTCTGTCACACTAATAACTATACATTATGCTGGAAGGTATCTAATAAATTTAATGTCATTCAAATAAGTTAATAAGGCTGATTCATAACTGTTTACTATAGTTACTAAGGCTTCTCAAATGAATAAGGTTTTCTTCCTTCTCTTGGATTAAAATATACCGACTAATCGAAAACCTTATTCTGTTTTTTTTACCTTAGTAGCAAACCTAACCACAAGTTAATTAACCGTATTACCTTGTTTGGCAAAATAGCATTATGATTTACATTTCTTCGGCAAAATTGTGAGCTAAAAGTATGTATGGAAGTGGTAGTGGCAAAACGCTATATATTTTCAAAAACATTAAAGGTGAATCTTCCCATTGGGTAAATCAGCAGAATTATCTTAAAGAAAAATTCTGCTGGCTAACAGATTGCGGCGCACTTTCTGTCAGTGAATCAATGGTTAAAGAGGTTGAAAAATATATACTAGCCCAGGAAGAGTATTGTAGAAAAATAATTTTTGCAGAGGAAGTTGCCCTTTTTATCAAGAAATATGATCTTCAAATAAAAGAAGAAATGAAGGGAGTTGATTAAGATGATTCAGAACAAAGCGCATCTCTTTTATCTGTTAAACAGATTATTGAGCATGCGAAAAACTTTGCTGCTCACAATATAAATACAACTCTCGTTTTCACAGATTGCCATATTGATAAAGTGATAGTTGAAGATGAACAGCAATGGAAAAAGCGTGCGGTATCTTCCGAAAAGATTTAATGAAGTTATCAGAGAGATTGACAAAAGAATTTTGAAGCGGATATTCAAAATGCAATTTAGACTTAATCACCGATACACCCGGCACTTGCGCCGGAGAGCATCATTCTTTTACACTGCGTTAATCTTATGCTGATGAACAAAAAAAAACTATAACCTAAACAACTGCTTCAACGGGTATATTCTTAAAGTTACTTGAGGAATTTATGAAACACACCGCAAAATTATTTTTTGTTTTATTCACTTTCGTGTTTGCTCAGTTTGGTTTTGCACAAACCGAAGACAAATCTCTTTTAACTCTCCGCAGAATTTTTAACAGTTCAGATTTTTCTCAAGAGAGATTTGGTCCTGCTAAATTTATTGAAGAAGGTAAATTTTACACAACGCTGGAAGCCTCCAAAGATGCACCCGGCGGAAAAGATATTGTTAAGTACGAAACTGAAACCGGGAAACGTGAAGTAATGGTTTCTGCTAAATTTTTAATCTATGATGATGAATCAAAACCTTTAGAAATCAGTAATTATATTTGGTCTGAAAACAGAAATTACCTTTTGATTTTTACAAACACTGCAAGAGTGTGGCGATACAACACCCGCGGCGATTATTATGTGCTGAACTTAAAAACATATAACCTTCAAAAAATTGGAAACTTTGCTAAACCTTCAAAGTTGATGTTTGCTAAAATATCGCCTGATGAAAAAAAAGCTGCTTACGTTTATGAGAATAATCTTTATGTAGAAAACCTTGCAGATGGAAAAGTAACTCAATTAACATTGGACGGCTCGCACACAATTATTAACGGTACTTTTGATTGGGTTTACGAAGAAGAACTTGGGCTCCGCGATGGTTTCCGCTGGAGCCCGGATAGCAAAAGCATTGCTTACTGGCAGCTTGATGCAAGCGGCATTGGCGAGTTTTATATGATTAACAATACCGATTCCATTTACTCTAAAATTATTCCCGTCCAGTATCCTAAAGTTGGTACTACAAATTCTGCTGGCAAAGTAGGTGTAGTTACAATTGAAAATTCTAAAACAGTTTGGATAAATGTGCCGGGCGATCCACGTAACAACTATATTGCAAGAATGGATTGGGCTGCCCGCTCAGATGAAATTGTTTTACAGCAGTTAAACAGAAAACAAAACAGAAACCAGGTAATGCTCGGCAGCTCTATTACCGGAGAAGTGAAAAATATTTTTACAGAAACAGATTCGGCTTGGATTGATATTCACGATGAGCTGATTTGGCTTAACAACGGTAAAGAATTTACATGGATAAGCGAGCGTGACGGCTGGCGGCATCTTTATATAATTTCCCGCGATGGTAAAAACATTAAGCTCATTACTCCCGGCAATTTCGATGTAATTGACCTACTGCTTGTTGATGAGAAAAACCGATACGCTTACTTTATTGCCTCGCCTAATAACGCAGCGCAAAAATATCTTTACAGAGTTAATTTGGATGGGAAAGGTGAACTTGAAAAACTTACTCCAAAAGAATTTATAGGTACTAACACGTATCAAATTTCGGAAGGCGGTAATTACGCTATACATAATTTTTCATCTATCAACAGCCCGCCGATTTCTCAGCTTATAAAACTTCCGGAACATAAAACAATTAGAATAGTAGTTGAGAACAAAACTTTAGCCGATAATATTGCCGAAATAAAAAAAGTACCAACAGAGTTTTTCAATGTTGATATTGGCGCTGGCGTAATACTAGACGGCTGGATTATGAAACCCTCCGATTTTGATCCAACAAAAAAATATCCTGTATTATTTTTGGTTTACACAGAACCTGCCGGACAAACCGTACTTGACCGCTGGGGCGGAGATTTTTTGTGGCACACAATGCTTACACAGCAAGGTTATATTGTTATCAGCGTGGATAATAGAGGAACTCCTGCCCCGCGAGGCAGAGATTGGAGAAAATCAATTTATAAGAAAATTGGAATCTTGAATTCTAGTGATCAAGCATCGGCGGTTAAAGCGCTGTTACAAAAGTATTCTTTCTTAGATTCAAGCAGAGTTGGCATTTGGGGATGGAGCGGCGGCGGCTCGGCGGCTCTTAATGCAATGTTCCGCTTTCCAGATTTATATAAAACCGGTATGGCTGTTGCGCCTGTTGGACACCAAAAACTTTACGACACAATTTATCAAGAACGCTATATGGGTTTGATTACGGAAAACCCGGAATTGTATGATGAAGGCTCTCCGGTAATACATGCAAAAAATCTTAAGGGAAATCTTTTAATAGTGCACGGCACCGGCGATGATAACGTTCATTATCAAGGCACGGAACTAGTAATAAATGAGTTAATTAAACACAATAAACATTTTACTATGATGGCTTATCCAAACCGCTCGCATAGTATCCATGAAGGTGAAGGAACAACGCTTCATCTCTTCACGCTTCTCACAAGATATTTGAACGAAAATTTACCGACAGGTGTTAAATAAAAGTACTAGGCGCTTCTATAAATTAGTTTTATAAAAATCTAACGTGTTATAGACGTGTAAAGCAAATCATACCTCTTAGAGGGCAAGGATATTGAATTTTTTGAATCACATAAGTAATATTATTACAAACTTTAATTACGGCGGGTGTTTTTAGTTAATTTTAACAATCTTAAAATTGGAGAAAGTATGAAAAAGCAATTTCTACTTATTATTATGATAGCATTTAGCTCAGTAAGTTTGGCTCAAACATTTGGCGGCAGTTTTATGTTGGGATATCCGCAGGGCGAGTTTCGCTCGAATGTTGATAGAATGGGATTCGGCGGGCAGATTCATGGAACTCTTTGGACACCATCTAAAGAACGCCCATTCACAATTGGATTTGATATTGGCTACTTAGTTTACGGGCAGGTTGATGAAAAACTTCCATGGCTTGGTTTCCCAGGCGTCTTTCTTGATTTAAGCAGAACAAATAGTCTAGCAAGCATGCACGTGATGATGCAAATCAGTCCTTTCTTCGGTACTATTCGTCCTTATGTTGAAGGACTGTTTGGCGGCGCTTACTTGTTTACTCAAACTTCAGTCCGCAACGAAAACAAGAATGAGGAAATTGCATCATCAACAAATTTTGATGACTTCACCTGGAATTACGGCGGCGGCGCGGGTATGCTGTTTAGACTTGGCGGTGCATCGGAAAATGTTGAAGCAATTTATCTTGATCTTAAAGCCCGCTACTTGTTTGGTACTGAAGCAGAATACTTGACTGAAAAAAGTCTTCTTTACATTAGACCAAACGGAGAGCCGGTTTTTGCTGTACAAAAATCTAAAACCGATTTCTTTTCGTTCCACGCAGGAATTGTTATAAACTTAGATTTACTGTAAGCCGTTTCTTTGATAGGTTTCTATATTTTTTTATACTTCAGGCGAGAATTATGAATTTTTTCAATTAACAAATGGCGAGAGTTATGATTACTTACAAAGAATTGGGATTAGTTAATTCTAAAGACCTGTTTGCAAAGGCTGTAAAAGGCGGATATGCAATACCGGCTTTCAATTTTAACAATCTTGAACAACTACAAGCAATTATTGGCGCATGCGTTGATACTAAATCTCCTGTTATTCTTCAGGTTTCAAGCGGAGCACGTAAATATGCAAACCAAACTTTACTAAAACATTTAGCTAAAGGCGCAGTTGATTATGCACACGAATTGGGTTTCGATATTCCTATAGTTCTTCACTTAGATCATGGCGATACTTTTGAACTATGCAAATCCTGCATCGAAAGCGGTTTTTCTTCTGTTATGATTGATGGCTCTCATCACGCGTACGAAAAGAACATTGAACTTACGGCACAAGTAGTTGAATACGCTCATAAACATAATGTTAGCGTTGAAGGCGAGCTTGGTGTTTTAGCCGGAATTGAAGATGAAGTCAGCAGCGATGTTACTCACTACACAAAACCTGAAGAAGTTGAAGACTTTGTAAAGAAAACCGGCGTTGATTCTTTAGCTATATCCATTGGCACATCGCACGGCGCAAACAAATTTACACCAGATCAATGTACCAGAAATGAAGATGGCATTCTTGTTCCGCCGCCGCTACGGTTCGATATTCTTGAAGAATGCGAAAAGAGAATACCCGGATTTCCTATTGTTCTACACGGCGCTTCTTCTGTGCCGGCAGAATTAGTAAAACTTATTAACAGCAATGGTGGTAAGTTAAAAGATGCCGTAGGCATACCAGAAGATCAATTGCGCCGAGCTGCTGCTTCTGCTGTATGCAAAGTTAATATCGATTCGGACGGCAGGTTAGCTATGACTGCTGCCATACGCAAAGCGTTCAACGATAACCCGGCTGAGTTTGACCCGCGTAAATATTTAGGACCAGCCCGCGATTCTTTGAAAGAACTTTACAAACATAAAATTGTAAACGTTCTCGGTAGCGCCGGAAAAGCCTAATTGTAGGCAACAGGCATCCGTAAGTAGTAAATGAAGAGCGGCTCTATGCTGCTCTTTTTCATTTTACCAATTAATTCTTTAGCCTTGCCTGCCGCACGGGAATGATAAATTTAGGATAATTATAAAAAAAGCCGCATTCTTATTCCTATAAAAAGCGGCTTAAAAATGAATTGAAAATTTTTACTTGGTAAGAAGAAAATCTGCCATTCTGCCTAAATCTTTTATATCTATGTTATTGTAAGAAGGCATAACAATATTTTTATACTTTTCTTTGTATTCTGCAAAACGTTCAGCTGTACCAAATGAAGCGGGATTGCGTAAGTAATTAATCAATTTCTCGCGTGTCCAGTATTCTGCTAATCCGGTAAGAGCAGGAGCCATTTTAGAGCCTTGCAAATTTGAACCGTGACAAGTAATGCAGCCGGCTTGTTTAATTAAGCTAAACCCATCTCCATACTGAGAACTACTTTGTTGAGATTGCTGCATCATCTGAGGCGTCATAGTTTCAACTTCATCATCTTTCTTTGCTATCCTGCCTACAACTAAGAGAATTAAAAAGAGACCAAGAAAAGCTGCCATCCATTTTTGTGCGTTTGTCATTATTGTGTAACCTTTCTATAAAAATAATTTGATGTGTAAAGTTAGGTATAAGAGTACTATACCGCAAAAAAGCTCTTCCAGCATAAAAAGCTAATTACTTAGCTGCATACAGCTTAGAACTATTGTTCCAGCATTATTCCGGAGCATTTTGTTAAATAAACAAAAGATCATACGGTTGAAGCCGGCTAAGCAGCTTTTTGATTTGCTCTGAATATTGCGAAACTTGAAAAATCCGGGCTGCTTGGCGCTGTAATTCATTTTAACTTACAACCGGCAGCTATTTTCCAATCTCCTTTTCATAAAATTCTTTGTACTGCTTTATCGAATTAAATATTGCTTCTGCTACGGCGTTTTGTCCTTCTTTGCTTACTAAATAAGATTCATCTTTTCTGTTAGAAAGAAATCCGTTTTCTATTAAAACACTTGGCATAGAGGCGCCGACTAAAACATAAAACCCGGCTTGCTTAACACCAAGCGATGGAATAGCAACTTCCCTTTTCCAGTTTTGATTTAGAATATCCGAAAAAGATTCTGAATAGCGCATAAATTGGGAATGAGCCATACTTACAAGAATAAAATTCTCATCTGTTAATTTTTCATATCTATCCGGATTTTCTTCAAACTTAATTACACTGTTTTCCACTTCTGCTATGCGTATTGCTTCTTTAGTTCTTCCGGGGCGAAGGAGATAAACTTCAAATCCACGGTGGTTATTATCTTTTGTTTCGGTAGAGTTACAATGAATGGAGATAAAAAGTTTTCCGCCAGCTTCGTTGGCTATTTTACCACGCTTATAAAGTTCAACAAACTCATCTGTTGTGCGTGTATAAACAGCTTTTACTCCTTCTAAATTATTTTCGATAAGTTTTCCGAGCTTTAGAGCTACTGCAAGGTTTATATCTTTTTCCCTTACACCAGTTACGCCTATTGTACCCGGGTCTTTTCCTCCATGTCCGGCATCAATTACTACACAGTCAAAATTCCATTTAGATTTATCGGCATTTTCTTCTTCCGGTTTAACAAACATCTTATTATGAATTGTTATTATTAAAAAATTTGTTTCAGGATCAAGAAAGGTCTCTGTTGTAGAATATCCTTCTTTAAGTGTAAACTCAAGCTGAACATTTTTTGCACTTATGAATTTTTGATTTACCCTGCTTACTAACCCAGCCGGTTTTGCTCTTGATGCTAACTTAGGAAGAACCGAAGAGTTGGAAAGAAATAGATACAGTATGCCATTATTAATTGAGCTGCGTGGAATGCGCAACGCCTTGTTTGTTTTAAGTGTTATTAACGTTCCGTTTGCTTTCTCTTCAATAGTAATATCATAAACATCATATTTTTTTGATGAAATTGGGGAGGGCTTTTTACTTACTGCTTCTTTGCTGTCAGCCGTTTGTTCGTCCAAATTCTCAGCTTTCTTTATCACTAAATTTTTTGCAGAACCTTCGTATGTGAGTTGAAAGCCGGAAACTAAAGTGTAATACTCAATCATATAAGCAAGCGGTACAAAGACATCCTCTTTTATCAACAAAGTAGAAAGTGGAATTTGGAAAGTTTTAGGTGCGTTATCAGACTTTTTAGTTAGAACTATGTACTGGCTTCTTGCGGTTACTTTTAATAAATAATTCTCAAAGTTCGATTCCAGTTTGGCTGTCTCTGAGTTAAAGTAAGTATTTCCTCCTAATAGAACGCTAAGTTCTTTAGATGAAACATAATCTAAGCCGTTTCTAACTAAATATGAAATATCAAACTTCTTCTCGCCAAACTGAGCAGAAATTTTATACAGCCTCTGCGGAAAAACAACGCAAGCGGCAAAAAGCAGCAGTATCAGCAGTTTAGTTTTCATTCTAACCAATAAAAGGGATTATGAAACCAGAACGCTTTTTATAATCAAGATGCTCATTTCCGAAATGCCTGCTTAACATTTTCTCTTCGGCAATAGCACGCATTATTAAGAGCGGTATTTCTACAAGTAAGACTAAAGGAATAACCAAATAGCTCATTAAAGCTAATCCGGCTCCTAAATCGCTCAGCATCTGGCTTAAATACTGCGGATGCCTAATGAAACGATATACTCCCTTTGTAACGAGATTATGCCCTTTAATTATTACAATATCTTGTGCGTAATTATTTCCAAGTGCTTTATAAGATGTTATTTGAAGCCAAGAAAATAATATAAAAAGGAGCAGCCCGATAATTCTTAATGTTTGATATTTTTGTTCAAACTCTACCGGCATTGTTCCAATCTTAAAAATGGAGAGAATTGTAAGTACCAAAACTAAAGCTGCAACATTTGGAGGTATTTTTTGCAGAAAAGTTTCAGGTCGTTCAATCACTTTTGTAATTGAAGTCTTTAACCCCCTTTTAGCGCCTGAATAATTTGCGCTAAGTGTTACAAATAGATTTATAGCAGCTAACAGATTAATTGGGTCCATAATAATTTCCATCTTTCTACCTTCTAAATATAACAACTTTACATAACTCGGTTTTGTGGTAAACCTAGTGTTATTTTCTCCGATAATTACTTGTACATTTTTCCGAAAAATTAAGAACGCTAACGAATTGTTTCTAAATGCTTGAAAACAGGGCAAATTTTCTTGCACGATTATTGCATAGCTACAAATGTGTATTTTATATATTTTATAGCAGTATAAGTAAAGGATTGTGATGGGCACTGGACAAATGATGTTAACAATACTAGCTACTGTACTTTTGAGCGTAGTTATTTTAACTATCAACCGGACTTTTTACCATACAAACACAACTATGGCGGCAAGCAGATATAATATTCTCGCCATTTCAGTAGCAAATTCTATAATTGAAGATGCTACAGGAATGCGATTTGATGAAGTAACTTCTGGCGCGCAAACTAGTACTTCGGTTCTAACTGCTCCAGCAAGTTTAGGTATAGAATCCGGCGAATCTGCTGCTAACAGAAGAACTTTTGATGACTTTGATGATTACAACGCTTACAGAACTAATCCACGCTTAGATACAATTTTAGTTGAAGGAACAAACAGAAGAATTATTTTTAACACTATATGCAGAGTAGATTATGTAACAGCAAATGCACCTAATACAACTTCATCAATAAGAACATGGCATAAAAGACTTCGTTTGTGGGTTTACTGTCCAGAAATTAGAGACCCTCAAACATTAGTAACAGATACAATTAAAGTATCAACAGTATTTAGTTATTGGTATTTTAGATAGGTTATAGTATGGGCGCACAAGTTTTATTAGACATAGTTGGCTCTGTAATTATTGGCGGCTTGCTGCTTCTTACTCTTCAAAGATTTAGTAACGAAAACGTAGCTAATAATTACAAATATGCCGGCGAAATGGTAGTACAAAAAAATTTGGTCGAAATTGTTAGGCTTATAGAATACGATTTTAGAAAAATTGGTTACTCTGCAAATTATGCGGCGGTGCCGGAACGGGCAAAATCTATACTTAGAGCAGATACTTCTTCGATATGGTTCTTAACGGATTTACCAACAGATACTTCTTCGAGTTATGGCAACGGCATTTTAGACACTGTAAAATACTCGTTAGGAGCTACATCTGAATTAACTTCTACGCCAAACCCTAGAGATAGATATCTTTATAGACAGGTAAACAACTCTTCAAGAACAACTGCAAATCTTGGTGTAACAAGATTCAGATTAACTTACTTTGATGCAAACGATAATGTGCTGACAAACTTACCTGCAACAATGCCACCACTTGGTTATGGTATTACTCAAATTATGATTGATGTAGCAGTAGAAAACCCGGCAGCTTTTGATAATGACTACTCTTATCAAAATAGAGCTCTTTGGAGACAGATACGACTTGCTTTAAGAAATTATGTTACAAGATAAGGAGAACTGTTAAATGGGCGGCAAGGCATTATTAATTTTGATTATGGCTTTTACAATTACTTTTACAATTAACACCAGAAATTTTACGAGAATGGCAACAGATACCACTCAGAATTTTTCTTCTTACTACTATACTCTTAAATGTAGAGCAGCTGCTGCCGTTGGTATTAATATATTAAACAACAGATTATTCTTTAGAGCTGGTGCTGTTGATACTGTATTTACTTTTAATTTTGATGGTGTTACCGTACTGGATTCTCTAAAAACTATTGACCCGTACTTAAACATTAAAAAAATTGTTTCTACAGCAACTATTTCTCTGCCCCACGCAGCTTTTGCACCCAAAGAAGAGTGGTTTTTTAAGGAAAGAATTAAAGTAATTGTAAAGCCAAGTATGTTTTCTAAATACGCATATTTTTCACACAACGAAGGCTCGAATATTTTTTGGGCTGGCAGAGATTCAATCTTTGGTCCTTTTCACACAAACGGCAATCTTCAATTTAGCGGCAATTCTGTTTTTACCGGCTTAGTTACTCACGGTGGAACTATTTCTTTAAATGGATATAACCCAAGATTTTTAGCAGGCAGGCAGGGAAATACAAATATCCAAATTCCTACCACAGGGGTTGATACAGTACAAAGTTACGCTGCTGGCGGAGTCCAGATTTCCGGTCAAAGCACTGTATATTTAGATTTTAGAGGAGACAGTATCAGGTTCCGCTACAATACAACTTCTGCATGGAACTCTAGATTGCTTTCATCTTGGACACCTAACGGTGTTATATCTATAGTTAATGCACAAGTATTTGTAAAGGGCACTATTAAAGGGAGATATTCCATTGGTGTTTCCGGCTCTGCAACCGGTTTAACAGGTGCCGGTAATGTTTGGTTAGAAGATGATATTATTTATCATACAAACCCCAGGACTAACCCTAACAGCACAGATATGCTTGGTATAATTGCAGAAAAAAATATTGTTATACAAGATAATACTGCTAACCGGAATAATATAATAATAGAAGCGAGTTTGTTTGCTCAGGAAGGTTCTTTTACTGTTCAGAACTTTAATTCGGGCAGCCCGCGCGGAACCATTTGGTTATATGGGGGAATTATTCAACATACACGAGGTGCCGTTGGAACTGGCAGCGGTAATACTTTATCTACAGGTTATTGGAAAAATTATAAATACGATACAAGACTGCAAACTTCTTATCCGCCGCATTTCCCCGGCTGCGGCACTTTTGAAATTGTAACGTGGTTCGAATAAACTGCTATTTTAATAAATCGGTTAACGCTTCTTTTACTCTTTCAAATTGAAACTTATAACCAAGTTTTCTGATTTTATCTGAATTAACCTTAGCTCCTCCAAGCACCGCTTCAGCTCCTTCTCCGAGTATTAATTTTAATGCAAATTTTGGTACAGAAAAAAATGAGGGACGGTTCATTACTTTGCCGAGTGTAGCCGCAAAAACTTTCATTGTAACCGGATTTGGCGCAGCGCCATTAACAGCACCGCTTACATTTTGATTATCTAACGCAAATAAAAATATTCCAACAATATCTTCAATGTGAATCCATGAAAACCATTGTGTGCCGGAACCGATTGAACCGCCGGCAAAATATTTGAACGGCTTAATCATTTTGGCTAAAGCGCCTTCGTTGTTATCGAGTACAACACCTACTCTAACATTAACTCTTCTGATTCCCATTTCATCAACTTTAGAAGATTCTGACTCCCAAACTTTTACTACTTTAGCCAAATAATCATCCGCTGCTGGAAAGTTTTCATCTGCTTCGGCATTATTGCAGCCATAAATACCAATTGCAGAGGCAGAGATAAAAACTTTGGGCTTGCTGTCTAACCGAGAAATAAATTCTACCATACTTCTTGTTATGATAACCCGGCTTTCTAAAACAGCTTTCTTGTGCTCGTCATTCCACCTTCTGCCCATCACATTTTCTCCTGCAAGGTTAATAACGGCATCAATGCCGGTAATGTTTTCTTTGATCAAGTTTGTTTTCCAATCTAAGTAAGCTGCGGCATTTGGAATAGTTTTTTTAGCGTGATTAGCTGATCGAGTTAAGACAAACACTTCATCCCCTCTGCTAATCAATTTTTGCGATATCTTTTTCCCGATTAAACCGGTTGCGCCAGTAATAAGTACTTTCATTTTTAACTCTTTTAATTAACGCCTAAATTTAAATAAGGTTCATCATAAAGTTGCGTACTTTTTCATAACTTGCAGAAAAAATGGACACAAGTTTACTATACCACGGATTTGGGGTGAAAGGACAAGAGATACTCAAAAGCGAGTATCAAGGAGGAGCGATCATAGTCCACATACAAACCAAAGAGCATTTGTTGCGATGTGGGGAGTGCGGGAGTAAGAATGTAATCAAGAGGGGTTCAACAGACCGGATATTTCGGACAGCTCCAATAGGATTAAAGCCTGTCTATTTGAAGGCAAAAGTACAGCGCTTAGAATGCAAGGAGTGTGGCAATGTACGGCAGGAAAAATTGCTGTATGCGGAACAAAAAAAAGCTATACACGTAGATTAGAGAGCTATGTTAATGATTTGCTTGACTGCATGACAATCCAGGATGCAACACACAATTTACAGATGAGTTGGAATACAGTGAAGGTGATTCAGAAGCAATATTTGCAGCGTTACTATGGGTCACCCCGATTGAAAGAGGAACTACGCTTGTTATGACAACAACCTCACCGGGAAGATGCAGAAGATTTTCTTAAGCAGTGGATTAAGAAAGCAAGAGCCAGTACAATTCAACCGCTTGTCAAATTCTGTAATATGTTAGCTGGACACCGAAGTGGTGTCTTAAACTATTATTTGTTTCCTATCAGCACCGGTAAACTTGAAGAGTTCAATAATAAAATCAAAGTGCTTAAAAGAAAGGCTTATGGTTACAGAGATACTGACTTTCTCAAATTGAAAATTTATGCCTTACATAGAACTAAGTATGCTTTATTATGATGTACCATAAAAAGATTATTAAAATTCTAAAAACAAAAGATAACAGTGAAATATAACTCAGCGTTAAAACAGCCTATAAAACTCTTACTAATTATTTTTACGCTTTATATAATTCGTGTGAAAGTTTTCCTATTTTTGTTTCTACATGCTCGGTAAGCCTCTCTTAGAAGCTCAAATCGCCGGGCTTTTTAGTTTTCAATGCTTTACTCTTTCGATTTTTTATTATAATGCTAAAATGAAAAACATGACAATTACAATTACTAAAGATTTCACAGTTATTTCCACAATTATACAAGCCCAATTACTTTCGGCTGGTATTTAATAATATGTCTCCATCAGAACTATTAAATAAATTAAACGAATTACTTTCCTTACCTGGTGAAACCGAACTTGTAGAATTTAAGGAAGCTAAAAACGACTATTCATTTGAAAAATTAGGTAAATATTTTTCTGCTTTAAGCAATGAAGCAAATCTTAAAAATAAAAACTGTAGCTGGTTTGTTCTTGGCGTTAAAGATAATCATACTGTTGTGGGTACAATTTATCGCAATAATCGCCCAGCTTTAGATTCTCTCAAATCTGAAGTAGCGAATAAAACTACAAATCGTATAACATTTATTGAAATATTTGAATTGACTCATCCAGATGGTAGAGTTGTTTTGTTTCAGATTCCTGCGGCACCTCCCGGTATTCCAATCGCTTGGGAAGGTCATTATTATGGCAGAGATGGTGAAGAATTGAGTGCATTGAATCTGCAAGAGATAGAACAAATCAGAAACCAAGCAAAACAAGTTGATTGGTCCGCTCAAGTAATTCCAGCAGCTTCAATAAGTGATTTAGACCAGATTGCAATTCTAAAAGCACGCGAAACGTATAAATCAAAAAGCAAAGAGAAATCTATCTTCAACGAAATAGATAATTGGGATGATATTACTTTTCTTGACAAAGCAAAAATTACTGTAAGTGGTAAGATCACTAATACAGCACTTATCTTACTCGGTAAACCGGAATCAACTCATTATTTATCTCCATCTGTAGCAAGGATTACCTGGAAATTGGAATCTGAAGAATCTGGTTATGAACATTTTGATCCGCCATTTTTCTTGACGATTAATAATCTTTATCACAAGATTCGAAATTATAATTACAAAATTCTTCCGGCTAATAGTATTACAGCTATTGAAATCAGTAAATATGAACAGTGGATTATTTTAGAAGCATTAAATAACTGCATAGCCCATCAAGATTATTCGCTCAATTCTCGTATCAATGTTATCGAAAAAACTGATGAATTGATTTTTAATAACGCCGGTAAATTCTTTGAAGGAAGTCTTGAAGATTATCTTTTTAAAGATAGAACTCCCGAAAAGTATCGCAATAATTTTTTAGCTCAAGCAATGGTTAATCTTGGTATGATTGATACCGTAGGTCACGGCATCAAAAAAATGTTTCTTGAACAGAAGAAAAGATATTTACCTTTACCTGAATATGATTTTTCCAGTTCGGATAAAATAACACTTCGTATTTACGGTCGTGTCATTAACGAAAACTATTCTAAGCTTCTAATTGAAAAAGCCGATTTAGATTTATACTCAACATTTCTATTAGACAAAGTTCAGAAAAGTCTACAGTTATCAAGTGAAGAGTACCAGCATCTAAAAAAACTAAAACTCATTGAAGGTAGATACCCCAATATTTTTGTTACCTCTAAGATTGCCGCAATTACTGGCGATAAATCAACTTACATAAAAAACAAAGCTTTCGACAAAGCTTATTATAAAAATTTAATCATTGAGTATTTATCAAAATATCAATTTGCCTCAAGAGAGGATCTTGATAAATTACTTTTAAATAAATTACCAGATGTTTTGAATGAAACACAGAAGCGTAACAAGATAAAAAACTTGTTATCTGAACTTTCTAAGAAAGATAAAAGAATAAAAAATGCTGGCTCACGGTCTGAATCCAAATGGATTATCAATAACTAGTTTAGAAAAGAAAATCCACCTTTTTAGAAAAGCTTTAGTAAAATCGTATTCGTAACTCATTAAAAAATAATGATTTAGCTTTTCTAAAAATCCCTTTACTTCTCAGCGTAAAACTCACATTTAAGTAAAGAATTACTGCTGAAAGAGGTAATTTCCAGCCATCCTTTCATGTTAGGGTCTCAGCTCATCAAAATAAATGTGACAGCCAGATTACATAATAAAACATTATGTTTTTAATGTGACAGTCCCAACAAAAGCACAACTCAATTCCAATCGAGCAACATAATGTTGCATTATGCAAACTCGGCACAGAAGAATACTAATAGCCTCATCATCGCTCATTACGGTGGCTCGTTCCTCGACACACCATCATTTCGCTTTCATGTTTTTATGTCGCTTGTTTAGGGCGGCGGCTATGCCTCACGCCCACACTTCGCTCCACTTTTCCAATCAATCCGCGTTTATCAGTTTAATCCCTTCAATCAGCGTTCCATTTCGTTTCGTTCTTATTTACTAATTAATTGAGAACAAAAGAAAACAAATCACAAACATCGAGCGTTGCACTCCTTCACTTTATCAATTATGTTTTCTCAAAAAGGAATTACTTCTATGTGTTCTAATTATATCGTAATCCGCGCTTTTTGCGTCCCGCGTTTTTTGGCGGGATTACTCTTACTCATAATCTTGTTCTTAATCTCCTCACAATTGTTTGGACAAAATCCCAACTTCTCATATCCTTTTAATTATTCCAGAATGGTTCACGTCTCCCGCGTTATCGATGGAGATACATTTGTTCTTTCAGATTCTCAGCGAGTAAGAATGCTCGGTGTTGATTGTCCGGAAATATCCAGATACAATAAACCGAGTGAATCATTTTCCACGGAAGCATACGAAAAAACCAGATCACTAATCGAACACAAAACAGTGAAGCTAGTATTCGATGGAAAAGCATTCGATATGTTCGGAAGTATACTTGCATACGTTTGGTTGGTTGATTCAAAAGGGAAGGATTCAATTTTTGTTCAAGCAGAATTACTTAAGAATGGTTTTGCAAGAATCAGCTATTACACAAAAGAAAAGCGTTTCTATGCTTTATTCTACAATCTCAGAAATACAGCAATGAGAAAAAAACTTGGCATTTTGAACGATGAATAAGAAACAATTCAATATTGCCAAGATTTTATCGAATTCTATTATCAGAGAATTTCAATCCTATGGTTTGATTAATGAATTGGTCCTCCGGAATCTGCAAATCAAATCCGAATACCTAGAATTGCGAAAAACTCATCACCAAATTGAGTCAATCTTCATTCTTTCCGAAAGACATCATCTTTCATACGATGCAATTAATACAATTCTATTCCGCAAACGAACCAACAAGCCAGTATCAATTTCCCAATAACTCTTCCGTTCTAACCTTGTACTGAGCGAAGCCGAAGCCTCTACTAAGCCTCTAAACAGCCTCTGCCAAGCCTGTGGTGAGCGAAGACGAACTACCTGCACTGAGCGGGGAGCCGAAGCGCCTTAACATCTTCATTCTAAGTTCTTACTTCTTAACCGCCTTTTTGCTTTCCCATTATTACAGTGATCTCTTTGCTCACAACTTATATGATTGCCTCCGAGATTAATCTCAACTCATAACTCATAATTCAAATATCATAATTGAGGTGAATATGGCTTTAGTATCTGGTAACGTAATCTGCAATCTTAGTGGTAGATTGGGTAATCTTTCCGCAAGGACCGTAAACGGTCAAACAATCTTGGCAGCTCGTACTTCTAGCTTTAATGCAAGCCAAGAACCCGCTTCATTAGAAGTGAGATCAAAGTTTGCAGTTACAGCAAACTTCGCTAAACATATTCTTACTCTTCCTTCGTTAGTTGAAATTTGGAAGAAATCAAAAGAATCTGGTATTTCAGTATTTAATGCAATATTCAAATCTAACTTTGCATATTCATCTACTGAAAAACCAACAGAACAAAACATCATCACACCTGGTGGTTTTGCTCTTCCGGCAACAGCAGCATCAGTTGATTCGGATAAAATCACTGCAAGCATTAGCGCACTCAACACAACTGCAATCTTTGGCGCTGATGAAGTTGCTCTTTCGGCAAATGCCTTAGTTGTATTCAGTAATCCAACAGTTCCTACTGATCCGGCATTTCAAGTTGTTGCATTAAGTAAAGAAGTCAGCAATTTCAACTTCACCCAAAACTATAGCTTGCAAATTGATTTCAACATCGTTCAAGCCAACAGTGCTGCAAAGTACCAAGATTCAGTCTTGTTACTTGTCGTCGCATCCAAAGATGCTGCGGGTAAAGTAGTACAATATTCATCCACCCATTCCAAAACATCAGCACAACAAAAAGGGCGATTAACCATCGCCCTTTTAATTCTCATCACACATACCGTATTAATATTCCCAGTTATTTACTATACCGACATTTGTCGTTATTTCATTAGAATCATCTTTCTTGTTTTAACAAATTCAGTTGTTACTATTCGGTATAGATATACTCCACTGGCTAAGTTTTTTGAATCCCATGCAACTTTATAATTGCCTAATGGTAAACTCTCATTTTTAATTACTTCAATTTCTTGCCCAAGTACATTGTAAATAGAAACTTTAACTTGCGCTTGTTTTGGTAAGGTAAATTCGATGTATGTCTGTCCATTAAAAGGATTTGGATAATTTTGTGCAAGACTGTATCGTGTTGGTAATTCTACATTTTTTGTTGGAATGGTTGCCTTATATAATCCACCTTCCTGTGTTCCAATAAAATAATTCCCATTATCATCGGCATAAAACGAAACAGGACTCAACAGATAAGGGCTAAAGTTGTACCTTTCAAAACTTTTTCCAAGATCAGAACTGATTAAAATTGCATTTCCATTAAATAATATTATCTGCAGCTGTTTATTAATCTCAAAAGTATTCGAATAACCATAACTAATGTTTTCGATTACCCTATTCCAACCGGTTTCATTTGCCTTACAGTATAATCCATCTGGTGCTAATGCATAAATTGTTTCCCAAGGACTAACCAATATCTTTCCTGTCCCTTTTTCAAAATATCCTACGTTTGAAATTCTCTTTTCTGTTTTGTCATATTTATAGAGGTTCTTTCCATAACCAAAATATAAATTCTCGTTTTTATCTAAACTCAAGTCACTAAAGCTAAAGTTCTCCTCACCTTTCCAAAGTGTTATCCATGTTTTACCAAAATCACTTGAATAATTAAGTGTATTCCGGTTTGCCGCAGCATAAATTTCATCATTATCTGTTATTACATAATCAATAATATTATCGTATGGAAAATTTGTGTTAACTCTTGTCCACGTTGTGCCATAATCTACAGAGTAGTTTATTGGTCCATCGATATATGCAAAGATTCTCTCTTTATTTTTAAAATCATAAAATCTCGAGCTACCGTATTCAGCAGTATATACTCTGTTCCAAGTCTTTCCCATATCTTGAGATTTATACAATTCCTTTGTTGTCATTATCAATAAATTATTATCACGCATTATTATTGAATTGATTCTAGATTGGCTGATTCCATTATCAAATTCATACCAATTCCTTTTATTTGGTTCTCTCTTAAATAAATGGTGAAAAGTTCCTACAAACATATTCCCCGTTTGATCTTCCGCGTAACTCAAAGCATAATCATTTATTCCAGTATCATTCCAGCTTTTTCCGTAATCAGTACTACTATATATCTTCAATTGAGAACTAATAAATATTTCATCTTTTCTATTGATATAAATCGACCAAGGATATTGTGCTGGACTTGAGAAGTTTGTCCAAGTATTTCCATTATCATTGGTCCGTAATATTTCTTTACCGGTACATAAGAATAAGTTTTCATTTGAATCACTGGCAAGAGTCCATCCAATTCCCGGATCATTTGTTACCGGTTGTTTTGTTATCCAATCATTACCTCTATTAGTTGATAGCTCTAAATTCGCGCCATGCGTATAGGCAATCTTTTTATTTTTCAATTCGAGGAAATCCGTACCCCATCTATTTGTGTCGCGTATCTTTCTTGATGTATTCCCACTGTCACTAGAAACAAATATTCCTCCCGGATACTTTGTAAAGTACATTTGTCCATTTGAGTCAACTCCAAACAAACTTCCTTCATTAATATTTCCTATGTGTGTTGCGTATCCATCATTCTTTGTGCTATATAATCCAGTACCCTTTTGATATATAAGATTCCCATCAGTACCCTTAAATAATCTGCTAACAAAATTTGACGTGTAATAATTATTTATAATTACTTTCCACGTCTTACCATCATCAACTGAAGTAAATAATCCGCCATCACATGCTACAAACATGTTGCCTTTACTATCCAATTCAATAGACCGAAAAGCCCCGCCGTATGGTCCATTCAGTTTCTCTACTTTCAATACTTGTGCAAGTAATAATATTGGAAATAAATACAGAAATGTGAAAATGTGATTCTTTGAGATTGCCATAAACTACCCCTTTTTTGATGTATCAAATATATTGAATTGTAATAACAGATTCAGCTATTCGTGATGCATTTTTTTATCCCCAATTGTAGTTACATACTTTTTTAAAGGTAGCTCATAATTTGCGTGCTTCCTCTCTAGATTTTCATCAGTCGCTCGTCATCACTTAAAATATTCGCTTAAATAAAAGGCGCGTAATGCTTCGTCCCGCTTTTGCGCATATGCGTCAAGTCGGGACTGATTACAAGTAAGAACGGCTGCTTTGATTTTACTCTGATACTGAAAGATTCTGGGCATGTTACTACTTTATCTCTGAAATCAGAGTGATATTTCAAACTTACAGAAACAAAAAAGCCCCAAAACAAAGTGTTTTGAGGCTTTTCGAGAGCTGGCGATGGGACTCGAACCCGTCCCGACAAGTCGGGACTGATTACAAGTAAGAACGGCTGCTTTGATTTTACTCTGATACTGAAAGATTCTGGGCATGTTACTACTTTATCTCTGAAATCAGAGTGATATTTCAAACTTACAGAAACAAAAAAGCCCCAAAACAAAGTGTTTTGAGGCTTTTCGAGAGCTGGCGATGGGACTCGAACCCGTCCCGACAAGTCGGGACTGATTACAAGTAAGAACGGCTGCTTTGATTTTACTCTGATACTGAAAGATTCTGGGCATGTTACTACTTTATCTCTGAAATCAGAGTGATATTTCAAACTTACAGAAACAAAAAAGCCCCAAAAC